>CAYUUL010000005.1:58315-64109 GCA_964447865.1 uncultured Planctomycetaceae bacterium | reverse complement strand
CCGCCGTATTTTTTACTGTATAGACCTGGTTCGACTGAAACGACGTCGCCAACGACAAGTTCCGGACCTTTAAAATCTTCGAGCGGCGGTTCGTGAATCGATAATCCAAGTCCGTGTCCGGTGCCGTGCGTAAGACGAATTTCAGTTTCCGCTTCAGGATCGCCGGGCGCGGCATAACCAAATCCGTGTTCTTCCAACGCCTTAATTGTCGCTCGGTGAACTTCTTCGCCTGTAACGCCCGCTTTGATTGTCGCGGTCGCCGCCGCTTTCGCCGCCCGAATTGCTTCAAGCATCTTCTTGTAAATCGGCTGAATCTCGCCGTTTATCACGGTGCGCGTACAGTCCCCGTTGTAGAGCGTCGTATTGTTCATCGGAAAAACGTCGATAATGATAGGTTCGCCGGTGTAAAGCGGACCTGACCCGTAATTGTGACAGTCGCCTCCGTCTTTCTTACCGGCGACAATTGAGGGGACGTTTGTATAACCTGCGTTTAATAACGTCTGATCAATGAAGGCGCGAACGTTTTCGGAGGTGAGTAAAACTCCGTCGCTTGCGATTAAACGTCCTTCGGAGTCCGGGGTGGCGGTCGCTATTCGCTTGCAAGCTTGACGAATGGCTTCTTCGGTTGCCAGTTGGGCTTCATGAATATGCGCAAGTTCCGTCTTGTCCTTCGAACGTCGTTCAAATACGCCGCGATTAACGTCGCATTCACATTTAATACCCGCTATTTCGAGTTCGTGAACGTAAATAAGAGGAAGCGAACGGTCGGAGACGACATGGGTGACCCCTGCGCGTTTAAATGCCTCCGCGACGCTTTGGGCCGTCGCTATTTCTCGATCGCCGGAGAGACCGCCGTCTATCGGAAAATCTGCCGGACATGCGACAAGGTCGGCCAGGGCTTTTTGCCGCGCGCGTTCGTTTTCAATGTCGCGCAAAATAAGGAGTCTTGTTTTGCCGGAAACTTTTACAACGTCGGGGTTTTCTGTTGGACGCGCTTCTGGAAAATCAAGATCCTCGTCAAACTCAAGTACCGCCGCCGGGTCGCCTACTAGAAAACGCATTTTCCAGTAGAGCGTCATATTAATACTGGGAATTCCTGCTGTTAAGTACGCTTTTTTCATGGTCTTTCTCGTGTGGAAAAAACGGTCGTTTGAACCGATTGCCTTATTATTTTTTAACTGCGTCCGGATGTTCGGCGGCAAGATGAATCAGAACTGCTTTAGCGAGTTTTTCACCGATAGGACGAATATTAGCGAGTATCCATTCGGAATCCTCTTTATTGTCGTGAAACGCGATTTCTACTAAACACGCGGGCATGTTGGACGCGCTGGGTTCCCACATAGGTCTACCGTTATAGAATTTATAAGACTCTTGAACGCCGCGATTGAGACCCGGGTAGATCTCCATAATCGCGTCGTTTACGCGTTTGCTAAATCGCGCGCCTTCTGTTTCTTTACCTTCGGAGTCCTTGAACTTATAACAGAAAGCGACTGTGCCTGACGCTTTACCGTTGAAGCCGTTCGAGTGAATCGCAAAGTAAAGGTCGACGTTTAACTCGTTGGCGCGGCGCGTATAATCTTCGATATCCTCTTTCGGGTCGTTGCGATAGACTTTGACGCCATGTTCTTTGAGGATCGGTTCGACTACGTCGGCGACCGCGTTCATTCGTTCTTTTTCCGTTCCGTATTCGCCATAACCAATGTTGCGGTACTGGTTTGAAGGACTGAGCCAGATGGAGACTGAGTCCTGATTGAAGTAGGGAAGCGTTTCTTCTTTAGTGTCTTGCGCTAACGAGGTTACGGCAATCGCTATTGTCGCGAGAAAAAAAGAAAAGAACTCTAATTTCTTCATGTTTATTCCTTTATGATTGACGTTCAACTTGACTATTATCTGAATGAAATACGAATAAATAACTCTATTGATTATTTTTCAACGGCGTCCGGATGATATGCGGCAAGGTGCTCAAGTGTAGCTTGCGCTAAAACTTCGCCGATTGCCTGTATATTGTCTAGTATCCACTTGGAATCTGTCTCGTTGTCATGAAACGCGATTTCAATAAGACACGCGGGCATATTGGACGCGCTTGGTTCCCACATAGGTTTACCGTTGTAACGAGCGTAAGATTCCTGGATTCCGCGATCTTTACCGGGGTAAATTTTCATAATCGCTTCGTGGAGGCGTTTCGCGTATTGTTCGCCTTCGCCTCCAAACTTGTGACAATACGCCATAGATCCGCTCGCCTTGCCGTTAAACGCGTTAGAATGAATCGCAAAATATAGATCGACATTTAACTCGTTGGCGCGACGCGTGTAATCGCGAATTGTCTCGTTAGGGTTATTGCGATAGACTTTGACTCCATGCTTTTGGAGAATCGGTTCGACGACGTCCGCGACTTCATTCATACGCTCTTTTTCCGTTCCGTATTCGCCAAAACCTATGTTGTGGATTTGGTTGGACGGACTAAGCCAAATAGAAACGGAGTCTTGCTTGAATTTGGGTAACGGCGATTTGGGCGCGTCTTGTGCCAAAGATAGAACCGAGGTAATTAAGAACGCCGCGATAAAAAACGCTACCGTTTTTTTCATGATTGTTTCCTTTGTAGAATAACATGAAAACGAAACCTTAAAAAATGGTTCCGATTTCATGTTTACAGAGACGTTTGTTTATCGATCATTTTAGGAGCGCGTCGGGATGATATTCCGCAAGATGTTCAAGGACGGCTCTTGCGAGAACTTCGCCAATTTGCCGGGTATTGTCGATAATCCATTTTGCGTCTTCTTCATTGTCGTGGAACGCGATTTCAATTAAACAAGCGGGCATGTTGGAATCGCTGGTTTCCCACATAGGTTTACCATTGTAACAGTTGTAACCTTCTTTTGTTCCTCGATTGGGTCCGTCGTAAATGCTCATTATCGCCTTGTTTAAGCCCTTGGCGAATTGTTCCCCTTCGCCGCCGCGGCGATGATGCCAGACTTCGTTGCCGCGGACTTTGCCGTTAAACGCGTTGGAATGGATCGCAAAGTACAGATCGACCTTTAATTCGTTTGCTCGGCGCGTATAATCGCGAATCGTCTCTTGAGGATCGTTGCGATAGACTTTAACCCCCTGCTTTTTAAGAATCGGTTCGACAACGTCCGCGACCGCGTTCATTCGGTCTTTTTCCGTACCGAAACTGCCAAAACCAATGTTGTTGATTTGGTTAGACGGACTGAGCCAGATGGAAACAGAGTCTTTTTTGAACCTGGGAAGTTGGAACGTTGAATCGGATTCTTGCGCGAACGCGCCGGTTATTGCAAATATCGACGCAAGTAACGTAATAACTACTGTTAAGTTCTTCATTGTTTATCCTTTTGCAAGTAAAGACGCGACGTTAGGATCGGGATATGAGTCTTGCCAGGAACGGGGCCAAAACCCCCGCCATTTGCGATACGCTCATCGATTGGAATGTAACTTTGCCGGGGCCAGTTATAACGGTATCAAAAAGACCTTCGCCACCAAAGACAATATTTTTCAAGCCGGCGACGGTGACGACGTCTATCGAACAGGTCGAGTCCATCCAGGCAAGAGCTCCAGTGTCGCAAGTTACTTGTTCGCCAGGTTTAAGATTGTATTCGTATGGCGCGCCGTCTAGTTCCAGAAATACGACTCCTGGTCCCGTTAAACGTTGCATAATGAAGCCTTCGCCGCCGAAGAACCCCGCGCCAAGTTTTTTCTGGAAGAAAACGTCGAGCGATACGCCTTGGGTTGCCGCGAGGAACGCGCCGCGTTGACAGATGAGAGATTCGCCCGCGCTAAGCGTCTTTGCGACAATGTGACCGGGCATTTTTGTCGCAAACGCAATCTCAGAAGGGCCCTTCGCGTTGTAGACGCTCATAAATAACGATTCGCCGCTTGCCCAACGACCAAGACTCTTTAAGAATCCCCCCTGCGCGTTAGTTTGCGTTTCGATTGCGCCCTTCATCCATACGCGCCCGCCGTTGGAACTATAAATTGAACGACCGGCGTCGAGGTAGCAAATAACGAATGGCGTACTTCCTCCGCCAATAGAATAACTTAGAAACGGCGTTTGGACGATTTCTCCGTTACGAACGGATGGGGACGCGTTGTTTGACGACGGAACGTTGGTCGACTGATTATTGGAACCGCCAAAACGAATGCCTTGCACATTGTCGCACGTCGTCTCTTTACCGTCGAGCCAAAGCTGCGTTTTAGGGCCTATAACTCCGCGTTGCGCGTATTGAAATAACTCGGCTGGGGTGACCTCGCGACGAATGCCGTTGAGGTTAATTTGAATGGTCATTTTCTGTTCCTACCTTGAAAGAGCTTGCGAAAAGCTCATAACCGCGCTTACGATCGAGCTACTCCGTCGACCGCTTTTAACGGCCAAAATAATCGGTTCTATCGGCCGTTGCCGCTTTAAAATAAAGACAGGCGCTTTTACTGCAGGATTATAATTTCTTTTAGAATCAATGACAAGTTGTAAACGCCGATTGACTTAGAATTACTAAGCTGTGTTGGCAGAATAGCTTCTTACGTTCAAACAATAAAAAACGCCCAACCTGAGCCGGAAAGAACTCGAGCTGGGCGACGTCTATTGTCGTTCTTTAATAACGACTGTCTTCAAAGTTTCTCAGTCTTCGATGATGAGACGGATTCCAACGTTATGTACCTTTTGCCACGGCAAATACGCTTGGCGGAACGCGCTACCCGCGATCTTGGGACGATCGGCCCAAGACGCCCCGCGCGCTACTTTACGAGCTTTCACGTCAAGGCCGTTGCGACCGTCGCCGTCGTTATACGGGTACGCTTTATAATCGGAACGCGTCCATTCGGCGACGTTGCCGATCATGTCGTAGAGTCCCCAGGCGTTCGGAAGATTCTGCGCCACGTAGTCGACAATGAACCAGTGATCCTTGAATCGGTCGTCGCGAAGCGGGAAGACGCTGTCTTCGGGGTAGTTGTGACGAACGTGAATTGTCGCTCCATTTTCCCAGGTGGTGTAGAGACGACGGCGATCCGCGTCGGCAAGGTTGGCGTATTTAGAGAAATCGACGTCCCAGGTTCCGTAGTAGAACTGTTCGGGGCTACCGGCTCTAGCGGCCCATTCCCATTGCGCTTCGGTTGGCAAAGCGGCTTTTACGCCCTTTTCCTCGTTAAGCCATTGCACAAAGCGTTGGGCCTCGTTCCAACTGACGCGCGCTACCGGCTGGTTCGGATGATTCGCGATATAACCGGGGACGATATGGTCTTTGCCGTGTTCTTCAATGTAGCGAGTATCGTGTTCAGGATCAAACGCATTGAATTGCGCGTTGGTGATCTCCGTCTTACTCATCCAGAACGGCTTAGTTATTTCAACTTCGGCGCGAGGATATTCGTCGCGCGCGCCGTTGAGATTCCCCATAACGAATTTACCCGCCGGGATGCGAACGAATTCAATTTCAACTCCGTCGGCTAGTTGGACTGTCTTCGTGGTCGCGCCGTTGGACTCCGCTTGCTCTTGCATCGACTTGGCGGTCGCTTCGTCGAACGCCCATGCGTCGCTCAGATTGTCGGTCGGTCTCTCTTCCTGTTCGGGTTTGACGAATTCCGGAGCCGGTTTTTCGCGCATTTCCATAAGGAGACGGTCATATTCGTTTTCTACGTCGACCGCGGCGTCTTCCGCGTAAAGATTGGACAGTTCAAGTCGGCGCTTAGCTTCCGGCTCGTTGCCCCATTTGCCGCGCCACGGCGCGTTGAAATCTATCCAGTTGACGAGAAGACGATTTGCTTCGTCGTCGAGTTTTACGTTATAGTG
>CAYUUL010000005.1:0-58305 GCA_964447865.1 uncultured Planctomycetaceae bacterium | reverse complement strand
TTTCTCGAGCATTTGAATAAGTTCGCTTGTGGAAGCGTGATATTCATATGGAGGAAGAACGTCCATATCGGTTTCTGGACCGGGACGACGAACAAAAGGATGAATGTTCTTGTACGCGGATTCAGCGTCGGCAAAAGAAGGAATATCTGGTTCGGAACCGTCGTGGCAACCGATACAGTACTTCTTAACGACGCGATGATACAGATCCAATTCAAACGTGATTGAACGAGGAGGACCAAGGTAATCTTGAATTTCGCTGGGCTCGCGGCGAGACGCCATCTTCAGTACCGATTGAGTCGCGTCAAGTTGAGATTCGTGACAACCGTTGCAACTTACGTTTTCGCCCGGCATTCCAACGAACCAACTACGGAAAAGTTGGACGCTGGCCCCATTCTTGTCGACTGGAAGAAGCGCGACGGGCGTGTTGGCGGGAATCTTGAAAAATGCGGAGCCGTCTTCTTCTACTGGAACGTACCCGAGGAGTCGTTTGATATCCCAGCTGCTTTGAACTCCGACTGATTCGTGACCGCCGGTATGTAAATACGCGAAGTGATACGCGAAAATCTTTAAGCCGACGATTTCGCCTTGCGGCACGTTTTCCGTTCCGAAACCGTTATATACGTCGGTTATGAATACCGTGGCTTCCTTATTGCCCTCTTCAACGCGGTTGGGAAGAATCGGAGGAAGATCGCGTTCGACGAGCGGGGTGGGGAAGAAGTCGCCTTGACCCTTAATGCGCGTAATCGGCGTCATATTGTCGAACGTGTCGACCAAATAAAGACCGTAAGTGCCGGGATCGTCGTCGATTTCACAGTTGACGAGAATGTAGTTTTCACAAACCGGATAAGGGAAGACGAATTTGTACTTCAAGCCGGTCGACTGCATGTCGAGAACGTTGCCGACTACGTCGCGCCCGTAACCGGGAATCTCGGCTACGAAACCAGTTTTCTCGGCGGGGAAAACTTCCGGATGGCAGTCGTACTGAGTGTTTTCGGGTCCCCATTCAAGTCCAGTTGGATGGAAGCGGAAAGGATATTTACGAGCGATGGTCGGATCGATAATGAGAAGACGTCCAACGTCGCCGCGTCCATGGTGACCGGAGCCGACTCCGACGATCTTGGAGGAATCGGGAAATTCGCGAGCGTGTTTAAACGCTGTCGGGAAGAAAGAACCGGAGCCGTAGAGTTCCGCCTGGTTTGTCCCGTCGGGATTCATATGGAACAAAATACGGCTGTAATAATGCATAATGTCCGAATATTCCCAACGAAGATACATGATGCGCCCGTTTTTCAACGGAGTCGGATGCCAGTCGGAGTCTTGTTCAAACGTGAGTTGGCGGACTTTTTTCGTTTCTGGATCAATCAGGTAAATATTGGCCATTGGGTCGGAACCGTTGATACACGGAAGACCTTGCTTGCCGGCGTTCGAGCACGCGACAACTTTACCTTCAGGGGTATAGCAGGAGTCAAAGAAGTCGACGTCGGGTTGATCGGTCGGCGAGAGTGTCTTTAAACCGGAGCCGTCGACGTTGATCTCAAAAATTGCCCAGCGCTTGTTGTCTTCCGAAACGCTCGTGAACATGAGACGCTCGCCGTCCCAATTCAGTTCCGGTTCGAGAATCGGACGACCGTTTTCCGGCTTATAGATCGGGGTGAACGTCGGTTCGTCGGCGCGGAGATCGGAAAGAATACCAAGCTCGACGTCCCAACCGCTTTTGGAGACCTTGTCGATTGTCATGAAGTCGTCGCCTACCGCAGGCAAACGATTCGTTCGAACGACAAGAAGTTCTAAATCGTCTAATTCGGGTAAAGCAAGCAACGCTTTACGGCGAAATTCCGCGAATTTCGCTTGCCACGCGTTGTCTTTCGGTTCTTCTTTTTCAAGCGCGTCAAGTTCTTCAAGGTACGCTGCGCCGTCCGCGTAGTCGTCGCCAAATTGGACGATCATATCGTTGATAGCGCGTCGGACCGACTCGATCGTATTGACTGGACGATCGTTGTCGTTCCCTGGAAATTGCCGCGCTTGCGTCGATCCCGTGAAAAACGCGAGAAAGGCGACTAACGCCGCGACGTAAAGGAGACGTTTCATCAATTATTCCTCTGCTATGTTGTTAATTGGCGGCTTTCTTTCGAAAGCATAATTCACTCCGTTAGGAACCGCGTTCAATGCGATTTTTGTAGATTCTAGCGCTTTTGAACAATGTTTAAAAGTGAAAACTTGACAATCGGTTTTTTTTCACAATTTTCTTACGCTACTTTTGAGTGATGGTATATTTAAAAAAAAAGAAGGCGTCGCCGCGATTTGGACGTCGTCTTCTTCGGTCTGGTGGACGAATGACGCGCGTCATTCGTAGTTTACTTCGAAATTCTTTTCCTTTTTAGAGATTTCTACTTCGAGTTGTTCGTTGCCGGTAAAACCGTATTTCGAGAACATCTCCTGGTATTCTTCTGGAATGGGCGTTGTCGTCGGATCTTCATTCCAGTAAACGATAACACGGTTCGGTCCTGGTTTTACGCCTTTTTGACTGGCTGTGTGAATCGCCTCGAAGTTACCCTCTGAGTCGAGCTTACACATACTTGGACGCGTACCGTCGGTCGGGGTAAATTCTACGTGAAAGCGTTCGTCGAGCGGTTGACCTTTGTATTTAACCGTGCCTGAAACTGGTACAAGATCATAAGGAGCTTTGGGCTTACAACCGCAAACGAGAGCTAAGGCTCCGACTCCTAGCGACGCAAGGAAATTTCGTCTATACATATTAGTGACTTTCGTTGATTGACTTTAAGCTCGAACGGAGTCCTGGCGAGAGGATTCCGCCTGGTTCTAATACAAATTGCCACGCTATCAGAACAACGCTGGACCGCCGCCGGCCTTGTTGCCGCCTTGACCCGCCTTGAACGAACCGCTGGAACGCGTGAACGTTGCGTAGTAAACGTTTGTGTCGCACGTTTCGCTAATGAAGTGGACGGAACCGTCCGCCATGAGTCCGTTGAGACCGCCGGGATGGAAACTACGCGGCGTGCGCGAATCTTCGTGGTACGACAAGCAGTTAGGCGGAATATTCATGACGCCGCAATGCGTATACATTGCGTAGCCGTCGGACCAGTGACCGACGGAGATGAACGGGTTGGCCGCAAAGCCGACTTTATTAGCGGTCGGAAGCGTTACGCTTGACAGTTCAAGAATCATGAATGTGTGTGACGTTCCGTCTGTGACGTCCGCGAGTCCGCATTTGCTGTTACACCAAAATAGACCCTGGAAAGGTCCGCGAGCGTTGTCCTGGTTGGCGACGGTAAGACCAATATTGTCGGTCGTTGTTCGTTCGGGAAGTTCCGCCCCGCCGTTGACCGCGTAATCTTTCTGGGAACCAATTGGAGCCACTCCGGACGGAGTCGACGGACAACGGAACGCCGCGGGCGCGTTTGAACCCGCTTCTTTATTGGCCTCGTCTCCGCACGTCGGATTGCTGGCGCTGTGACCATAGGCATTGCAGTGAACGCAATAGTTGGTATAAGCGCGTTTGGTAAAATCGACGGTCGAGTAAAGAGACGCGTTTTCAACTTGGGGAAGAATGAACGCAGGCCAACCCATCATACCGTGGTAAACGCCCCCAGCTTCACATCCTAATCCGGTGCCCGTAAGAGGATTAGCGCTGTTTTTCGAATTGAAGAAGGTATTGCCGGGAGGAAGAAGCGTATAAAGGTCGTGATAGTTGTGCATCGCCAAACCAAGTTGCTTCAAGTTATTGGTGCATTGCATACGCCGCGCGGCCTCTCGGGCCGCTTGAACCGCTGGAAGAAGAAGTCCGATCAAAATTCCAATGATTGCGATAACAACAAGCAATTCAACGAGGGTGAAACCGCGGCGACTACAATTAGAAAAATGGTTTTGAGGCATAGCGGAACCTTTGATACTGTTAAGTGGAATAAATGCGACGGAAATACCGTCAAAATAATTTCATATACAGAACGCCAAAAAAAAAGGCGACGTCACACCGCGCGCCCGGCTATCGGGCGGCATGTGCGTCTCAAAGGGAAAAAACAAACGAACGCTTACGCTTGAATGTTGGACTTTTCACATTTCACGCGTTGACTGCGCGTAATGGACGTCCAGGCAAACTGTCAAAGACGGCGCTTCAACAAGAATAACAAAGATGATCAAAGATGATCAAAGATGATCAAAGATGATCAAAGATGATCAAAGGGACGGCGCGATTTTTGTTTGACGCGACCGCAGGTGAATAAAACAAAACAAACAGAGTCAAACCAAATCTGGTAAAGACTCAACCAATAGTTGCGAACTTAACGCAAAATGTATAAAAATAAAAAATGTCGCTGTTGTTATAAACAAACAAAGTTTATCGTTCGGCTGATCACAGTCTATTAAAAAAAGAACTGATTGTCAAGGAATTTTTTAAAAGATGGAAATTTTTTGAAATTTTTCGCGAAAGATGATAAAAATAATTAAAAAAAGTCCTGAGTAATAGATGTGAACGTAAATTGACTTGGAATGTTGGTATGCTATGCTGATAGAAAAGTATTGGAAACGTTTGTTAATTTGACCCGACGATGTAAAACAGATAGAAAAAATGGAATTTTGCGATTGGGAGAAATATTTTCTGAAAAGATATTCGAAAAATGTGATTTTTTTAAGAAAAAACTTGTCAAGTCGTATATGTTTGGGTAATCTTATAGCATAGCTGGGTAGAAGCGTTTAGTACGCGCGTTCTCGGCGACGACTTTTGGGAAGGCGCTCCTTCGCGCGATCGTATCGATTCCCGCTTGGCGACGGTACGCTTTACAAGGAGCGGATATTGATGACCGCGCGTATAGACGCGCCTTCGGCTCCGCGTTTTGAACGAGTCTGCTTGCGCGGTGCGATAGAACCTGATTGAGGACAAAAAATGAAAGTTGATAACAACTCGCTGCGACGATCGGTAAAAACGCTGTTCTGTGCGTTCCTGCTCCTTGGACTTTTCGCCTGCGTCACCCCCCAGGGTATGTGCGCTAACAACAATAATAACAACAATAATAATAACAATAATAACAATAATAATAACAACAATAATAACAATAATAATAACAATAATAATAATAATGACTATGATAATGAATACTACCGTTGGGGGTATCGTAGCGCGGTTGGCGGCGTTTCGATCGATGCGGAGCGTATTCTTCGTAGCGCTACTCAGCAGGAAATGGCGTCGAGTAATTCTCAATTGATGGCGCAAATGGAGAAAATTCCCGCCGATCTCGAACAAGCGAGTTCTCAACGTAAGGTTTCTTTAAGCCGTCTAAACGATTTACTCGTTTCTTGCCGTGAAAATAATGAACAGATTCCCGACGCCGCGCGTTATCTCGGCGGTTTAACTTCTGTTGATTATGTTGTTGCCGATCCGAAAGCAAACGACGTTTATCTTGTTGGTTCCGCGGAACCTTGGACGTTGGACGATTCCGGCGTAGTGGTTGGCGTCAATTCTGGAAAACCGGTTCTCTACTTGGAAGATTTGCTTGTCGCCCTTCGCGCTGTCGCTAACGATAATAAAGAATTGATTTCCTGTTCTATTGATCCGTCGTCCGACGCGCTTGCTCGCATGGCGGCTCGCGACGTTATCGACGACGCTAACGTCAATCGCGCCGCGATGGGGGTTATGAACGTTACCTTGACTGGCGTCCCCGCTGATAGCCGTATGGCGAACGTTCTGGTTGCCGCCGACTATCGTATGAAGAGACTCAGCCTTGGATTTGAAGATTCTGCGCTCAAGAATTTCCCGAGCTATTTCAGTATGGTTAAACGCGGCGCCGCATCCTATGGACAACGTTTCTGGATGGAGCCGAAGTTCGACGCTCTGTATCGCGATTCTGATTCGCTCGTTTGGAAAGTCTCCGATTCTTCTGTCGACGTCTTGACTGAACGCGAGTACTTCTCCGCCGACGGTTCGCGTAAAGCGTCTGAAAAGAATGACCCCGCGGCTAAAAAATTCGCTTCTAATATGACGAAACGTTATGACGATCTGTCCAGGGTTGAACCTATTTTCGCCGACGCTAAAAACTGCATGGATCTCGCGCTTGTCGCCGCGCTTATCTATAGCCAAAATTTACAAGCCAAATCCGGCTGTGAAATGAGTGAGCTCCTGGCTACGGAAACTCCTGAATACGTTGTGCCCGCGTCTGTTGAATCCGACTCGATTGTCAGAGTTAGCTCGAAGAGCGTCGCGTCCGTTACCGGCGGCGTATTGATCAATCCGTGGGAAACGATTAAAAATGTCAAAGTCGACGAAGCTCTCAATAGCTTTGCGGTTTCCTTCCAGGGTTCGAACTTTTACGCGGACTGATTGAACCTTGATTAGCGTTAAAACGATCGACTAGTACGCAACGCGCGCCGTGAGATATGGCGCGCGTTTTTTTATGCTTGAAATCGTTCTATACAAAGGAACTCCTTGCGCGTATAATTTAAAGAAATTACGGGTCTATTGGCTCGCCTGCAATAATTTTTGAATCTATTTCCTTAAGGAACGACGCAGATGTCCGAAAAAAAATATGATATTGGTATGGTTGGCGCCGCCGTTATGGGGCGCAATCTCGCGTTGAATATGGTCGATCATGGGTTTGACGTCGCGCTTTTTGACGTCTCGCGAAAATTTATCGACGATTTTATGGCGACGGACGAAGCGAAGGAGAAAGGAGACAGACTTGTTGGAACTTTTTCGTTGGAAGAGTTTGTTTCAAATTTGAAGTCGCCGAGACGTATCATGATGATGGTCAAATCTGTCGATCCCGTTCCGGCTCTTGACGTAAAGCTCTATCCGGAAAAAGCTCCGGTCGATTCCGTTATCGAATCGCTCCTACCCTTTCTCGATAAAGGGGACGTCCTGATTGACGGGGGAAACACTCACTTTACCGATACCGAACGTCGCGCTAAATATCTCGCTACGCGAGGAATTAACTTTATTGGAACCGGCGTCTCAGGTGGGGAGGAAGGCGCTCGTAAAGGTCCGAGCCTAATGCCGGGAGGAGCGCCTGACGCTTGGCCTTGCGTTAAACCGATTCTTCAAGCTATTTCGGCAAAGGTTGGACCGAACGCAGACGTTCCTTGTTGCGACTGGATTGGAGAACGCGGAGCGGGGCATTACGTCAAAATGGTTCATAATGGTATCGAATACGGAGATATGCAACTTATTTGCGACGCGTATTGGATCTTGAAAAACGCGATTGGCGCGACTAATCGCGAGTTATGCGAGATTTTCTCCGAATGGAATAAAACAGAACTCAATAGCTACCTTATCGAGATCACTCGAGATATTTTTTCTGTCGATGATCCGGAGACTGGCGAACCTTTGATCGACAAGATTCTTGACGTAGCGGGCGCAAAGGGAACTGGAAAATGGATGAGTCAACTCGCGTTAGATCTTGGCGTTCCCAGTACGTTGGTTACGGAAGCTGTCTATGCGCGTTCGATTTCCGCCATGAAACGTCAACGAGAACGCGCCGCGACGCTCCTGAGCGGTCCAAATACGCGATATCAGGGAGATAGAGACGCTTTTATCGAACAGGTTCGGAAGACCCTCTACGCCGCGAAAATTTGCAGTTACGCGCAAGGGTTTGTTCAACTTCAAGCAGCCGCGAAAGAGTACGATTGGAAACTCGATCTGGGGCGTATCGCGTTGCTTTGGCGAGGAGGATGTATCATTCGCGCCGTCTTTTTGGAACGTATTAAAGAAGCGTACGACGCGGATCCCGATCTCGAAAACTTACTCTTAGCTCCGTATTTCAAGAGTTCTATCGAAAATGCGTTGCCCGCGTGGAGAAATGTCGCGAGAATCGCCGTCGAGCTGGGGATACCTGTCCCTGGTTTTACGACCGCCCTTACTTATTATGATTCTTTACGTTCGAGTCGTCTCCCCGCAAATTTGATTCAGGCGCAACGGGATTACTTTGGCGCTCATACATACAAACGCGCCGATAGACCGGATGAAGGACCTTTTCATACGGAATGGCTTGAACTTGGGAAAGATTAAACCTGTTTGGCTCTTATGTTCGTCTTGTAGATAAGACCGTCGAAGTTTGAATAAAACTGAGACGGTTTTTTTGTTGGATTTATTGTAGTTGATGGATAATGATTGTTCTTTATTAGATTTTTATTTGTTGGATAACAATCTTTTTTTGGTTTTCTTTTTTTGCGACGTTGTTGAAAAATATTTTTTGATCCGGTATTCTTGAAACAAGACGACTTACGCGCGTTGAATATCGCGTTTTGTCGTCAAGGATGTAAGCGTATGCTTTGCGTCCGAATGAAGCGCCTTGTTGGCTCTGGAATGTTTGTCAATGTGGACGACGTCGACGACCCGAATGGTTCGTTGTGAAAGGAACGACCTGGTCGTATACGACGCGATTATTGTTCCGTAATAATTTGACTAAATAAGGAGTTGGCTATGGGGCGTTGTGTAAAGATTGTTCTTATTGTTATTCTTTTTATTCTCGGCGCTATGTTGCCGAGAATACGTGTTAATGGAGATTCCAGCGATAATTCAAAGACCTTTTGGTGTAATACTTGTGTGAAGAACACTACAGTTGCTGTCGCTGGAGAACCTTGTTCTGGACCGACTGTGACTGGGACTTGGAAAACTACTATAACTGGATCCTTTTGTGTTAAGCGGTCCTGGTTGCATTTTACACTATTTTGTACAGGAACGCCCGTTACTTGCGATTGTGTGTCGCCAGTAGGGTTTGTCGAGACTCCCATCGTTGGATATAGCTGTAAATAAACGCTGATAATTGAGAATCTTAATGATCTTACGTTCTGATTGTTAGTCAGACGTATGAGGAACAAAAGACTGTCGGTAGTTGTTTGTATAAACGACTGTCGACAGCCATCTTGTACAAAGTCTTTTATTGGAATTTATAGGGAGATCTCAATTATGTTATTTAGCTTTTTAAAAAATTCCCCCTTCCGTATTTCAATAATTTACGTTATTGCGCTTTCTTTTTTTATTCTTAATGTTTACGTTTGTTTTTTACATGCAGACGAAACGACTTCTTTTTATTCCGCGTTAGAACTTGCTGAAAAAACGGACAGTTTTTGGAAGGATATTGATTCGATTGAGGTTAGTTTTGAATACGACCAGGCTATGGCTTCTAAGGAACGCGGCGCCTTCAACGAACTTTCGAACGTGATCTGGTCGTATGATCGAAAAACAAAAAAAGAGCGGCTGATCAAAAATAAAATAGACGAAAACAATCGTGAATATGTGATTGATCGTTATTTTGACGGAAAGTCTACATATGAGTATCAGGGAAACGATAGAACGACAAAATTTAAAATGATGGAAGAGTTTTTTGAACAAAAAGTTAAAGATCATGATTGGCGAAGGTTTGCTTCTATCGATATTGATTACAACTACTTCGAAACTGGTTCTGATTCCTTTTATAGAACTCGATTTCCGGAAGGTCGTAATATTTTCTTTCTATTTAACGTTAAAGAGGATGATCGACTCACTTTTTCGGAGATTGTTAAGAAGTATCCGTCGAGCGAACCTGAACGAAGCGTGGACGATTCAGGAGACGTCCTGTGGACTTTTTATTTGTTTCCAACAAAAGAAGCCGAGGAAGCTTTTCCGAAAGAACTGGAACTTCCCGTGGCGTCTCGTAAAGTTGTAATCAATGAAAGTAAAAACTTTCACATTCAATTTGTCAAGGCAATTTGCCATGAGGAACGCGATGGGAAAAAGTCACGCCATATAGTGGAATACGAAGTTCTTTCCTATCTTAAAGAAAACGAACATTTCTTTCCAAAAACGATTGAGAATAGATACGTATTAGCCGGGAAAACCGTTGCGTATAATCGACAAAACGTCTCAAAAGTTCGTTTTAACGTCTTCGATTTTGATTTTGATTCGTTCTATATCCCTGAGTATATGGAGATAATGTATCATGATCCTGATTATAAAAAAGTTGTGAAACTAAGCGACAATGAACCGCTATTGATTTTTGAAACTGAAGACGAATATATGGAATATCTTAAGAATTTAGATAAATCTCTTGTTCAGCGCCAAATCGAACGTATCGCAAAACAAAAAATAGAAATGAAAAATCGAAACCCTCGCATTATATTATGTTTGCTTGGCGTGGCGCTGATCATTGGCGGTTTATGGATGAGACGTAGAAAACAAAATTAAAGCTTCTAACGTTTGAATTCATACAATTTATTATTGATGCTCGATTAAATTCTGTTTCTTAAATTGGGGGAGGACTCCTTTATGACAGTAGAAATCCCTACGCCTTTCGAGACGGAGTCGTCCGTTCGTAAGTCGTTTAGAATGTATCTATGGTTTTTGACCCGCTTTATTGTCGCTGGAATTTTATTTTTTAGCGCTTTTGAAAAAGTTAAGCAATTTGGTCCTATCATTCCGTTAGATTTTGATTCGTTTATAGACGCTCCTGTTATTCGTTTTCTTACGTTAACACTTGAGTCGGCGTTTGCCGTATGGGCTCTTGGAGGATTAAACCCAAAATTAACTCGCTACGCGATTATTGCGGCTTTCGTTGTTTTTGCGGGAATTTCATTTTCAAAAGGTCTTATGGGAAAAGATAGTTGCGGGTGTTTTGGCGCGGTAAAGGTCAATCCGTACATAACGTTTACTCTTGATTTGATAATCGCTTTGGTTGCGTATCTTTCTATCACTTATCCGTCGGCTAACATTTTATACGGACGAAATCGTATTTTTAAAATCGTTCTTATTTCATTTTTATGCATCGTAATCCCAAGCGTATACGCCGTTAGCGCGTATATGCGAACTTTTCGTGACGCTTTCTTTTTGGAAAACGTTGCTGATTCTTATTCGCGCGGCGATACAATTGTCTTAAAACCGGAACGCTGGCTCAAAAAAGAGTGTCCTTTGTTGAAATATTGTGGAAATAAGGAAAATTTATCCAAAGGTCAATGGCTCATTATGATTTATCGCGACGGGTGTGGCGCATGTAAGCAAACTTTACCGAAAGCCCTGGAAATAGCCAAACATAAAAATATTTCGATGGCTCTTGTCAATATTGAAGATTCTACTGAAACAATAAATAACGTCGAACTTTGCGATAAGCTGGACGCAAATTATAACTGGTTTATTCAACAGTTGCCGTCGGCTTTTATTGTTGACGACGCTAAAGTTATCGAGCTTCTATTTTAAACGGTTGCTTGTAACTTTGACTCGTTGCCTTGTTCACTTTTATAAGTTTGCCTGTATGGTTGGCGTCGACAGCGCGAAAGGTTGGGAAGGAAATGAACGACGCCTTTGTCGCATTCTTTGTTGAAAAAACTGGGAACTGCGACAAAGACGTTGTTTACATGTTTTATCTAACCGATTGAACGTTACTTCTCATCGGTTTTGACGTTGACGGAGGTCAGCGTTCGGGTCAACGCTGTTTTTAACGATTCGATACGCATATCGGCGGCGCAAGCCCAGTCGCCAATCGTGTTATTGGCGTCTCCGCAATCCGAAATAACGAGCAACGAGATTTTCTTTCCGGCGTATGCGCTTAAATCGGCTTCAAGGTCTTCCCATTGGAATTCAATAAGCGTTTTTTCCGCAAGCGTTTTCTCCGTCCCTTCGACCATTTGATCCCCTTCGAATTCAGCAACCGCGATCTGGAATTTTATACCGTCTCCGCGATCGGATCCGTCTTGACGTCCGATACTCATGCGGAATGTGACTGGTTCTTTGGGAACCGTAAAGTCATAACGTAGAAATACGCGCCCGGCGCCCCCTCCGTACGGCGGGTGAAGCTTACGAACCGACTTGGAGACCTCGCCGCAAGGAACGCTCGGCTCAAAATGAAAAGTGGCAAGCGTTTGACCGAAATCGCATGTCGCCGATTGACCGCGAAGTTGAACGTACGGAGTAAGTTTTACTGATTCGCTTGTCGCGTTCGTTTTATCCCCAAAAGAATAGTCCTCAAAACGTAAGAACTGGTAACTGTTGTCAAAAGTTAGTTCGTAGGCGTATTTAACCGTAACGTCTTGAGAATAAGTCGCCGCAAAAGTCGCAACGTACGACGGCGCGCCTTCAATAGACGGCCCGGGAAAGGTTACCTCCATTTCTTTTACGACGTTAGGTTGCTTAAATTGGGCGTCTATCTTAAGTGTTTGTCTATCGATTGTCAATTCGCTTTTTACTTCTACGTTGGGAATTCGCGTGGAGAGTCCTATTGTTAGCTTGTTCGTTTTGGAATCGTACTTGAAATTAGGTTTAGCCAACGCTTCAACGACTTCAAAGTTGATCCAGGTTCCTTCGCTTGGTTCTATCCACAATCTGCCAGGCGAGGCGTCGGTCGGAATGGTAATTTCTTTACTTTCAGCGCCCCTGGTAAGCGTTACCTTTTCGCCGCGCGCAACTTCAATTCGAGCGCATGTCCATTCCTCTACAGGCGTCGAATTGCTTGCCTTTTTGGTTAAAAGATAAGAGAACGCGCCTTCAACTGGTTCGACAAAGACGTAACCGCGCGAACGTCTGACTTTTGCCGCGCCAAGTTCCTTGCGGTCATAGTCAAGCGCGACGGCTTCGATTTCTTCTGTCGGATCGGCTATTTTAAATCCAGGTTCGGTCGCGCCTTCCGGGATGATTTCATATTGACCGTCCGCTTGAATTAAACAGACCCCCGCGCCAAATCCGCACGCCTTGACTCGTTCTGTCCAAGTTCCGCGCCCGTCGATATAGATATACTCGGGGGATTCGCAATAATCAAATCTCGCGCCGCTCGAACTAAGGAACGATTCTACAAGAATGGCGCTGTCGGCGGTCCAGGCTGTGTACCCGTTGGGCGGAAGATGAATTGCTCGACCCTCGACCGTTGCGTTGAGTGGAGAGTCGTTCGAACCGTTCGAAACGACGACCGTTCCGTCCTGGTATTTTACATAAACTTGATTCCGTTTCACGCAATCGGCGACAAGCGCTGCGCTGACGTCGAGCGCCGTTCCATTTGCGTCAAAATAACGGATCGTATCGACAAGGCTTTGCGTATAACGAGACGCGATCTGTTGAACCATAAAATATGAACGCATGCCGTAGTACATGCCGTAGTCGACTGCGAAGAATCCGGAATGACCAAACGCAAGCGTCGCTGCGAGGAAACGATCAAGGAACGCCGATTTTTCACCGTCGTCTTTCGGGTTGTAACCGGGCGCGAACATACCAAGGTTGCCCATACCGAAATCGACTTCTTTTTCGTGGATCTTAAGAAGATCAAACTCAAGTAACCATTGATTCTTAAATAAATTGTAGGGTTGATCTTGCGCGTAGTTGCCGTCGGTTAGACCCGCGTAGAAACAATGGTGCGGTCCTTCGGAATAAGTCGGCCCTTTCCAGTTTTTCTTTTGAAGTAAAAAGATTTCGCCATAAGGATAGAACACGCTCATAAACGTTCCTGCTCCGGGTACGCGAGCGTCGTAGTCGGTTCGGGTCCAAGCGGGTACGGAAGAGTGAACGTCGCAGTAGGCGCAACTAAAATGGAATTTCTCCTGATTGATCGGCGTGAGTTTTTCGCAGTACTCGACGGCTCGCGTGGGTTTCGGCGCGTAACATCTTGCCCAGGCGGGTTGCAACGTCCCGTCCTGTTGGCGATTGACCATGTCGGGGGACCAGTATTCGTTGACGGGCGAGAAATCGGTGAAATTGTTATAAGGTCCGTAGACGAACCCTAAAGTGTCCTGCATGAAACGCGAGTAATCGATCCAACCTGCGTCGCCGCCCTTTTTAGGAGCGGGTTTCGTACGGAAGGTGAAGCTTTCGCCGCCGTCGCGCCAACAGACCTCATGGTCGGTTATTATCATATGACGCATACCATGGCGCCAAACGTCGCGCCAATATTTCTTGTCGCCGTCGCGCGTCGAAGCGCCATGCGCTCGCCAAACGCCGGAACCCGCGACTGAGCGATAGGGAGACTCCGGATTGGCGATTGTCGGAAGCGTTTCTACAAAGTCGGGCGAGATCGTGAAAATAAAACGTTCGTAAACGTCGTTGCGCTTTCCATCCGTTTTCGTTCGATAGTCCGCGCTGCCGTTTAGATAGGCGTATTGAAAAGTTTGTCGTTCGGTTTTCTTAGCTCCCAACGCGTCAGTCGTTACGTCTTGTACGTAACTATCGATTCCATGACGTCCTTGCAAGTAAGACGCGCCGCTGCGATACCAATCGATATGCGCGGAAGCAAAAAGGTTGGCGGAGGAATCGAGCGGATGGAAAAGCGCCGCGCCTGGACGTTGACCATAATCGTAAAGATAGTACGGTATGGCGAATACGCGTGGTTCGGCTATCTTGTCAAGTTTACCCAACGAAACGCTGGGAACGTTTCCGCCAAGCGCTATCGTGTCTATAATTAAACTCTTGCCTTTGAGCTGTAAACGG
The DNA here is from genome assembly GCA_964447865.1 of uncultured Planctomycetaceae bacterium. Taxonomy (GTDB): domain Bacteria; phylum Planctomycetota; class Planctomycetia; order Pirellulales; family Thermoguttaceae; genus RUG369. The sequence goes on along the minus strand of CAYUUL010000005.1, from coordinate 43,919 downwards.
TGCTCTACGGTTGTCGAAGTTGTTTTCGACGATAGAGTCCAGATGGCGCGAACGCCCTCTTTAAATTCTTCAAATTTATCAAGTTGCGCATTTTCTACTTGTTCGATTGCGCCGTCTTGACCGACAAGCGTTGTCGCTCCGCCCTCTGCGCATGGATAGAACGGCGCGCTATTGTTCCAACGCGCCGATACGTCGGTAAAGGTCCCTTTTTCCGGTTTATACGTATAGACGAGCGTTCCGTCGCTGCCTTCATAGACGAAATCGCAAGAGTCGCCGTAAAAATGGAACGCGCCCTTTTGTAGATTTTTCGACGAGGCGGGAAGAATCGTATCCTCGTTGGTCGGGAAGGGAAGACGACCTTCGCCTGAATTGATTCCGAGAGGTTGACCTTCAAAAAGATCAATACCGGGCTTGGCGCGAAGTTTAAATTCTAACGGCTTGAGTTCTTCTTTGAACGCGCAAAAAGAATCAAAGTAGAGTGTTCTATCTTCGGTGTTTGTGCCTCTGAGAATTCGAAAACCGACGAACGACGGAGAGTCGCCTAGATTGCGAAGCAAGTTTGCGTCGAGTTTGCGGTAACACAGAAACCACTCTTGCCAATTGATCCATGCAAGATCGACGGCGTATTCATCGCCGTTCGCGTTTTGAAATAACGCTTGGACGGAAACGTTCGGAGTATTCGGATCCGGAGCCCAAGCCCAGTTATTGCCGACTATCCAACAGGAAATCGTGTCAAATCCTTTTTCCTTAACTGGAATCGGAGACGGCGCTTTTACGTCGACTTGAGGAGCCTCGGAACCGTCGCCCTTACGATAGGTCAATTTGCCAACGTAAGTTCCGTACATTTGTTCTTCGCGGCTACGTTCGAAGGTCGCGACTGCGTTTACTGTCTCCACTTTCCAACCGCTCAGATCTTCAAAGTCTACGAGCGCGTCGCGAACCTCTTTATCTCGACCCGCCCAAACCATTTCGTACGGACGTTCGCCCACTTTGCCTTCCTCTGAATATGCGCCGGACGTCGCGAATGGCCCTAACGTCAAAAGAACAAACGGTACGATCAAATATTTAAATCGCGCGTTCATTACAACCTGCTCCTTCGTTCAAACTAAGATCGAGTTAATACGTCTTGTCACACTTGTGTTATTCTAACAAATCGTTTAGTAGGAATAAAGCGTTTGACGCGTATTTCGGATTAAAAAAAAAGAACGATCGGAGAGCGAGAAGATTTAGAAGTTTTACGGTATAAAAACACTCCCGACGGCAAGCGCGTCGAGAGTGTGTGTTGACTTCGAGAAAGACTAACGACCTTTGTCAGGATTTTCTGTTTGCGTTTGCGCAACGACGTTCGCGTCAACGACCGACGACGCGGAGTGATGCGGCATTGCCGCGTATACCGCTCCAAACGCGAGTAACAAAAGAATTGTGGAAAACAACGAATCGATTTTCGTATTCATAGCGCGTTCCTTTCCATAGGCGTCATTACCGACAATATTTTGAACCTTCGTTTACTAACTCCATAGATTTACAAAATTTGACGCGTTTGCGCAACGGCAAGTTTGTGCGTTTTCTTCTTTTTGTCAATTTTTGACCTCTAGGTAAACAATTGACCTGACGGTTTTTCGTTTGACCGAGCGGTTTCAGCGGGGAGAGTTCCTATGACGGCGCTGAATTCGGCTTCCGTCATTGTTGGGATTCCAAGTTCCGTCGCCTTAGTGATTTTAGACGCGCCGGGATCCGAGCCGACAAGTAAAAAAGACGTCTTTTTCGACACGGAAGAAGTCGCCTTACCGCCATTTCGTTCAATGGTCTCTTTTATTCCAACTCGATCGTAACCGACAAGCGTTCCCGTTACGCAGATCGTTTTTCCTTCAAGTGGTCGAGACTCCGACTCTTTTTCGACTGAGAGTGGTTCAAGTTCCATCGTCAATCCTAATTCGCGAAGTTCGGAAACAATTCGAACTCCCTCCTCAGACTTAAAGAAATCAAATAAGTTTTGCGCGAGTATTTCTCCGACTCCGTCGACCGCAAGAAATTCTTCCGGTTTGGAGACATTTTCAAGGACTTCGAACGAACGGAACTTTTTAACGATTTCTTTGGCGGTCTGAGCGCCGACTCCGGAGATTGACAGCGCGTTGAGTAGGCGAGCGGGACCTCGGGTTTTACTACTTTGTATCGCCGCTACAATATTGTTCGCGGATTTTCTTTGTATACCGTCAAGTTGCGCGAGTTTTTCCGGCGTTAGACGATAAAGATCGGCAAATGTACATACGAGGCGCGAACCGTCGCCGAGAAGACTGCCGCGTGTCGGCGTTGTTAAACGTTCGACTAACGACGGACCTACCCCGTCGATATCCATCGCTTCTTTCGAGGCAAAGTAGGAGAGTCTTTCCCTAAATTGAGCGGGACATTCCGGATTTACGCATCTAATAAAAACCGTCTCCGGATCTTTTTTCAACGGCGCGCCGCAACTTGGACAGTACCTGGGAAATTCATAAGGTTGAGGAGGAGCGTCTTGGGAACGCAGGTAAGTTTCTACCCGAACTACGTGCGGGATAATTTTGCCCGCTTTTTCAACGATTACCGCGTCGCCGACGCGGACGTCCTTTCGAGATATTTCGTCCGCGTTATGCAACGTCGCGCGCGATACGGTGGTGCCCGCTATTTCGACTGGGGTAAGCTCGGCGACGGGCGTCGCTACGCCGGATTTGCCTATTTGAACGACGATTTTCTCGATATGAGTCTGCGCTTCGTATTTCTCAAATTTACACGCGACGATCCATTTAGGAAATTTCGACGTCGAGCCAATTACTTCGCGAGCGTGAAAATCGTCGACTTTTAGTACGATTCCGTCTACCTCGAAATCGAGCTCGTGTAGACGTTCCTGCATTTCGTGAACGTAAGAGAGAGCTTCGTCGAACGTCGGCAAGCGTTTGAGCAACGGCGCCGTCGCAAAACCAAACTGACGTAGTTTCTGCATAAATTCAAAGTGCGTCGGCGCTACGACGCCAGGATCGGTACCCGTCGAATGCGCGAAAAATTGGAGCCTTCTTTCCGAACAGACCGCAGGATCGCGCTGTTTAATCGTTCCCGACGTCAAATTACGCGCGTTGGCGAACGGTTTAAATTCGCGTCCGGTTGAGAGGGATTTCGCGTATTCGAGGTTATTGAGCCGCTCGAGGTTGGCGTTAGTCATGTATATTTCGCCGCGAACTTCAAGACGATCGGGCGCGTCGTCGGGCAACGCTAACGGAACGTCGCGTATGGTTCGAACATTCGCGGTAATATCTTCGCCAAAAAGACCGTCCCCGCGGGTTAATGCCTGGACAAAACGCCCATGTTCGTAATGTAGCGACGCGGCGATTCCGTCTATCTTCAATTCGCAAACCCACGCAAGAGGCGTTGAAATATTCTTTTGCGCTGAAGATACGAATTCTCGTAATTCCGCTTCATCGTAGACGTTCTCTATCGACAACATAGGAATAACATGTCTGGCGACCTCCGCTTTCCCTTCGAGTTTCTCGCCTATACGTTGGGTTGGACTGCTCGGATCGACGAGATCGGGATATTGCCTTTCAAGTTCCTTAAGACGTTTGACGAGAAAATCGTACTCGTGGTCGGCGCGATCCGGCGCGTTGTCTACGAAATAGAGCCTGTCGCAACGGCGGATCTCTTTACTTAGAAGATTGATCTCTTGACGCGCTTCGTCGTGTGTCATAACGGTTCTCATCGGTAAGAATGTATTGCATCGTGTAAGAACTGACATGACAAACGCGCAAAACGACGAGCGTTTGTTTTCGCGCCTTGAAAAGAGCGTAACGTTGCGCCCCTCTGCGCTAAACGTCCGGAACGGACGATGATCGAGCCGCCGAGACGACCCGCGTTTGCATGACGTTCTCCAACGTCTAAGGTTAGGCTTGGGGTTCGCGATTTGTAAAATTTTCACAAAACGCGTTTATAAATGCTAGAATTTTCTTAATGACGAGTCAAGATTAATACCAATGACGTTATAGATTCTGATCGAATTTATTGGATAATACGCCCTGGTAAAATAAAAAAGACGACGCTTCTTTGCGTAAGAAACGTCGCCAAAACAACGATGGCTTAAACTGTTAAGCTGGATAATTATTTGTCGTCGGAGAATTGAAACTTGAATTCTTCCCCGTCGTAATCGACCGAAATCTTCTTCGGCGTCGCTTCCGAGAACTCGTCCGTCTTAGTCGGACGTCTAAGCAACTCGAACGCGAGCGGATTTTGCAGACGTTGCTGCATTACGCGCTTAAGCGGACGAGCTCCAAATTCCGGTTGATAACCAAGATCGGCGATTCCGTCGTATGCGTTTTCCGTAAGTTCAAGTTGAACGTTCTGCTTGTTAAGCAACTTTTGCAACTTCTTAACCTGAAGATCGACGATCTTGCGGATTTGAGTCCTGTCAAGCGGCTGAAATACGATTGTGTCGTCGATTCGGTTCAGAAATTCCGGAAGGAAATGGCCTTTCAGAATCGTATCCACCGCGTTCTCGATCTCCGACTTCGAACCGCCTTCGGAGGTTATTTCCCGGATCGCTTGACTGCCGAGGTTCGACGTCATAACGATTATTGTATTTGTAAAGTCGACCGTATGACCCTGGTTGTCCGAAAGTCGACCGTCGTCCAATACTTGCAACAAAATGTTGAATACGTCGCGATGCGCTTTCTCTACCTCGTCGAAAAGAACGACGGAGTAAGGACGTCGACGAATGGCTTCCGTCAAAACGCCCCCTTCTTCGTAACCTACGTATCCCGGAGGCGCCCCGATCAACCTTGCTACAGTATGCTTTTCCATGAACTCGCTCATGTCGATTCGTACTATTGCGGATTCGTCGTCGAACAACGCCTCCGCGAGCGCTTTGCAAAGTTCCGTCTTTCCAACGCCCGTCGGACCGAGAAACAGGAACGAACCAATTGGTCGATTGGGATCTTGAAGACCGCTACGGCTTCTACGCACCGCGTTCGCGACCGCGTCCACCGCCTCGTCCTGACCAACGACCCGCTGATGAAGTCTGTCTTCAAGTACGAGCAACTTCGCGCGTTCCGTTTCCATCATTCTCGAAACGGGGATCCCCGTCCATTGGGATACGACGTCGGCGATTTCGTCGGGGCCTACGACTTGTCGCAACAAACGTTTCTGCTTAGGCGCCGACGAACCGGATTCGTTTTTCTTTTCTTCTTCCTCTTGGCGATTGAGGCTTTCTTGTAATTTCTGAATCTCTCCGTGTAAATCGGCTAATTTCTGAAATTCCGAGTTCGCGACCGGTTTGCCGTATTGGAATGAACGCTTGATCTCGGAATCGAGTCGTTTGTATTCGCGCTCTTTCGCTTCTATTTGTTCGCGAGTCTGGTGAATGTCGCCGACTCCGCTCTTCTCCTTTTCCCAACGGACATTAAGTTCCGCAAGCTCCTCGCGCTTGGCCGCTAATTCCTTTCGGATTTCCTCAAGACGCGCGACCGCGCCAGGTTCCGTCTCGTCGACTAGTTGGCTCTCGGCTATCTTGAGCTGAACTATACGGCGCTGTACGTCGTCTATCTCCGTCGGCACGCTCTGCAACTCCATCGCCAGGCGACTCATCGCCTCGTCGACCAAATCTATCGCCTTATCGGGAAGAAAACGATCGGAAATGTAACGGTTGGAAAGTTCGACAGCCGCTACCAATGCGGAGTCGGTGATCTTAACTCCTTTGTGATGCGTCTCATAGCGACTCTTTAATCCGCGGAGAATCGCCAACGAATCTTCGACTGTCGGCTCGTTGACCATTACTGGTTGGAACCGTCGTTCGAGCGCCGCGTCCTTTTCTACGTATTTACGGTACTCGTCAAGCGTTGTCGCACCGACGCACTTAACGTCGCCCCGCGCTAACGCCGGTTTCAAAAGGTTAGCCGCGTCCGCGCCGCCCTGTTGATTGCCGGCTCCCACGACCGTGTGTAATTCGTCGATGAACAAAATCACGCGTCCAAGCGAATCTTCGACCTCTTTGAGCACCGCCTTGAGTCGTTCTTCAAATTCGCCTCGATACTTCGCGCCCGCTATAAGAGCTCCCATGTCGAGCGCTACTACCTCTTTGTCCTTCAGACTTTCAGGCACGTCCCCTTCGACGATTCGAAGCGCAAGTCCCTCGACTATCGCCGTCTTACCTACGCCAGGTTCGCCGATTAGAACAGGGTTGTTCTTAGTGCGTCTCGAAAGAACCTGGATAACCCGACGAATTTCGGAGTCTCGACCGATCACCGGATCCAACTTGCCCTTTCGCGCTTTATCTACCAGATTAATTCCATACTTCGAAAGAGCTTGTAATTTGCCCTCGGGCTCCTGGTCGACAACTCGGCTGTTGCCGCGGACTTTACTCGTACCCTCTAGCAACTTCGTTCGGTCGATCGCGAACAATTTCAAGACGCTCTGAGCGGCGCAATCAACGTCGGCTAACGCCAGTAAGAAGTGTTCCGTGGATATATACTCGTCCGTTAGCGTCGTCGCTTCTTCCGCCGCCTTTACAAATACTTTTTGAAGATCCGCGCCTATAGACGGACTCGTCCCGCTGACGCGCGGTAGACGCGCCACGTCGGAATCTACCGCCTGCTTCAGGCGCGAAACGTCCGCGTTAAACGCTTGCAATATCGGTAATATGTTCCCGTCTTTTTCGTCGAGCAACGCCGCGAGGAGATGTATCGAACCGAGTTCCGGGTTCGAGTGCGCGACGGCAAGCCGCTGTGCCGCGGCAATCGCTTCTTGCGATTTGGTCGTCAATTTGTCTTGGGAAAAATTCATTAATTGTCTCCTTTCACGAATGTGCGCTTTCCATACGCGCACAGACGCGCGCCAATCGTAACTGCCGGTCGAGCTTGGAATTATTCAATGATTATTCGTCAAGTTCGACCGCTTGGCGCCGAACATTAACATAAGTTGCAAACGAGACGCCAATCAAAATTTTTCTACGTTTTTTTAACCGAATAACGTCGGATTTGTGGAAAATAAAAGGGAATAATTCACTATTGGTTTTGTAAAACTTTTAAAGGACGGTCAAAACAGAATGAAGAAAATTAGAGAAATGAGACAAATTAGACAGAGAAACATACGACGCCGGGAACGACTGCCTTTGAGACTGCCGAAAACAGTCGTTGCCAAAAGTCGTAATTAGAACAAGACGTTGCGACTCGCCTGGATGAACGCAAGTGAAAATGACGTCGCCCAAACGTCGACAGGAAAACTTACCGCGTTCGCGGAAATAGACGGGCGCGAACGCGAAGATAGAGAAGTTAAAAATCGCCGCGGCGTAAGTTGACGCGGCGATCTCGCTATCGAGCATTTAGAATAATCCGTCAAACAAATCTGTGGCGGCGAAGACCGCGTCCAGCGTCGAGGTTTCGTACAATTCCAAATCCTCGGCGTTGTTGGAAGTCGCGCTCGTTTCCGTCTTATAGAAATTCTTCAATACGTGGTCGGTCGTTTCGCCGTCGAGACGGAATGTCAAAGTGGCGTCGTCGCCGTCGGAGAGCGTCATATCGCTTACCGTCCACGTGTAGGAACTGCTCCAGCCGGCGACCGAAGAACTGGTATACTTTGTCCCGTTGCCAAAATCCAGCGTCCAGGACGCGACTGCGGATCCAGTCGACGGAACCGAGAATTTGTATTGAACCGCTACGACGGAACTGCCTGCGACGAGGTCGGATACGTGAACGTCGAGCGCTATGTCGGTCGCTTCGACAATGTAGACGTTCAATTTGTAGACTGTTGAGGAACCGTCGGCCGTAAACGAAATCGTATAACTTTGACCAGGCTTAAGAACCCCAAGGTCAGCGTAAGAAATAGACGCGGTCGAATCGTCCAACGTCGCTTTAACTTTGCCGTCGACGTCGTAGATAGTGAACGTAGATGCGTTTTCGAGACCTTCAATCGCGCGTAGGTCGGAGATTGAGACTTGCCCGTCGGATTCTATCTCAACCCACCGATTGAAGTCGTTGACATAATCGCCAAGCTTTGAGTTCTTAACCGCAGACTTTTGCGCGTCGGTGAGTTCGTTGGTAAGTCCTACGTTTGGCGCGACTGACGCGGTGTTGCCGGAGAATTCAAAATCGACGTCGTCCGCGAAGTTGGTCTTCGACGAGATGACGATTGCCCCGCCGTACGTCTTAGAATCGTCTGTGGCGGTTCCCTTATTGTCTGTAAACGTATTATTACCGCTGAAGGTTAGTACGCCGCTGATGAAGTCGATAGCGCCGCCCGCGTTCTCGGCGGTATTGCTTGAGAACGCGTTCCCGTCGATTGTAAAGGAACTGCTTCCGGAATAGTCGCCTTGAACCTTACTAAGGAAAAGCGCGCCGCCGTTGCCGCCGTTGTCGGCTCCATAGGAGGTTGTCCCGGACGCTACAAGAGGCGTGGCGCTCTTTGTCGCGCTATTCGTCGTGAAATTATTGCCGCTAAGGGTTAAACCGTCGCTGTTTGGCGCCGCTTGAATAGCGCCGCCTGCTTTCGCGTTGTTCAAAACGAACAAAGAGTTAGAGACGGTCAGACCGCCAAATGTGGAAATCGCGCCGCCGTATTTTCCCGCGGTATTGCTTGTGAACGTGGCGTCGGAGACTGTCGCCGTTCCTTTAGACGCTACGTAAATCGCGCCGCCGGCTCCGTAATTCAACGTCGCGCCCGCGTCGGCGTTCGCGGTATTCTTGGAGAACGTCGCTTGCGTTACCGTCGCTGAACCTTTAGACGCGTAAATCGCGCCGCCCATACGCGCAGTATTCAAGCTAAATGTTGATTCGCCGACGATATTCGCGGTTCCGATATTGTAGATCGCGCCGCCGCCGTTGGTCGCGCTGTTGCCCGTTATCGTGTTATGCGCGTAGACGTTGAGAACGCCGGCGTTATAAATTGCGCCCGCGTGGTTGAAGGCGGTATTGCCCTGAAGCGTCGAGCTCTTGAGGTTGACGGAACCTGCGTTGTAAATCGCGCCGCCCTTAGTTGCGCTGTTGGCGCCGAGATCGACCGCAAAAGCGTTCAACGTAGCGTTGGAAGCGACGTAAACCGCGCCGCCTTCTTGCCACACGCCGTTTTGGAAACTTACGTTCGAAAGATAGACTTCTGTTCCGTTGCCAAGATTCAAAATGCGGTTTGCGGATTCGCCGCTGATTACGACGACTCCGTTGATGGTCGTTCCGTCGATCGCGAAGTCCTTAGCGACGTCAAGTTGTGAATTGAGCGCGACTGTCGAAATTCCGTCTGCGAATGTGACGACGGAGTACGGAACGCTTGAGGAAAACGTGTAAACGCGATTGGAATCATATTCGTCGAGCGTTGTGAGATCGACGCTGGTTCCGTTCGTATACGCTTCTTTCGCAAGAGCATAGGCGCTGGATTCGATTTCGGAATCGGAAAAGCCTGCCGCGTACTTCGTAGCGATTGTTCCTACGGTCGAGCGAGCCGCGTCGACGTTGAAGACCTTGCCAACGTATTCGTAGGCCTCGCGGAACGAGATTTTATTAGGTGTTCCGTCGTCGTTCCAGTTGTCGGTCGAATCTACGTCGTCCGTCTCGATTGTGACGATGATTTGTGGAACGCCGAGCGCGACGCTTGCCGTTTCGATCGCGCCGATTTCCACGGAGTCGTTTTGGACGCGAACATTGCCCTTGGCGTCGTAACCGTCGTAGCCGTTTTCAGTCGTTACATAGTCGTTGTTGCCCGCGTTAAACGCGACGCTCAGTTCGTGAACGGAATAAGTCGCGTCGGTAAAAATCGTGTCTTGGAAGTCGTTAAATAAAACGGAGGAATCGTTTAGGTTTAGCGTATAATTGCTTCCCGCATTCGCGCCGATAACGCAACGATACGCGTCGGATGTTGTGTTCGAACTCGCGAAATAAATATTTGACGCGGTTTCGGAACTGTCGAACGCGTTGTTTACGATAATCGTATTATAAAGTTTGAGTCCGTTGCTGGCCCCGTTATAGTAGATCCCGCCGGTCGCCGTTGGCGCGGAAGAGCTTGTGTTGCCAGCGACGGTACAGTTGTACAGTTTCAACGAATTTGTTATCGAGGACGCTGAAATTACGCCGGTGTTGTTCGCGCCAAGTTCGTTGTCGCATAATAACGTATTGACGAGTTGCGTTGAGTAACCCGCTTCAACGACGGACGCGGAAGTCGTCTTGTAATTACGAATGACGCTGTTCTCAATAGTGACGTAAGTCGGCTTCGACGTATCTTGACTCGCGACAATTGCGCCGTCGTATTGCGCGTCGTTAAGTCCGTTGAAATTGACGTTCTTCAGATTAAGACCGCCGTTTTCAAGTTGGATTGTGACCGCAAGCTCGACGTTCGCCGTGACTCCATCAATCTTATTGCCTTCTTCGTCAAATGTGGAAATTGTGCCGTCGATCGTAATGGAGGTTCCGGTTGCAAGACTGATCGCGAGGACTGAATTGGCGGAAATCGTTCCGGGGAAATCAACGTCTGGCGAGAAGGTTACTGTTGGGTTTTCAACGCCTTGCGCCGTCAATTTCTTAGCGTAAGCGACCGCTTCGCGAATCGAATTCAAATTGTCGTACGGATTGTCGCTGTAGTCGCCGACGGTAACGACAAGCGATCCGGAAACTTCGGAAAGTTCCGCCGCCCCAAGGTCGATCGCTGAAAAACCTGCGCACCATTCGGGAACCGCGCCTGAGTTATGAACGTTGTAGTCCCACGTTGTCGTTCCGTCGAAACGCGCGTTACCCTCTACGTCAAGCGCGTTATTGTAGTATTCCGTTGCAACGTCGGTGGAATAACCTGATGAAGTTGAAGTCGTATCGCTCGCGAAATTATACGAAACGAGACCGTCGAATTCAAGTATCGCGTTAATGAAACACATGGTGCAACCGTAGTCAGAGAGCGAACTGTCGGCTGCGAGTTTATAGATGAAACCTTCCTCGAAAACTTTATCGCCGTCGGAAAGGACAACGTCGTTTGTACTCGAGACGTTGCTTCCTGTCGCTTCTTTATTGCCGACGAGGGACGACAGAGAGTAAAAATTATGACGGTAGACAGTTGAACTTTGCCCTCCTGGTCCCGGTCGTCCCTGATCTCTACTGGTAGTGGCGTCTGATACGTAAACGTCGCGGCTGTTGTTGTAGACGATTGTATTGTAAAGACGGAAGTAACTTCTCCCAGACGAACCTTGATAAAGCGCCGCCGCGTCGACTCCGTCGGCTATTGTCGTGGCTGTGATCGTACAGTTGACCATCTTTACATTGACGCCATTATACGTTCTGTTGGACGAATTGGACGAATAGGAACCTCCGTTGACAATACCGGCTCCATCCGACGACAACGTGTTGTTATAAGCTAAAAGTCCCGTCAAATCATACTCGATGTTAGACGCGCCGCTTGCCGCTTTAAACGCCGCCGCCGGCGCGGACGAGGAGTCGGATGTAAAGTCGTAATTACGAACGACGACGTTCAACGCTTGAATCTTCGAGTAACTGCCTACGGAAATGACGTGATCGTAGGCTTGACTACCGCCGTCGAAGCAAACGTTGCTGATCCAAACTTGTCTCGTATTGGTTCGACTTGAGCTTCCGGAACCGCCTCCGCTGGATTGTGAGCCAGCGGAGATTGATATTTCGCCTTGAATTTTAATTTTGCCATTTCCCGCGTCGTCGGCGCTCTCCGTATCCTTGGCGATTGTCCCGTCTATTTTCACGTTCCTGTTGATGGTGAGCTCCGAATTGAGGACGATCGTATCCCCTTCGCCGTCCGCCAAGTTGAAAGTAATCGTTTCAGTGGAACTGGAATTATTTGCGCTTGTAATCGCTTCGCGGAGTGAAACGACCCCGTCGCTGTCGTCGACGACGTCCGCGACTGTTGTTACGACGTAAGGATCGGCGGCCAACAGTTGACGAGATTCAAGAGATTCGATTCGTAGTTGGCGAATTTCGTGAGTTCTATTTTTTCTTTCGTTTTTGGACGATCCGAATAACAACGCCCTGAAAAGATTCGCTTTCATGGATTTCTCCTATCATTCTGTCGTTGCAAATGTTTGATTTGCAGTTTTTGCGCAATTTTGACGCCCCCTCGACGCGCAAGGAATCTTCTATCTACCTGAAACGAATGCGACCCGCCCCGTCGCGCCGCTTCAGAACAATTGGATGTGCGCGCGTTCGACTATTAGCTTTCGTATGAACGCTAAAATTCGTTCGCAACCGGCTTTGACCTATAGTATGTAAAAATAATGGCGTAATACCCGCTTGTTTATTATTAGCTTTAAGAATAAACAAATGAATATGCTTTTTAAATTTGCCAACTTAACGAACTATCATGAGATAAATGATCAACCAAAAAGCTGTTCGCGAGAATAATTGCCGCTCGTTATTGTAAAAGAATGCCGCATTTCAAATTTCTCCGTTCCTATCATCATTTAATTCGCGTTGGTTACTTTTTTAAAGTCGCGATGTTACGATGATAGAAAATAGAAATTGAGTTTAAAAGCGCGAACGTTCTATACAATAGTTTTACGTTTTTAAAATTGCGACTCCAACGACGCGTTATTCAAAAAAGACAAGTCGCCAACCGCGTCGGAACAAAACAAAATGTGAATGTAGTCCCGGTATTTCCCGATTGAACTCAACCCCTGATAACGTCCTCGCCCGAAATATTATCTCCGTTGAACAGAATTTTGACGACGATATAAACAAATCGCTTGTTGCGGCGGTTGCCTTGCCCATGCTTGCGCCGCGTTCCCAAAACAACGCCCTACGATCGTCTCCCCTATGCGCATGTTTCGAGCTGGTTATATTTGCGATCTTGGTTATAACGCTTGCTTGAAGTTTCCGTCTCGCAAATCAATTGACCATGTAAGCCAACTACTGCAGTATAATGTCTTCTTTGATATTGACAAGCGCTCTTCATCTTTTTAAATTCTCTTTTGTAATGCTTGTCAATTCGATTGTTGCGTTAGTCTTTAATGTTTTCTTAATCAGTTTCTAAGCATGTGTATGTTAGTAAACTGAACGAATATACGGATTCTTAATAGCGCTTATCCCGTTGACGAGCTTTTATTCTCATATTCTTAAATAAAGTTAGTTGAGTCTATCTTTAAGTTCGTTTACACATGTTAAGACTGATTTCGTCTTAACATGTGTTATGAGTTTAACTATCAATTGAGTTGCGTATTTAAGAAGGATAATATAATGCAATCTAGTTTATATATTAAAGTTAGCTGTGTTAAGTTTAGAGAACTCTATTGTAGATTTGAATTCGCGATATGTCGCGTATTTTACGACAATTTCTTCCTTTGTCGACGTTTCATTTTTCTCCGCCGGGGGCTGACATGATTCGCGTATAGAGTTATAATGTCGAAACGCGTTTTTGGGACGCGAGTTTTTGCGCCGTAATCCATGGAATTCGGAGGTATTTTCCGTGCAAAACATCAAGGAACAACTTGTGCAGGCGTTGCGGTCGGCTACGACTGCGGAGCAAGTCGAGCAGATCCGTATCGACTTTATGGGACGCAAAGGGATTATTACCCTTTTGGCGAAAAATACGGACTTCAGCAAGATGACGACCGAGGAAAAAAAAGGGTTCGGTCAAAAACTCAACGAGTTGAAAGTTTTTGCGACTCAAGAGCTTTCCGCCGCCGCTGAGGCGAGTAAGGCGAACGCCGTTCATCATAAGGCTCTTGATATTGATCTTGCCGCGCCTGGAAAAGGAAGAAGACTCGGCGCGTTGCACCCAATCACCCTTGTGCAGATGGAACTCGAGGATATTTTCCAGGGTATGGGGTTTTCCGTCGTCTATGGTCCGGAAATAGAGTCGGAGTATTTCTGTTTTGAAGCCCTCAATATTCCCCACGATCACCCCGCTCGCGATATGCAAGATACTTTCTGGCTTAAAAACCAGTTGATCTTACGTACTCACACTTCCGCGAACCAGGTTCGTACTCTCAAACGGTTCGGCGCGCCTATTCGCGCAATCTTTCCGGGCCGTTGTTTCCGCTATGAAGCTATCGACCCAAGCCATGAAAATACCTTTTATCAGTGCGAAGGCGTGGTGGTTGACAAAGACGTTTCCGTAGCGAATTTAGTCGCTATTATGCGTACTATTCTTAGTCAAGTCTTCCGTCGCGACGTTAAAGTACGCTTGCGCCCCGGCTACTTCCCCTTTGTAGAACCTGGCTTTGAACTTGACTTGAACTGCCTCTTATGCGGCGGAAAAGGGTGTCCGACTTGTAAAAATTCCGGGTGGATTGAATTGATTCCGTGCGGACTTATTCATCCCGAGGTCTTGCGACATGGAGGAATCGATCCGAAAGAATACAGCGGATTCGCGTTTGGGGTCGGTTTGACGCGTTTAGCCATGATGAAATTTGGAATCACCGACATTCGTTATATGAATTGCGGCGATCTGCGCGTAAACGAACAATTTTCTACGTTGATGTGAGTTCTAACGCTCATTCCGTAGGTTCGCGGGGAAACGTCCTTGCGGTTCTCGCAACTCTATCGGGACGGTCCGCCGAGGCGGATCGTTCTCTTTTTATATATGGACGCGGCTATGTTAGAAATTGAAATGAAATTTCGTATCGAAGATTCGAACGCATACGAAAAATTACTTAAATCGACGCTTGGCGTGACGCTTGGACCCGCGACGACAGAGTCCGACGTTTTCTTTACAAACGAAGCCTTGGGATTTCCAAATCAAGGCAAGGCGCTTCGTATTCGGCGGCGAGGCAACTATTTGGCGGCGACATTCAAAGGACCGCGGCTTGACTCGGAAACGAAAACGCGCGAAGAAATTGAGTTGACCCTCGTCGACGAACGAAAAGAACAAACGGAAGAAAACGCCTTGCGCGTGGAGAAGGCGAGAAAAGAATGGATTAGGTTCTATGAACGGCTCGGGTTTTTGCCCTACGGGGAAGTGAATAAATCCCGTCGTCGAGGACGCGTGGAGTTTATGGGGCGGCAATTGGAAATTACGCTCGATACGATTGACGGATTGGGCTCGTTTACTGAATTAGAAGCGACCGCTGAAAAGGAGGAATATGAAGAAGCGCGCGGAGTTGTGATTGTACTGGCAAAAAAACTCGGTTTGACCGTATCGATTACTCGGAGTTACTTGAGTTTAATATATTCCCAGGATCGTTATATAAATGAACACGATTCTAAGTAAATCAGTTAAAATCAGGATAACGCGAATAATTGGTAATTTTAGGTGATAACTGTTAAAACTTGCGTAAACGAAAGTTTTTCGCGAAATTTTCAAAAAAAGTTTATTTTTGTATTGTTTGATAGTAGACGTTTTGAAATCGTTAGATTATTATTACTCAAGATGGGTTTTATGGGAGCGCCCGCGCCCGTTAAAACGCGTCGGTTAAGGTTGAATTTTACTTTTTTTGAGGAATATACGTCGAAACTTTGTCGCATATGCGGAGGAAACAGATGAAATCGGGCATGTTCCAATTACTATTGTCGTTAGCGGTCGTTCTTTCTTCGAGCGTCGTGGTTTCCGCCGCCGATAAGAATGCAAAGAACGCTAACGTTGACGAATCGAAAGCGATCGAACTCTTCCAAGCTGTGGATCAAGGTCTCGTCGAAGTTAAATTGATTCCAAAAAATTCGCTTCAGAGTAGCATTTCTGTTACTAATAAAACCGACAAAGAGATCGTCGTCGATATGCCGACTGCGTTTGCCGGAGTGCCTGTCCTTGCTCAACCTGGCGCGATGGGCGGTCGCGGTATGGGCGGCGGTATGATGGGCGGCGGTATGATGGGCGGCGGTATGATGGGCGGCGGCATGGGCGGCGGAATGTTTGGTGAAGACGGCGGTCGCGGCGGTCGTGGCGGTATGAACGATCGTAATAGCCGCGGCGGCGGAAGTAGTACCGGACGTAGCCAATCGGTTGGCGGCGGTATGGGCGGCGGTATGATGGGCGGCGGTCGCGGCGGTCGCGGCGGCGGAGGGATGTTCGCGATTGCTCCGAGAAAAACGTACAAACAATCCGTTCGTACAGTGTGTTTGGAACACGGCAAAAAAGAACCTCGTTCTACCGTTAAATACACGATGGTTCCGATTGATAACTATACCAACAACAAGACGACCCAAGTCCTTTGCGAGATGCTTGGCAACAAAGATCTCGATCAAAATGCCGTGCAAGTTGCCGTTTGGTCTGCCGAAAACGGCATGACGATGGAAGAGCTCGCTGCGAAAACTCGTCAGACTGCCCGTAATAATCCTGTTGAAAGCTATTTCAAATCCTCTGAACTTCAACTTGGCGCTCAACTCCTTGAAGAAGCCGACGCCCGAGCGCAAGAGTTGACTGAAGTTGAAAAAGCGCAGGAAGATCTTGAAAATTACGCTCCGGAAGAAACTGATAACACGGTTGAAACTATTACGGAACAAATTTTGAACGAATGAGTTTATCGTAAACGTCATTTTTAAATGCCGACGAATATGGCGCGACTTGTTTGGGTCGCGCCTTTTTTATTGGCTGAAACAGCCGAAAAGAGTCGGCTTTGCCTTTTGATGGTCGGACGCGTTTACCATGATTCGGAGCGCTCTGTGTTTGACTTTTATTAGCGTTAAGATTATGATTATTCTAACGCGCCTGTTACAAACTGGGCGTATCGCTCTTTTAATTGAATTATAGATGTAAAGGAAGAAAACATATGAAACAAGGACGCCTCGATCGTCGTACGTTTTTGAAAAGCGGATCGCTTATGAGCGCCTGGACGCTTGGAGGACTTGCCGCGCCGCAATTCGATTGGTTTGATTCCGTTGCAAAAGCCGATGAATTGAACGCCGACGTCCCGAAGTTTTTAAAAGCCGTCCCCGTTTGGGAAAAGGGACGAGCGGAAGAAATGAACGTGACGCTAGTCTTCTACGCCGTTGTCGATATCAAAGATGAAAACGTTATAAAAGGTTCTATTCTTCGTTCCACAGGAGCCTCGATCATGAGAATCATGATCAATAACAAGTTTGTGGGCTATGGACCTGCGCGAGGACCGCATGGATGGTTTAGAATCGACGAGTGGGATCTTTCGAAGTCCTTGCGTAAAGGGTCAAACTTTGTAACGATTGAAGTCGCCGGATACAATAGCAATAGTTTCTACCACTTGGATCAACCTTCTTTTCTGCAAGCGGAAATAATCGACGGATCCGGCAAACTCGTCGCTGTTACAAACGACTCTAAAATTGACGGGTGCGCGCTTTTCCAAGCCATTGACTATACTGGCATTCGAGTACAAAAGGTGCAACGGTTCAGTTTTCAACGCCCGTTCATCGAAGTGTACAACATGTCGAAAGTTGACGAATTCGAACCTGTCCCCCTTGAGAAACAACCCGAGGTTAAGTATCTTCCTCGACGCGTTCCGTATCCAGAATTTGAGGTTCTTGAACCTGTCGCGTGGGGAAAAACCGCAAAAGTTACTAAATTTGATAAACTGGAAAATCCGTGGCGCGATCGTTCGCTCGTTAATATCGGACCGCAACTCAAAGGATTTAAAATTGACGAATTGGACGTCCTGCTTTCCGACGAAGTACAAGCTTTGCAAACCAATTTTGTAGACTCGCGGAAACCTCTTAGTTTGGACGCGACGTACAACGCCGGAGACGCCCAGATTATCGATTTTGGCGCGAATTATTGCGGGTTCTTCGGTATGAAAATCGAAACGCAAGGCGAAACGGAGATTGTGCTGACTTTTGACGAGATTCTCACTGACGACGGAGACGTCAATTTCCTACGCTTGGGAACGTGCAGCGCCGTCAAATGGACGATTAACAACAATATCACAAACGTTTACGAAGCGTTTGAACCACATGTTGGGCGTTACGCTAAAATTTGTTGCTTGAAAGGCTCGTTTAAATTAAAGAAATTCTATCTCCGAGAATACGCGTATCCCGCAATTCGCGAAGCGTCTTTTGACGCCGCGGATAAACGTCTCCAAAAATTGTATAAAGCCGCGGTTTTGACTTTTCGTGAAAATTCCGTCGACGCGTTTACCGATTGTCCGCACCGCGAACGCGCGGGGTGGCTTTGCGACAGCTTCTTTACCGCTCGAACTGCGTTCGATCTGACTGGAAAGACTGACGTCGAACAAACCTTCTTTGAAAACTATCAGTTGCCAGAGTCGTTTAAATGTATTCCGGACGGTATGTTGCCTATGTGTTATCCTTCAGATCACTACGACGGCGTTTACATTCCAAACTGGGCGATGTGGTTCATCGCGGAACTGCAAGAATACGCGAAACGTTCCCCCGACCAGTCGACCGTCAAAGGACTTCAAAAGAAAATTGAGAAATTGTTCGCTTTCTTCGAACAGTACGAAAACGCCGACGGACTGCTGGAAAAACTGCCGAGTTGGGTTTTTGTCGAATGGTCGAACGCTAATAACTTTGTGCAGGATGTAAATTATCCGAGCAATATGCTCTACGCTTTTGTTCTTGACGCCGCTGGAAAGCTCTACGACACGCAAAAGTGGTGTGAAAAAGCAAAAAAAATACGTGAAAAGATTTGCGAACAGGCTTACGACGGAGAATTTTTCGTCGACCACGCCTTGCGTAAAGAGGATGGTACGCTTGAAGTACAACGCGATAGAAGCGAAGTTTGTCAGTATTTCGCGTTCTTCTTCAAAACCGCTACACCAGACGCGTATCCAGAACTTTGGACGACGTTGCTCGATAAGTTTGGCCCAAACCGCGTAAAAGACGGCGTATACCCTGAAATTCACAAGGCGAACGCGTTTGTCGGAAACGTCTTGCGTTTGGAACTCCTTGCGTCCGCGGATCGTGGAGAACAACTCCTCGATGAAACGGTTGCCTACAACGAGTATATGGCTGATAAAACGGGGACTCTCTGGGAAAACGACGCCGCGTACGCTAGTTGTAATCACGGCTTCGCGTCTCATATTGTCCGCGTGCTTTATCGTAACGTGCTTGGCGTTGGAGACGTTAATTGTGTCGAACGTAAAATCGTAATTCATCTCCCAAAAATTCAGTCTCTTGAATGGGCCTCGGGCGTACAACCAACGCCGGGCGGCGCGATAAAACTGCGCTGGGAAAAGAAAGACGGTAAGCTGTTCTATTCGTTGGAAACTCCCGACGGTTACGACGTCGTTGTTGAAAACGTAAGCGGACTGGAAGCCGTTAAGGTTTGAGTTTGCGTAAAACGACGCTAAAAATCCGTTTTTAAGGGCTTGTTCCTGGTTGTTAAAAAAGAGGAATGTCAAATAAGACGTTCCTCTTTTTTATTTCATGAGATTCTGGATTTTTTTGAAAAAATTTTTTCTAAAAAGGATAAAATGCGTGCTTTGTATAAAATGATAAGAGACGGGGAACGCAAATAATAGCGAATTTTCGTAAAAGAGCTAAAAATACAGTTATTCTCCATTTTTTTTGAATCTTGAAGAAAAGTCTTTTTGTATTTATTGAAAATATATGAACTTAAAAAAGGGGAGAAAAAAATCTGTTTTTGTAAAGAAACTCTCCTTGTCTTAAACGACTACACGCCGCTGTCGTCCATTATCGTCTGTTAAGATTGTTTTAATTAGTAAAATCAGATTTTTTCCTAGAAAAAGAATCCTTGACAAAAGAAGAAATATCCTTTAAAATGCCCTCGCTGGTAGGAAAAACGACAAATGAGGAATATTCCTTATTATTGTTATTGTCGTTGTTAAGAAGCCGCGCTTTTTAACGCCTCATTTTAGACTGCTCCTCGCGAACGGTCTTGCGTGTGAGCGCTTGGTTAAGTTAGGGAGACTTTAACGAATCGGGTTGAGCGTGTCAAGTCGCCTTTAGAGTTTTGTTGATTTGTTCCGACGGGGGCGCGTGTTGGCTAAACAGTTCGACAGTTCGTTCGATCAACGTGAACAGATCAGGGATGCGATTGATATCGTCGATCTTGTTGAACGGTATGTGCCGCTCCGACGACAGGGCGCTAATTTTGTTGGTCGATGCCCTTGGCATGACGATTCGAGACCGAGTTTACAAGTCAACGCGCAAAGACAGACTTTTAAATGTTGGGTTTGTAATATTGGCGGCGACGTCTTCTCATTCATTATGAAGATTCAAAACGTCGATTTTCGTGAAGCAATGCAGATCCTTGCCGATATGGCGGGGATTGAGCTGAAAAAAAAATCAAATCGAAAACGGTTTCCAAAATCGTCGCCAGCCCCGCAAATTACTGACGACTCCAAGCGGGACGGCGATCCTGACGTCGCTTTGCCCGACGCAGGTCGCGACGCCGGATTTGTTCCGGAAGAAACTGCCGCGCATTGCGAACAAGGCGCCCCGGCTCCGCGATACGTCCTTACTGAGATCACGAAAACTGATCTCTATCGCGCAATGGAGTGGCTTGCCGGAAAATATCGTCAAGCTTTTTTAACCATGCCGGAAGCCGACGTTGCGCGTAAGTACGTCGAAGAAAGAGGAATTACCGAGCGATCGAGTGAACGTTTCCAAATTGGTTATGCCCCGCTTGAGTTTGATTTGACTCTCGAGTGGATTCGGTTTGATCGGAATCGCGTTCGAATTCTCGAACAGGCGGGCGTGCTCGCTTACCGTGAGGACTACGACGCCAGGGGACGCGTGAAACCGCGTCCGAGTTTTGCTCCAACGCCGCAAATCTCGAATGAAGAACGTCGAAGGTACTATGATCGTTTTCGAGGAAGACTGATATTTCCAATTCGCGACGTACAAGACCGCGTGGTCGCGTTCGGGGGAAGACTTTTACCGAACACGCCGCTTAAGAGTAACGCTAAATACGTAAATTCGCCTGAAACGCCAATCTTTACGAAATCGAAGATGGTTTATGGGATGGATCTTGCGCGAAACGCTATTCGGAACACGCGGAAAGTCCTCATCACTGAGGGGTATACCGATTGTATCGTGACCTCCCAGTTTGGGTTCGAGAACGTTGTCGCCGTGTTGGGAACCGCGCTTGGCGCCGAACATGTGCGAATATTGAAACGTTTCGCCGACAAAATGATTTTGCTCCTCGACGGGGACGCGCCGGGACAAAAACGCGCTCGCGAAGTCTTGCGATTTTTCGTAGAACAAGGCGTCGATATGAGCGTTTTGACTTTGCCAAACGACAATGACCCTTGCGAATTCTTACTGGAAAATGGGCCCGAGCCTTTTGAGAACTTGTTGGAACATGCGACCGTCGACGCGCTGGATCACGCTTTTAAAACGACGACCGCCGGGATTGATTTAGAAACGGACGTCGTTGGCGCCGCAAAAGCCCTTGATTCGTTGCTCGACGTTGTCGCGCTCTTTCCGGAAGAGAACCGCGCAAGTAATGATCCCGCAAGACTAAGGATCGTTAAGACGATTCAGAGATTTGCCACGAGGTTCCGCGTAAGCGAACAGGAAATTCGGCGGCAACTCGCTGAAAAAAGAGCGCGAGGACGTGCTTACGCGTTGCGTGAAGAGGATAGAGAAGAACGTCGAGAACGGAGATTGCGCGAAAATGGAGAAAATGGCGACTTGAACGTTCTTGATGGCGAGCCGATGGATCCGCGTGAACTCAGAATCGCCGAGTTCCGTAAGGCGTGGGTTTATCCATGCGCGATTGAGGACGAATCGGATGAGGAGTTGCGCGAGAGGTTTGAACCGTTTGAACGTATTGTGTTGAGCGATCAAAGACTTATGCCAAACGCTCTGGAACGCGAGTATTTACAATATTGGCTTGTCGCGCCGAGTTTGTTTCCAAACCTTATCGCCTATATTCCGACGAGCGCGTTGCGTTCGCCGGTCGCGATTCAACTTGATCTTGTCGCGAGAGATTATTTTGAAAATGGTTTAGAGCCGTCGTTCGAGAGAATTATCCTTCGATATGAGGACGAGGAAATGAAGTCCTTTTTGGTTGAACTCGCCGACGACGCCGCAAACAAAGGGTATGCCGAAGCCCTTAAGAATCCGAAGGAATGCCAAACGCTCTTTCGCGATATCTTCACCGGTTTCGAACGCGTTAGACTTGAACGAGAGGAACCGATCCGTTTGAGCGAGTTGCGGGAGACTGAGGAACCTGAAAACAGACTCAAAGCTCTTCTCGAAATAAAAAAATTGCAGCAGGCAAAGCAGCAAAGACGCAACGCAAATACTTATTTTGCCCAAGATCATAGGCAAAACTCGAGGAAGTAACGCCTCGAGAGAAGCGAAAGGACGCGCAAATATGCCGCGTAAAAAACGTAGTACGACTAAGCCGCGCGTCTCCGCCTTTTCAGATAAAGGGTCGCTGACCTTTTTGGGAACCTTAGTTCCTGGACTCTATACGCTAGGACGCGTGTTTTAGTTTCAATATGCGATCTGAACGTAGATTTAGCGAGCCGCCGTTTTGGGTTCCATTTTCACTTATACGTAAGTGAAATGAAGACGCGCTTGTTCGTTCCTCGTTTCAAGCGAGGAGGGCGCAATGGCGGTCTGCGTTAAACGGCGTCATTTATTAGGGAGTTGTTGAATGTCAAATATGGATTGGGATGTTCCGGAATTTCGAGAATTACTTGAACGCGGTAAGAGACGAGGATTTGTATCCCAGTCTGAGTTGCTTCAGCTTATCGTTCGCATTGGGACGATCGATGCGGCGGTTGTGCAGGAGTGGATCGCTCGTTTGGATGATGAAGACGTTGAATTTGTCAAAGAACAAGATTCCTACTATGATACGTATGCGGAAAACGCCGACGACGAACCGACTGTTGTTATTAGCGGGGTCTTGGACAATTATCGTCCCGAACCGGAAACGCCTCGAGAATCTGAACGTTCCAATGAAAATTTTGCTCTTGATCTTGTAGACAATGAACGCGGAAAAGTTGACCAAATCCGCGTTTATATGAAGGATCTGGCGAACATTCCGCTACTTTCGCCTCGAGAGGAATTTGACGCCGCTCGAAAGGTTGAAAACGCACGGAGAAGATACCGTCTCTCTGTTTTTGCCTCCCCGATGGGACTTGTTAGAATCGAACGTCTCTTGAATAACGTCCTTGATGGGGACGCGGCGTACGATCGTACTTTTGAACCGTCCGGAGGAATCTTTAACGGACTAACCATAAAAGAAGATACGTTGCGACGTATTCCGGCTTGTCTCGCTACCTTGACCGCCGCAAACGTGAACCTTATGGAAAATTATCTTTTACGTCGAAGCCATCGACGAAACGCTCGCAATGAACGACAAGCCGCCGCGATGAAAAAAGGCGATTGGTTGGCTATGCAGGAACATGACGACTCCATGGAAGAAAAATGCGCGCAACTCAACAAAACGGCTATTGCGCGGCGAAGACGATGCGCGCTCATTATTAACGAACTCAATTTGCGTATTCGTCACGCCGACTCCGCCGTTAAGTATATGATCGAAAAACGCGATGAAATCGATAGACTCATGAAACTGCGTTCGTCCGAAAGATTTTCGCGTTATTCTCCGTGTCGACGGCGGCAAATTGTTAAAGATCTACGCGCCGCTATTCAAGAATCGTGCGAATCGCCGAATGCGCTTAAGCGACGTATCGCTAAAATTGAACGCTTCCGTAAAGAATACTGCGACGCTATGAGCGTCTTGACGAGTAGTAACCTGCGACTCGTCGTCTCTATCGCAAAAAATTACCGCAATCGCGGACTGGGATTTCAGGATCTTATTCAAGAAGGAACTCTCGGTTTAATGAGAGCGGTTGATAAATTTGAATGTTCAAGAGGTTTCAAATTTTCTACTTACGCCACGTGGTGGATTCGACAAGCTATTACTCGCGCTATCTCTGAACAGGGAAGAACTATTCGCGTGCCCGCCCATATGAACGACGCGCTTACGAAAGTCCACGCCGTACAAAAAGCCGAATACCAACGTTCCGGACGTAGATTGAGCGATGAAGACGTCGCGAGAAAACTCAATATGGACGTCGACGGCGTAAAGCGCGTTTGTCAAACCGGCGTCTCGCCTGTTAGCTTGGAAAGTCCGATTGGAGACTATGAAGACGCTAGTTTCGGTGATTTCATTGCGGATAATTCGTCTGAAAGACCTGAGCATGCCGCTTCAAACATGATGTTGCGTGAAAAACTCAAGAAAGCCTTGAAAACTCTTACCAAACGCGAACGCGATATCATCATTATGAGATTCGGTTTAGACAACGGATACGAGTATACTCTCGAAGAAGTGGGAAAATGCTGGGGTGTTACTCGAGAACGTGTTCGACAAATTGAGGCGAAGGCTCTTAAAAAATTGCAAACTCCCGGTCGTTCGAGAGAACTTATTGGATTCTTGGACGACCCGGAAGAAGCGTTGGCCGCCCTCGAAGACGCTAATAAGAAAAACTCCTTTCTCGATTGAGGTCTGTTGACTCAATTTTTTTGTCCCCAAATTAAATGGGAAAACGTTGAGAATTTGTCCTTGATGGGGGGAATCGATTAACTGGGAACTAAAGAACGCGACTCACTGTTAGAGTCGCGTTTTTTTGTCGTGATTATGCCTAACCGCAAATCTTCAATCGCAATGGAATAAATCGCGTGTGTAGACCTTTTGGCGAACGTCGTCTAAAACCGCGTCGTAACGATTCGCGACGATGCTCGCGCTGATTCGCTTGAATTCGTCAAGGTCGTTCACTACGCGGCTGCCAAAGAAGGTTGTTCCGTTTTCCAATGTCGGTTCGTAAATGACGACGGTCGCGCCCTTGGCCTTGATACGTTTCATGACGCCTTGTATCGAAGACTGACGGAAGTTGTCTGAATTGCTCTTCATGGTGAGTCGATAGACCCCGATAGTCACATCTTTCTCTTTGTTCTCCTGGTATTCGTCGTTGGCCGCGTAGGCTCCGGCAAGTTCCAATACTCGTTCCGCGATGAAATCTTTGCGCGTCGCGTTGCTGTCGACGATCGCGCGAATAAGGTTTTGCGGCACGGCGTCATAGTTCGCTAGAAGTTGCTTGGTATCTTTAGGAAGACAGTAGCCCCCGTAACCAAACGATGGATTGTTATAGTACGTTCCTATGCGAGGATCGAGACAGACTCCGTCGATTATATTCTTAGAGTTAAGCCCCTTGAGCTCGGCGTATGAGTCGAGTTCGTTGAAGTACGATACGCGTAACGCGAGAAATGTATTGGCGAAAAGTTTAACTGCTTCCGCTTCCGTAAAACCCATGTAAAGAACGTCGATATTCTCTTTGATGGCGCCGTCGCGGAGAAGGTTGGCAAATACGCGCGCTTGTTCCTGCGTCTCCTTGTCGCAGGAAACGATTATTCTACTAGGATAAAGATTGTCGTATAACGCCTTAGATTCTCGAAGAAATTCCGGACTGAAGATAATATTCTTGACCCCGTACTTTTGACGAACTGATTTGGTATATCCGACTGGAATTGTCGATTTGATTACGATTGTCGCGTGGGGGTTGACATTTAGAACCTGTTCTATTACTGATTCTACCGCCGATGTGTCGAAGTAATTCTTCTTACTATCGTAATTGGTTGGCGTAGCGACTATTACGTATTCGGCTTCGCGGTAGGCCGCGTCTCCGTCGAGCGTTGCGGTTAGATCAAGATCTTTTTCCGCGAGATATTTCTCTATAAACTCGTCTTGAATTGGGGACTTTTTCTCATTGACCATTTCCACTATTTTAGGAATAACGTCTACTGCGACTACATGATTATGTTGCGCGAGAAGAACCGCCATTGAGAGACCGACGTAACCTGTTCCCGCTACCGCGATTTTACGCGGTTTTTGTTGAGGTTTAGCTTCCACAAAGAGATCTGTAAAATCAAAGTTCAGCGTTTCGCCAAGCGCTTGAAGTTGTTCGATTGAAGGAATGTAATCTTGATTCTCAATCTTTCCGATCATCGTGCGGTTAATGCCCGTCGCCTCGCCGAGATCTGCTTGACGCATATTTCTGTGTTTTCGTCCTTCGATTAAAATATTCGCCAATGCTTCCTGATCTAATCGTTTCATGTTTACTTCCGCTTCCCTTGATGCAATTTTAAACGTCTTTAAGAGCTGTTTTCTTTACTAATATTTGGTATGTTATCAAAAATTGCGCAAAAGTCAACTGTAAGAATGATTATTCAAGAATATTCCCTTTAAAATATCTTTTTATTACGCGGCGCTATTATAAATTGCATGCTAAACGAGACGAACGCCGGAAAATGGTTTACGATTGAAGGGTTCCGCGGAAAACGTCCCCTTGCAATGCGGAGAGTTTCACGTTCAGAACGGCTCCTTGTTTAAGTTCTTGCTTAGATTCGCAACTTTCGAGCGGTATCTCAACTTCGTAGTAACGATCCGTTGTGCCTTTAGCGTAAGAAACGCCAAGCTCGTCTTGTACGTATTCTTCGATGATTACGCGCGCCGTACGTCCTATGAATTTTTGCGCAAATTTTTCACGTTCTTCCTTCGCTATTTGAATGAGCTTTTTCGCGCGATCTTTTTTTACTTGTTCGGGAACTTGATGGGGAAGACCGGCGGCGATTGTGCCAGGGCGCGCGCTGAAACGAAAGACGTGAACTCGCGAAAAATTTAACATGCGCACAACTTCGCACGTCCGTTCAAAGTTGGCGTCCGTTTCACCGGGAAAACCGACAATCACGTCGGTCGTCAGCGCCGCGTCTTTAATGCGTGAGTAAATTTCTCGGCATTTGGCAATATATGGCGCGCTGAGCCAACGACGTTTCATTGCGGTTAACACCGCGTCGTCGCCGCTTTGCATCGAAAGATGAAAATGAGGACAAAGCGCGTCGGGACATTCTTCAAAGACTTGCAACATCCTGTCGGAAACTTCGACCGCTTCGAGACTGCCAAGACGATAGCGGATTGACGGAATATCTAAAGACGTCAACGCTTGGAGAAGTCGCGCTAAATCCACGCGTTGTTCAAGTGGCGTAAGCTCTTGACGCGCAAGGTAATCGGCAAGTGAAAGCTTGGGAGCGTTCGCGCCGGAATCGGGAATCGGAGACCCGGCCGCTATTGCCGACGTTTCTGTTGGCGTCAGAGGGCAGAAGTCGAGTCCATAATGCCCGAGATGAATACCTGTCAAAACGATTTCGCGATATCCGTTTTTCGCAAGATCCAACGCCTCATTAACAATGTCGTCGACGGGACGACTATGCAAATAAGGTCGCGTCGTTGGAATAATACAATAGGCGCATCCCACGCGACACCCGTCCTGTATTTTGACGTAGGCGCGATGGCGTTCTGAGAGTCCTTTGACTCCCGTCGGAATATTTACAAGACCGCGACGCTTAAGAAAATCTACAAGAAGGCGTTTGTCTGCGACTACTTCGGAAACGTGAGGAAGACGCCTAACCTCGTCCGGCGCAGACGCCGCGTAACAACCAATGACGACAAGTTCCGCGTTAGGGTAGTCTTTCGCGACGCGCGCGATTGTCTTGCGGCTCTTGGCGTCGCTTTCCGCCGTCACTGAACACGTGTTGACTATCGCAAGATCCACTTCCTGACCAGACGCGTCGCTCTCAGATTCTTCCCAACCGTTCGCAAGAAAAGCGGCGCGAAGCCACTGCGTTTCGTATTGATTGACCTTACAACCGAGCGTTACTGTTTTAAAGCGCATTGTCGTCCGTTCGTACCTTTAAATGTCGAACGCGCGGTCGTTCGACTGTCAACAATAAGCGTGTGCCCGAGGCCCCCGCGCTCGGAAATCTTTATTATAATTTTCTTTCCATACGCAAAAAGAGGGACGACGAACTTAGAACAAGAAATAAAAATGACGCGCTTCGAATACATTACGAAACGCGTCTCGCGTAAACTTAGCTCAAATTTTCGAACTTGAGATTATTTCAACATGGCGTCGAGAATGTACCAGTTAAGTTCTTCATAGTCGCGAGAACCAACGAGTTCGGCAATCTTAACGTCGTCGAAGGAACGGCTGATTTCAAGCAAACGAAGGAATATCTTGCGGCTATATTCAAGGTGTTTCAAGCAAACCTCGTCCTTTTGCGTACGAAGAACTTTTACGTCGAGACCGACCCATTCGCCGTTGTTTCCGTAGCCGTGTTGATCAAGAACGCGAACCTGGTTCAACGCGCGGCGAGGATCCACCATGCCAAACGTCTGGTCTTGGTCAAATTTTAAACCGTTTTGATCGTTGAGGTGCACGCTCCATAATTTCTTATGCGCAAGCGCGAATCCCATTTCTTCGCTCGGACAAAGGTTGGCGAGAATCGCGTGCGCCGTTTCAATGAGACAGCCAACGCGGTCGGGGGCGTTCGTCATGAGACCCATTGCGATTGCGTGCCCAATCGTAGGAATATACGCGTGGTCGACCGGCTCGTTCGGCTTCGACTCGATCATGACGCGAACATTCTTGTTATAGTCGAGTACCATTTGAAGAGCTTCCGCGATTCGTTCAGTCGCGACGACCGGATCTTTAGATTCGCGAATATAGGTGCCTTCGCGCGCAAGCCAAAATACGATATTCTTCGTGCCAAGAGCTTCCGCGATATCCGCGGTTGTCTTAAGACGATTAAGCGCGTATTCGCGACATTGAGGACAATTAGAGGTAAAGCCGCCGTCGATTGTATGCGGATCCATCCAGAGACGCGGCGCTACAAATTCCGCGACAAGACCGTGATCGTCCAATACCTTCTTGAGATCGCTCGCCTCTTTGACGATTTGCTCGTGCGTTTTGTCGTTCAGATTTGGAACTGCGTCGTCGTCATGGAATTGAACGCCGTCAAATCCAAGTTTCTTGTAGAATTCAAGCTTTTCATTGAACGGAATTGTCTTGCGAACTTCTGGTCCAAACGGATCGGCTCCTTCATGAATATTCCAGGGTCCGAACGAAAAACGAAATTGGCCTTGCATGTCTCCTCCTGTATAGTAGTTCTTTTGAGCTCTTTGGGGATAAGCGAGTAAACGTCGTAAGCTAGACGCGGTTCGCCGGATAGAAGCGCGTTGAAAAACTGTTGAACTCGTCTGTCACAGTAACGCATTCTATTTCTGAATCATAGCAATTCTCTAGTGAAAAGTCAATAAACGTATTTTTTCATACTTTATTTATCGACTTCTTTTTTTTGAGGAAACGCTCGGAAAAACCTTTTCTCGTTAAGTTTTAGCTGGGCGAAAAATTCGTCGAGCGGCGTTTTTCTCAAAGCCGCGATCTCATGAGCCGCTAAGACGATCGAAGCTGGCTCCGCCAATAGGTAACCGTCGGGTGAACGTTGTTCAATATAAATCCCAGGAAAATGCGTCGGCGTCCCTGAGTATCCCTTTGGGGGAATCAGGTGCGGCCCGTCGGACTCAAGCAAAACTCTATCGCGAGGCACAAATCCTAACGTCGAACGAGCTCGCGACGAACTGGGCGCAACGGAACGTTGGGAAAACGAAAAAAATGCCCCAAGATCTACCGCCGTCTCAACTTCTTTTGCCGTCGCTGTCCAGCCGTGAAGCAACCAGGCGGGAACCTTGGAGTATTCGCGCATGATTTGCAAAATGCGTTCGTTAGCGCGGACTGAGTGTAATACGACCGGCAAACAAAGTTCCGCCGCAAATTTCAGTTGTCCGCGCAACGCGTCTTCCTGGATCTTTTTGACTTCGGGAGAATTGTCTTTTACCGCGTAGTCAAGCCCAACCTCTCCAAGAATCGCTCGAACTCCGTCTTTCGAAACGTAATTGACCAGGAGTTCCGCTAAAATTGGCGCCCAGTCGCCGCCTACCTTATTTGCGTACCATGGATGTACGCCAAACGACGAATAGACTGAGTCGAAGCGTCGACCAAGTTCCGCAACGCGATTCCAATCGGCAGGCGACGTTCCTGAACAAACGAAACGAACGACTCCGCGCGCCTTGGCGCGTTCTAGATATCTTGCTACGTCGTCATACGTCGTTCCAAATCGCTTATCTTGGAGATGGACGTGAACGTCGCTAAATTCAAACTGGCTTGTTGCGTTTTCCATTACCGCGTCTCTTCCTATTCTGTACGTTCAAACTTTCTCTTTGTGCCGCCGCGTAGATTACTTGCGTTGAACCGCTAAAAAATACTTAATTTCACGCGTCTACTGGGCGCTAATCGACTCATCCTGAGGAAGTTCTATTTCGAGGAAGTAAGGCTTGTCTTTGCGAATCAGGTAAAGACGCGCTTTACCTGAACAGCGTTCTTTAAGTTCGTCCAGGCGATGCGCGACTGAATTGAGTTCGTCGAGTGTTTGAACGCTGATCTGGTCTTCTTGTTTAAAACCAAAACCGAATCCGAAAAGGAGATCACCCGCTTGTAACTTGACGTCCCCAGCCGACAATATACTGTCGTCAGCGACGTTGGTCACTCTGACTCCGCCGCTAAGCGCAAAGTTGAATTCACCTACGGCTACCGCTTGGAATTTAGAATAACTCTTACGAAATTGTGTTGAATCAATCGTTTCAACCGCGATTCCGAACGTTTCCCAGACTGCTTCGTTAGCGTCGGAAGAAAGATTCGGAATGGGGGCTCCGGACGCTTGATCCGAGTCAAACGCTTGATTGGTAAAGGATTCTGACGTTTCTGCGTTGGCGTAGCGCTTAGACTGATGATCGGAATGCGCCGTCATATTCTTACGACTTGGTTCTTTCGAAAGACCGCTGAACGCAACGACCGCTTCCTGAATCTCCGAATTGCGCTCGAGTTCAAGTTCTACGGAATCACTCAAGTTCATACCTATGAGCGAACACGTGAAATCAAGAGAGGAGCGGATCGCGTAACCGTTTGAGCGCAAAATGACGTCGCCCTGTTTAACGCCGGCAAAAAAGCCCGGACTCTTAGGATCCACAGAGTCGACAAGCAAGTAATCCCTACCGTCGCCGTCCTCCGGATAATAGTCGTCGTCCGGCGCGACGACTCGAAACTTCAACCCATGATGCGTCATTTTCGCGACTGTTTGACGCAACATTCTTTCAACGACTTCCGAGACGACGTCGATCGGAATGGCAAACGCTATATTCTCGGCGTCTTCGCGCACCGCCGCGTTGAGACCAATCATCTCGCCGTCTAAGTTGATAAGAGGTCCGCCGGAATTGCCGGGGTTTATTGCCGCGTCCGTCTGGATTACGCGCTCGTAGGAAAGCGTGTCGTTCACTTCGAGAGGTCGTTCCAACGCGCTGACTATTCCGCGCGTTATAGAACAATGGTAACCGTAAGGATTGCCAATCGCAAAAACGTCTTCAGCCAATTCCACATTTTCAGAACGACCCATCGTTATTTTATGCAAAGGCGTCTTGGGTTTAATCTTCAGAATGGCCAAGTCGGTCGCGACGTCGTTGCGAATAAGTTCCACGTCGCGATAATGCTCCCCGTCCGACGTGATGACTTCCAACTTGAGCAAACCTTTGACGACGTGATAATTGGTCAATATAAGACCGCGTTCGTCAATGACTACTCCCGTTCCCATTCCGTTGAATACGTCGCACTGAGACGCGCGTCCCGCCCCGCGAGATACTTCGTATTTCTTTTCGCCCTGAATACTGACGACGGATTTGCACGTCTCTTTGACGATTCCTACAAAAGGCGAACGAGGGGAACGCGTCCAACGTTCGACTGCCTCCGCGCAAAATGACGTACCTGCATAGGAAGTCGCGAAGGTAAGCGCCATGACGCTAATGACAAACGCCGTACAGTATTGTCGAACGCGATTGTGCCAATTTATCAACTTTGCCATAAGTTTCTCGATTAAAAAGCTCGCTGGGACCCTTTAAATTTCGATTAGCTCGAAATAAGAATCTTTCTGCTCTTTTTGAACGATTCCATTCAAGCTCGTCTCCTATGCGACCGATACGACCCCTCTCGTTCAGAGTCGTCAGACAACAATAAAAACGAGTACTCGATAAATCGGGCGTTGGGCGTCGTCTTCTTTAAATAAACTTGTTTGTTTTTACAATTGAATAAAATTTGTTGAAAGTAACAATTTTGAGACTTACATAAACTTGGATCTTTAACTATTTTTACAGTAACCGGGCGTAAGGTTTTAAAGACTCTATTGTGTTGACTGATAGAACGCGTCTTTGATACTGTTGTAAAACTTGTCCAATATCTCTCTTGAAAATTTTTATGCGTCTCTTATTTAACGCGCCTTTATACGGTATATTTTTGTTATTCGAAAAAATCTATAAATTTCTCTGAACGACCGAAAAAAGTTGTCAAAAAAGGAACCTGCGCACTTGATATTTGTTTTCTTCGAGCGTACTATAGTACCGTGGTATTGCGTCGAGTCGTATCGTCGCTCGCGGTAAATCCGCCGTCCGAAAATTCATTTCGCGCGTCGTTTTCGCGCGTTACGGAGTTGGAAATATGTTAAAGAAAAATCTGTGCCGAGTATCGTGCGATTTGGCGTTGAGCGTTCTCGTGTGCGTTGGCGGATCCGTCTTGGCGCAAGACGCGGCAAAGAAACCAGTTATCGCAAATTCGATTCGCCCTTTTGTGCGTTCCGAAACGCCCGCTAATCAAGCTCCTGACCTTTATGATTCTACGTCTGATGAGTTTAATTACTTTCGTGAGGATCTCGGACGGCAGGAACTGTCTTCTAGAATAAAGAACAGGCTTGCCCAACGCGCTTCTCGCGTCGTCTACGCTAATCCTATGGATAAACCTGCCGCCGACGGTTCTCCCTTCGTCGATATTTATAGCCCGGATGAAGTTTATGAAGACGGAAAAGCCTTTGTCGGTTTAGACGATCCCGACGTTATTTATGCCGAAGATGAAAATAATATTTTCGCTAAGTTTGCGGAAGCGTGCCAGGTTACGACGCAGGTTCTTACCTTATTGACCGGCGTGTCGGCAGGTAACGCCGCTAACGGCTCCTATGGCTCGCAATCTTCTATGTCGCGCGGCCCGGTTCTGTCTATGTCTCATGGAACGTTGGATTCTGGAGTCGCGCCCGGAGGATCGGGTGTTGCGTCTGGAGATCCTACGCGTAGGGATGAGTCTGCTCCCGCTCCCGAGAGTGTTAAACCAAGCGATTTTGACGATACCCAATTGATCTTTCCTGAAAATGTCGATAATCCGTATTCCACTGTCGAAGCGGCGGAAGACGATTTTGATTTCTTCAAGGCTGATCGGGATTTCGCCCCTAAACCCGCCGTCTCGCAAGATTCGATGATGAGAGGTAGCATGGGGGGACCGTGATGAACGCGGCGACCAACGGAAGGTCTACTTGAGAACGTATTGTTTAATTTGTGCGAGTGTCGTCCGCGTTCAAATCGATTCGCGGACGCCGTCTTTTATGGGAGGCGTTTGAGCAACCGAAAAAAACGACGCGTTACTGGCGCCGGGTTGTTTGGACGTCTCTGTCTATTGAGATAGCGTTTCGCAAGGTTAGTTTTATGAACGCGTTTCCTCGTAAATATTTGATTTTGTTCGCACTCCTCGTTGTTGTGCTTATGACCTCTCTACTTGCGGCGTTGCTCGGTTACGGCAAGTTGAAAATTGCGACTCACGAACGACAAAAAAAAGTGGAAAAACATAAGGTTGCGGTTTTAGTCGCCGTCGATCCAATCGCTTACTTAGTCGAGCGCGTCGGAGGAGAAAGAACGACTGTCGCGACTCTTACGCCCCAGGGAAAAGATCCCGAATCCTTTGCCCCGACTCCAAAACAACTTGCCGACGTCGCCGCCTCGCGCGTCTTCTTTCGCGTTGGACTTCCTATCGAAGAACGTTTCGCTCAAAACGTAAGTTCTATCGCGCCCGATGTTGAGACCGTTGATCTTCGCGTTGGACTGGCGACGTTGCCAAATCCGCACTTGCATGCCGATGAGGAGGAAAACTTACATGATGAACATTACGAACATATGGAAGACTCCCTCGATCCGCATGTGTGGACGAGTCCCGCAAATGTTCGCGTTATGATTGTTAAAATTGCCGAGACTCTTGTTGCGATCGATCCGAAAGGCGCGGAAAGTTATCGCTCGAACGCGCTCGAGTTCGATAAAGAATTAGCCGCGTTGCAAGAGGAAGTAAGTCGCCGCCTCGCGCCTTATAAAGGTCGAGCATTTGTCGTTTTCCATCCGGCGTACGGATATTTCGCTCGTGAGTTTGGATTAACTCAGTTGGCCGTCGAATCCGAGGGAAAAGCCCCGCGACCGCGTCAACTGGAAGAGCTTGTCGAACGTATTCGAGAAGATTCCGTTCAAAAACTAATTGTTCAACCTGAATTTAATCGTTCGTCGGCTTTGGTGGTCGCAGACGCCGTAGGCGCGACGCTGGTCGAACATTCGCCGCTTATTAAAGATTACTTTGAGGAAATACGCTCGCTGACCGACGATGTGGTTGGGGCCTTTGCTTCGCAAGAGTAAATGCGTTATTTCCGGTTATTTTCGATATTTTAGGGACGTAATTTTACAATATGTCTAATTTAGCTTTAACCGCCGTCGAAAATGTTGTCGAACTCTATCGGACGTTGGGGAAACGCGCTGTCGAAATGAGCGCCGAGTCGACTTTGAGTCCGTCTGTGCAAACGTTTGTTGCGATTGACTCGTTTGAGTTTCTAAAATTTGAACGCGACGCTCAACTTGCCGCTGGAATCAATTGCGACGAACAGAATAAAGAAAAAACGGAGGAATGGCGGCGACATGTCCAGGAACGAATCGATTTTTCAAACGCGTTGATCGACTCCGTTGAGGACGACGAAGAAAGAGAGTACTTGCGGCGCGTTCTCTTAGACGCGATTTTGAACCTCTCCGAAAATTCTCAAAACTTCCTGTTTGAGGAGACTGCCGACGCGCTTGTCGAGAAACTGGGAGACTCCGAAGGTGACGTCGGCGCCTTTCGATACGCGCTTTTTTGGGCGAAGAGATTGGCGCGGTTGCCGCTTAAGGAAATTGAACGCGTTCACGGAAAAATTGTTGCGTTGTGCGATTCCATTGATGATCAATATGAATTTGAACGCGTTATGGGAACGACTTCCTTGGGGGTCTCTATCGGTATTGAACGTCTCGACGACGAAGAAAGAACGAGCGAATCTGCTATAAATCTCCATAAAATCGCGGTTAAAGAGTTTGCTGAAATCTCCTCG
Source organism: uncultured Planctomycetaceae bacterium (assembly GCA_964447865.1). GTDB lineage: Bacteria > Planctomycetota > Planctomycetia > Pirellulales > Thermoguttaceae > RUG369. The sequence continues at coordinate 8,979 of CAYUUL010000005.1, read as the reverse complement.
GAAAAGGAAATTCTCCTGTTCTACAACGACACGTTGATTAAGTTAATGAACGAGATTCCCGATTCTATCTTGGAAACGTACCTTCAAGACGCTTATACCGGACTCAAAGCGATTTTACGCGGGGTCGCGGAGTCGTTGACGTCCGGTAAACGTTCTGCTCTTGGACGCCCAAATTGTGAAGATGACGACGATTACGCCGAAGAAGCGCTTGAAGACCTCGAGATTGTCGTGCCGCAACAAGAAATTGCAACGCCGGAAGCCCTTAAAGACGGAGTGTTTTTGCGCGCGTTTGTGAAACGTTGGAACGCTTGGGGAACTATTGCCAAAATACTCGAACGCGCCAGGGAAGCCCTGGATACCATTGAAGCCGATCCAAACGACCATGCTTTCGATCGGATGAGGTTGATCTATCATAATGAGCGCGAGTTCTACGAAAAAGAACGAGACGCGTGGCTTGAGCTTGCAAGGTGGGCCCCGTCGGAGCCTGATCTCGAATATATCGAAAAAGCGCGACGACTCGTCCGTTTGGCGCGTGTGGAATTCTTGTACGGTTCCTGTGAAAACGCGAAAAACGCCGTAAGGGACGCTTTAAAATTTATTGCTAAACTAACCGATATCAATACCGCTGTCGATTTGTATAAAGAACTTATTGACTTGCATTTACGAATTAAAAAAACTGGTCCCGCCAAAAAAATGACGGATTTGTTAATTGCGAAAATTGGTTCGTTCTCCTCGAAAACGATGACGGACTTCGTACAAGATGAAGTCTTTACGTATTTTTTAAGGTTGTTTGAACCGGAAAGAGTTAAGGATTTAATCAATAAATTTGAGTCTCCCCGCAAGATTCGTCGTTGGACCGCAAACGCCACGATTTACTATGCCGTTAAAGAATTTAAGCGCTCGGGCGACCTTGCCGCGTTCGGCGAGATTCTCAAAAAGGTTGCCCTGGGGGTGAGCGCGGCTGGAAAGGACGCCGACCCGATTGAAGAAGGAGAGGAACTCAAACAATTGGCGACATTCGTGGCCGCCCAATTTGAAGACCTTGCAAAGTTTACGAATAATCCTCTAGCTTAAAGTAATGTGTGATGAATGACAATAATGTAAAGTGTTCGGACGCAAACAGCTTTATTGAACTGGACGACGCGCTTGTCGACGTCGACAGAAAGGAAAGATGCGGTTTCTCCGAAGTTATTTATGGCGAAGGGAAAACCGCCGATTCAATACTCCGTATTGCGTCGGCGCAACTTGAACGGAATATTGACGTTTTCGCGACGCGTGTCGACTCGCAAAAGGCCGAATATATTTTGCCTAACTTGCAAAAAATTTGCCGAAATGCCTATTATAACCCGGTAGCGCGAACGTTACGCGCGCCAATGCGAGAAAAAACGGATTCTGAATTGCAATTTCGTGGAAAAGTCGCGATCCTAACGGCGGGTACGAGCGATCTGCCCGTTGCCGAAGAAGCGCGAGAAACCGTCCTTTGGACCGGAGCCGACGTCGTGTTGATTCAAGACGTCGGAGTGGCGGGCCCAAAACGTTTAATTGCAAAATTGCCGTTCTTTCAAGACGCGGACGCCGTTGTGGTCGTGGCTGGGATGGAAGGCGCGTTGCCGAGCGTCGTTGGAGGGTACGTCTCCGTGCCTATTGTCGCCGTGCCGACAAGCGTCGGATATGGCGCCGCGTTCGGAGGAATCGCCGCTATGCTGGGGATGATGAACAGTTGCGCGTCGAATGTTACCGTCGTCAATATCGACGCCGGCTTTAAAGGAGGATACGTCGCTGGACTCGTTGCGAAACGTGTCGCCGACGCCGCAATGCGCGCTTGGAATCGCGCAAAGGGATAGTATAAAATTCACGCTCGATTCCGAAAGAACGAAACGTCGAGACAATACTTGGAAAACGAGTGTGAAGTGAACTTAGGGAAAAGAAAATGTGGGGCGAAAAAGGCCGCGAAGATATCCCGGAACAATTTCAACGTACTGCGCTAGTCCTGGGACGCGACGGACTCAAAAGATTACGCGACGCGAATGTTACCGTCGTAGGTTTGGGCGCTGTTGGAAGTTATGTCGTTGAAGCGTTGGCGCGCGCCGGAATCGGTAATTTCAGATTGGTTGATTTCGACGTCGTACAACCGAGTAATATCAATCGTCAACTCTTTGCCACGCGTCTGACTATCGGATGGCGTAAGGTGGACGCGGCGCGAGAACGCGTCTTGGCTATCTCGCCTGACGCTCGCGTTGACACAAAAGATATTTTAGTCAACGAACGTTCAATTGACGACCTTTTTAACGACGAATGGAATACTCCCTCGGATTATTACGTCGACGCGATCGATTCGCTTGGCCCTAAGGTCTTTTTGATTGCTGAATTAGTTAAACGTCGCGTAAAGTTTATGTCGAGTATGGGCGCCGCTTTGCGCTACGACGCTGCGTTGGTACAAGTTGGAAAACTGTCGGACGTTTCTTATTGTCCGTTAGCCGCGCAAATTCGGAAACGTTTGAGACGTTTGAATATAAGTACCGACGATGTGCGTTGCGTTTATTCGCCGGAACCGATTCGAGACGCGCTTCGCGCCGGTGACGACAGACTGCAACGCGTCGAACCCGCGCCGCCGCTCACTTCTGAAAACGCGTCTGATCCGCCGGGAAGACCGCGCAATACGCTCGGAAGTTTGCCTACGATTGTCGGTCTCTTCGGGCTAAGAATCGCGCATGAAGTTATTTTAGAACTTAGCGGCGGGAATCTCTCGGTTTCTACGCGTAAAAAATCAAAAAAACGTCCCGCTCTTTGAATAAAATAACGAAAAAGAACCTCCGCAACGGCTGGCGCCAGGCTGGACTGAACAAGCTGGCTTCCCGATCCATAAATCGTGGAACGACGTCATTCTTTCCTTTTGTCGTTACTCTAGTTTTCGTCTTCTTCCTCGTCCTCGTCGTCGTTAGAACTTTCCTTTGAAATCTTGCTAAAGTTCTCTTGGAATTTACGATAACCTACTTTGCATGTATATAGATTACGTTGAAGATATTTAATGAAGTCGTCGACTGTTGGGAAGAAGCCGTCGACGATCGAATGATTGTCCGATACCATTTTGGCGCTCTTAGTAACGAGGTTCGTTTGTAGGAGAGCTTTAAATGCGCGCGTAAATGTCTTATTGTCGTTATCCTCTAGCACGTGCGAAAAGATCATATGTATTTCATAGTATTCTTCGTCGTTCTCGACGCCGTTCGCTTGCCGTACTGGTCGTTTCCGTTTCATCCAAGTCGTCTATGTCTTCTAACTCTTGGGACAACTCGTTGTTTGACGTTTTGATGGACGCGCCGTCGAGCGGATTGTCAAGAGAATTTTCATTGGGGGATTGGCGAGACATGGCGTTCTCCTTCTTTTATGACGATTCGCGAATAACGCTTTAAATTTCTACTGTTGTGTATGAGAATGTGTAAAGCGTTGGCAAACAGACAAAACAATTATATTGTTGGTTCTTAGTTTCTTATGGTAAAATGTTACGCGAACGAACGGCTCTTAACGAGCGTCAATTGGTCTACGCGATAATTGACGCAAAATATCGCGCCGAAGAATGCTAACCTTATTGGGGGGCATACGACTAAGACTCTCTTGATTATAATGATTTCTAAGTTGGATTCAACTACTTCAGTCAAGATAGTTGAGTTGGCGTACTATAGTTCGTTTTTTTTAAACAAGGTGGGAATGGGAAATAGATCGCTTTTCTATATCTCATGGGGAATCGGCGTTCTTTAATCGCCGCTTTAAGAATTTAACCGCCGTTTGTTTGCGTTGAAAAAAGCGAGATTTGGATTTAAAAGAAAAGAAAAATGGCGCGTAATTCGTCTATGTGCGAACAACGCGCCGTTAGTTTAGCGGATAGCGGAAAAAACATTATTTGGATTCCGCAATCGCTTCCTTAGCAAGTTGCGCGACTCTTTCCGGCGTGAAACCAAAAAATTCCATCAACTTAGCGGCTGGCGCCGATTCGCCAAAACGATTCATACCGAGGAACTTGCCGTAATCGCCAAGAATCTTGCCCCAACCTTGTTCGACGCCCATTTCAACCCCAACGCGAGCTTTAACGCTCTTAGGAATGACGGAATCTCGGTATTCGGACGATTGTTGCGCAAAGAGCTCGAAACAGGGCGCGCTCACTACGCGAACCTTGACGCCGTCGCGCTTAAGTTGTTGAGAAGCCTTTAAGCAGAGACCGACTTCGCTTCCCGTTCCAATAAGTATAACGTCCGGTTCGCCTTCGCTGTCTTCAAGTACGTACGCGCCTTTAGATACTCCGCTAGCCGACGCGTATTGAGAACGGTCGATTGTCGGAAGATTTTGACGCGTAAGAACCATGAGCGAAGGCGTCGTTTTAAGTTGCATTGCGCTACGATAACATTCGGAAACCTCGTTGGCGTCGGCAGGACGGAATACCGCGACGTTCGGCATTGCGCGAAGAGACGCCAGGTGTTCGATCGGCTGATGCGTCGGTCCGTCCTCGCCAACGCCTATTGAATCATGGGTAAAGATAAACAACGACGGGATTTCCATTAACGCGGCTAACCGAATCATCGGCCGGAGATAGTCCGCGAAAACGAAGAATGTCGCGCAATAGGCGCGCAATCCGCTCAGTACTAAACCGTTGACGATTGCCGCCATTGCGTTTTCTCGAACGCCAAAGTGTATATTGCGTCCCGTTTGTTTCGGCCCAAATACACCCGCGCCGTCTGCTTTAATCCACGTGTTGTTGGATGGCGCCAAATCTGCAGATCCGCCAAGCAACCATGGTATGTTGTCCGCAAGTTGATTGAGAACTTTACCGCTCGACGCCCGACTCGCCATTCCTTTCTCATCCGCGGGGAACGGCGCGAGGGAACGATCCCATCCGTCCGGTAATTTCTTGCTGAATATTGCGTCAAGTTCTGCGGCAAGTTCAGGATATTCCCGGTGATACTTACGGAACGTTTCATCCCACTCGGCTGAAAGTTTAGGACCACGCGCGCCGAGATTGCGGGCAAATTGCTCGTAAATTTCCGGCGTCGTCGCGAACTTCGCGTTAGGATCAAGACCGTAAAAACGTTTGGCCCCCGCGACTTCATCTTCTCCGAGAGGCGCGCCATGGGAACTTTCTTTTCCCTCTTTTGTCGGCGCTCCGTAAGCTATGCGGCTGTGTACGATCACTAACGTTGGACGCTCGGTCTCCGCGTCAAACGCGTCAAATCCTTTGCGCAACGCGGGAAGATCGTTCACGTCGTCTACTTCGACTACGTTCCACCCATACGCTTCAAAACGCTTAAAAACTGATTCTGTAAACGCTAAGTCGGTGTCGCCTTCGATTGAAATTCGGTTCGAATCATAGATCCAACACAAATTGGACAGCTTCAACGTGCCGGCAAGCGACGCCGCTTCAGAGGATATTCCCTCCATCATGCAACCGTCGCCGCAGAGCGCGTAAATATTCGAGTTAAAAAGTGTGTAACCCGGCTTGTTATAACGATCGGCAAGCCAGTTGTTCGCCATCGCGAAACCTACGCTACTGGCTACGCCCGCGCCGAGGGGACCCGTCGTCATTTCAACGCCCTCGACTCGCCCGTATTCCGGGTGACCGGCGCAACGCGAACCAAATTGACGAAACGTTTTAAGATCGTCGAGAGACACTGCCGGTCGATCCGTCGGCCTGCCGTCGGCGTCGAGCGCGCGAACGCCAGCAACGTGTAACGTCGTGTAGATCAACGGCGAAGCGTGCCCTATCGACAGAATGAATCGATCTCGACCCGCCCAATTAGGTCGGTTCGGATCGTACTTTAAACGTTCGTTATAAAGTACGTACGCAACGGGCGAAAGCGCAATTGGCGTGCCGGGATGCCCGCTCTTTGCCGCTTGTACTGCGTCCATTGCCAGCGCGCGCATTGCGTCGATTGTATTCTTTTCGGAAGGCGTCATTGAAAGCATTTACTTTGATCCTTTTGACGGTTAATTGCCAGGGGTTATTGTTATAATGTTAGCTTTATTTATTGGTTTGCCGTTTACGCAATTTCTCGTTTCTTTCATCGCGTGCTTGACGGATCGCTTCGATCAATTTCTCCGCGCCTTGCGCGCGGAGAGACTCCGCCGCTCCCTTGCCGAGAATTTCGGCAAGTCCCTTTTGGGTTTCGAACGGAACGGCTGGTTTAAATTTCTTGCCGTCAAGAAGTTGTATCGACGTCGTTAGATAGGATTCCGAACCGTCGAAAGAAAGTATTTGAGCTTCGAGCGATAGAACTTCCGTCGACCCGTCCAATCTAAGAACGGATCCTTGCGCCCCGATTGGCGCTATGCAACCGCCCTGCAGTTCGGAAAGTAACGACCGTTCGGCCAGAACGCTCAAAAAGGAGTCGGCGTCGATTAGTTTTTCCACTTGCTCGATTGTCGCTGTGTCGTCGTCGCGCGTCTCTAATCCGAGCGCGCCCTGACCAACTGCCGGAAGAAAATCCGGTTTGGAAAGATAAGTTCGAACGCGTTCGCTAAGTCCAAGTCGCTCGAGTCCCGCGGACGCCAAAACAACCGCGTCAAACTCGCCGTCGTCCAATTTGCGCAAGCGCGTCTCGACATTCCCCCGAATATCGCGCACCGTCCACGCCGTTACCCCCGCGTCTGGGTAACGTTTGGCCCCGTAACGCATTAACATACTCTTACGTCGCATGCTGCTTGTACCGATTACCGCGCCTGCCGGAAGTTCGTCAAGCGACGAATAACGCTTGGAAACGAACGCGTCGCGATTGTCCGCTCGTTTGGGAACCGCCGCCAAGCGTAGACCGGGAATCTTTTCGACTGGTAAGTCCTTGAGACTATGAACCGCTACGTCGATCTCGTTATTAAGGAGCGCGCGTTGAATCTCTTTTGTAAAGACCCCTTGCGCCCCGAGGTTGACAATCGAGTCCGTCCGATTGACGTCCCCGCTCGTTACTATTTCTACTACCTCAACCTCGACCCCATGCCGACGTAACGCGTCGCGCGTCCAGTTGGTCTGCCACAGCGCAAGCGCGCTCGGTCTCGTACCTAATCGAATTGGTTTCATACTATTTTCAGAGTTTCTTCAAGTAAATATTCTTGATTTCAACGCGCATGCCGGGCTCGCCAACGTGAAGTTGCCAGCCGAGAACGCCAGACTTGCGCCGAGTATCGTCTTGATCTTCGTCGACAAAAACGCTCGTGACCTTGCCGTTGATTTTATGAACGAATACAAAACCCATCGCGACGACTTCATAATGGTTCCAACCTTCGACATTGATGTTAGAACGAATTTCTTCCGCTGTCGCAAATCGTTGAACTTCCTGGATCTCGCCTTTGGAATTGACGCGGCTAACCGTGCCTAAATTCGCCAAAATTCCGCGGAATGCTTCGCCATACATAATGCCGCTGTAAGTGCCGTCTCCGTCAATGTCGGCTTGATAACCGCCCATCCGATATTTTTCCGGCCCTTCGAGGAACCAGCCGCGATAATACAAACCGGAGTTGCCCCAGTTGCTAACTTTATAGTCGAATTTTATCGAAAAATCGCCAATCTCCTGGTCGGCGGCATAATAGAGCGCCTGGTTGACCGTGATCTTCTTGTCCGTGTTATTCGTCTGCCCGACAATGCAACCGTTTTCAACTGTCCAAAGTTTGGCGTCGCCCGACCAACCGGAAAGATCCTTCCCGTTGAAAATGGATACGTATCCGTCCTCTTGCGCGGAGACTGCGACTGCAAAAGAGACAAAAAGCGCGGTCGCGAGTGATAATAGCGTTAGTTTTTTCATAGCGTTTCCTTGGATAATGATGTGGCGATTACTTCGTTCTCAAAAAGAACGCGCGTACTGCGTCTCCAAAAACGTCGAACTTCAATTCTCGGGCTGGGAGACGACAATACAATTTGGGAGCGCTTTGCGGAGTTCATCGGCTCCTGCCTCTGTGACCGCGCTACGCGTTACGTGTATTTTTTCAAGCCGCGTCAATCCCGCAAATTGCCGAACGCTTGCGTCGTCAAGTTTTGAACGTCCTACGTGAAGAAACGTCAACTTTGTAAATTTGGCAATTTTACTAGCGGAGTCGGGGCCTACGCCTGCGTCGTCAAGGTTGAGCGACGTCAGACGACCGGCAAGAGGAAGTAGCGCGTCAACCCCCGCGTCTCCTACTTGCGTTTGGTAGAGGTTCAATTTCATTAGCGACTTAAATCCGTCGGTTAAATTACTTTTCAAAAGATCGTCCGCCGTCAATGGGGAACCGCTAAGGTCAAGATCAACGAGCGACGGCGATTGGGACAATGCTTTCAGCACGAAGTCGGGAATTTCGTTTGTGTCGGAGAGTTGTAGGCCGGTAAGACGAACCTTCTTGAGATTGGACGCCTTAGCTAACTCGATAAACGCTTCCATTGAGGAAGAATCAAGCGTTGCGTCGAGCCAGAGAAACTCGGCAAGAGAAGGACAACGCGCAAACGTCTTTAACGCTCCTTGCGTTAATACTCCCTTACCGCGTACGACTTTAATTCCGCGCCATTTCACGAGGTCTTCTTCGGTCGCCCCAACGAATCCGATTGATTCTGTTAAATCAACGGTTGTCCCTTTAGCGTCGAATTTTGGCGGCGTTATTGTAACGCTCGTTGTTGGTTGTCCGGACTGAACGTTAGATTGTGATCCAGACTCCGCTTTGGGAAAACTCTGAAATTCGGTCTGAACGTCTATCGATTGAGACGGAAGTTCGGTATTGGCCTCCGTTGTCGGCGCGCTCGCAATGGACGCAAGATTGGCGTCAAGCTGAACTACGTCGGATTTTTGTGAGCAACCAAACGATAATACAACGAGTGGCGCGACGGCAATTAAATATTTTTTCGTCATCAAATCACACCTTTGCCTCTAAACGTGATTCAAGGGGTTTCCGAATTTGTCGTATCCTCTTCGGCGGCGGGTTCTTCGGCGGCGGGTTCTTCGGCGGCGGGTTCTTCGGCGGCGGGTTCTTCGGCGG
>CAYUUL010000004.1:58742-103729 GCA_964447865.1 uncultured Planctomycetaceae bacterium | reverse complement strand
CATTCCCCTAGGGGGTACTTCTGGGACGTGAGCGATTACTCGCGTCCTTTTTTGTTTACTCGCGTTTTTACGGGCTAAAGCCCATTTTGGACGTTTTTTTTGAGTCCAAAGCACGAGTCTACTGGTTCTGATTTTTCGCTAGTTTTCGTTAGTTTTCGCTAAAACGAGCGACCGATTTAGCGACCGATTTTGTCTTTTGAAAAAAAACGGTCGCTTGTCCCTCTTTATTCACGTTGTTACGCGAGTTACAGCGCGTTTGAAATCTGCGTCAAGAAGATGCAGATAATGGTCTTTCGCGTCTGGGAACTATGCCCGATCCATTCGCTTTCCGCTAGCGCTCCAAAGTCGTTATAGACTTCAATAGCGCGTGAACTGCGCAGATTCTGAATAAGACGCTCCCAACGGGTTAAGCCAGCTAAGAAGACGACTCGTTCTAACTTCTGCGTAATTGCCGTTCGATTGTGAAAAATAACAAACGTTGGCGCTCCTTCCGGCAACGACTCATAGAGCCGTTCGAGCTCCTCGCGCAATTCTGGAAAGAGCGGAATAATACGAGACTCCTTACCAGCGTAGCGTTCTGTTTTGGGAGAGTGAACGAGAAGACGACTTCGAATAAAGTCGACGTCGCGCCACTCAACCGCAAGCGCCTCGTTCTTTCGCAAACCGCCGATTCTGGCGCGCGCGATATAATTGCGTAATTAGCAAATTTTGAGCTATCTGATTTCAAATGGAATCAGATAACGCTTTTCTTGTTGTTTGTCGCTATTGTTGCAGACGTTTCGTGACAATACTACGACGTCAAAAAATTTAGATAACTAAAACAATTGGAATAATGAAAGTCATGGTAAGAAATCGAGATAAATCGTATAAATAAACCTGTTGAGAATAAACTTGTCGTGGAATAGTTGAAGCGCCGCGCCTTTACGAAGCGTTGGCTCTTGATAGAATACGCCGTTGACAACGCGCGTTGAAAGAATGACGACGCGTTGAGTAACTGGCGCCGCGGAAGCATACGCTTCTATCCTTGCCAACGACCGCATGGGAAAGGAATGTTTTTAGTTTCTAAAACTTTTATTCCGAAACATAGAAAGGAGCTGAACTAACATGGGCGTAAACAAAGAAATACCTTACAAAATTTATCTGGCAGAAAACGAGACGCCGGAGGCTTGGTACAACGTTCGAGCCGATATGAAGAACAAGCCTGCTCCTTTGCTTAATCCCGGTACCGGTCAGCCCATGACCCCGCAAGAGCTAGAGGGCGTGTTCTGTAAGGAACTTGTTGAACAGGAATTGGACAATGATACCGCCTATATTCCTATTCCTAAAGAAATTCGAGACTTCTACAGGATGTATCGTCCTTCTCCCCTGGTTCGGGCCTACTGCCTGGAAGAAAAGCTCCAAACACCCGCCAAAATTTACTACAAATTTGAAGGCAACAATACCTCCGGGTCTCACAAACTCAATTCCGCGATTGCTCAAGCTTACTACGCTAAGAAACAAGGTCTGAAGGGCGTCACCACCGAGACTGGCGCCGGTCAGTGGGGTACGGCTCTCTCCATGGCTTGCGCTTACCTGGGACTGGACTGCCAGGTATATATGGTCAAGGTTAGTTACGAACAGAAGCCCTTCCGTCGCGAAGTAATGCGGACTTACGGCGCTTCCGTCACGCCTTCGCCTTCTGACACTACCGCGGTCGGTCGAAAGATTTTAGCCGAACATCCGGGCACTACCGGTTCGCTGGGGTGCGCTATTTCCGAGGCTGTGGAAGCCGCTACCAGTCGGGAAGGTTATCGTTACGTTCTCGGTTCCGTACTGAACCAGGTTCTGTTGCACCAAAGCGTTATTGGTTTGGAGACGAAGATTGCCTTGGATAAGTACGGCGTCAAGCCCGACGTCGTCATCGGTTGCGCCGGCGGCGGTTCCAACTTGGGGGGGCTGATTTCGCCTTTCGTCGGCGAGATGTTGCGCGGCGAGGCCGATTACCGTATCGTCGCCGTCGAGCCTGCTTCTTGCCCAAGTCTGACCCGCGGCAAGTTCGCCTATGATTTCTGCGATACCGGCAAGGTCTGCCCGTTGGCCAAAATGTATACCCTTGGTTCCGGTTTTATCCCCTCCGCAAATCATGCCGGCGGACTGCGTTATCACGGTATGAGCCCCGTGGTCAGTCAACTTTATCACGACGGATACCTGGAAGCGACTAGCGTGGAACAGACGAAGGTTTTCGAGGCCGCCGCCTATTTCGCCCGCGTGGAGGGGATTCTCCCGGCGCCCGAGTCTAGTCACGCTATCCGCGTGGCGATCGACGAAGCTGTGAAGTGCCGCGAGACCGGCGAGGAAAAGACGATCCTCTTTGGACTGACTGGCACCGGTTACTTCGACATGGTTGCCTATGAGAAGTTCAACGACGGTACGATGAGCGACTACATTCCCACCGACGAGGATCTCGCCAAGGGTTTTGCTGGTCTGCCCAAGGTCGACTGAATTTTCTCCTGAAACCTGATCAATATTCCAGGCTCTTTTCCCGGTTTCCTCGGTGAGAGAGCCTGATTTTTTTGCGCTTTTTCAGCGTTTGTCGGCGTCTTTTAGCGTTGTTCCATAGATCTTTTGAGAAGGTTTTGATTCAAAAGTGAAACTAGCCATCGCGTCGCGGACATTTTCCCTACGGATTCCGACGCGTTCGCCATGAATAGTCTGATTTTGTAACCGCAATATCTCTTCTCCCATGATCTTACATTTTAGCGGTGGGGTATTTTATACTTGAAACGAGTACGCCAGAAAAATGACATAAAATTATCTAAGAAATGTTTTCCTATGAGTGCATAATGGAACTACAACCTTTGGGTAAATATTTATTCATATAAGAATTTGATAAATAGCGATCCTATTTTTAATAAAATATTTGAAAAGACGAAAAAGTGTTACTGTATCGACTAAGACTTTGTAACATAACGCTTGAAAGATGTGCTATGAAATAAAATTTCATTTTTGAACTAATATTTTATTTTCATTACGAAATATTCCGAACCTGTCGACGGTTAATTTTAACTTAGTATCAATGTATTACAGACCGAAGACGTAATATACCTTCAACGATTGTGTCTTTCGCAATCCTACTCTTTGTTTGCCTATTCTTAATTGTGTAGTAAACGAAGGATTGTTTAACTTATGAATTTTATGGTCATAGATGGTATAACGATGGAATAATCGTTTAATACATTTATACGGATCTCTTTCAATACGGTTGTTTCACAAAAAGTTACAATTGTGAAAATAATGAGATATAATAAAGCAAACGCATTTGAAAAGAATTGTGATTTTTTGCAATGTCTTTTGGACGTTTCTGAAATGAGTCCTTTTTTAAAACGTTTGAAAAAGTTGAGAGTTTTTATTTTTCTTTGACTCGTTTATTAAAAAAATAAGAACCGAGACAACTCTTGATAAAACAAGGAGTTAAAGTCTGTGTAAGGGGAATGGTATGGCTTCGCTAACCCATGTGTGTATGTGGGATGATAATGGGTGGAAACGAATCACTGCTGAACAAGCCGCAATACTGCATCCGGGAGGAACTGTTTCCGCAAACAGTGGCTTGTTTATGTGTGAACTTTGTGGTCAATATGTTATTCTTACGGATGGCGACGTCAGGGAACGTTATTTCAAACACAGCGCATACGAAAAAAGTAAAGATTGTCCGGATCGTATGTCTGGCACGGATGGAGTTGTTTCTTACGCTTCCTATGAACAACACGATTTGCCAATACGTATTACAAACGTGTCGTCCTCTTATTTCAGATTTGAAATCGGTTTAATTCGCGCTCCAATAAATTCTCTCAATAAGGACTTTCGTGTAGAAATTAAACCCAAGGGAACGTCTGGCATTTCCTTTTTGTTTACCAAAGAACGGTTGAATTACAATGGAGTTACATATCTTCCTATTGGTGAAAGACCGTTTGAAAAATATACGCTCTGTTTTCACAATGGAAACGATAATTTGTATGAATTCTGGCCTCCCGAGGTCAAAGGCGTCGATCCTGAAGGTACGTTATTTGAAAAAGTTTCTGGTCGGAAGTTACCATATGACGCTGATGTTGAAATAGAAAAAGAATACTATTTATTGAAACGCGGTTTCTGGGATAGCAATAATCGACCATACGGAATACGAATCCAAATGGTTGCACAAAGACGAATAGATCGTGAAATTTGGACTTTATATATAGTCTCGGCGTCTATGTTCAATGAAGATTCAGCTCGTTTCTATCTTGATCTTTATTGTCGATTGACAGAGCGTCCCGTTGCATTATATATTGTCTGGCCTCCGTTCGTCGACGGTAATTATATCGTTAAGACAACCAAGAATATATGTATCTATTGGTTGAAGGCAATGTTGCCGCTGTCAAAACGTTTCCATCAAAGACAGGATATATTAGTCCGTTAAATATCTCTTCAACTCTGCCGCAAGTTTATAAAGCTTCCTGTTATGGACGACAACAATTAATTTCAGTTGGTCGTTCGCAAGTTTTGTCGTTTACTTACCTTTGGAAAGAACCTCTGACTCAAGAAGGTTGGGCTCCAGAAGTTTTAGTAACCGATCTGTCTGGAGTGAAGATAAATCCTGGTGAAACCGATTTCATACCGCGTAATAAAACGTTGTGCTTCAAATCTGTGTTTGACGGTGAGATTGTTATCTATAATAACCATCGTGTCGTAGATAAGCGAAAATTGTCTTCCGACAATTACGTAGAGATTGACGGACTAACATACGGTTTAATCGTACAAGTTATTATTGGTATTGACATTGTTTGGCAAATCGTTTTTAGAAAAAGACGTCCTATCATTGAAAAAGATGAATTTGAAGTCCTGAAGCAGATTACAAACGTGGCTGGGAGGACAATTTCGATACCACATTCTTTACGGAACATCTTGGTTGATTTGAGACGTTACCCATTACTATGGCAATGGATAAGAAAACGTATTAAAATAGGTTCAATTAATGAACAATCTTATCGTAGACTACAAACATTTTATCGCGATATAAATGGAAATTGTTAAGGAAATACGTTATTGTTATGTTTCCCTTCATAATTATGGACAAAAAACAACGATTTGAGCTCCTCTGCCGGAGATAAGTTTTTAAGTCTTTTAAAAGTATGAATTGTTTTTCGAGTTTTGTATGAGATTCGCATGCTAAATGATATTCGCAAGAAGCGGAAAATACGAAGAGTTCATATTGGTGTAGTGATTCCATAATATTATCGTTTTTTTTAATATAGAAGATTAAACTCTTGACATTACTCTTTGTCGTAATTACGATAAAGATGATTTGTGTCAATTCTTTGTGACTTAATTTTGTAGGAAGACTGTGGTTGGGCGTCTATTCCAAACTTTGTATGAGAATGGAATTTGTCAATTTGCGTACATTGAAGTGTAAATTGTCGACTGCGTTAAAATAATAAAAAATAATAACTTGATCCTGTTCTTTATAATTTACAAAATTTCTATCGAACGGTGATACTACAAGATTGAGTACGCGGATAAATAATACGAGGGCGAGGAGACTAACATGCAACATACTATACAGGATAAATATAATTCAGGTCATTTGTTCACTAAAGAACAAAACGACTATTATTTTGAAATATTTGATGACTATAACGATTCTGCTTTGCCTGCGGTAGAGAGTAGCTCTCAGACTGTTTCTTTATTCGAAGTTGCCACATCTAGTCGCGGGAATAAAGTTCTTTATCGTTATGCCGATTTACACGATGGATGTTATTGTGTCTTTCCCAAAGATGGAGAGCAAAAAAATTATAATACGAACCGAATTTACCATAATAACGGACCTTCGGAAGATGGGTTCTTTGGTATTTGGACTTGGTCTATTGAACCAAGCCTGAAAGATCCTGCAAAACCGTATTATTCATCACAGTACAGCAAGCAAATAGACGCAATTGAAATTGTAATTGTTACAGAAGCCTCAAGTATTGACGACGTCGTTAAAAAGTTACAGAAAGATGGATTTAAACATAAACCTCATAGTCGTAAAATCATGTTTTCTTGTTATGTTGCTAGGGAACGGAAGTATACAGGTATACTTTGCAAAGTAAAAGAAAATAGCAACAGCTCAACAGACCTTATTGACGATTGTATTGTAAAGTATATTGATGCTGATAAAACACTTACCTTATTAATGATTGTATTGTTGCGCCGGTATATAAGTTTGAAGATGACGACGTCATGCTTTTGCCCAATAAACTTACTTTCTATAAAAAAGCATTTGTTGGTCGTCCAAGTGAACTTCTACGATTGAAAAATCCCCTTGAAATTACAAAGAGGATTGTCCTCTCTTCAATTACTTGGGCTGTGTACAAGGAAAATGTATCGCGTAATGAGTTGAACAGTTTTAAGAGGTTTATTAGCGCAATACCAACTGACGACATACTAGATAAAATCGAGAAAATATATCACTGTACAAACTCTTTAGCGCAAAATTTGTTGAATGATTTTAAAAAAGTGGTTGGGAATGTTATTGATGGAGATACCCTAAATGACGAAATTCTTAGCTCAGCCATTTCTATGAATAGTGAATTTCAGAAAAAAGCAAAAGCTCTAGTTCGCTCAGAGTGGGAAAAAGAGAACGAACATGATTTATCTAAAGCGCAGAATAATCTTGACACTCTTAATGCCGAGATAAATTCGGTAGTGACGAAACTGTCAGAAGCGAAAGAATCCTTAAGTAAAATCCAAGAGGAAGAAAAGCAACTTACGGACATTATCGCCAAAAAACAGAAACTTGCGGAAGATGTTGAATTGGCTGTCGCTGAAAGAATTCAAAAGGCGCGTGAAAATGTGGAGGATTTCATTGCAAGCATGTCCTTTGTTGGAGGAAAGTTAAATCAGTCGTCAGTTGTAGAAATACCATCCGTCGTTGAAGCTTCGTTCAGATCTGGTAAAGTTCAATACCGTATTCTTTCAGCTTCCGATGTAGATAATAATAGTCTTGAAGATCATCACTCTTGGACAGATGTGATTAATACTGCTGAAATTGAACTTGGAGAAGCTGGCGTCGCTGAAAGATACAGTGGTATTTTAGCCGCTTTTCTTTGCGCCGCCTATATTGAAAAACAACCAATTCTTATTGTTGGCCCTAATGCTGTCGATATTGCACAAGCCTTTAGCGTAGCCGTGTCATGTCATAAGTATGGAACACTTTGTTGCGACGGAAGTTATGATAGTCAAATGATTGAGAAGATTGGGGCGTGTGGTGAAAAAATAGTTGTGATTAACAATCTCTTTACAAGCGGTTGGGTGAATAGACTTCCTGAGATTCTTTCTCAAAAACATATTTTCTATATTGCGACCCATCCTTTTACAGAAGATATTCAAGTAGAACCTAAGAGTTTATATGGATTTATGCTTCCTTTTTTCACTGAGCTTTTTGTAGATAATAGAGTGTCAGGAATGTATTTTGGAGGATATTTTACCGATGACTTTTCAACTGATTTTGTAAAAAAAGTCGAACATAGAGAGTTAAAGTTTCTCTCAAAAATTACGCTTAGTTCCTTGGTAAGAAAACAAATCAATAGGCTTGTTGACACTGTACATTGTATTTCCCCTAGAGAAATAAAGACGGAGGAAGTTTTTTGGTTTGCTATTCTTCCTATCGCTTATGCCATTCTGGAAACTAACGAACTTATGGAGGTAGTTGATCAACAGAAGGAAGAAATAATTTCTGCAAGCCTCAAACGTGATTTGCGGAACGTCTTAGGGGAAAAACTCTAATGAACAAGTATAATAAAATACTTTCAACAGTAGCTTGTAAGTATAATATTCTTCGTGGAATAACGGAGTCTGAAAACGATTGGAAAACTCGTTTAGTTTATAGTATTTGTAGCATGATGGCTTACGCTTCGCTTTGGGATTCCTCAGATGATGAATCAATATCAATAATCCACTTAAAAGGAAAAGTCAGTCGTATACTTACGTGTTACAGGTCGATGTATCCGGAACTTTCTGACAACTTCCCCGAAGATTCTAAGCAACAACTTGAAGACGAGATCAAAGATCTATTCTTAAAAGCCGGAGTGGTTTATCATTGTCCACACCGGATATTGCCGTCAATGAAGCGTGAAGAACCTTTTGATAATATTTTATTTCAAAGAGGAATTGCTTTGGATAATATCTCATGTATATCAGGCGCTGGTTTTTATTCAAAACATGAGACGATATTGAACCAGAAGCCTGATAAGGTAAAAGCAATGTTCGGTCTAGAACTAAATAATTTATACGCTTTGTGGCACGAAACATTGTCAAACGCTTCATGGAAAGAGGATGTTCTGACAAGTATGGAGTTCCTTCGGCTAAAATCGCCGTTTAATCATGGATATTGGGGTGATAGACCTGATACAACCGGTTCTACTTCGATTCTTCGGACAGGGATGAAAGGTTCGTGGTTATACTACCTCTATCGCTATTTAGATACAAAGTTGGAAGTCTGTCCACTCCAGCCGTGGCAGGTTGAATCTGGAAATCATAGATTGCTTGCATGTGCTTGTCTCGCAAACCATGGAACATTACCGCCAATAACGTATTGGGAGGATGGTGCAATTGTCCGTCTTCATATGAAATATTTACTTCCGCCACAAGAACTTGTGTTCCTGAAACTTTACAGCTGGCCTGAGGGACGCGTTTCATTCCCGTGCGATTTTAATCGAAAAATTTCAACCGAAATCTTTACCGTCGTTATAAAAATTCTGTCTGGCGAAGGATACGAATTTAAGGAAGGGGCTATTTAATGTCAAACGGAGCGATTTTTGTTCATAAACAGTTGCGGACGGAACTGGAAGACTATATAAAAACTCAATATTTGGGAAAATCTCCACTCCTACTTTCAACTTTAAGTAGTCGCTTGGACGACGAAGGAATTCTCTACCAAAAACCTTTTATTGAGTCGTCTCCCGCATATGCGACTGTGCCAAATGGCCTTGAGAAGGCCGCCGTTGAACAGTGGATGAAAGACTATTTCATTCAGTTAGCTACGGCAGGAATTGGCGTGTTCTCGTCTCCATTTTCACACCAGATAACAGCTTTAGAGACCTCGATTAGTGGAAAGAATTTGTTCGTTTCAACAGGAACTGGATCCGGTAAAACAGAGTGCTTCATGTGGCCGCTCCTTGCTAAAATTGCGTCGGAAGCGCGAAACAGCAAAGTTTCATGGGCGATGAGAGGCGTTCGTTCGATTATTATGTATCCTATGAATGCTTTGGTTTCAGATCAGGTCGGTAGACTGAGACGAATGATTGGAGATTCTGAGGGAAAGTTTATCAAAATTTTTAGAAACATTTGCGGAGACAATGTCCGTTGTCCGCAATTCGGTATGTATACTGGGCGAACTCCATATCCCGGAACTCAACCCTCTCTCGAACAGGATCGGAAGCTTGAAAAAACATTGAAAAAAATAGCTTTCCCGCAAAACGAATCTGGCGAGGAATACTTTAAACGTCTTCTCAAAGAAGGAAAAATACCTGCTAAGGTTGATATGGATCTGTTTTTACAGAAACTTCACGAAGGACGGCATGTTACCAACGACGAAGATGCTGAACTAATTACACGTTTTGAGATGCAACAGTTCTGTCCTGATATTCTCATTACCAACTATTCGATGTTGGAATACATGCTGTTACGTTCCCAAGAACAAAAAATTTGGAACGGTACTCGCGAATGGCTTGCGTCGAATCGTGAAAATAAGCTCCTTTTTGTGATCGATGAAGCGCATATGTATCGCGGTTCATCAGGAGGGGAAGTTGCGTTGTTAATTCGCAGACTTTTTTATAAGCTTGGCGTTGCCCGGGATCGCATACAGTTTATCCTCACAACCGCGAGTATGCCAAATGGTAATCAGCAAGACGTAGATTCTATGATGAAGTTTGCAAACGAACTTACAGCTTCTGATGTTACGAGCAAATTTTGTTATCTCACTGGAGAAAAAGAAAACGTAGTTCCGTTTAAATACGATATTCCCGTCGAACTCCTCTTAAATTCAGATCCTGGTAATTTTGAAGACAATGATGAATTAAAACTTTCCGCGCTTTTGACATTTTGGAATAAAATAGATGGATTTGATCGTAGCGTCAACACTTTAGAACAGATGTACTGCTGGATGTATGATAACATTGCCTCTTATCGTCCGTTCAACGAACTTATTAAATCTTGTCGTGGTAACGCGGTATCCTTAGATGAATTGTCGTCGCGTATTTTCCCCGTTCTCTGTCAAACTAAAGATGGAAAAGAGAACGCTCTTAAAGCTGTCAGTGTTCTTCTTGCAATTGCGCCGTTAGCCAAAAATTCCAAAGGGTCAGTTCTTTTTCCAGCGCGTATGCATATGCTTTTTAAAGGGCTTTCGGGTATTTATGCGTGTACTAACGTAAATTGTTGCCGTGCCCATTCAGAAAGAGGACTTACTTTAGGCGAGCTCTTTTTATCTGATAGTAATCTGACATGTCCGCATTGTGGTAGCGTTGTATACGAACTTTATAATGATAGACGTTGTGGCGCGCTTTTCTTTAAAGGATATTTTCTTGGCGATGTTGAAACGCTTCACGAAAATGTGTATATTTGGCGCCATTCGGGCCTGTTGTTGGGACAGCAAATGAAAGAGATTCATTTGTTTATCCCGACTGACGATTACGAATTACCTACCAAACAAGGTGAAAATCCGATAAAACCATGTTATCTTGATATAAAAAACGGTTTTGTCAATTTTACTGACGATTCCTTAGCAGGTAATTCATCTATTAGAAAGTTGTATTACTGTAGCTTTTGTGCAAAAGGAAGACCTGACGTCATTACCTTTCCAACATGTCCGCATTGTAGACGTCAGCTTTCAACGTCGCAACTTACTTCATTTAGTACTCGAGGAAATCTATCTTTCTACAATTTAATAAAAGCGTAATTCCAACTTCAACCAGCTGCGCGTGGAAAGGAGAATATGCCAAACGAGGGACGAAAAGTCCTGTTGTTTTCTGACAGCCGTCAGAGAGCAGCAAATTTGGCAAGGGATATGTCCAACGCCTCGGATTTTACCGCCGCCCGGCAATTGTTTGCAATTGCGCTCAAAATGATGGAAGAACAGAATTCTAACCAATCGCTGAATTCTCTGTATGATTATTTTTGTCTTGCAGTCGGTAATCGTAATGTGCTGATATTTCATGACAAGGATCGCGTTGAGCTTTCAGAGAATAGTTATGACGCCTTACATCGCTATAAACAGTTTAAAAATCGAAATATAAAATACACTCCGCGATATACGTTTGATAATGCGCCTGTACAAATGAAGGAGTATCTTCTTCGTTTTTTTGCTGGTGGTTATAATACTTTGTATGATTCTGCAACGAGTTGGCTCGAACCAACGGATGACGCCCTTAATGAGGCTGTTTTTAGTCTTGACGATGAGCAAATATCTGTTACGAATGAAGAATTTGTTGATTTTTTTAATGCTTGGATTTTGTCGATTTGTGACGAAGGAGCTGCTATTGGACATACGATAGCCGATTCGGTTCGATTGTCATTTAGACCAATTTATAACGGTTACGGACTTTCAAAAGATTGGAAGTTTACCAAAGTTATTCGCGACATTATGGGATGGAAAGGTAAAGGTGAGAATTGTGTCGAAAGGTGTTGGAAGAGAGTCTTAGGAACGTTTCTTGATTCAGGGAAGTGGAATGAGGGAAAGAATAATGGTAAGTTATATATCGATCTCTCTAGAATAAAACCACGATTTGACGTTTCACATAAATGGTTTAAGTGTGAACAATGTTCAGAACTGACTCCATTTACTCTAAAGGAAATGTGTCCCAATTGTGGTTCTCGCAATATTCATAAGATGGGAGATAAAGAATATGAAGCTCTCAACTTTTGGAGAAAACCTGTCGACGACGCTATCCGTGGAGAACCAATTCGCGTAATTGACACAGAGGAACATACCGCTCAACTTTCGTATAAAGATCAGCGCGACTCCCTTTGGAGTAAGACTGAAGAGTACGAGTTACGCTTTCAAGACTTGATTCAAAATGGTGAGTCTCCGGTTGATATTTTAAGTAGTACAACTACTATGGAGGTTGGTATCGACATTGGTTCGCTGGTGGCCATTGGGCTTCGAAATATTCCTCCTATGCGTGAAAACTATCAACAACGCGCCGGTCGTCGTGGAACTAGTCTATCCACAATCGTGACATTTTGTGAAGACGGTCCTCATGACGCTCTGTTTTTTAAGAATCCTATTCCTATGTTTCGCGGCGATCCTCGCAGACCGTGGATTGATATACGAAGTGAAAGATTGTTACAACGCCATTTAGCTATGGTGATCTTACAGGAATTTCTTGCAAAAAATAATATGTTCCTTGATAGCGTTCCTGCTACTGATTTTCTTGACGATTATCTTGTGGATTTTAAAATTTTTCTCGATTCCTATGAAATACGTAAAGTCGAACGTCTCTTACCTTCTGATTCTACTTTCAGTTATGTGACGTTTAAGGAGGAACTCAAAGAAAAGTTTGATATGCTCGAAGAAAAACGAAAGGTTCATCCTGAGCTTTTTGGTAGAGAAGAAGGCTCAAAAGTGGCGCTTGCGACTTCCTGTGGCAATAATATAGGAAAGGAAAATGCGTCGCAAAGGCGTAATAAAAAGGTTCTCTTGGACGTCCTCTATGAAGAAGGCGTCATTCCAACGTATTCTTTTCCTAAAAATGTCGTAAGTACGTATATTTCGGATGAAAATAGAAATATTATCTATGAGGTAAGCCGTGGACTTGACGTGGCTATTAGTGAATATGCACCAGGTAGAGAGATTGTTGTTGATAAGCAAACTTATCAAATAGGAGGTTTTTATTATCCTAGAAGTGAATGTCGATACGAATATGCTAGAACACCGGCGCGCCCTTATACTGAAGACCATAATTATGTAAAGCAACTTATTTCTTGTACAGTATGCGGATGGTTTGATCTTGTCATAAATAACGATAAAATAGAGTGTTGCCCTTTTTGTGGAACTGACCTGTCGAATGGTGATAAAGATCATAATATTCAAGATTTCCGAGAAATGTTACGCCCTTGGGGGTTTGCTCCGAAAAATGCTGAATCAATCCCAGAGGTCCAGATTTCGGCAGAATATACAATGGCGCAACAACCTTTGTATTCAACCTTACCAGACGCTGAAGATATGAAACTTGTACCGGGGTGTAAGAATATATGGATTGCTTCTAGAACAAATCAACGAATTATTATGTTAAATAAGGGACGGAATGACAGGGGTTATGGTCTGTAGGGATTGTGGCGCGGCAATGCCTGGTAACGATGTTTCTGTTCTGAAAGACGTCAAAACGCCTTATAAGTCGAAGTATAGATGTAACCATCCTAATTCGTTTAATGTTTTTCTAGGTTATGATTTTATAACCGATATGTTGGCTCTAATATTTCCAATAGATGATAATTTTATTAACGGCTGGAATCATAATCCAGAAAAAGATGGGGGGAATCATTATAATCTATGGATTGAACGCGCGGCGCAATCCTTGGCGGAAGCGTTGAGATTAACCGCTAGTAATAAGCTTGACGTCGATTTTACGGAGCTTGTTACTGGATATCGACTTAGAAAATGTGGTGAAATTTACTATGTCGATATCTATCTTTATGATAGTCTTTCGAGTGGCGCTGGTTATGCCGCCAGAGTGGCGGAGTCAATTAAAGAGATCTTGTCGGATATAGAAATTCTATTGAGTTCTTGCAATTGTGACTCCGCATGTTTTAAATGTTTGAAACACTATCAGAATCGGTTCGTACATGGTACGTTAGATCGTAATTTTGCCCTTCAACTTCTTCAATGGGGGATAAAGCGTGAAATTGTCGCTCCCATTGAGCCGGAAATACAATTTATAATGATGAGCCTTTGACAAACATTCTCAAGTTATATGGTTATACGCTTACAAATACTGATAATCACGAAATC
The DNA here is from genome assembly GCA_964447865.1 of uncultured Planctomycetaceae bacterium. Lineage (GTDB taxonomy): Bacteria > Planctomycetota > Planctomycetia > Pirellulales > Thermoguttaceae > RUG369. The sequence goes on along the minus strand of CAYUUL010000004.1, from coordinate 89,733 downwards.
TTTGTAGACAATGAAAAAAGTTCGACAAAAATTGTTGTCTATCCGGCAATGTGGAAAGAACCAACTGAACCTAACACTATTTTTGTGAACGATGCCTATCTTAAGTACGCTAAACCATATGCTGTTCAAAAAATACGTGATGCTTTGAATACGTGCGAACGTTGTGGTTCTTCGGAAAACTTTTGCATTGAGGGAAGACAATGAAATAAAATGCGTGATCGAATATTGTTCTTATTTATGATTAGGTTATACCTTTAATGAAGGTTCTGTAATCAAAATTGATAAAGTGCGTGAAAAAAATGTTCTTTTTGCATTTGAGTAATAGAGGTATGTGTCGGAGCCCCGACAATTTTTAAAAGGTTAAGTTAAGATTAGACAAACTACTAATAAGAGTGAAGCTTATATGTAGAAAACAAAGTGTCCTAAATGTGGAGAAGTTTTTCAAGTTGATGAAACTGAGTATAATCAAATTGCGCGACAGGTACGTGATAAAGAGTTACTCAGGAACTTGAAAATCGTACAAAAGAGTTAAGTGAACGACATGAAAAAATCTTGAACTGAAACTCTTACTCGAGAAAAAAGAGTTCGAGGATAATATTGGACAGAAGAATACGGAGATTCAAAAGAAGGAAAGTCGGATCAAGGAATTAGAAGTAAAAATTGAGGCTAATAGTACAGAAAAAGAGCTTGCGGTATCCAAGGCAATCGAAAAGATAAATAGAGTGTTTGACAAAAAAAAGAGGAACAGACTGATGTTCTTAATCAAAAAGATGACGAACTTATTGATTTAAAACAAAAGCTCATAAAACTGCAAGCAGATTTGAACGCCTGTAAAACTGCCGAAGAACTTGCCGTCGCTAAAGCTGTAAATGGACAGTAGATAGAGAAAACGAGACTTCAAAAAGAACTTGGTTATTATAAGGATCTTAAGGCTCGGTTGTCTACAAAAATGATTGGCGAAAGTTTGGAACAACATTGCCTAGCTCAATTCAATTCTATTCGTACAACTGCGTTTCCAACCGTTTTCTTTGAAAAAGACAATGACGTTAGTTCTAGTAGTAAAGGGAATTTTACTTTTCGTGAATCTGTCGATGGAACAGAATTTATTTCCATTATGTTTGAAATGAAAAATGAGGCTGATAAAACTGCGACAAAACATAAAAATGAAGACTTTTTCAAGGAATTGGAAGGATCGTAACGAAAAAAATGTGAATATGCGATTCTCGTTTCTTTACTTGAGAATAAAAGTGAATTTTACAACGCCGGTATTGTGGATGTATCCTATCGGTATCCAAAGATGTATGTTGTTCGTCCCCAGTTTTTTATTCCTATAATATCTCTGTTACGTAATGCCGCGTTACAATCCCTTCAGTATAGGCAGGAACTCGCAATTGTTCGTAACCAACAAATTGATATTCAAAATTTTGAAGATAATCTGAATACGTTTAAACAGGTGGTTGCCAGTAATTTCGATTTAGCTAGACGTAATTTTTCTGAAGCAATTGAAGATATCGATAAAACGATAAAGATTTTGCAGAAAATAAAAGATGAGCTTACGTCGTCAGGTAATAATCTTTGGCTTGCGAATAATAAAGCAGATTCTCTTAGCATAAAAAAGCTCGTCAAAAACGCGCCTACCGTCAAGGAGATGTTTGATGAATTGAAACAGAATGATTAGAGAACCATTCTGCTAATTGCAAAAAACGGATATTCGAAATTATTTGAGAACGAGGATAATGAAATTCCCCAAGAAAAAGACGAGGTGTAAGCGAGGAAAGAATGTGGAAATAACTCTCTTAGATGGTTTTATTAGTCGATAGATAGAATAAAACGACGGTTGACGCTAGCTTGGTAAAGGTCGACCGTCGTTATTCATTGTTTTCAAATTTGTCGATAATCCGTCGACTGTCCAACGTCTAGCGAATAAAGTTAGTCCTAACTACTTTTTCGCGTTCAGGAGTCGCGACCCCCATTTTAGCGCCCGCTTCCTTACACTTGAGTAGATACGCCATATTTCGCGCAAGGGTGCGCATCGTTTGCAAGCCTTCGGCGTCCTGACGAACTTCGTCCGGCGTATTGCCGTGCACCATATTCCAATATTGCGACGAGACTACCGGCATCTGCGATATTGTGAAATACTTATTGAGCTGGTCGAGCGCGGTCGTCGTTCCCCCGCGCCTTGCGGAAACTACCGCCGCGGCGGGCTTCAAGTAAAACGCGTTCTTTCCAGTCCGACTTTCGGCTATGAAAAGTCGATCCATAAAAGCGCTGAGCGCGCCGTTGGCGGACGCGTAGTAGACCGGAGAACCAAACACGAACCCGTCAAATTGATCGAGCTTTTCAAGACATTCGTTTACCGCGTCGTTAAATACGCAACGTCCAAGCGTCCCGCATTTGCCACAGCCAAGACAGCCTGCGATCGGTTTCTGACCAATGTGGAAAATCTCCGTTTCTATTCCTTCGCTATTCAACGTTTTGGCGACTTCGCTTAACGCAACGTACGTGCAACCTTCCTTGTTAGGACTTCCGTTTACCAGCAAAACTTTCATAATCATGCGCTCCTTTCTAAGTCTCCATGTAAAGAGTAACCGTAACGCAAGACAACAATAATGTCAAGTACTAATTCTACCGACCAGGGAACTGTTTTGTCTCTAATTTATCGGGCGTTGTCGTAGAAATCGTTCAAAAAGTCAATTAAATATACGATTCGTCCGCGCTTCTCGAACTCGCTAAAGTAAAAACGTTGGAGTATAATACCGTACTAAAAGAGAAATGTTTCAAAATAAAGAACGTTCAAAAGTTCGCGGGCTAAAAAGTAAGCGGAGAGAAGGGAAATACGACGGAGGCGGATTTTTTACGAACGACCCCAAGTCGACGCGTAACGCGCTATTTTCAGTCCCGTAACTTTATTGAGCCAGTTGGAAGATTTCACGGTAACATATTGTAACTTTTTAGGTAGAAAATGCAGGTTCATTTCAATAGTCGTTTGGCGGATAGGCGCGAAGATAAGGCGTCGACCACAAGTAGTCTCATTGAACAATGGGCTATGAATAATCTCTATTGTCCTCGTTGCGGACGTCCGGAGATTTTCCGCGGAACTAATGATAACGCTTCTAATTTCTACTGTTCCGAGTGTAAAAATAAATCAAAGCTGAAAAGTAAGAGCGGCGTCCTTGACCATATGATTGTTTTCGATTCCTATGAGACGTTGCTACAAACTGACGACGATAATCCGGATTTCTTTATTTTAAACTACAATGAAAACGGATTGTACGTAGAAAACTTGTGGTATATTCCAAAGTACTTTTTTGTTCCGGACTTTGTTGAAAAAAAGACTCCTTGGGATCTCGGGGAAATCTTTTTTGACGAAATCCCTATACAGGGAAAAATACGGATCGTTCAAAATAGCGTTCCGCTTGACAAAAAGTCGGTTATCGAGCAAGTAAAAAGAACGGCTTTTTTGTGTGAAAATAACGTCGCGTCGCAAGGCTGGACGCTCGATATCTTGCGCTGTATAAACGCGATACCCAGGCAAGTTTTTACTCTGGCCGACATATACGAATTTGAAGGTTATCTTGCCGTAAAACATCCGCAAAATCAAAACATTCGTCCTAAAATTCGTCAGCAATTACAGAGACTTCGCGACAAAGGTTTTATCGATTTTATTGATCGCGGAACCTATTTGAAGATTCAATAGAACGGTAATAGCGCGTAAAACATTCTCTTAACATAGTCAACTTGGTTCTTTCCACTCTTTCTAATGTTGACGCCAGGCTTGAAGTCGCCTGGTTTCCTTTACGTTAATTTATCTATTGCTTTTTCATAAATGAAGATTATAATCGGTATATACCGAAAATGAAACAAGGGAGGGACTGTTTTGTCAAGACCGCAACGAAGTCGAAGGGTTTGTAGAGCGCCGCGAGTCGACGCATTCGTTCCAGTGGGAAGTTGTCGTGAGGATCCAATTTTCCTAACGCTTGACGAATATGAAGTCGTGCGACTGGTTGATCTGGAACGACGAACGCACGAACAGTGCGCCGAACAAATGGATATATCGCGCTCTACCGCGCAGGAAATCTATGAAAATGCGAGAGGCAAAATTGCGGCTTGTCTCGTCTACGGAAAAAAATTGATTGTTAGCGGAGGGAATTACCGTATTTGCGGCGGAAAAGAATGCGGCGCTTGCGGACGCTGTTGTCCAACGGCGCCGCAAAATTGCCATAATTGTAAAAGTGAACGTAAAGGAGAATCTAAGATGAAAATTGCTGTTACTTATGAGAACGGTCAGGTTTTTCAACGTTTTGGTCATACCGAGCAATTTAAAATTTATGACGTCGCCGACGGTAAGATCGTCGGGTCGGAAGTGGTCAATACCGACGGCGTTGGACATGGCGCTCTTGCGGATTTTCTAATGCGGCGCGGCGTCGATACAGTGATCTGCGGCGGGCTGGGCGGTTGCGCTAAGACCGCTCTTAAGGAAGCTGGTATTCAATATTACGGGGGCGTTGTCGGAGACGCGGATGAAGCCGCCGCCGCGCTTGCGGAAGGCAATCTTGCGTACGATCCTAACGCGCGTTGCAACTGCGGTTCTCATGAAGGAAACGAGCATGGAGGTTGTCGGCGTGAAGATTCCCAAGGCGAACATACATGCGGAGGACATGGGCATGGATGCGGTTGCGGTCGTCATGGTCGCTCCTGATTTATTCTGACCGATGGGTTGAATTTTCTTTGAAATGGCGCGGTAAATGCAACGTTAGGATAACGGTTGTGTTTATCGCCGTTTTTAAGAGGGAGGCGTTGTTGCGCCGCTTAAAAGTGTGTTTATCGTCAAGAAAAGAGAGACTTCGCTTATGAAAATTACGCTCAATCCGGACCAGGAGGTTGTCAACGTCGTTCGCGAGGGCTTGAAACGTACCGGCGGTTATTGTCCGTGTCGTATGGAACGTTTAGAGACGACAAAATGTATGTGTCAAGAATTTAAAGAGCAAATTAAAGATCCTGATTTCGAAGGATTCTGTCATTGTATGCTCTATTATAAATCGTTGAAAGATTAGAGTATCGCAACGTATAAATAACGAACGATGGGAGTTTTTCACATGACTGAATTGAAAGTTACCGTTGAGAACTTTGAAAACGAAGTAATTCGTTCGGATAAACCGACGCTCGTAGACTTCTACGCCGATTGGTGCGGACCGTGCAGAATGTTGGCCCCGATTATTCATGAAATCGCGGAGGAACGTCCGGACGCTCTTAAAGTCGGTAAAGTCAATGTTGACGAACAACCTGAATTAGCGCGCAGGTTCCAGGTTTCCAGTATTCCGATGCTGGCGTTTTTCAAAGACGGAAAGCTTGTCGCAAAAATGGTGGGGTATCGTCCGAAAAAGGAGATTGTTGCCATGATCGACGGAGCAGAGTAAACGTTTAAAGGACGATACGTTTGACTTCGTTCGGTCGCCGTCAATAGACGCATCCTCGATTCTCGATATAATAATGTGAAAGCCGCGGTTACGATCTTCTGTACGTGCCGCGGCTTTGCGTATATGTGTAGATCCGATCCGCGCGCTTCGCGTTGCGAAGAGGACGTTTCGAATTCACACTGCCTTACGGACTTATAAAATGACCGCAATGACAGAAAAACAAATAGTCAATCGTTTGTCGATTGTCGGAATCGTCGGTAATCTTTTGCTTGTCGCGTTTAAATTGCTTGCCGGAGTCTTGGGCCATTCTGGGGCGATGATTTCAGACGCGGTTCATTCGTTATCCGACGTTCTTGCGACATTCGTCGCGTATCTCGGAGTCAGAACGTCCGAGACTCCGCCGGATCGCGACCATCCGTATGGACACGAACAAGTTGAAAACATAGCCACTCTCGTTCTCGGTTTGATTCTGTTGGGCGCCGGTTGCTCGATCGGGTATGTCGGTTTGAGAAGTATTTGCGCCGGAAATTACGATTCGCTCCCGATTCCTACGTTGGCGCCCCTTGTCGCCGCCGTCGTCTCGATTGTCGTTAAAGAGGCGATGTTCTGGTATACGCGGCATTACGCGCTTATTTTAAACTCGTCCGCTTTTATGGCCGACGCCTGGCACCACCGTTCCGACGCGTTTTCCTCGATCGGTTCGCTTATTGGCGTCGCCGGCGCAATTCTCGGTTGCCCCGTCCTGGATCCGATTGCCTCCGTCGTTATTTGTCTCTTCATCTTAAAAATTGCCTTTGACGTCCTGAGACGTTCTTCTCGACAGATGGTTGACGAAGCGTGCGACGACGAGTTTGAAAAGAAAATCGCGGAAACGATTCGCGCTAATCGAGGCGTCGACAGGATAAATATACTCAGAACGCGGAAATTTGGAAATCGCGTTTTTGTCGAGGCGGAAATCTCAGTCGACGGAAATAAAACGCTTTTTGTCGCTCACCGGATTGCGCATGAGGCTCATAACGCCGTTGAAGCAAATTTCCCAAGCGTTAAGCATATTATGATTCATGTTAATCCTACTCAACTCAACGATGAAGACGGAGTCTTTCACGACAGGTCTCACGTTGTAACGTCTGTCGGAAAGGACTTTTAATAAACTTTCCTTTAAAGTTGGCTTTTCGACGCGAAGCAATTTCAATAACTACGGAAAATGGACGTAAGAATTGGCGACGGAGGGCGTTAGACCATTGATAAACGGATTTAAAGAAAACGTTGGAATGGTTTAAATTTTTAATAACGTTTGTGTTCCGGTAAATGAAGGAAGCTGACCAGGACTTCGCTAAAGTAACAAAAGTATTGGAAATTTTTAAGACTGGCGATCCAGTGACGAGAAAAGTCAAAAAACTCTAGCCTTTTCCATATCGTTTTTGTGGGCGCCAAAAAAATGTTTTTTAATGAGTCTTTAAAACAGTAAAACGAGAAAGATTAACGGTATACAGATTGAATTTAAACTTAAAATTAAACTTAACGATAGGCGTTAGTATTTGTTGTTAGGTTCGACATTGAACAGATTCAACGCGCTTACCGCTTACGAGGTCGTGGAAAGGCTGGTTTGAAAGCTTTGGGAGTTCAAAGATGTTGTAAAAGGAAAAAACGCCCGTAAAACGCGCTAAAGCGGAGTGTCGGCGAGCGCGCCAAGTTCGAGCGCTGTAGAGCCAATCGAGAGTAGAGAGATGTTTGCAACTATACTAGCCGTAACGTTTCGAATTTTGTCAAATCCTATCGGCAACGCCTTCCAAAAAAGTTTGACAAACGATAACGCGCACCCTCTTTGGGTCAACTTCTCTACGTTTGCGCTCCTATCGACGTTTTGTTTATGGCCGGCCGTCGCGATTCAGTGGGGAAATTTGCCGCGCGAATTTTGGGTCAACAGTCTGTTAATGGGAATATTTTGCGCTTCCGGAAACGCGTGTCTCGTTGCGGCGTTGCAAAGTGGCGAACTTTCCGTTCTTGGTCCGATAAACGCCTGGAAATCGATTATCGGGCTTATCGTTGCCTTTGTCGTCCTCAGAGAGTTGCCGAGTCTTGCGGCGTTTGGCGGCGTCGCTCTGATACTTGTTGGAAGTTACTTCGTACTTGACGCCGCGCCGGAACGGTTTTCTTTTCGGTTGCTTTGTTCGAACCGTTCCATTAGACTCCGCGTTATGGCGACTGTACTTGCCGCGATTGAAGCCGTCTTTATTAAAAAAGTCGCGCTTGCTTCCGACGCCTCGACCGCCTTCTATATCTGGGCGGCGCAAGGAGCGCTCTTTTCCGCGCTTGCGCTTCCGCTGTTTCGCGTCAAAAGTCGTCATGAATTGGCGTTGATGAAATCGCCAAAAAGAATTGGAAAGACGCTCGCTATCGTTCTCTGCGTCGGCGTTATGCAATGGACGACAAGTTACGCCTTGGCAAGACTCTCCGTTGGATGCGCGCTCGCGCTCTTTCAACTTTCTACGCTTGTAGGAGTCTTACTCGGTCGACAATTTTTTCACGAACAGGGTATTGCAAAAAAACTTGTCGGATCTTGTATTATGATTGGAGGGTCCGTTTTGGTCTTACTGAATTAATCAGAGGGAAGCGAGCAAGATTATTTCATTGGCGTCTTAGGAGGGAAAAATGTTGGTTGATTATCACGTGCACACTGAATTTAGCGACGATTCTAATTACGAGATGGAACAAGTCGTCCAAGACGCTACCGCGCTTGGGATAAATGAACTCTGTTTTACCGATCACGTTGACTACGGTATAAAACGCGACTGGGACGATCCGCGTGGAATCGAACGTCGCAAAGGAACGGGCGGCGAGTTGGAGCTCATGTATTTAGCTAACGTCGACTATCCCAGATATTTTGAAAAATTTCAGTTCTTGCGCGAACGGTATTGGGGCAAAATACAACTAAAATTCGGACTGGAATTTGGCGTCCAGGTTCATACCATTCCACAATTTCAAACGCTATTTGCAAAATACCCGTTCGACTTTATCATTCTTTCGATTCATCAAGTTGAAGATAAAGAATTCTGGAATCAACGTTTTCAGGAAAACCGAACTCAACAGGAATACAACGAACGATACTATAAGGAGATGTTTGACGTTATCAAGAACTATAAGTCCTATAGCGTATTGGGACATTTGGATCTTATCGTTCGTTACGATAAGTTGGGAACCTGTCCGTTCAAAAAAATCGAACCTTTCGTGGCTGAAATACTTAAAATGGTTATCGCCGATGGAAAGGGAATCGAGATTAATACGTCGTCGTTTCGTTATGGACTCCGCGACCTGACTCCGTCGCGCGATATTTTACGTCTGTACAAAGATTTGGGAGGAAAGATTCTCACGATCGGAAGCGATTGTCATAAAAAAGAACATTTGGGCTCCAGAATCGTCGAAATACGCGAGGAATTGAAACGCCTGGGCTTTAACGAGTTTTGTACTTTTGATAAAATGAAGCCGAGTTTTCACTCGTTGTAGTTCCGATTCTTTGGTAAGTCGGCGTTAAGACGTTGAAAAGGATAAAAAAGTTGGCGCGTTATGTGGTTTTTCTTTGCGATTCTTTCCGCGATTTTCGCGGCCCTCACTTCCATTCTGGCGAAATTGGGTATTGAAGGCGTCAATTCCAACTTAGCGACGGCGGTGCGTACGATCGTCGTCGTTCTTATGGCGTGGGGGATGGTCTTTCTAACGCGAGCTCAGGATGGTATTGGTGAAATTGGGAGAAAAAGTTGGATTTTCCTCATTTTGTCGGGATTGGCGACCGGCGCTTCCTGGCTATGTTATTACCGAGCGTTACAGTTTGGCGCCGTTTCAAAAGTGACGGCAGTCGATAAATTTAGCGTCGTTATTACCTTTGTTCTCGCGTTTGTGTTCTTACATGAAGATTTCACGATAAAGACCGCGATTGGAAGTTTGCTTATTACAATTGGTACGTTTGTTATGTGCTTATAGTCGTTACATTAAGGAAAATATGAGAACTTGCTCCTCCTTCGACGCGTTCCGACTTTCGACGCGTTCCGCTATTGGTATGTTCGCCGCCGTTCTAGTTATCGTCGCGTCCTGTGGGCGTTGTTGCGTATTGGCGGAAGACTCCGATCAAAGCAAACCGGCGTTTTTCCATCCGACAGCTTACGCCGACGTCGACTACAATGATCCTAACGCTCGGTTTTCGTGGGCGCGTTCAAAAGAGAGCGAACACTTCTATTTGTTCTGGGAACCGGGGTTTGGAAAAGATACGAACGCGGAGACTGTTCCCGAAAATCTTCGCGTCGATAGCGACGATATGCTCGAAAAGGCGGAAAGATTCTACAAAACGAACGTCGAAAACTTGCATATGATTGATAAATTGCCTAACGGTTACAAGATACAAATCTATCTTATGTACCAGGAAGACTGGCTGGCGACCGGCGCCGGATTCGACGAGCAGATAGGGGCGCTCTGGATTAGCCCCGCGACTTGTCGGCCCGTCGGTTCGACGATCGCGCACGAAATTGGACACGCTTTCCAATATCTTGTCTCATGCCAACTGATTGCCGTGAACGCCGCTAAGTTCGGCGAGGCGGGGTTTCGATACGCGTATCCGGAAGGACGAGGAAACGCTTTCTGGGAGATTTGCGCGCAATGGCAGGCGTGGCAAGATTATCCGGAAGAAATGTTTGTTTGGTTCGAAATGGACGTTTGGTTCGCGAATTACCGACGCGCATTCGAAAACGAATTGACTCGTTACCAAAATTATTGGCCGCTTTATTACTTTGCGGAAAAGAGAGGGATCGACGTCTTATCTCGGATTTGGAATGAAAGTCGATTTCCTGAAGACGCTATGTCGACCTATATGCGTCTGTATCTAAATAACGACCTTGACGCTTTTTATGATGATATGTACGAATACGCCTCCAAAGTTGTTACTTTCGACTTTGACGCATGTCGGCAATATTCCGAGCCGCAACAAGGACGGTACGATTCCACTCTCTATGAAATGTCGGACGGTTATCGACAAATCGCTTACGGATCGTGTCCCGAGGTTAACGGGTTTGCCGCTATTAAGTTGGAACCAGAGGCTGGACAAAAGGTTTGCGTCGATTTTAAAGGTATGCGACCGGGCGACCCACTTGCGGAGGAAGATCCGGGGGAATATCTGATCGACGAACAGGAAAAAAAGACGACGAGCGCTTATAACGAATACGATGGAACTATTGGATGGCGATACGGTTTCGTCGCGCTGCTTGACGACGGAACGCGCGTTTATAGTCCCGCTTGTGCCGATAGCGAGTCAAGCGTGAATTTCGACGTCCCTGAAAACGTTCGGACGCTGTATTTCGTCGTCTTGGGAACCGCGAAGGTGTACGTCTGCCACGTTTGGGACGGTAACGAACTCAACGACGTTCAGACGCCCTTTGCCGTTCGCGTTCATTATGAAAAATAATTAAAACCTGAGAAAAGAAAATGTCGTCTAACGCGGTTGATAAAATAAAGATACGCGGCGCGCGCGTTCATAACTTGAAAAAAGTCGACGTCGACGTTCCGCTCAATAAGATCGTCGGAATTGCCGGCGTCTCTGGTTCCGGTAAGTCGTCTTTAGCGCTTGGCGTTCTCTATGCCGAAGGGTCGCGCAGGTATTTGGAAGCTCTTTCCACATATACGCGTAGACGAATGGCGCAGGCTCCAAAAGCGTTAGTCGACGAAGTCCTCTACGTCCCAGCCGCGCTCGCTTTGCGGCAACGACCGGGTATTCCCGGTATTCGAAGTACTTTTGGCACCGGTACGGAACTACTCAATAGTTTGCGACTCGCTTTTTCCCGGCTCGCGTGTCATCGTTGTCCAAATGGACATTACTTGCAGCCTTCTCTCGCGGTTGCCGCGGAACGCGAACTTGTTTGCCCCGTCTGCGGCGTTGCTTTTTATGGACCGTGCGCCGAAGAACTCGCGTTTAATAGTCAAGGCGCGTGCCGAACTTGCGACGGAACGGGGGCTATTCGAACCGTCGACCGTTCGACCCTTGTTCCCGACGAATCGCTCTCGATCGATCAGGGCGCCGTCGCGCCGTGGAATTCGCTGATGTGGTCGCTTATGACCGACGTCTGCCGCGCTATGGGCGTGCGCACAAACGTGCCGTTCCGAGAATTGACCGACGAAGAAAAGGAAATTGTCTATAACGGTCCGGCTGAAAAAAAGCATATCTTCTACAAAAGTAAGAACACAAACGAAGCGGGCGAACTCGATTTTACCTATTACAGCGCGACCTACACTGTGCTTAACGCGCTTGCTAAAGTAAAAGACGAAAAGGGAATGAAGCGCGTTGAAAAATTTTTGAAACAGGACGTTTGTCCCGACTGCGGAGGTTCGCGGCTTTCCGAGGCGGCGCGCGCTCCGCTCCTGCGCGGAATCTCCTTAGACAAGGCGTGCGCTGTGACTTTGTCCGAGCTCGTCGCATGGGTTGCCGACACGCCTTCCAAACTTTCGGAAGAAATGCGTCCAATGGCGGAATCTATTTGCGAGTCGTTTTTAGACGTCGCTAAACGTCTTATCGACCTGGGACTTGGGTACTTAACGCTCGATCGCGCCGCGTCTACCCTTTCCACCGGAGAACGGCAACGAATGCAATTGGCGCGCGCCGTTCGCAATCGTACGACCGGCGTTCTATACGTCTTGGACGAACCGTCTATTGGCTTACATCCCGCGAATATTGTCGGACTAACTGGCGTTATGCAAGATCTTGTCGACGATGGAAACTCTGTTGTACTCGTTGATCATGACGTGCAAATATTGGGGAAAGCTGACTGGATTATTGAAATGGGACCGGAGTCGGGGGTAAATGGCGGTCGCGTGCTCGCCCAAGGTTCCGTCCCGCAGATAGAAGCGAATCCTCTTTCAAAAATCGGACCATTCCTCGCTGGAAAAGTCGACGTATGTTCGCGTAAACGCGTCGATAAGAATGATTTGTTCGCTTTGGGGGCTATTAAACTTTCGACCGGTCCTATTCACTCGGTTAAACCGCTTGAAGTCGCGTTTCCCAAAGGACGTCTTACCGTTGTGACCGGAGTCTCAGGATCTGGAAAAACGACCATGGTTTTGGAGAGTCTCGTTCCCGGCCTGGAATGCGCGATTGCCGGTAAAAAACTACCTGAACATGTCTTAGACGTCGAACCTGACGGTATCGTAAACGTTAAACTGATTGACGCGACCCCGATCGGGCTCAACGTTCGTTCGACGGTCGCCACTTACGCGAACGTTCACGACGAACTGCGTAAAATTTTCGCGAAAATTCCCGACTCCAAACAGCGCGGATACAAGTCGGGCGACTTCTCGTACAATACCGGCGCGCTTCGTTGCTCTACATGCGACGGAACGGGCGTCGTTAGTCTCGACGTTCAATTCTTGCCCGACGTCGACGTCCCTTGCCCCGAGTGCCGCGGATCCAGGTATTCAAAAGACGCCGATAAAATTAAAAGAACAAATAAAAATGGACAAACGTACTCCCTGCCTGAGTTAATGGATATGGACGTCAATACCGCGTTGGAGGCCTGCGCCGATCTGAAACTGGTCTCTCAACGCCTTGCCGTCTTGAAAAAACTTGGACTTGGATATCTTACCCTTGGGGAAGAAACGCCGAAACTTTCCGGAGGAGAAGCGCAACGACTCAAATTGGCGAGCGAGATGGGAAAAGGACAAGACGATTCGCTCTTTGTTTTCGACGAACCGACAATTGGACTGCATCCGCTCGACGTGCAGTCTCTGCTTACAGTCTTTCAAACCCTTGTCGAAGCGGGAGCTACCGTCGTTGTTATCGAACATGATCTCGATATGATTCGAAACGCCGATTATATTGTCGACTTAGGACCGGGCGGAGGAGAAGAGGGCGGAAAAATTGTTGTCGCGGGCGTTGTTGAAGACGTTAAAAAAGCGAAAAACAGTTTGACTGGAAGGTGTTTATAACGTCTGTATGCGCGGAAGACGCTCGTAGAAAAAACGCGGAAAAGCGCTATAATGTCCGGTTGCGACGTCTGAGCTTAAAAAAACTCGACTCCGTAACCTTGCGCGATTACGTTGCAAATCCGCAAGGCGCTTTTTTGTGAAGGTAGGAGACGCCTTATGAAAAAATGTATGGATTCGGATAAACTCCATCGAAGACTGAAAAAAATTGTCGGACAAGTCCAGGCTATTGATCGTATGATCGATGAAAATGTTCCTTGCGAAGATATTCTGAGTCAGATAAACGCGGCTAAATCCGCATTGAACAAGGCCGGACAGGTTATTCTTGAAGGGCACATCAATCACTGTATTCGCGACGCTATTGCAAACGGCGACGCGCAGGAAATCAAAAATTTCGCCAAAGCGATCGAGAGATTTGCAAATATGCAGTAATGCTTGCGCGCCTTCAACTTCCGTTTTTCGTCGAGAGTCTGAGAATTTAACGTTCTCAGACTCTTTTCATTTCTTGCCGGAGATTTTTTAGCGCTTTTTCAATTTCATCTGTTGACGTTTATACCCATGGGGGTATAAATCTTATACCCTATGGGGTATGAAAAAGGGTAAAAGAAATGAAAATCTTTGACATATTGGACAAATTTCTGGAATGGGGCGGCGCGCGCCGTAAAATCATTGAGCTTATCCTGTCCGCAACTGCGCTGTTGTGTAGTTTCTTCGATTATAAGCTCGGCGTTCCGTTTGATCTGGCGTGGATCGCGATTGTTCTCTGCGGAACGCCGATTGTGGTCGACGCTCTAAACGGATTAATTACTCGATTCGACGTCAAAGCCGACGTCCTTGTCGCGATTGCGCTTGTTGCCGCGCTGATTGTGCGCGAAGACTTTGCCGCCGCCGAAGTCGCGTTTATTATGCAACTTGGCGAACTGCTTGAAGAACTGACCGTTCAACGCGCTCGAGCGGGAATTGAACGACTTGTTAAATTGACGCCCACGATTGCGCGGAGACTTGTCGGAGACTTCGAGGAAGTTATTTCCGCCGACCAGGTTAAGCAAGGCGACGTCTTGAAAGTTTTACCCGGCGAATCTGTTCCTGCCGACGGCGTTATTATTTCTGGAAAAACGTCGATTGATCAGTCGACGCTTACTGGAGAATCGCTTCCGGTTGATAAAACTGTGGGAGACGAAGTTGCGAGCGGTTCAATCAATCGGTTTGGCTCCTTTCAAATGCGCGCGACAAAAGTCGGCAAAGACAGTTCCATTCAGCGTATGATTAAACTTGTTCAGTCAGCCGACGCGGGTAAGGCGAAAATCGTTGGACTGGCTGATCGGTGGGCGACTTGGACTGTCGTCGCCGCCGTTACTATCGCGCTTGGAACCTTGCTTATTACTCACGAGATTATTCGCGCGGTGACCGTTCTCGTTGTCTTTTGTCCTTGCGCGCTTGTCTTAGCGACGCCTGCCGCGATTATGGCCTCGATTGGAAACGCGTCAAAACATGGATGTCTTGTCAAAGAGGGCGACGCGCTCGAACGACTTTCGAAAGTCAAGCGCGTAACGTTCGACAAAACTGGTACTTTAACTTCCGGAAAACTGAAAGTTGTCGCGACTGTTTCGCTTGACCAACGTTATACTGCTGAAAAAATCTACGAATTGACCGCCGCCGTCGAGCAGGATTCTGAACATCCGCTTGGAAAAGCTGCGCTTGAATCCTATCGTTCCTCGCATGAACGCGTTTTACCGAACGTCTTAAACTTTCAAATGACCGTCGGAAGAGGTGTTAAAGGCGTTGTCGACGGTAAACAAATCGTCGCCGGTAACGAGAAAATGCTTGCCGAGTCGGGAATCGTTCTTAATAGTGATTTTCAAACGACGCTAAACGAGCAGCGAAACAAAGGACGCGCCTCAATTATCGTGGCGGTCGACGGCGTTCCTGTTGGTGTTGTCGCGTTAGCCGATATTTTAAGACCGGAAGTTAAAGATACGATTGAACGGTATGCCTGCTTGAACATTAAGCCGACGCTCCTTACCGGAGATTCGGAGTCCGCCGCAAAGACGATTGCCGACGAACTCGGTATTCAAGACGTCTGCGCCGAATGCTTGCCGGAAGATAAATTGAAATTTATCGATCGTTTCCAAAAGAAAAACGAACCTGTATGCATGGTTGGCGACGGAGTCAACGACGCGCCCGCTCTAAAGAAGGCGCTTGTCGGAATCGCTATGGGAGGCGTGGGAAGCGACGTCGCCGTGGAAGCGGCGGACATTGCCCTTGTTAACGATGAAATCAAAGAACTACCGCACCTTTTCGCTCTTTCAAAAGAGATGATGCGAGCGATTGTTTTTAATCTGTCG
The DNA here is from genome assembly GCA_964447865.1 of uncultured Planctomycetaceae bacterium. Classification (GTDB taxonomy): domain Bacteria; phylum Planctomycetota; class Planctomycetia; order Pirellulales; family Thermoguttaceae; genus RUG369. The sequence goes on along the minus strand of CAYUUL010000004.1, from coordinate 74,015 downwards.
TTAGCGATGGGGATCAATTTAGTCGCCGTCGTCTTAGCTTCGTTCGGATACCTTGGACCGGTTGTCGGCGCGCTTGTTCACAATGCCGGTTCCTTTATCGTGATTTCTAATTCCGCGTTATTGTTGTTTTACAAGAAGAAGGAGTTCGATAAAAAAAATGTGTTAAGACAAAACCTTGTTTAGTAAATGTTTAACTTGTTTATGTTAATTGGGAACGTCGCGTCTGACGCGACGTCAATTTTATGTCTTGACGTTCGCGGCGGAACGGGTATCATTACTGCGATTTTGACGTTGTGTCAGTTTTCGACATGTTTGCGTTGCAAAACGTTTGACTGCATGTGATGTATTGAGGATTAAGGAGTTGATAAATGTCTAAGAAACTTGTCGCTTATTTTAGCGCCACGGGCGTCACGAAACGCGTTGCGGAAAATCTTGCGAACGCTATTGGCGCCGATCTCTACGAAATCAAGCCTGCGACTCCGTATACGCGCGCAGACCTTAACTGGACTGATAAATCGAGCCGTAGTTCCCTTGAAATGAAAGATTTGTCGTCTCGACCCGCTATTGCCGACGTCAACGCGAACGTCGCCGATTACGACGTCGTCTTTGTCGGGTTTCCTATCTGGTGGTATACCGCCCCGACGATCGTTCATACTTTCCTGGAAGCTTATGATTTCTCGGGAAAAACGATTGTTCCGTTCGCGACTTCCGGGGGGAGCGGAATGGGGAAGAGTTCCGCCGACCTGCAAAAAGTGGCGCCTGACGCTTCTGTAAAACAGGGAAAACTACTGAACGGAAGATTGGTTGCCGACGACTTAAAGGTCTGGGCTGATTCGTTTAATAACTAAAGCGATGGTTCAATTTTGTTTATGTTATGACGCAAAAGCCCGGAAAGCGGTCGAGTAAGAGAAAAGAGGAAATTGTCGACGCCTGCGAATCCTTGTATAAGACGATGGATTTTAAAGAAATCACGATCAAAAAAATCGGCGAGGCAACCTCTTTTACTCGGACTTCTATTTACAACTACTTTCATACGAAAGAGGAAATCTTTTTAGCGTTGCTTAAACGCGAATTTGAACGTTGGACTGTCGAACTTGAACGCGAAACAGCGGCAAGGGCGCGGCTTACCAACGATGAAATCGCGATTTTATTTGCGGAGTCTTTAAATGCTCGAACGCAACTGTTAAAAATAATTTCCGCGAATCATTTTGATATGGAAGCAAATAGTCGACTCGAAGTCCTGATCGATTTTAAAGTCGCGTATGGTAATTCGATGCGCGCGGTGGAAAACGTACTCGAAAAGTTTCGACCCGACATGGATGAAGAACGGCGTAGAAATTTTATTTACGCTTTTTTTCCGTTTTTGCCTGGCGTCTATTCTTACGCGTTTATTACTGAAAAACAACGTCAAGCGATGAATGCCGTGGACGTTAGATATTACGAGCCGACTTTGCGCGAACTCGTCTTTAATTGCGTTAGAAAACTACTTAGTTAAAAGGTTTAGTTATGAAAATCGTTGTGTTGCAAGGGAGCCCAAACTTACAAGGGTCTACCGATTTGCTGGTGGAAAATTTTACTAAAGGCGCGCAAGAAGCCGGACATTCTGTTCGACGTTTTGACGCTTGTAAAGTCGACGTTAAGCCGTTTGGAGGTTCCGTCGCTTGCGGGTTCGAAGGTTCAAACGCCGACGACGACAATGCGATGATTCGAGACGCGATCTTAGAATCTGATATGGTCGTTTTTGCCTCGCCTCTTTACTATTACGGAGTGACTGCTCAGTTGAAGACGATTATCGATCGTTTTGTTTCCTATAACGAAAGTTTTATTAAAAAACATTTTAAAACCGCGCTTCTTTCCGTGGGGGAAGGAACCGACGATTGGACTTTCGATTCCACTCTCTCGTTTTATCAGACTCTTGTGCGTTACCTGGAAATGACTGACAAAGGCGCCGTGCTCGCTTTTGGATGCGGTAATCGAAAGCAGACGGAAGCGTCTAAGTATCCCGAACAAGCGTACAATTTAGGAAAGAGTTTATAATTTCCGGCGAGATTACTTTCAACGAAAAAACTTTCGAAACCGGCGAGAACATTGGATAACGTCTCGTCGGTTCTTATGCGCGTCTCTGTCTAATCTGCATATCTGCCTAACATAAAACGTTCTCGTCTTTAGAACTGTTTCTTTGTCGTCTCATTTTAAGTTGGATTTGTTGATTCATTCCCTATATTCCCCTTTTCATAGGTGGAAAATTGGTTTATAATTCCCGTAAAGGAGATTATCATGATTTCGACAAAAGGAAGATACGCTTTGCGCGTCATGATCGACCTTGCGGAACAGAGGTCAGACGACTTTATTCCCTTGACTGAGATTGCTGAAAGACAGCAGATTTCGCTCAAATACCTTGAAATCATTTTGAAGATACTCGTCAAAGAAAAGCTTTTAAAAGGTCGGCGAGGGAAGGGCGGCGGATATAAATTAACGCGCGCTCCTGAAGAGTATACGGTTCGGGAAATTCTTGAACTTACCGAAGGTTCTCTTGTGGTCGTCGCCTGTCTGGAAAAGGACGCCGAGACTTGTCCAAGACGCTCGTTATGTCGAACATACAACATGTGGGCCAGTTTCAGCGAGCTTGTATGTCAGTTTTTTGATAATATTACCCTTGCCGAGCTTATGGGCGAACCGGGAACCCAATTAGTCGACCTTGAAGCTCTCTCCAAAAGAGCGCTCTGTTCAATAAGAGAACGAGAACCAAAATGTCGCTCTCAAATCGCTCGTAAGCAACGAAAAGATTGTGAAAATGGCGCATTGCCCGCATCGGAATAGATCGTTGAAAAAACGTCCGTTGAATTTTGTTATTGCCTTTTTATTCATAACGCGCCCTTAGTCTACAGCTTTTCCTTGAAACTCTTGAAGGCGACGTCTGACGTTCACGTTTTTTGACAATTTTACAAAAAACAGGAGCGGTAGACGTGTTCCGCCGCTCTTGGTTACTATGATTTAAGAGTTTGCGTAATTTCTCCAAAGATTGATTACGCGAATTTCAAAAGCGAGTTACGACTCTACGCTGGTACTTCCGGCGCGGTCGCTGGTACTTCCGGCGCGGTCGCTGGTACTTCCGGCGCGGTCGCTGGCTCTTCCGGCGCGGTCGCTGGTACTTCCGGCTTTGCCTCTACCGGCGTGAGCTCGGGAACGGGAACTGATTTCAATTCGGCGAGTATATCGGAGAAGTCCGCGTACATATTGACGGCAAACCAACGTCTACTGCCCTCGCCAAGCGAACTCACGGCAATCTCTTGACTTCGATTAGGTTTGATTAATTGGGTCGGTACGGTCAAAAGGAAGATTCCATACTTGTCGTTGGGAGGAAGTTCCTTTTTCACATAAAATTGTAACGCGCCCGTGCCGTCGGCGTTCTTCCATTCGAAAACCCGCGTTTGATTGTCGAATGTTTCAATCACGTCGAACTGAAGGAACGGCGCGCCATTGAAAGAAAGTTGGAAGCCGGACGTCTTAGGCGTCGTGGCGTAACCAAGACAACCCGCAAAAATAAAAGTTGTCGTCGCGCTTTCCGTAGACGATGGAACCGCGGTCTTTATTACAAGCTCGTTGCCAATTTTATCTTGACGACAAACTCGGTTGGGTTGGTCTTCTTCCAGCGAGCGATATGAATTCCAATGACTTGATTCCGCCGACTTGACAACGCGCGAGACTCCGAATGTGACTCCGTCCGGAACGACTGGAAACTGAATGAGTTTTTTCGCGTCCCATTGAATCGCGTGTTCCGCACCGTTCCCGAGTTCCTCTAAAGAACGCGCGAGGATCCATTGGGAGAGCGGGGATTCTACCGAGGCTTCGTGGTTTAAACCGCTGACGATGATCTTGCCCTTACCTACTCCAAATTCAAATAGAATCGCCGTGTCTTGTACGAGAACAAGGCTGGAAAGCGCCCGAATTATAACGGAAGGTCGCGATTGAGCGGCTTCCAATTTGAACTTACGCGCCCCGTCGAGAAGTGTCGTCCAGGCCGCTCCGCAGAAATTATGGTCTACGACCTCGTTAGTAATCGCGTTGGAATAGACGTAGGTTCCCGTATTGTTGGCAAACTCGCTGTCGCCCGCCTTCCACCAGGTCTGCTGGAATTGAATGGGAATACTGCTAAAAATTTGTTCGCCGCCAAGGTGAAGAAGACCGGCTCCGCGTTCGACCGCGTTCAGTATTTCCGAAGAAATCCAGTCGACCGCGTAGATTGCGTCAGAAGGAAGGGCGTCCGTCGACTCGGGTAATGGTTGCGCTTGCCATTCTTTCGGCAAAAGCTCAATCGTGTTTTCATCCGCATAGATAGGTCGGGATACGAGAGGCTTTATTGTTTGGGGAAATACGTAAGTTGTCCACGAGTTCGTATAATACGTCTTGTCGTCGGCTTGATACTTCAGTGTAAATATCGCTTGCGTTGGACGTTCTACTGGCGGACAGGTGATTTCAATAGATCCGAGAGTCGTCAATTGACCGTTGGGAGCTTGCGGCGCGTCCGTTATCGTTACATTGTCGAACCAGTTAGTCTTAGCGTTCTTAATTCCGGCTGGGAGAAGAGACCAGCTTACGATTCCTGATTTGGCGTTCGGCGCAAAATTCGAAATCTTGAGTTGAACCGTCGCTTTATCGCCGGAAACATACGTAAATTTTAAACCTTCCTGAAGTAAAACGACGTCGTTGTTAAATGGAATAAAGTCTTTGGGCTTCAGTGATTTAGGTCGGAAAAACAAGTCGACGATTCCGTTGGACGTCGTCCAGTAGTCCTGGAATAACCACCAGTGATAACCCGAGAGTTCTTTGTTGAGACGAATCCCCTCTATGTTGTACTTATGCAAGAGAAGATAGAGTTGTTCGGACGCGAGCGCCCAAGATTCCGTTTCCCCGCTTAAACCGAGCTCCGCAAGTTTCGCTTTCCCGTCGACCATCCAGAACGGCTTGTAATTACTATCCTTAAATAGATCGATCTGATCCGGACGCGAAAAGGTTAAAAAATTGCCCGATTCGTGAGAGATTGACGGTTTGTCGAATGGCTTGGAGTTTGCGAACTTGCCGGGTTTTAGCGGATTCGACCATTCGTCAAAGAGAATACTGTAAAATTCCTGGGCCGGACGTCCGCCTTTTGTAACGTATTCGTTGAGAAAATCGCCGTCGCAGTCGGTAAAATACCGATCTGGATCGAGCTTTTTCGCGATGTTCATCATTTCCTGACCGAGCGATAGTTGACTCCAACGTCCGGCGTCTAACATACATAACTCGTTGCCGCCGACCCATATGAATATGGAAGGATGGTTTCGATATTCTTTCACGACCTGCGCCCAACGTTCTTTAAGCGTGTTCATTGCCGGAGTCGGATCGGTTCCTTCAGGAACATTGTTTTTCCATAAGCTCCCCTCGCCGGGAATTTGCGGCGGGTAACCAAGTAACATTTCTCCGTTGGGAAGCATGCCGAGTTCGTCGCAAGCGTCGTAATATTCGTGAGGAAGTATCGCGCTATGATGTCGGCAATGATTAAAACCAAAGGATTTAATCAACTTGAGACGTTCGCGATACATAGCGATATCGGTTGGCATGGAAAATTCGTGAGGATAGATATGGTCGTCTCCGTAACCGCGGAGGTAAAACGGTTTGCCGTTCAGAAGAATTTGCGTCCCGACAAACTTAATCTCGCGCATGCCGTAAGGCGTTTCGAGCACGTCGCTCGCGCCGGATCCGTTGGAATTGTAGAGCGTAACGCGCGCCTTATACAAATAGGGCGCGTCGGGCGTCCATAATTTCGCGCCGGGAACTGGCGCCAAAAGCGAGACTTCTTCACTGCCGGAAGAAAGATCCAATTTGACGTCCGCGTATCTACTGCCTATCCGACTTCCCGATTTGTCAAAAATCTCCAACTTGAGAATACCGTCGAAATTCGCGGTCTTAAGCTCGTCTAAGATCGTCGCGTCGACTATACACGCCGCGCCAACGACGTTGTTTGAGTCGTCGTAATTTAATTTCGTTCGAAGATATATCGAGTCGAGTCGGGTCTTAGGTCGTGATTCAAGGTAGACGTGTCCCCACAAACCGCCCCATTTAATCTCAAGATAGTCGTTTAACGCGGCTGCTCCCAGCAATGGATCGGTTTCCCAATGTTGTGAAGAATCTACGCAAATGACAAGCGTGGACTTTTGGCCGGGGGAAAGAAAAGACGAGACGTTCCATTCGAAGCTGCCGATACACCCGATTGCTTCGGGACCAATCTCTTTGCCGTCGAGCCAGACTCGCGCGCTACGAGAGATCCCTCCGAGCGTCAAGAATATCGAATCTTCCCTGTTCCAGTCGCGAGGTACGGTTATTTCGCGTTTGTACCAGCCTTTGCCGACAAAATTATGCTTGACTTTATCGTTCTCAACTCCATAACCTTGCGCGTCCCAAATGCCGGGAACTTGAATCTTTCCCCCCGTCTTGGGCGCGTATCCTTCCGGAAGGTCGGTCGGAAGTGCGACCCCCGGTTTATACCAACCCTCCGTTTCGCCCGAATCGGTTGGATCTGTCGCGAAATCCCAAAGTCCGTCAAGGTCGAGTCTGCCGCGCGTCGGAGACGTCTCCGTCGCAAATGCGTGACACAAAGCTAATAAGAAAAACGCTAAAAAAAATGCGCGAAGTAACTTCATTTCATTTCCTTATATCAATGTTCCAAGCGTCGAGCGCTCCGCTAGTGGACGCTCTCGACGCTTGGAATACCGTCTTTAAATGCGATTGGTTTCTAAGGTAAGACGAGCGAGTTCCGAGATTGTCGACTCGTCAAGCTGACGCGGACCCAAACGCCAGGTCCAATTGCCAACTCCTACGCCCGGATAATTCACGCGAGAATCGTTTGAAAGCCCTATAACGTCCTGAATCGGGAATATCGCTAATTTGCAAGCGGAACTCGCGACGGCTCGAAGCGCCGCGATGCGCAACTCCGCAATCTCCGGGGCCATTGCGCGGAATTTAGAGGATACTCCCATCTTTTGACGATTGAACCCAATTGGTTTGCGGAAAAATTCGCTTACCCAACATTCGTCGGAACGAACTCGCGGAACAAACGCGGGAACGTCGTCTTCCTGACGATAACGTTCAAGTACGTCGCGGATTCCCGCGAAATCTAACGAATTACAGGAACTCCCGCTAAATCGGCGGACGTCGTCAAGCCAACCAAGAACTGGCGCTCCGTCGTGGGTTCCCGTGTAGGCGACGTAATTTTCCGGCCAGGACGTTATCGGATTAGGCGCTCTGCCTGTCCTCTTATCTATTGTAACGCCGTCAAATGAAAATTGAAAGACTTTCATACCAAGCAAGCCGTAACGATCGCGCAACGTCTCGACTCCCTTGTTCATAACGCCAAGGTCTTCCGCTACAAACGCCTCGCGGGGACACTCTGAAAAAATCGCGTCGAAAAAGGCTTCTTGAGGACCGGGTTCCCAGCCGTCGTCGTATACGCGCTCGCCGTCGGACGTAATCGCGCTCGGCGCGCCGCCTTGAACGTCTGTCATGGGGTCGATTCCGTCCCCTGGAAAACTGTAAAAATTATAATACCCGATAAAGTGGTCTAAGCGAACTACGTCGAAGCGGGAAAGCGTTTTCTTCATACGACGTCGGTGCCACTGAAAGTTGTCCTCCTTATGACGTTCCCAACGATAGACAGGAGAACCCCAGCGTTGACCGTCTTTGTTGAAATCGTCGGACGGAACGCCCGCCTCGCGTACGACGCGACCGTCCGCGTCCACTTGGAATAACTCGGGATGCGACCACACGTCGACACTTGTCCCGCCGACATAAATCGGAACGTCCCCAAAAATTCGTACTCCCCTACTCGAACAATAGGTTCGAAATTCCCTCCATTGAACGTCGAACGCGAGTTGTAGAAATCGCGCGTATTCAAGTTCGCGATCCCGCGCTTGAGCGAATTCTGCGAGCGCTCCCGGATCCCTGCGGCGGATTGGTTCGGGCCACTTGCGCCAGTCGGTCGCGCCAAATTCGTTGGTCGCCGCTTGAAAAAGCGCGTAGTCGTCAAGCCAGTCTGCGTTTTCCGCTCGAAATCGCTCCTCCTCGCGACGGTACTTTGAACCGCCGCGTCCAGACGAGTAACGTTCGAACGCTTTTTGCCAACATGGCCTGCGTCGTCTAAACGTCGCTCTATAATTTATTCGTTCGGATCGCGCGTCGCGCTGAGGACGAGAAGAACCGCGAACCTCAAAAGACTGCGGAAGCGTCCACGAGGTCGTAAGATCGGCGGCGTCAAGTAAACCTTCCGCGCAAAAATCTTCAAGATCGAGATAGAGCGTCTCGCCCGCGAACGCTGAACGACCAGCGTAAGGAGAACCAAAAGAATCGACCGGATTGATCGGCAACGTTTGAAACCAGGTTTGACGCGCGGACGAAAGAAAATCGACAAAGGCGCGCGCGCAACGGCCAAGGCTACCGACGTCCCTAACGCCGGGTAAGGAAAATAACGGCGCGAGTATCCCCGACGATCGTTTGAGCGGTTCCATGTTTGTTCCTGATTATTTGCTACAAAAAGGTTAGTTTTCCCGTCGACAATTTTTCTGTCGCTCTTATAATTACGCCAAGTTTATTCTACGTAAATTATAGCGGATAATAGAGCGCGGTTAATATGGTTTGTTGGTTTGTCTCGAAAATAGACGACGTCGCTTCGCTTGTTCCGTTGTCTTGTGACGGATGCGTTCGTATGCGACGATTGACGAACCGCTTGCGTTTATTTCTAATGGTTGGCGACCCGACGATGGGGTGGAAAAAAGCTAAGGAGGTGGGTAATGTCTTTTAATTATATTGGCGTTATTAGCGACTCTCACGACAGAATTGCCCCTTTGGAAGCCGCTTGTCGGATTTTTGAAGACTACGGAGTCGAACGCGTCGTTCATTGCGGCGACGTCGTGACTCCGGAAACTGCGAGTCTGTTTCAGAATTACGAATACTTGCGTAGCGTTCCCTTCGACGTGGTTTGGGGAAATAACGACTGGAAACAACAAGAACTTACCGCTGAATTTGAAAAATTGGGCCCCGCCTGTACCTGTTGGCAGGGGGGCGGAAATTTTGTGTGGCGCGGAAAAAAGGTCTTTTTTGCTCACGGACACGAGAGCTTGCGTCTTGAAAATGAGATGTTTTCCGGAGAATGGGATCTCGTGCTCTGCGGTCATACGCATCAATGCGCTAACGAACTTATCGGGAAAACCAGGGTGGTGAATCCGGGCGCGGTTCTATTGGGATCCCTTTGCATTATCGACGACGACCTGAATGTTGAATTTTTGGAAGTCGACCGTTGATTGTTGGTTTTCTAGCGTTCGCGACTGCTAATTGAACGAGTTTTTAGCGCCTTGCTGTTGGGGCGCGTCGCCTACGTCGAGATAAAATATTTGCGTTTTTGCTAAAAGTCGCGCAAAACCCTTTTAATTTCTTTCGTAGTCTGGTATATTAAAGAAAAGTCACAATTTTATAGCGCGTTTTTTAAGCGTGGTATGCAAGCGCGCTTGGATTTGTTGTTTTTACGTTCGACGCGCGCTCGTAAGGAGACGCGTCAGACGTCACGCTATATTTTGAAAGAAGGAAACGTCGCGATGGTTATGAAGAAATTTTTGAACGATCCCCAACGAGTTACGAACGAACTCCTCGAAGGTTATGCGCTCTGCTATCCGAATAAGGTCAAAGTTGTTTCCGAAAAGATCGTCGTGCGCGCGACTCCTAAATCCAAGGATAAGGTCGCGATCGTTACCCTCGGCGGGTCCGGGCATGAACCTGCGTTGAGCGGTTTCGTTGGCGAAGGTCTGCTTGACGCGTCCGTCGTCGGCGATATCTTCGCGGCGCCAGGCGCTCCAAAAATCCTTGAAGCCCTTCGGCTCTTCAAGGACAATAAAGGTATCGTCCTTGTCGTCTTGAACCACGAAGGCGATCAACGAAACGCCGGTATGGCCCTTATGATGGCCGCGAAAGAAGGGATCAAAGTTACCAAAATAGTCACGGCGGAAGACATCGCCCCAGGTATCGACGCGCCCGCCTCTGAACGTCGCGGTCTCGGCGGATGCGTTCCCCTTATCAAAATCCTTGGCGCCGCCGCCGAAAAAGGAATGGACGCCGAAGAAATCGTCGCGATTGGCGAACGCTTCAATAAGCGTATGGCGACTCTTGCCGTTACTTTGAAGGTCGCGACTCATCCGCAATCCGGCGGTGAAATCGGCGCCTTGGCGGACGATCAAATGGAAATCGGTATGGGACAACACGGCGAAGGCGGCGGAAACGGTCCCGAACCGATGCAAAGCGCCGACTGGGTCGCAGAAACGATGGCGAATAAAGTTCTGCGCGCGATCGACGCCAAAGCGGGCGAAAAAATCATGCTCCTCATCAACGGAAGCGGCGGAACAACTCTTATGGAAATGTTCGTGATTTTCCGTAAGGCTTATGAAGTCGTTACCAGGGCCGGACTCGTCGTTGCCGCGAGCGCGTGTGACGAAATCTTGACTGTCCAGGAAGCCTCCGGGTTCCAAATGATCATGGGCGTCTTTGACGACGAAACTCTCGCGCTCTATAACGCTCCGAGCGACGCGCCATACTGGGTTACGCGCTGAAGTCCTTGACGATTAGATTCTTGTCGGATAAAATGAAGGGCGTTCGTCGCGCGATTATGCGGCGAACGTCACGTTCTGTAACACGAACCCTTTTGTTTGCGACGTTGTTCGCGCGTTGTTTCAATGATTACCGAATTTACAAAAGACTTTTTGCTCAAAGCGCTTAAAACGGCTCTAGTCGCCGTTGAAGCTGATTTTGATCATCTTAACCAACTTGACGCCGCCACCGGGGACGGCGACCATGGAACCGCGATCCTCTCGACTCTGAAGGCGGCTGTTGAAAGCGCCGAACAGCCGGGTAACCTTGCCGACTCGCTCTCCAACGTGGCTATGGGGATTATGAACGCTACCGGCGGTTCGACGAGTTCCCTAAACGGCTCCTTTTATATGGGGTTGAGTTCCGGCGCAAAAGCCGACTCGCTTAGTCCTGCCGATACCGTCGCCATGTACGCCGAAGGACTCGCCATGATGCAAACCATGACAAACGCTAAAGTCGGCGATAAAACCATGATGGACGCCATGATTCCCGCTATCGACGCGATGAAAGCGGCTCTCGACGCCGATCCAAACGTTTCGCTTTACGACGTCTTCCAAAAAGCCGCCGACGCCGCGAAAGAAGGAGCCGAAAAAACCGCCGATTATGTCGCGAAGTTTGGCCGCGCTCGTAATTTGGGGGAACGTTCAAAGGGAAGTCAAGACGCCGGCGCTACTAGCCTGGCGCTAATCTTTCAAGCGTTTGCCGACGCTATTAAAGAGTAATTCGTTTTGGCTCTTACGAAAATATTGCCGCCGTGCTTCTAATGAAAACGGCGTTACACTTCATATTTTAAGAATAGGATTTTAAACGATGGCTGACAACGAAGGCAACATCGACGCGAAAGGTTACGGTATCGGTATCCCGCAAAAACAAGACGGTTTCTTCCTCAAGGGAAATGAAAACGCCTCTTATGGTATTAAGTCCCGTTTGGCTCAAATCTTCAATGAAAAGTCCGGACATACCGTCATGTTGGCGTTTGACCACGGGTTTATTATGGGTCCGACTTCCGGACTCGAACGTATTGACCTGTCGATCAAACCGTTGATCCAGTACGCTGATTGTATTATGTGTACTCGAGGTATTCTTCGTACCGTTATTCCTCCGGCTACCAATAAGCCGGTCTCGCTCCGTTTTGATTCCGGAACCACTATCTTGACGAGTCTCAACGAACAAACGCTTTACGATATCGAAGAAGCGATTCGTTTGAACGTGCAACTCCTTGCCGTTATGGTCGCCTTGGGCGATCCCGATCATGAAGCAAGCACCGTTCGTAATCTTACGAAAACCGTTGATATGGGACAACGTTACGGAATTCCGACCCTCGGCGTTACCGCCGTTGGGAAAAACTTGACCCGCGATGCTCGTTACCTTGGACTTGCCACTCGCGTTTGCGCTGAAAACGGCGCCAACGTCATTAAAACGTACTACTGCGACGAAAAATTCGAACAGGTTACGAACGCTTGTCCTGTTCCAATCGTCATTGCCGGCGGAAAGAAATTACCGGAAAAAGACGCGTTGCAACTTGCGTACAACGCGATCTCGCAAGGCGCGTCCGGCGTCGATATGGGACGTAATATCTTCCAGTCTGATTCCCCGATTGGCATGCTTCTTGCCGTTCGTGAAGTTGTTCATAACAACGCAACTGTTGACCAGGCTTACGATTGTTACGAAACCTACAAAAATCAAAATAAATGAGTTTTGATCTCTTAGGTTAGCGATATATTTTAATGCGCTCGAAAATGTTTTGGGTTTTCGAGCGTTTTTTGTTTCTATTGTAAGCTGGTCTATTTCGTATAGAATCTTTTATTATTTGAGTGTTTGTATTACCTGGCTAAATAGTATATGAGTAATATCGTCTAACAAGTTAAAGACGTCGAATTTTAAGAACGTTAGTAAAGATAGCGTTTAAACCGAGCAAAATGACGTCGTGCTTTTGAAAAATAATGAGTAAGATTACTTGACATGTTTGATACGTCTAATAAAATTAGCCCTGTTTAATTTGAGAAAGAAAGTTGCGTTGGAGTTTGTCGACATGCGACGGCAATTCATTATGTCGAAGTCGCGCCCAAAAAAGGCGGCCTGAAAGCGAGTCTTTCGGTTATGGGATAAGGCGTGTGGCGCGCCTTTTTATTATGTTTGTTGAGTTAGAACAGCCTAAGTTAAAGCGTAGGATTGTGATGAGTAAAAAACAATGTCGCCGGACGTTTATCACGCTACGTTCTACATTGGAGGGATTGGCATGAGCTATGCGCGTCGTCTTGAAAAAGAATTGTCTGCGGCTTCTCAACAATCGCGAATGAGTCGCGGTTTTACTTTGGTTGAATTGTTGGTCGTAATTGCTATTATTGGCATTTTGGTTTCTATGTTGTTGCCCGCGATTCAAGTTGCTCGTGAAGCGGCAAATCGGATGCAATGTTCGAGCAATATTCGTCAACTTGTGCTTGCTACGCAAAACTACGAAGAAACGCATGGTAAACTTCCTTCCTTCGATTACGGTTTTTCAGGGTATAAAGTCGGATGGTCTATGTTTGTCGCGCTTTTGCCCTTTATGGAACAAACCGCTCTTGCCGACGGTATGTTAAATTATGAACCGAAATGGACGATTGAAACCGAATGTTACTTCAATACCGACGCCCCCTGGTACGACGTGCAAATTGAGTCCTTACTTTGCCCCTCCGGATACTATTCGGAAACTATACATCCGAATTTTCACACTGGCGGTACAAATTATCTTACCTCTACTGGCGACTTCCCTTTCCACCAAAAGGAAATGGCCGATCGCGACGGTTATTCTTGTACCGGGGTGGGAAGAGGCCCTTTTAAATCCAAGATTTGGACGACGCTTTCTTCCGTTACCGATGGAACGACGAATACCGCGGCGTTTTCTGAACGCGTTCTGGGAAGAGTGCTTTCCGGTGGCGGCGGTAAAAGTCTTCGTATGAAAGATACCTACATCTCAATGGCGTGGAAATATGGAACTACTAGCTCGCCTAACCCGACGAAAGAAGGACAGACTCCGATTAAACCGAGTAAATGTCTCGAATTTATGGGAGTTGGAGGCGATTATGTTCAACCGATGCCGACTGGTTCCGGACTTGCTGTCAATAGTCTCGGCGGGCGCCGTTGGAATGTTGGAGACGGTCTTTCGACTACTTTCAGTACGATTATCCCGCCGAATGGTCCTTCTTGTACCTCCTATTACTCCTTCCTTGCCGGCCCGACAAGTAACCATACCGGCGGAGTCAACGTCGCGTTCCTGGATGGTTCCATTCGCTTCGTTTCGGAAATTGTCGATACTGGCGACCTTTCTACTCCTCCGGTTAAGTCGGGAGAGTCGCCGTACGGCGTTTGGGGCGCGATGGGGTCTGCGCAAGGCGCCGAGACTTTGCAAACGCTTTGATTTGAAAATTACGAACGTAATTGTCTGAGAGATTGGGTATAAAGAGGTGTGTGATGCGGTTGCGCGTTAGCTGGAGACTACTTGAAGCTTGCGTTTTGTGCTTGGCGACGACTGTCGTCTTGGTCGGTTGTGGTTCAAAGGAAATTCCGGGCTTAGTACGCGTTCAAGGCGTGGTGGTATACGAAGGAAAACCGTTGCCGTACGCCTCGATGACTTTCGCACCGGACGTCGAAAAAATGGGTTCCGCGAACGGTATTCGCGTTTCCACTGCTCAAACTGACGCAAAAGGACGTTTTGAACTTTTTACCGTGGGTAGAAAAGGAGCATTGCCCGGAGATTATCTCGTTTCGATTGAAAAGTATATTCCCAATAGTGACGGCGCCGTTGAAAGGTGGGAAAAAGAACGAATGATTCCAGGATACGTCGAACCTAAACCTGCAAACACTTTCGAGGAAGAGGAAACTCTTGATGAAAATGGCGCGCCTGTTGAGACGGTTCCCGCGACTTTCGACGTTGTTTCCGCTATTCCTCTGAAATATGCCGAGAAAGAAACTTCCAATTTAAAAGCGACTGTTCCGGAAAAAGGAACGAAAGACTTGGTTTTTCAACTCTATAAAGAATGATTTCCGATAAGATTATACGTAAAATGCAAATGCCTGAGAATAAAAAAATCGCTGGATTTACCTTGGTGGAGTTGTTGGTCGTTATCGCCATCATTGGAATCTTAATCGGCTTATTGTTGCCTGCCGTTCAAGCCGCTCGAGAAGCCGCGCGAAGAATGCAATGTACAAACCGAATTAAACAAATTTGTCTCGCCGTCCAAAATTATCACGATTCCGCTAAAAAATGTTATCCTGCCGGCGCTTTTACAATTGGTTCCGGCAACGGCGACTGGAAACGCGTTTCTGGTTTCGTATCGCTTCTGCCTTTCCTTGAACGCGCCCCTCTATACGATCAAATTGTCAACGATTCGTATAATGCCGGAATCAATAGCGATTCGCCAGCCGAAATATATATGACGGCTCATATAAGCGATTTGGCTTGCCCGTCTGACGGTGAATCCGATAATAACGGTTCGTCTCAGGCGCGCGCAAACTACCGTATGAGTTACGGCGATTTTCCTATTCACTTCAGTAATATGACGAACGGCAATACTGAGCTTGGTTCCGGTAAATCCGCTATCTGCAACGCCGATAGAGGCGCTTTTG
>CAYUUL010000004.1:51194-58732 GCA_964447865.1 uncultured Planctomycetaceae bacterium | reverse complement strand
CGGCCTTTCCAATACGATTTTCTTCAGTGAAAAGCTGGTTTGCGCCGACGCTTCAAACGTTAAACAGGGAATCGCTACTTCTGGTTCTGATTTGCCGGTTACTTACCAAAATAAAGTTGTCGAAAACGTTAAAGGCGCCGCTAAGCCGGTTGATACTTGTATGGCTCTTAAAGATGGGAAGAAATATGTCGAGTCCGCCGCGACAAAAGCGTGGTCTGGATCGCGTTGGGCCGATGGCGCCGCCGTCTTTACCGGGTTTATGACGATTCTGCCCCCTAACGCTCCGAGTTGCCAGGCTGTCGACGACGAAGCGAGCGGCGGACTTGTTTCCGCTTCAAGCAATCACTCCGGAGGAGTCAACTGCGGTATGGGCGACGGTTCCGTAAGATTCATTAGTGAAACAATAGACTACACAAGTACCGGCGGCAACGTCGATCCAAAGCTCGGATATAATAGTTTTACGGAATATGGAAAGTCGTATCACGGAGTCTGGGGCGCTCTTGGAACTACAAGCGCCGAGGATTCCGTCAGCCTCTGAGTTTTGTTGACGTCAAAGCGGCGATTCGTGAGACAAGCGGTCGACGGGTACATTACGCGTAATTGAAGAAACGAGTTTGTAATTATGAGAGATCGCGGAGAAATCGTTAAGAAATCTGTTTTCGTTGCCGCTGTTGCCGTTTCGGCTTGTTGTTATGTCGATTCGTTCGATTCTATAACCTCCGGTAACTTGGCGCTCGCGCAAGCGCGCGTCGACGCGTCCTCCCGTTCCGCGAATAAACGCTCCGCTACGGTAAAGTCGCCTGAAGCCCAAGCGAAGCTCACGGAACGTTACCGGAAGATTCTGCTAAATAATCCCGGGTACGGCGCCGCGTTTGATCACGTCTATCGAGCCGCTGTTCAGTTGAACGGCGCCGATTCCTGGGTCGAAGAGTTGCGAAAAGACGTCGAAAAAGAGAAGGGCGCTCTCAAAGGGAAAAGACTCTATCTCTTAGGTCTGGTCTATCTTAGACGCGAACAGACTGACGAAGCCGCGACTGCGCTCGCCGACGCCGAACTGCTTTTGCCCGATAATGGTTCTATCCCCGATATTCTGGGGCGTACTCTTATTTTACAAGGACGTTTGCAAGAAGGATGCGACGCCTTGGAGCGCGCTCTAAATAAAAATTTGAGCGATTCGGAGCGTGTTGAAACTCTCGAAAAATTAGGGGGAACATACGCAAAACTGGGCCTGCGTGAAAAGGCGGAAAACGTCTGGAATTCCGCGATTGAGAAGTCGGGCGATAATGTCGACGTTTTGCGCGCTATCGCTGAAATCCAGGCGGACTCCGGACTTTATCGACAAGCGCGAGAACTTTTTGCGAAACTCGAAAAGAACGCGAGAGAAAAAAAAGACGTTCAAGCGGAAATTGAATTTGCCGTCGCTTGCGGCGATATGCAGACAAGATTAGGGGAAAAAGACGCCGCGATTGAGGATTTCGAACGCGCTCTGGATAAATTAGCGCCTTCGCATTGGCTCTTTAAATCCTTGCGCGACCGCGTTGAATACGCGTACTTGTTGCGATCCGATTACGACGGCCTGGTTGAACATTATCGAGCTCGTATTGAAAAACGTCCAAACGACGTCGACGCCATTCGAAGACTCGTCGTCACTCTCGGCTCCCTCGCTAGATACGACGACGCTGAAAATTTGATCGAAACAGCGAGAAAACGCGCCCCAAAAGACGTTGATTTATGTCGTTCGGCTCTGGAATTAGCAACCGCTCGAAACGACTTCCAGCGCGCCTACGCGCTTTACGTCGAACTGGATTCTTTAACGTCCTTGACGCTTGACGAATGTCTCGCGTGGGGGGACGTCGCCCTGAAAAACGACGACTTCGATACGCAGACTAAAAAAAATCGCGCGGTTGAACTCTGGACCAGAACGTTAAAACAAGCGAATGTTACGTCCGCTTCCGCCTTGCTTGTCGCCGATAAACTTATTGAGAACGGGTTTGACGACGACGCGGAAATGATCTTGAAAAAACTTGTCGCCAACGATAAAAGCGATTTCGAACCGTGTTCTGTTCTCGCTCGTTTCTACTTGAAAAAGGACGCTCGCGAAAAAGCTTTTGACGCTTTAGATAATTTCGCGAAAGAAAATGCGAAAGATCCCGCGACTTTCGATAAACGCGCGAATTTCCTGCGCGACGTCGGTTACGCCGCGGAAGCGACTGACGCTGCAAGAAAAGCTGTTGAAGCGACGCCGGGGGATTTTCGTCGCGTGTTGTATCTGTGCGACTGTGAAGCGAACGCAAACGGGGTTGCCGACGAACAAGACCTGAAAAAGGCTGAGGAACTTGCTTTAACCGACGGCGAAAAGGAACAGGTTTTTACCGAACGATTGAGATTTGTTCGCGCGAAGAATGTGTTTGAGGAATATCTTGGATCGCTCGATAAACAGCTTGCCGACGCTCAAAATAATTCCGAACGCGCCGATTTGTTCTGGAAGAAGACCGCCGTATACCTCGCTTTCGACGACCCAAACGGCGCGACCGACGTTACGATTCAAGCGATCCAGGCGAATGCGGTCTCTAAAGCTCTTGCCAATAAAATTCAAGAAATTGTCGCCAAATCGCAAGCCCCGGATAGAACGCTGGATTTGCTCAATTTGGCGATCGAAAACGATAAGACAAACGCCGCGCTCTATTTGAGATCCCGAGCGAGAGTCTGTCTTGAACTTGGAAAGGCTGACGAAGCAATTGAATCCGGTAAAAAATTGCTCGAATACGATTCTGGACTTGCGGAAAACTACCGCGTTTACGCCGAAGTTTTGCTCGAATGCGGACGTTATGACGACGCTATTGACGTCTTGCGTCGCGCCGCGTTCTTGAATTCCGCCGATCGTATGTCGCAACTTAAACTTGCCGGTTTGCTCGACGACGTCGGGAAAACCGACGAAGCTATTGATATCCTTTGGAATGTCTTTGACGCTTCCGCAAGACTAGAAGAAAAACTTACCCTGATCGATTCCTTAAGTAAATTCTCCGCTAAACTGGAAAAATTTGACGCCTTGAAAGAGCGTTTGCAAAACTCCGCGAAAACCACCGACGCTAGACGCGAAAACGCGTATTGTCTCGCTCGCGCGTATATGTCGCTTAAGGATTACGATTCCGCGAGAACGACTCTCGAAAATACCGTAGCTTTTATGGGCGCGAGAACTGACGATTCAAGTTTCTGGCTCCATGCTCTCTCAAATTTGGCGGAATTACAAAACGATATCGAGGGCGCGATTCGATTTCAGGAACAACTTTGCGAGCTTGACGACTCGACTGCCGAACGCAATCGACTACTCGCTTTATACCGACGGACTGGCGACACGGCCCGCGCTAGAGATTATCTCGTCAAAAAAATCCTGCCGACAGAACCTTTGTGGAAAAGACTGGAAACTGTTGATACTTTGCTAGCTTTTGACGATTATCCGCTCGCCGGAGCTATTCTGGACGATCTGAGCAAAAATTTCCCAGACAGTTGGGAAATCGTCGCTCGACGTCTCACTATTGCCGGTTGGACAAAAGAAAAAGACTTGCCTAACCTCATCGAACAAGTACTTGCGAGAAAAGATAATTGGAATACAAAAAGTTCAAAGACTGCCGCTGTTGAATTTGATTGCAATACAAACGTTACGACCATTTCGGGCGACGCTTGGGCGATTGGTTCGATTGCCGGTCGCGCCGTCAATCAGCTTGTTGATCCGCAAGATTATCGCGACCTGGCGGCTCAGACTCTCCTTGTGGTCTATCGCGATAAATTGGCGTTAAAGGATAAAAAGTTTTTGTCCGCGTCCACTACGGTTACCCAACCGCAAAAACCGATTCCCGCCTACATTACGTTTGGCGCTGCGCGTTTTGAGGCTCTGGCGTGGAAAGAACGGTTGGCGCGCGACGAGAATTCGGAGATTACCGCGAGTGACGAGGGGAACGACGAGGAGTTGCTCGAATTGACCGCGCGTTACCTTCGCGACGCGTACGAGCTCTACGCCCAAGAATGTGGAATCGTAAAAGACGCCCAGTTGAACGAAAAAGACTTGAGTGAAGATATGCGTTCTACCGCGTTGGCGCTCGCGAAAAAAACGCCCGAGTGGCGCGTCGAGGCCTTTGCGTCAGTTTTGAACGAATTGGTAAAAACAAACGATCCTGAAAAAATCCAGGCGGATTCCGCTTTCCTTGTCGACGCTTTACAAGCTTCCTTCAAGCGCAACCGTTTCAAGAACGATTCCTCGATTTGGAAACAGGCGAGTTACGCGGCCGCTATCTTGAACGAAAAAGGCGACTTCGACGGTTCGACTCGCGTTCGTGATTTGATTAAGTTAGCCGGTTCAAGAGATTATTCCATATTGTTAAATGTCGATTCGAACGAAGAATATGCGCCGTTCGAGGCATTTGTGGAAACTTGGAAATCCGCGGAACAGGAAGTTTTACGGCAAACGCATAATAAAGCCGACGTGGAGCGCGCTAGAGAGACGCTTGGCTCGGCCGCGCTCGCGAGACTACAAATCGAGTTAAAGGACGCGTTTAAAAAGGAAAACGCAAAATCCCTCGAAAGACTTAATAAAAACGGCGAACACGGTAAAACTCTCGTGGAAAAAGTCGTCTTCGGACACTTTGTCGTCAATTCCTTCATTTCGCTCAATCGCCGCGACTTATTTGACTTCGAACCTACCGACGCTCTTACCCCGGAAGCCGTTGACGATTTCGAAAAAAGACTCTATCGGCTCCTTGATTTCGTTATTGAAGCCGATTCCAGACTCGTCGACAAATTGGACGCAAAGGCCGGTAATGCGACGAAGACCGCCGATCTTGTGCCTGTCGTAAACGCGCTCGGATATTTCGAACGAATTGGAAACGCAAAGTTTACTTCCGCGGCCTACTTGATCGATAAAACTCTATACGACTCCTCGGAACCGCGCTCTATTGTCGAAACTGGTCGCGTCTTCGAGTTCGCGTTTGGAACTCTCTTTACCCTGGATCTTGCACAAGCTCCTCAGGAAACGCAAGTGGCTGGGAATTACGAGTTTGAACGACTCGCCAGGTTTGAGGAATATATCGCGAAAAAATTAACGGACTCTTCGGACGTCCGCGCAAGACTCTATGCGCAAGCCCTTGACGAGACTATTAAAACCCTCGAGTCCGCCGCGAAAGGAGAGGTCTTAGCCGATTCTATTGACGACCTTAAAGAGAAAGCTCTGGAAAATGTTGTGACGCTAGGTGAAAAAAATCCGGCAAGCGCGCCTTTGCTTGTGGCGCTCGCGATGTTGGCTACCTGTGAAAACGATGAACAAAAAGCCCTCGAATATATTGAAAAAGTCAGCTGCGTCGGTTTTACGGAACAAAAGGCGCGTGAATTGGCTATTCTTGGCGCGTTTAAAACTTCGACAAATCAAGAGATACTTGCTCGGTGTAACGACGCGATTCGGACTCTTTCGGGGGCGCGGCTTGACGAAGAAGAAGCGTCGCGTTTCTGGACCTGCCTTAAGGTTTCCGGACGCGACGAAGAAGCGCTCAATATACGTCGACGGCTTGAAACCTTCGCGTCCTCCGACCGTATCGTTGAAGCGATGCTCGACGATATTCTTGAAGGGGTGGAGAAAAATGTTCAATTGGACGACGCGGACGTCGCGTTCGCTTTACGCGTCTTTAAAATTCCTTCCACTTCTTTACAAAGCGGCGGAAGACTTGTCGAGTTGCGCGCAAAAGCCTTGGCCGCGTTAAATTCCGCCGGAAAACTCAAGCAGACGTTAGAAAAGCTCGAATCGCAAGTTGCGAACGCCCCAGGCGCTTATGAAATGGCGCTCCGACTTGCCGACGTTAAAGTACAACTTGGCGAACTGGACGGCGCTAAAACTTTGCTCGGTTCGCTTGATGGAAAGACTCCAAACGATCCCGCTATTCTCTTTGACTACGCTTCCGTTCTGGCTCGCGCAGGAGAACTTGATAAAGCAAAAGGCGTATTGACTTCAATTTACAATAAAAAGCTGGAAGAATTTTTCAAGCGAAATTCCAAGCCCGATTTTTGGACTTTCGACGACGATCTAGCGTTTATTGAAAGGACCGATTACGCCAAAATTGCTCCGTACGCGTACTATGCTTTTTCGATTTTGCTCAATGGCGCCGAAGAAGGGGATGAGACAGTAAAACAAAAAGCGTACGACGCGATCGAACGTTTGTGGAAAGGCGAAGGCGCCGCCGCTGAGGATCGAGAAACGCTCCATAGCTCGGCGGGACGGCTGCTTGCCATGTCGGAAGACTCCAAGTTCTTTCCGATGTTGAGCGATTACTTTGTCGAATCGCTCGTTCCCAACGAAAAAGAGAATATGCCCTATCCCGCGTTCCAGGAGATACACCGTATCGCCGTATGGAATGACCGCGCGCCAAACACGTTGTCGTTGCTCTTTCTGCAACTTGCCGATCCGGAAAAGGATTCCGAAGCGCTCAACGTCTTGTTGAAAAGAATCGACGATATTTGCGACGCTTACGAAAAACGTCCTAACGAGAGTCCCGTCAGACATAGCGCGGCGCTCGTTCTCGACGTCATGATTCGGCTGAGACTACGTATGCTCGACTCAGCGTTGGAAAAAATTGACTATGCCGAGCAGTTCGAATCTTTCTGCGCGCCGGAATTTACAGACGATCCTCTCGCGCTTGGACTCGCCTTCGAACGGTTTGTAGAGCCGAATGAGCGGCAAAAGGCTGACGACGTCCTCCTTAAATATTACTTGAAGGGATATGAAGTCAATACGCATATCGTGTATGCGCCGTACTATATATCAAGGATCTATCCTGTTGGCATGCGTTCGAAAGATCAGGAGACTTGTGAAAAATACACGCGGCTCGCGTTGAAGAAAATGCAGGAAGTTTTCCGGTTGGCCGCGAAAGCCGACCTTACGTCCGATCGCCGCGTTGGCGGTTCGATGGAAACTGTCGACACGATTAAATTGTACGCTGAAACCCTGGCCGACGCTTTTGACCAGGCGGGTAAGCGCGACGTTGTTAAGAAAGCGCTTGAAGAATCCGGACTTGCGGCGCGACTTGACAAAATTGGCGCCGACTCCATTGAACAATGGAAAGAATTGTTCGATAATTTAAAAACAAGATTATGATTTATTTGACGCTTGAGAGAGCGTCGCGCTACTTGGAGAAAGATTATGAAAAAGAATATTGTGCCAATTGCGGTTGTCGTTATCCTGTTTGTGTGCGTCGCCGTTGTTTCTTTCGCGTCTAAAGGTTCCGCGTCTTCGAAGTCCGCTCCCGCGACAAAAGACGCTACCGTTAAAATTTGTCCGCATAGCGGGTTGCCTTGCGAAGGCGACGGAGATTGCGAAGAAGGATGCGACGCCGAGAAAGACGCTTCCATAAAAATTTGTCCGCATAGCGGCTTGCCTTGCGAAGGCGACGGAGATTGCGAAGAAGGATGCGACGCCGCCGAGAATGACGCTACCGTAAAAATCTGTCCGCATAGCGGCTTGCCTTGCGAAGGCGACGGAGATTGCGAAGAAGGATGCG
>CAYUUL010000004.1:0-51094 GCA_964447865.1 uncultured Planctomycetaceae bacterium | reverse complement strand
ACGCCGAGTGACAACGCGACTCTGTTTGCGATATTTTAGAACTGTTGTATAATGTCCGAAAACGCATATTGGAACCGGACTTAACATAGCCAAAGAAGACGAAATGGCTCAAGACGATTTAAAAGAGAAGTTGGAACGCGCTTGTCAAAAAGTGCAAGCGCTTGAAGAAGAAATCGGAAAAGTCCTTGTTGGACAACGACAAGTTGTTCGAGAGGCGACGATTGCGACAGTCGCGGGCGGGTGCGCGCTCTTTGAAGGCGTGCCAGGACTCGGGAAAACATTGTTCGTACGCTCTTTGGCGCAAGCGATTGGCGGCGTGTTTTCGCGTATCCAGTTCACGCCCGACCTTATGCCCGCCGATATCACCGGATCAAACATCTTAATTGAAGATCAAAGCGGACAAAAAAGTTTTGAATTTCAAAAAGGTCCTATCTTCGCGAACGTCGTGCTTGCCGACGAAATCAACCGAGCGACTCCTAAAACTCAGTCCGCTCTCCTGGAAGCGATGCAGGAACATTCTGTTACGGTCGGGGGAGAAACTCGAAAAATCGACGGTATGTTTTTTGTGCTTGCCACACAAAACCCGCTCGAAATGGAAGGGACTTATCCGCTTCCGGAAGCGCAACTTGACCGCTTCTTTTGTAAAATCTCTGTCCCGTATCCCACGACTGAGGAACTGGTTAAGATTGTTCGCGACGCTTCTAAGCGAAAGAAGACGACCCTTAAGCAAGTTCTGACGCCCAACGAAGTTCTTGAAATTGGCGAACTTGCCGAGCAAATCCCTCTCGCCGACGAATTGTTGGAAAAGATCGTGCGCGTCGTTAAAAACTCCCGACCCGAAGAACCGACCGCGCCTGAATCCGTTCGTAAATATGTCCGTTACGGGTGCAGTCCTCGCGCCGCGTTGGCTCTCGCCTCTGCCGCGAAGATTTCCGCAATGTTGGACGGTCGATATAATGTCGCCGAAAAGGACGTCTTTGAACGCGCGCCTTCAGTCTTGCGTCACCGTATCGTCTTGAACTTTGAAGGACAAGCCGAGAACGTTTCTACTGACGCGCTTGTCGGCGACGTCCTCAATCAAGAGAAGCGTTGAGCGCGGAGGGGCGCCTCTTATTATGTTTGATTCGCAAACTTTAAAGAAATTTGAATTTCTTTTCCTTTCGTCGAATAAGTCGTACGTTGGTCAGACTTCCGGCGTTCGTCGCAACTCAAAGTTAGGCGGCGGCGTCGAATTTGTCGATTACCGCGATTATGTCTACGGCGACGACTTGCGAAATCTCGATTGGAATGTTTACGCAAGACTTGAAACGCCTTTTATCAAACAGTTTCAGGAAGAAGGGGATCTGCCTGTCTTTTGTTTTTGGGACGTCTCGAGAAGTATGGGCGAACAGGGAACCGCAAAAAAATTCGATTATGCGAGAAATCTGGTCGGCGCGCTCGGATACGTCTCGCTTGCTCGCTTCGATTCCTTTGGCGTCTTTGCGTTTGCTGGCAAAATCGATAAGACTTTTCCGCTCGCGCGCGGACGCGGGCGCTTTCTCGAACTTGCAAGATTCCTTGACTCCGTCGAGCCGGAATATGGCGCCACCAACCTAAACGACGCGATTCAGGAAGCGCTCGGTAAAATTCGTAAGCCTGGTATGGCTCTTATTATCAGCGATTGTTATGATCCCGCTGGACTCGACGCTTCTCTCGAACGACTCTTGGCCCGAAGATTTGAGCCGGTTGTGTTGCAGATTTACAACGAGGAAGAAGCTAATCCAAACGATCGCGGCGACTACGTCTACGAAGACGTCGAAACCGGCGTTACTAGAACTTTTACGGTCGACGAGGCGATACTTAAACGGTACCGAATGAAATTCCAGGAATTTGTCGGACGAGTGAGACTCAGTTGCGTTAAACGTGGAATTCGGTTTTATTCTACGTCGACTGAAGTCCCTTTCGAAAATTTTCTACTTGACGTAACGCGCGATATGGCGATAGGACGATAATATGACGTTTGCTCACCCCTTGGCGTTGTGGTTGGCTCTCCTTATTCCAGTCGTCGTGTTCGCATTTTTTATCCGCAGGAAGTTGCGGCGACGGACTGTGCCCGTTCTCTTTTTATGGGAGGAGGCTATTGGAAAATCGTTTGTTCAAGCGCGATCGTTTAAGTTGCGCAACCTCTTGGCGTTGATCCTCGCCTTGCTCGTTACGTCGGCTCTCATCGGCTCAATCCTCGAACCGATTATTGGCGACTCCGACGCCGGGGCTGTGATCTTGATTGTGGACAACTCCGCTAGTATGAACGCCGTCGAAAAAAACGGAAAAACTCGTTTGGAGTTGGCGAAAGACGAAGTTGAAAAGTTTGTCGCCAACAAAAATGAAGCGAGTGAAGCCCTTGTTTTATCGACTGCCGGCGCGCCGACGATTGTTTCCGGGTTTACGCGCGACGCCGCCGCTTTACGTCGTACGATTGAGCGGATTGACTCTACAGAATTGTCAAGCGCGATGAACGAAACGCTCGAATTAGCGCGTTTCTTTGGAAAAACTCGAACGAATGTTCAAACGTTTGTCTTTTCCGACGGATGTTTTCAAGGAGCCGATAATTTTATAAAAAGCCTTGAAAATGATGAAAATACAATGTTTAAGCGCGTTGGAGAACGACTCGACAACGTTGTGGTGGAGTCCTTTGAAGCGCGAAGAAGTCCTATCGGCGACGCCGCCTATGAAGCGACGCTCGCGCTTGCGAATTATGGCGATTTCGCCGTTTCGTTCGACGTTGAAATTGGCTTGAACGACGTGTTGGTCGACTTGATCCCCGTCAAACTTGAACCGAACGAACGCGCTCGACGTATGCTAAAATACGAGTCGACGGAAGGCGGCGTCCTTAGCGCTAGAATTTTGCTTGAGAATAAAAACGCTAATCGATTGACCGAAGACGACGTTAAACTTTGTAATCTCGATGATTTTCCGATGATAAACGTTCTACTGTATGGAAATTATGATCGGTTTATCCAGGCGGTCTTTGATTCTCAACCTAATGTTCAAACGACTGAGATAACCGAGATACCGGAACAACTTGACGCGAATACGCTCCTGGTTGTTTGCGGCGACGCGCCAGAAACGTTGCCCAAAGGAAAAGTTGCGCTCGTCGCGCCGACTTCAGGCGCCGACTTATTCGACGTTGGCGACGAGTCTTTCGATACTATTGTCGAGCCCGGCGTAGTTGATTCTCCTTTGACTTGTTTTCTCAATTTGAGCGAAGTAAGGCTTAATGGCGCTCGAGAAGTTCTGCCTCGCGAAGGAACCCGCCTGGAAGTCTACGCCCGTTCGCCGGAGGCGCCCGTGATCTTTACCGCGTGGAAAAACAGCGAGAAGGGATCGCCCCGATGGGGCTTTAATTTCTCGTGTTCCGAGAATTCGATTGTCTTGCGTTCAATCTTTCCGATTCTGTTTGCGAACTTAATCGGCGCGGCGCGTGGCGTCGACGATTCGAGTTACGCGTTAAACGACGAAGAAATCGCCGCTGAACATGATCTCAGGTCGGCGATTGGAGAACATACGTCCGCTAAAGACGTGAACGCCCGTACTGGAAGACTGCCCTTGTGGAAGTTTTTCGCCGCGTTTGCCGCCCTCTTGGCGACCTTGGAGTTTTACTGGTACTGCCGTCGGCGCGTCTGACGTCCTAACGAGACGCGTCGCGTCGCATGATGGTCAAAATTTGTTATGTCGATTTATTTTACCGATCCTCTTTGGCTCTTGATTGGCGCGCTTGTCGTCGCGGCGATTGCGTATTCGCGCCGACGTTCCTTGCTTGAACTTTCCGCGAAACGACAGACCGCGCTCGTTGCGACCAGGGGCGTTATATGTCTGGCAACGATCTTGGCGCTCGCCGGGTTGACCTTAGCCCTCGCTTCGAGAGATAAAGAAACTGTCTTTCTGATTGACGCGAGCGCCTCGATTGATCCCGACGCTCGAAAGAAGGTCGAACAGTTTGTCGCAAGCGTTGACGCCGAAAACGCAAAGACTATCTATTTTGCCGGTAAGACAAGCTTTGATTCTGACGAATCGCTGACTGACGCGGACAAAAATGATACGAACCTGGAACAGGCCCTCTTTACCGCGATGGCCTCGACCGATCCTACGAGAAAATCAAAAATCGTTCTGTTGTCCGACGGCGTTGAAACTTCCGGTTCTGTCGACAACGCTTTGAGGGAGTCGCGCTCGCCTGTCTTTACGTCGCCCTTAGAAACGTCAAAAGAACACAAACTTCAACTTGCTCGCGTTCTCGCGCCGGATCGTGCTAGACAAGGAGAGCCGTTCGTCGTCCAAGCTGTCGTATTAAGCGCAAAGGATTCCAAGGGCGCCGTCGCGTTATATCAAAATGGAACTCTCGTTGAACGACGCCAGGAAAATTTTGCCAAAGGGGAAAATCGTTGTCATTTTACCGTCGCGGCAAATTCCGCCGATAAAGAATTAGAACTTTCCGCAAGCTTGGAATCTGACGAACCGATTGCATTGGGCGCAGATTCCGCCCGAGCCTTTGTCGCTCTCAATGGCAAGCCGAAAGCGTTGCTCGTCGCGAAAGACGTCGACGCGCCGCGAAATTTCGCCAACGCTTTACGCGCGCAGGATATCGAACTTGAACTTCGCCCTATCGAAGGATTACCTGAAAATGTCCTGGAACTGGAACAATTCGACGAGATCCTTCTTGACGACGTGCCCGCAACCTCTCTTTCTACGCGTCAAATGGACGCGTTAGACGAATACGTTCGCAACTTCGGCGGAGGACTTGTCGCCTTAGGCGGGGAAAACTCTTTCGGCGCGGGAGGATATGGACATACCCAGCTCGATTCGCTTTTACCGGTCGCTTCCGATTTTGAAAAAGAGAAGGAAAAACCAAGTCTTGCTATTGCGCTTGTTATCGACCGTTCTGGGTCTATGGACGGCGATAAAATTGAACTGACGAAAAAAGCGGCGCAGGGAGTGGTCGAACTGCTTTCTCCGCAAGATTTTATTTCGGTTATCGCGTTTGACGACGCGCCTCGAGAAGTCGTGCCTGTTCAAAACGTGTCCTCGCCTTCGGCGATCTCCGAAACGATTGGAGCTATTTCCGCCGACGGGTCGACTAACCTGTATCCCGCTCTCACAAAAGCTACTGACGACCTACTCAGAGTCAACGCTAAATTTAAACATATCATTTTACTTTCGGACGGGTTAAGCGTTCCAGGAGACTTCGAACAAGCGGTCCGTCGCGCCGTCGGTGGAAAAATCACCGTCTCTACCGTCGGTATCGGGACTGACGCCGATCGTTTCTTACTCGAAAAACTCGCTTCGGAGGGGGCTGGAAGAAGTTATTTTACTTCCGACCCGCGTTCTATTCCTCAAATCTTCGCGAGAGAAACAAGACTGGCCGACAAATCTGCCGTAAAAGAGGATCCGTTCCTCGTCTTTGAGGAAAATTCCAGTTCCAAAATTATCGGCGAACTTTCGCTCGAAGAAGCCCCGCCGCTCTTGGGTAACGTCGTAGTTCGTTCTAAACCTGCAAGCGAAGTCGCGCTTACGACCGAGTTGGGAGAACCTCTATTAACGTTTTGGAGATATGGGCTCGGACGTTCCGTCGCCTTTATGTCGGACGTCGACGGTAGATGGTCCGCAGAATGGCTGGACTGGTCTGATTTTTCGATTTTCTGGGCGCAAGTCGTTCGATTTGCTTTGCGCCAAAACGATTCCGCAAACGCGAATGTGTCTATCTCCCCAGAAGGCGATAAAGCGACCGTTTACGTCGACGTTCGCGATCGTTTCGACCGCTTTCTTAACGACGCGAACGTCTCCGCGACTATCGTTGGACCAAATGGAGATAAACGAGAAGCTCCTGCGGTTCAACGCGCGCCTGGCCTATACGAAGTCTCGTTCAAAACTAAGCCGGAAATCAAATACGGAGTGGTGATTAACGCGACTCTCGACGGCGAGACGCTTTTCACGACTTCGCGCGCCTTTACTCTTGAAAAAGGTCGTGAAACCGACGTTAAAGCGATCGACGAAAATACCTTGCGACGTATTGCCGAGAAAACCGGAGGAATGTTCGACCCGACTCCGGAAGAAGTCGCTAACGCCGAAGTCTCTTTTGAACCGAAGAAAACATTTCCGTTGCGTTCCATTTTACTCTGTTTAGCCCTGTTGACTTTTGTTGCCGACGTCTACGTCCGGCGCGTCGATTGAGAGGAGAATATCGTGAATCAAGAGAAATTGGCCTCGTCGTTAGGTATCGATAAAATTGTCGACGTCGTTGCGAAAGTACGGTTGCGCCTTTATTGTCGGACGCTCTTAGAGTCCGCGTGTTCCAGTTTCCTCTTTGCCCTTTGCGCCGCCGTGGTTTACGTTGCGATTGGTTCCGTTTGCGAGCCGCTGAGATTGTCCCCTCGCGTCGTCGTTTACCTTACTCTCGCTATTGGATGCGCCGCGACGATTGCCTCGTTTCTCTCGAATAAATTAACTCGCTATGAGACCGAGAAAATAATCGACGCAAAATACGAACTGGACGACCGTTTTCTCACAGCGGGGGAACTCCTCGAGCAAACTCGAACCAGAGAAGCTAACGATTTCGAATTATTACAACTTCAAGATTGCGTCGAACGCGCCAGGGACGTCGATCCGCGTCAGGTCGTCAGTATAAAACCGCGTCAAGCGCGTATACGCGCGGCGTTGTTACTCGTCTCTGTCGCGGCCCTCGCTTTCGTTCTATGGCGCCCGAATGCTGGTGAAGCGCTTGCTAAAACTCCTAACGAAACTTCGTTAAGCGTGTCAAGGGAACTACGCGACAACGTCCTCGCCCCTTTGCGTGAATTGGTTGATTCCAATCCTAACGACGCGGAACTGCGCGCTCTTTCCGAAAAGTTGCAAGCGCTTGTCGACGAATTCGACGAAAATAACGACGATCCAAAAAAAGGCGCCGCGCTTGTCGCTCAGATGGAAAACGAGATCAAAGCGGTTGTAACGAATAGCGGCGTCGAACGTACCGATAAGTCGCTCAAGGAACTGGGAGACGCATTTGGTTCCATCGAGTCGGGACGTTCCGTTGCTAACGCCTTGACGGAAGGAGACTATGATAAAGCCGCCGACGAACTTGAAAAACTGGATTTCGAAAAAATGAGTCTCCGCGATCGACAAGCTCTTGCCGACAAACTCAAGGCTGCCGCGGAAGTCATTCGAAGTAGAAAAGACGAGCAAACGGCCCAACTGACCGAACAGCTCGCCGACGAACTACAAAGTGGAAAATGCGCCTCTTGTAAAAACACGGCCTGTAAAATGGCGGGAAGTCTACGTAAACATAGGTGTAAGCAAGACTTCGTGAAACAGCTCAATTGCCAACTTGCGAGACTGGGACTCTGTAAATCCAATTGTGCGGGCGCGTGTTCTACCTGTACCGCGAATTGTCCCTCAAAGTCGCAACAGAAAGACGCCAACGGACAAAAACAAGCGGGAAATCAAAAAACGAATGGACAAGCGACTGGCGACGGAAAACGACCGACCGAATCTACTGGACTTGCGAGCGACCCGTTGTCCGGTTCCGATTCGCAAATTGATACAACAAAAACGCTTACTCGCGTTTCCGGAAAGGAAGGCGAGGAAGGCGCCTCGTCTATCGAGACTGCGAAAGCGAACGAGGGACAGGCCGCTGTCGCGCAACGTGAACGCGACGAAAAGGAACGAGAATACGTTAAGCAAATTGAAGCGGCTCTTGACGCCGATAACGTTCCGTTTGAACGTCGGCGTATTGTGCGCGCCTATTTCGAGGGTATTCGCGCCGAGTCCGAAAATAGAACCCCTTCTGGAGAGTGATTGTGATTAAAAACTTATTGAATGCGTGTTTTTCGCGAAAAGTATGGCGCCAAATACATAATACTCTTGGCGTCGTCTGTTTTATTGGTTTTTTTATTGTATGTCTGACCGGAGGTCTGTACCTCTTTCGCGACGAGATCGCGCGCGTCGTCGAACCGAATCGATACTATGTCGAAAACGTGGACGAAGGCTCCGCGCCCATACCGCTGGATCAACTCGTTAAAAGCGTTGAAAAGGAGGTCGGGTCTAAGGTTGAGACTATCGTTGCGCCAAAAGACCAAAAAAGAACCTGGAGGATGATTCTGAAAGCGGAAGGAGCGGGCAAAAGAAGAGGCGTGTTGTGCGACGTCGATCAATATTCCGGAAATATTACCGGGCTGGGCGCGGATAACGAAGCGAAATTCTTTATGGGCGTTCGACGTTGGCATACTCGTCTCAATTTGCCAAAACATATTGGCCGTCCACTTGTCGACGTCTGTTGCGGCGCCGCGCTTGTCCTTATCTTGACCGGTCTGAGACTATGGACGCCTCAAAATCGTTCCGGTTTAAAACGACGGTTGTCGATTTCTTTTAAAGGAACCGCGAAACACGCGCTTTTTGATTCGCATTGCGCCGTTGGGTTTTATACGACGATTCCGCTAGCCCTCCTGGTTATTTCCGGTTTAACTTTTACTTTCGGAGAAGTTCATTCCGACTTCGCGCCGAGAATGAACTTGAAGGAACTTACTGCGGAACCGATAAAACAACTCGATGAACGTTCGCTCGTCAACCTGGTAAATTTTTGCTTAGACGACGCGAAGGGAAAGGCTTTCAAAGTCGCGCTACCAAATAATCCAAAAAAGCAAGCCTTATGCGTTGAGGTAACTAACGGGGGATTCTGTTCGTTCGTCGCCCCTACCGTGTACTACTGGAATGCTGAAAACTATTCCTTACTGAAAAAGACGTCTTTTCGCGATATGACTCTGCGCGGAAAGTTTCGCGCTCTTGTACGCGAGTGCCATATGGGCGACGTATTTGGACTTGGATCTAAAATCGTCTTTGCGATTGGATGTCTTGGCGGAATCTTTCTATCTCTTTCAGGACTCTCGATCGTTCTTGCGCGAGGTTCCAACTCCGCCTCTAAAAATAAGGCGAAAGAAGAGCGCGTTTGTCTTGCCGATAAAAAAGAAGAGTAGAAATAGTACGCCTAGAGTGTCGCTGAACGCGTTCCTGTGTTTTCATGTAATGACTCCGTCGTGTTAATATTAGCGCGACGGGGTTTTTGTTAAGTTTTTACTTATTACTGACGGTTTCACTAATAGGAATTTTGTAAAATATATCCACAAACATATTGTTTTTTAACTGATTGTATGCTATGTTGTCTTTCTGTAATGAGAGTGTTTGTTGTTTTGACAAGCGCCTTTCAAGATAGAGAAGTTCTTTGGCGGTTTCAGACGGGGAGTTGGTAGAAAAACTTTTGGTTTTGTAGTTTTGCTTTGGCTGTTTGCGAGGACTTGGCGATGGTTCCGTTTAAACAATTTCGAGACAAGTTCAATTTACGCGGCGATTCTCGTAAATCGACCGGGCGTTTGTTGCGCTTTGAATCTCTTGAAGACCACCGCCTCTTCGACGCTTGTTCGGAAGAATATCGCAAGGAGCAAGCAACCGCTAAAAACGACTGGACTAACTCCGCGATTACTCTAAAAACGTCTCTTACGAACGCGTCCGACGCATATCGTAATTCTGTTTGGCCCGAATACGATGTTGAATCAGACTCGTTGTCTACGATTGACCAAATCGCCTCGTATTGGTAAAAACGTGTAGATTCTGGCGACGCGATTCCTTCGGACGTATTCGCTGATCTTGACGACTCCGATTTAGATTATCTCGTCTGTTTTGCCGCTGGAACGCCGGTGCTTATGGCCGACGGATCGAGAAAGCCTGTCGAGTCGATTCGTCCCGGAGATTTAGTTCTTGCCGCCGACTTTTTGAACCCGGAGCTGATACCGACTCCAGCTCGCGTCGCTCGTTTCTTTGTCAATGGGCACAAACGCGTCGCTCGACTTTCGTTTGCTAACGGCGAAGAACTTATCTGTACGCCCGAACATCGTTTCTACGTTGTCGGTAAAGGTTGGACTCCCGCTCGTGAACTTACGTCGGATGATTTTTGTCTTTCCGCGTCCGGTAACCTTGTCGCTTTCGCTTCTTACGAAACGCTTGCCGAGGAAGTTGCCGTCTATAATTTTGAAGTTGAGTCGTTCCATACCTATTTTGTAGGAATTCTCGATGGGATTCTTGTTCATAACGACTGCCCTAAGTGTAAGGGAAAGGGAGTTGTTAATAAAATTATATGTTTTGTTGCTTCTTCTGTCCCGCCAATAGTGGAAACACGCGCGTGTGAACTTTGTGATGGAAGGGGAATATGGGTTCCTTATTCAGAAAAAAGTAAATATTCTAAAGTGGATATTTGGGTTGAAAATAGTGATGGTAAAATTCTTTTAAAGATAGACGGTGAAAATGTATTGCGAAAGAATTGGTATAAATACAATACTGATCGTTTGCAGAAGGTACATGGAAAAGAACGGGCTCTTAATTTAATTGATGCGTTAAAAAGACAGTCTTCTAGCGTTTTTCTTGTTACATATTACGACTATAAAGGGGCTGATCTGGAAAATTTTAATGATCTCTGGAAAAAAGAACCTGATCATTATGAACGTCGTTTTAATTTCAATCATGCGGAAGACTTTATTGAATATGATTTGAGAATACTTTCCCAGCCTATCTTAAAAGGGTATGCTGATAAAATGAAAATGGAGAAGTATCTTTGGATTTGCCCTGGTAGTTCCTGCATTTCCTTTTTTTATAAAAATAGAGTGTATGCGTCCTTTGAAGGGGAAGTCTGGCGCCTTTTACCTAGCTCTCAATCTATTTATCATGGCGCTGGTTGCTACAAATGGTGTGCGCCTTCCGGGCGCGAGTTAGTGATTACTTATGACGGAGTGTTGGAAATCAATCCGGAGCGGTTGGGAACGTTTAATTATGGTACATTTTGGCTTTACCATCTCTTTGACGATGTAGTCCCTTATTGGTTGAATGGTAATATACCGTAAGTCAATTCAAATTAGATCTGAAGAAACAAACTAAGCGCCCAGAACGACAAATGTTTAATTTTTCAATCAAAAGTTTTCTTTTTATTTAACATGTTTCGAAGCCCTTGAATGAAACGAGAAAGAATCTATCACCCATTAGATTTAGTCTACCTTTTAACACTTGTTGTTACACCAGTAACCGTAGTTATTTTTTGTTTAGGAATACTTGATAACTGTTTATTAGCTTTTTTTCTCAGATTAGTTCCCGGGCCTTTTTTTGCTGGTGAACTTAATAATAATGCCCCTCTTTTAACCGCATTAGCGTTACCTGAGCTTTTGGTTGCTGGGTTGTATTGGTTTTTTGCGCCTTACTTTCTGTTCCATATGTCTGACTATGATAATTGCCCTTCAAAACTCAGAAAGGGAATTTTTTTTACAGCTTTTTATATAAGATTGTTTGCCTTTGTTCCTTGTATAGGGTTGTTCTTTCGTGGTTGAAACAACAGAAAAATCTTGATGTTTCTCACGAGGGAATATTACCTTGTTATTATCTGTTTATGGTTCTGGGATTGTTTCTATATACGACGGTAGTAATGCTGAAAGAAAAGTAATTTTATAACATATTGGTGTAAAGATGGAACGAAAAAAACGTTTTTTTGATTGGTTGTATGCTGTAACTATCGTTGTTTCACCAGTGGCAATTACACTGGCGCTTATTGTGAATCTAGGTTTCGCTGGCTTTTTACTTCCTCTCTTATCCTTTTTATCTTTTTCAGAGAAAACGGTTGACGTTATTCTTGTTGTGGTTGGAAGTTTAGCAATTTACGTTGAGGGGATTGTTGCTAGTTTGTATTGGCTTCTCTTCCCTTATGTCTTGGCTCAACAAAAGGAATATGAAAAAGAGGAATTGCTCTCTAGAAAACGAAAATATTTCTTGGAAACGAAAATATTTCTTGGCTCGCAAAATCAGGAAAATAACATTGCCTTTTTCTATTCTTTGCATTTATTCGGTAATTGTTGCCTCTATATTTTTTCTCTCCCCGTTAATCATCGAATTGATTCGATTAGTTTTTCGTTATATTCATTTTTTTTTAATGGGAGAATAACGCATTTTACACTTCGTTAAAAGAAACTGTTATGATTGGAGTGAAAAATGAAAAACGAGAAAATCTATCATCCATTAGATTTAGTCTACCTTTTAACACACGATATATCAGGAGATTTTTGTTAATTTGAACTTATTCTCGCGTTCTGATACAATGACGTCTTAATAGTTATTTTCCTTCCAGCGGCGTTTTGTGCCGACGCGTTTACGCGTTAGGTTGTCCGCTCGATAACATGAAATAAGAGAATATCATATGATTCGTTCGTTGAACCTGCGTCTCATTTGTTTAGGTATAGCGTTTGTTCAATTGGTCTCAATCGCTTTTGCCGTCGAACCGATTCAATACTGCAATCCTGTCTCGCCTTCTGATGCGGAACCTTGGGAGGATTATGGCTTTGGCGACCCTTTCGTCATGCGTTATAACGGTCGTTATTATCTCTATCCGAGTACTCGCGACGATTCTGTCGGCGTTAAATGTTGGAGTTCTCGCGATCTCGTGAATTGGCGATATGAAGGGCTTTGTACGACTGATCCCACGTCCAAAGGCGCTTACGCCCCCGAACTCTTTCGTGGAAACGACGCCTTCTATATGACGACCTCGCCCGCCGGAAATGGACACTATATCTATCGAGCGGAAAAGCCGACCGGACCGTTTGAACGCGTAACCGATAACTTCGGTCATTCGATTGACGGAAGCGTCTTCATTGACGACGACGGTCAAGCGTGGTTCTATTCGGCGGGGGAACAGGGAATTGCCGCTTATGCGATGACGTCTCCCGTAAATGTTGCTAAAAATCCTGTCAACGTAGGCGCCTTTATGAACGGGTGGACGGAAGGTCCCAGTGTTTTTAAACATGACGGGGTTTACTTTATTACGTATACAGGTAATCATGTCTTTTCACGAGGATATCGTATAAACGCCGGGTCTGGCGATTCGCCGACCGACTTTGCGCCTATGCCTGATTTGCCGGTTCTTGTTGCGACGGAAGGCTCGCTCTACGGTATTGGACATAATTCCGTCGTTAAAGGTCCAAATCTTGACGTCTATTACATTGTATACCACTCTCTTACGGGAAGCGGTAAAACGCGCGGCTGGCCCGTCAGAGAAATGAATATCGATAGACTTGTTCTCGATCGTGAATCGCTCTCCGTTTCCGGACCGACTCGTTCGTCTCAAACTATTTCTCCGGCTGATATCGCGTGTTGGTTTGACGAGTCCGCCGATCTTGCAAATTGGAGTGTTGTCGCGCTTACGTCTGACGCCTCAAACGTTTTCGAGCCCGAACTTCTCGATGAAGGACGCGTCCGACTTGAACCCAATTCCGCGCTTGTCACGCGCGAAAACATTGACGGCGACTTTACTGCGGAATTTAATCTGGCGATTGTCGAAAACAAGGCCGATGCGGACTTCGGAGTCGTTTTCTGTTGGCAAAACGCTGAAAATTACGCTTTATTGAAGATCGACGTTGCGCGAAATAAGGCCGTGCTCGAGTTGCGTTCCGATACGCCCGAGACGCGAGAATATGAATTGCCGAAACTCTTTGGCGAAAAAATCGATTTTACCAAATTGCGTTCCATTCAAATTGAACGTTCCAACGATCTCTTGAGTTTTTACATTGACGATCGGCTCTTTGCGCAAGATTCGTTCAAACTGCCGCGTGGGGGAGCGTTCGGTTATTTCGCGCGAGGTGGCGGAGTCGTTGGCGGATACTTTGGCGCGACTGGAGCCTGCGAGGGACGTTCCGTAGAAAAAATGGCGGAACCGCTTGAAGGCCGAATCGTTATGGGGCCTCGACGTTCGGCAAATGGAAAAGAATGCGTCGACGTCGTGATCGATGGAAAAAAACGCGGCGCGTTGCCGTTGGTAAAAGAAGATTACGTTGAAATTAAACTTAACTCGGAACGCGGAGGACGTTACGACTTGGCGATGCGATACGATTCCAAACGCGCTTGCGTTGTTTCGGTGACTTTGGACGAATTGCCTTTCATTACGTTTAACTTGAACCCCACGCGACAAGGAGATACGCCGACTTTTGCCTCGGCTGTTGTTCGCGGTTTGGACGTTCCGGAAGGAGAATGCGTGCTGAAAATAACGAACCTGTTCGGTGAATTTCTTGTCGCGGACGCTAGACTCGCGCCAGGTCAGGAAATAACGCCGCTTGACGTCGCGCTCGACAAACCGTTCTATACCGACGGAAAATGGCGTGTGGAAAACGATTCCATGACGCTTGTGGGCGACGGATACGGAAAACGCGTTTATGGGGAGAAAGAGTGGGGCGATCTTCGACTTGAAGCGATTCTGGATTTGCAAGACGAGCGAACAAACGCCGGACTAATCTTTCGGGCGAGGAACTTCGCCGACGGACGACCAAATATCCCGTCAAAAAAAGGCGCGGACTTTGCGCAAGGGTACTGCGTCCTCATTACAAAAGATTCCGTCGTCTTAGGAAAGCTGAACTACGGTTGGCAAACGTTGGCGGAGGTTCCGATTAAAAAGTTCCCGAAGGAACCCGTTAAACTTTCCGTCGATGCGCTGGGATCCAACATAAAAGTTTTTATCAACGACTTTATCCACCCCATACCTGTCATAAATTACGTCGACCCCGATCCCTGGCTTTGCGGGCGCGTTGGCGTTTGCG
The DNA here is from genome assembly GCA_964447865.1 of uncultured Planctomycetaceae bacterium. Taxonomy (GTDB): domain Bacteria; phylum Planctomycetota; class Planctomycetia; order Pirellulales; family Thermoguttaceae; genus RUG369. Next base: position 36,458 of record CAYUUL010000004.1, on the reverse strand, counting down.
GTCGAGACTCAAATTTACGCGTCGACAAGTTGAGCGTCGGAGCGTGTAGATAAAGGCGCGTTTTCTACGCCTTTTACTCGTTCGTTAAATTGCGATCGGCAAATATGTTGCAATAAAAAACGACCCCCGTTTTCGAGGGTCGCCTCTTATTTAACGCGTCAGGTTTGCTTGACGTTTATTCAATCGTAATATCAAACGAATTTCAGAAGCGCGTAACGTTTCTTACCGGAACGCAACACGATTACCGATTCGCTGGCGAGGTTTGCGGCGCTAAGCGTCGCGTTGACGTCGGTTACTTGACGGTTATTAACGTATGCGCCGCCCTGTTGGATCGCTCGACGCGCGTCTCCCTTGGTCTTAGCAAGACCGGAAAGAACAAATGCGTCGACTAGACCGACTTCCGCGTGGTCGAGTTGTTCGCGCTTCAATTCGCAACTTGGAACGTCTGAGAATACCGACGTGAGTTCCTTGTCGCTCAGATCCTCGATTGCGGCACCAAAGAATATCGCGGTCGCCTGTTCCGCCGATTTCAAACCCGATTCCCCGTGCGTGATAAGCGTAAGCTCTTTGGCAACTTGCTTTTGCAAAATGCGTTGTCCAAGGTTGGCGCGGTGCTCTTCGATGAGAGACGTAGCTTCTTCTTCCCCAAGATCTGTAAAGAAACGGAAAGCGTTTTCAATGTCGGCGTCGTCGACGTTGACCCAATATTGATAGAACTGGTAAGGACTGGTGCGTTCGGCGTCGAGCCAGAGAGCGCCGGATTCCGATTTGCCCATCTTTTTACCGTCGCTCTTAAGCAACAATTTACTTGTGAGCCCGTAAAGTTGGATTCCGTCCATACGGCGAGCGAGGTCGATTCCCGCCGTGATATTGCCCCATTGATCGCTGCCGCCCGCTTGAACCTCGCAACCGTATTCGCGGTGAAGGTGCACGAAATCGTAGGACTGAAGCAACATATAACTGAATTCCGTATAGCTGAGACCGTTTTCAGATTCCAATCTGCTCTTAACGGAATCTTTCGTCATCATGACGTTTACCGGAAACAACTTGCCAATATCGCGAAGGAAATCGAGATAGGAAAAACCCTTCATCCAATCATAATTATTGACGAGTTTCGCGCCGCTTTCCGCATCCTCAAAATCGACGAAACGCGCAAGTTGCTTCTGAATACATTCGGCGTTGTGACGCACTTGGTCGGGCGTCTGAAGCTTGCGTTCGTCGCTCTTACCGCTCGGATCGCCGATCATTCCAGTGGCGCCGCCTACGAGCGCGATTGGACGGTGCCCGGCCTTTTGGAAACGGCGAAGATTCATAATGGCGACAAGGTGTCCGACGTGCAGCGAATCGGCGGTTGGGTCGAAACCCGTATAGATGGCGCGAGGTTTTTCCATAAGAAATTCCCCAATCTTTTCATCGGTCGTCTGATTCAAAAGACCGCGCCATTTCATTTCCTTAATGACGTCAAATTTAACGCTCATCGTTCCTGCCTTGTTCTAACTTATTGCCTTGTTCTAATCTATTCAATTCTCTAAATATGTCGATTCGTCGAAAACGACTTCTCGAACGTTGACAAAAAACACTATTTTACCATTCTAATCCTTTTTTCTGTTTATGGAACGATGGGAAAATAATTTAACCGCTTTCAGACGTTACGTCACATTTTTTACCGACCAGAAAGGTTTTGACAATTGTCGCGAACGTTTTTTTACGCGTCTTTCAACATATTCTGTCAGTAGAAAATTTATTTGAAATATATCCACAAACATATTGTTTTTTAACTGATTGTATGCTATGTTGTCTTTCTGTAATGAGAGTGTTTGTTGTTTTGACAAGCGCCTTTCAAGATAGAGAAGTTCTTTGGCGGTTTCAGACGGGGAGTTGGTAGAAAAACTTTTGGTTTTGTAGTTTTGCTTTGGCTGTTTGCGAGGACTTGGCGATGGTTCCGTTTAAACAATTTCGAGACAAGTTCAATTTACGCGGCGATTCTCGTAAATCGACCGGGCGTTTGTTGCGCTTTGAATCTCTTGAAGACCACCGCCTCTTCGACGCTTGTTCGGAAGAATATCGCAAGGAGCAAGCAACCGCTAAAAACGACTGGACTGATTCCGCAACGCTCTAAAAACGTCTCTTACGAACGCGTCCGACGCATATCGTAATTCCGTTTGGCCCGAGTACGATGCTGAATCAGACTCGTTGTCTACAATTGACCGAATCGCCTCGTTTTGGCAAGAACGCGTCGATTCTGGCGACGCGATTCCTTCGGACGTATTCGCTGATCTTGACGACCCCGATTTAGATTATCTCGTCTGTTTTGCCGCTGGAACGCCGGTACTTATGGCCGACGGTTCGAGAAAGCCTGTCGAGTCGACTCGTCCCGGAGATTTAGTTCTTGCCGCCGACTTTTTGAACCCGGAGATGATACCGACTCCCGCTCGTGAACTTACGTCGGATGATTTTTGTCTCTCCGCGTCCGGTAAGCTTGTCGCTTTCGCTTCCTACGAAACGCTTGCCGAAGAAGTTGCCGTCTATAATTTTGAAGTTGAGTCGTTCCATACCTGTTTTGTTGGAATTTTTGACGGTATTCTTGTTCATAACGACTGCCCTAAGTGTGAAGGGAAAGGTTTTGTGGAGGAAATACCGTTTAGAGTGTTTAAGCTGGTAAGATATAAAGAATTATGTGAATCTGTATGCCCTACTTGTGCTGGAACAGGTACATGGGAACCTTATATTGAACAAAGTGAATTTTCAAGCATTACAATTTGGGAGAAGGATAGTGACGGTTATTTACCTTCTTTTCCAGGAAGAGAAAAAGGTTTGCGGAAAGATTTGTATAAGTACGATACGGAACGAGTTTTACAAAAATATGGAGAAGATCGAGGACAGGTGTTGATTGATTTGCTTGACAATCCCTATAAATATGTAATTAAATGGTACAATTATAGAGAGAGTGATTTAAAAAAATTTGATTTTCTATGGGCAAAAGAGTCGAAACACTACGAACGTCGTTTTAAGTTTAATCGTATGAAAGATTATCTTGAATTAGGTTTGCAATTGCTTTAATCACAAGATTTAAGAGGTTTTGTAGAAAAAGATGGAATCTCCGTACATGCTTTCTTTTTATGGGAAGAGTGGACTCTTTATACAATTTTTTTCTCAGTATCATGGTAAAGGATGTTATAAGTGGTGTGCTCCTTCGGGGCGTGAATTAGTAATTGCTTCTGACGGGGTATTGGAAATCAATCCTGAATTATGGGGACTTTTAATTACAGTACGTTTTGGTTAGATCATTTTTTTGACGTCATGATTCTTTATTGGTCAAAAAATAATGTTACGCGAGTTAATTCAAAGTCGAGCAAATAACAATCTTATTATCCTGAACTGGACGTCAATTTTTGCCGATAAAAAGGACGTCGACTCTATGAACCGACGTCCTTGAACATACGCGTCAAAGATAGGTGAGAATAAAAGCGTCTACATTGTTGGAATTGGCGCGACTCCGGAACTCTTCTCAATAGGTTCGTGAATCGCCGAACCTACGTCGACGGAAAGTTCGTTCTTACCTTTGACGACTTCAACTTCTAACGTTGTTGTCTCGACAATCGCGAACGTCTTGTCGACAACGTCGAATTCTTCGTAAGTTGCCCCGGAATCTATGTATTCCTGATAAATACGCGCCGACTCGGCGTCGATTGGCGTCGGGGGAGGAGGCGTGCCCTCGCCGATTACCTTGGATACGGATACCTTGTATTTCCCGATCGGCGCGCCCTTGTATTGCCCGTGGGTCACGATTGTCGCTACGCCTTTTTCGTCGGTAACGCCTCCGCAGGTCCATTTGCTCGTCGTGTCGACAGACTGCAAATTGAGAACTGCTTCCGGCAACGGCGCGCCGTCTTGAATCACCGTTATTGTTGTCGGCTGAAGATCGGGCATGCCGTCCGGAGTCTTGGGGCCGCAACCGATTGCGGACGCTGCGAGAATCGCGCAAATTGACAACGCGAATACCTTGTTCATATTATTGCTACTCCATACGCAAACGCGTGTAATGTTAATTTTATTCGCGAAAGATCACAATGTGGTCGTTTCGCCGCCAGATGGCGTTCCCATCGCGCCCCAAACGCCGTAAGGACTCTTGCCTGTGCATTGCGTGCTTGTTGCCGAAAGGTCGCCGCAGTCGATCGTGTCGGAAACGAAACGTACCGAACCGTCGAGCATGCCGACGTTTACGCCGCCGCTATGATAGCTGTTAGGCGGATAAATCGCGCCCCAATATCCTGTCGTTGTCGCTTGACAACTTGGCGAGTTCGGGGGAAGAACCGTATGGAAATTGTTCCAAGGTCGACCGTCTTGATAAAAATTGCCGCGCCATGTGTCGCAACCTGAACGGAGACTGTTCGGATCGTTCGGATCGCGCGCGTTGTTCATACAGATGTTCGGGTGACAATCGAGATCGCCCGTATAGAACCCGGAAACGGTCGTCGAACCGCCCTTTACCTTTGTTGACCAATATCCGTCGGGCGCGCTGGCTGTTTCGCTTACCGCCGCGGTGTTCGACGTGCCGTCGGTGCAGGCCGCCATCGTTTTCCAGTGCTCTTGATGGAAAAGACCGCGGGTATGACACTGTTTCGTGGAAACGTTTACGTAGTTCGGATGGTTGTAAGGCGCGTCCAATTTACTTGTGCCGTCGCCAAGACTGTAAACGATATTCACGCGCGCGTTGTTGGCGTGAACCGAGCCGGAATTGGCGTTAGGTTCGGATGGACAAAGAACCGTCGAAAGACGATTGTCTACTTTATAAACGTCGCTTTGGAAAAAGCCGCCGTTCCAGAGTCCGATTTCGCCTTTCTTTTGTTTGCGATCAAGTTCCATTATTGTGTCGTAACGCGTTTGCGCTTCCATATAAGGAAGGAGGGATATCGTGACGCTAAACGGCGCGTAAACGCTCCATCCTTGCGCGGAAAAGGGCGCCATCGTTGGAAGACTATTGCATACGTCGTGATAGTTTTGTATCGCAAGACTGACTTGTTTGACTTGATTGGTGCACTGCATGCGACGCGCCGCCTCGCGAGCAGCCTGGACAGCCGGCAATAAAAGACCAATCAAAATACCGATAATTGCGATGACGACAAGGAGTTCTACGAGCGTAAAGCCGCGTAAAAACCTGGTTTCGTTGATTGGGGGATGGGGTTGCATCATGAAACTCCAAGTAATTAAAAGTAATTAAAAAAACTGCGTGATTTTCCTTACGAATTAGGACGCAAAAAATAATAACTCTATAAAAGTAAGACAAACTGCAAGTTCTAACTCGTCGGGTAATTAGGACTCGTGAAATATACATCGCTCCGTACTGAAAAATACCTTTTCACACGGATATACGAACATTCGTCAAGATAACGAAACGAATGAACCGCTCGGTATCTAAACTAAAACTAAATTTTAGAAAATTGAGAAGGGTCGAGTAATTTATCTTACGCCGACCTGTTGATGAAGAATTTTCATATCGCCAACTCCTGCAAAACGCGAAATGCGGGGGGGGGGGATGTTTTACTCAATGTCAACAGTATACCCGAATATTATAGGAATGTCAAAATTTTTTTGTAAACTTTTGGGGTTTTAAGGAAAATTTTTCTTGCTTCTTATGTATTAACGCCTGCGGATAATCGTTGTAAAAGTTTGTGAAAAACTGGTGTTTGCAATAACGAATTACATATTGGCGCCCTTTATGCAACGATTCTTTTGTTGAGAACAAGTGAGGGTTATAAACGACTCTTGAATTTCAACCGCGCCTTTTTACTGTTTATTTTGGCGCTATAATAACGGGACGTTAGCGTGAAACGCGCGTCTTGTTGACGCGGAGACGGCGAACGACAGTTGAAGATTGAGACGGTGTTATCATGGGATGGCAATATAGCGAAAAGACAAAACAGTTGTTTATGGACGCCGTTCAAGGTAAGTCCGGAACGCATGTTGGAGAAGTCGCGAATGCGGACGGCGTCGGCGAACACGGGTCGGTGGCTTGCGGAGACGCCCTGAAATTTACCTTTCGCGTTGAACGAGATCCGGTTGATCCCCTGAAAGATCGCGTCGTCGAGGCAAAATTCCAAACCTTCGGATGTACCTCCGCGATTGCGGCCTCCGAGGCCTTGTGCCGTATTATCGAGGAACGAAAGGTTACCCCGATTGAGGCGTTAAAAATCACCAACCAGGATATCGTCGACTACTTGGAAGGTCTCCCAACTCAAAAAATTCATTGTTCTGTTATGGGCGCCGAAGCGCTTGAGGCCGCCGTCTTCGACTGGGCCGCAAAGCGTGGCGTCGATATGGACGCGCAAGGAATAAAACGTTTGGGCGCCGACGAACATGAAGGAAGGCTTGTCTGTAAATGTTTTGGAATTACCGAGCCGTACTTGCGCAGGAAGATCCGCGAACTCAATTTGAAAACGGTCGACGACGTGACGGGCGCGCTTAAGGCCGGCGGCGCTTGCGGTACGTGCCGAGGCGATATTCAAGACATACTGAACGACGTTCTCGCGCATCCGGAAGAACAGACGTCGTGTTCCGTAAGTTCGTGTTCCGTTCCGAGCGTTGAGCAGACCGCCGATTCATGTTCAATCGTTCCTGAAAAAGAAACGTCCGACGTTAAGACTCCTGAGAATACCGGGTTTATTCCGCTTTCGACTGTCTCGCAAGCGAAAGACGGTTCCATTGTGCAAAATCCAACCCTTGCGGCGGCCCCTGACGCGTGTAATGTTCAACCCGGAGAGTTCGCAAAAGCGTCTCCTTACCAGAAGTCGAAAATGATTGAAAAAACGATCGACGCGGAGATTAGGCCTGTTTTGCGACGCGATGGGGGAGACTTGGAAATTGTCGACGTTAAAGACAATCTCGTCTATATTCAACTCGTCGGCTCTTGTGAGAATTGCGACAGCGCGGTGCAGACGATCGAGTTGCTTATTGAAACGGTTTTGCAAGATAGACTTGACCCGTCGATTAAGGTGATTCAGCTCTGATTGAGGCTGTTGACAAAACTAAGAATAAAAAACGGTTCCGACTTCTATTTCGACCTCGGAACCGTTTTTATTGCCGCTTGCCTTGGTTAAAAGCGTTGCGCGTTGCTTACGACATACGCTCTAAGACGTTTCAGACCTCCCAGCCTTCGCGAACGTCTTGCTTGAGGTATTTTGCGGCGGCGTCGCAGTTCGTAACCGCGGCTTTTTCCGCGTCGTATTCGAGTTTCTGGCCGCAACGATAAGCTACTGGACCGAGTAAAATCGTTTCGGCTACGCGTCCGGAATACGCGAAACTGCACGTCGTTTCCGTTTTACCCTCTTTGATCGCGTTGAGCCATTCGCGGTGATGACCAACCGACGACGGAATGGTCTGCTCAGGTTCTTTGAACGTCGCGCCGTCGTTCATGATGACGCGGTGAGACGTGTAATTCGAGTAAAGCGCTCCATTCTCGCCGATAAACAACACGCCGCTGCCGTCCGTGATCCCGTATTTAGCAAGCGATTCGGGCCGCGCGTCGCCGTCGCTCCAAGATACCGCTAGTTCTTTACTCGTCCCCTTCACGCCCGGGAACATGTATTCCACATGAAGATCCCGCGGCGCGAAGTCAACGTCCGCAGCCTTAGGCGCCGACGCTTCGATGGTCTTCGGATATCGAAGATCGAGAGCCCAGAAGGGAAGATCCATGTAGTGGCAACCCATATCCCCCATGCCGCCGTTCCCGAAATCCCAGAACGAACGCCAGTTGCCGCCAAAGTAACAAGGCTGATAAGGTCGTTCCGGAGCGGGACCGAGCCAAAGATTCCAATCGAGCGTGGCGGGAACTTGAACGTTGTCCGTTGTGCGAGGTTTGCCGCCCCAGACTGCGTTGCACCATACGTCGATTCGACTAATTTCACCGATAATTCCCGCCCGAACCTTTTCTACGACGCGGCGGTAGTTGTCAAGCGCGTGAATCTGCGTCCCCATCTGCGTCGCGAGATTCTTTTCTTTCGCGTATCTCTGCATCGTTCGGATTTGATAAACGTCGTGCGCAAGCGGTTTTTCTACGTACGGCGCGATTCCAAGTTTCATACCTTCTACCGCCGCGATCGCGTGAGTGTGGTCCGGAGTCGTGATTACGACGCAGTCGATCTTATCGCCCATTGTCGCGTACATCTCGCGGAAATCGACGAATCGTTTGGCGTCCGGCATGGAAGGCCCGTATTTCTCAAGATTCGTTTTGTCTACGTCGCAAATCGCGACGCGGTTCTCGTCTTTACATGACCCTCGATGGAAATCGCCTTGCATGCCGCCAAGACCTATGTGGGCAAGATTCAATTTCGAATTGATATTCAATTCGCGGCTAAAGCCCGGACAAGGGAATTGAGTGGCGAGACCAAGACCAACTGCCGACAACGCGGCGTTCTTCATAAAGGCGCGACGATTCATGCGTGACATACTGTGTCCTCCGTCTTGTTGATTGCGATTAAAATGGCGCTACATGCGACCATGCGTTGATTATAGACGAACGAGAATGGCGTTGCAAGAAATTTTGAACCGAAGCCAGCGTTTTTTATACCTTGGGAAGCGCTCGCCTAGAATTTCTTATTGAAACCCGCGAAGAAAAGGTGCGCGGAGTACTCTTTAGCGACTTCGGCGTCATAGCGGAAATAAACGTCGAACGTTTCCTCAAGCGCGTAATCAAGTCCCGCCCCAAAAAGAAGTTTGTCGCGTGCCATTTTATGACGGCCAAAGCGGAACCCTACCGGAATAGACGCTTGATCGTCGATTGTGTAAATCGCGCGATTGCCAAATTCATGAGACCAATCGACGGTAATGTACGGTTTGGAAACGCCGAGCGTCGTCGCGTATTCCCAACTGAAACGACTGCCTAATTTCATGCGGTAAGACGCGCTGGAAAAACTGGATGAACGCGCCTTGGAAACGATGAATCGTTCCGCGCTCGACGGTTCTACCAATGTGAGCGCGCGAAAATTCAACCGCGGCTCGATTCGCGTATAACCCTTGTCGAATCGCGCTCCAAATTCCGATTCAAAAAAACATTGCGTGTCCGCAAACTTTGTGTAAGCGTCCGTTGTGAGATGCGCGTGACGAACCCAGTTGCGCGCCCCCCCGTAAAGAAGGTCGATGTGCCATAACGCGTCGAAGACGCTCATGCGGAGAAAACCCGCGAGAGAATCAATTGATGAATCGTAAGAATTGGTGTTTTTCGCGTCGATTGTCGTCTGTGTCGCCTGGATCCCGTAACCCCAAAGGAAATGTTGCGTCAACGTCCAGTCTTGACCAATTGCCCCGCCAAACGAACCAACGTCAAAGCCCCCTACGTCCGTCTTTACTCCTTGAGAGTCTTGTGCGCCCCACGAGGCGAGAAAGTGACCAAATACGCGACCTCGATAGGGATAAATCGACAAAATAGAAAGGTCGGTCCCGCGATAGATCGGCGTTTCGTCCACAGAATAATTTTCCGCGAAGGCGTCGAGGGAAAAAGAACTGGCTTCAGGCGAAACGTAAGAAGAAGGAAGTAAGGAAGAACCCGGAAAAGATTCGTCAAATAGCGTCTCCGAGCTTTGCGGAGGATCGGTTGCTCCGCAAAACTCGAGAAAAGAAAAGTTGGCCGCGCGTGACTCGGCGGATGACAGCGCGAGGAAAAGCGTCAAGACAAGCGTTGCGAAAAGAGGGGGAAAAGACGAGACGCAAAATATTGTATCCCTATTAAAAAAGACCCGCGCAAAAAGCGGCTTCGTACGACGACATGACGTCGAGACGTCGGCGAAGGACGACGTTTGGCGCGAGGCAAACACGACGAGCGACTCCTTAGTTCTATAAAATTTACGGCTGGGAAAAATGACTACGTTGTTTTTTCGGTTCAATTTAACGTCGTGGTCGTCGGCGCGGAAGCGACTCCCGCGGAAGGTTCCGAAGACGTCCCGACCGTTTCCGTGCCAGATTGCGTCGCTTGCGTTGCGTCGGCGCCTGGCTGCGTTTGTGACGACGCTTGCGCTAACTCGGTCGCGGACGTCGACTTGCTCGCGTCTGACGCGTCTGGTTTAAGAAAAATTGCTTGGGCGACTAACGAACGATCGTTATTGTTCTTCGACAGTACGCAACCTTTTTCATTGCGGTCAAAACCGATTGTTACCGTATGACTCTCGCGTGGACTGGTAAGCTCTAAATAGGCTCCCCCGTCCTGGTCGACCGCAAATTCCCCTATCGCCGCGCTACGCGGAACGAGAGGATCGTCCGGCGTTGCTAGAAATTTCTGACTGACAATATTGTAAGCCCCGATATTTTCCGCGTAGAGACCGTTTTGCGCGTAAATTGTTCCGTCGCGTATTTCTAACGACGGAGATTCCGCGTCGGGACTGGAAAGCGTTATTCTGTCGCGAACTACAAGTTCCCCAACTTCAAGACGCTCCGTTGGAACCGGCGCCGCGCCTGTCGGTTCGGTTGACGGCGACGAGTGACTTGACAAATACCAGGTGACTCCGACCGACGACGCCGCTCCGACTACGGCTGACAACAAGCAGTTGAAAAAAGCTCCTTGCATTGGACGACCCATTTCTTTATGAACGCGGATGGCGATTACATTCTTTCTACGACGAACGTAGACGAAGAAACAATTACCGAACGTCCTAACGATACGCTTTTTCACTCTTTGACGCTAGACCGATTTCTTGTTTTTTGATACAGTCGATGACTTTTATGACCTTGGCGTCGTATTTCATACGAGTAAAATAACTTTTTGAACTGGCGATTTTTCAATTTCAGTGTTGGGGGGAAGGGCGCTATGACTGCGGAAAGGTTCGGAAAAATAAGAAAATGGATTCTGGGCGTCGCGTGGGTCTATTTCTTCTATACCGCCTATATGCTCCTTTCGCCGAGACCCTACATTCTCCCTCCAATGTACTACGTCTTCAACATAATTCATTTTGGCGCTTTTGTCGTTCTCGGGGGATTGGTGGGGTTAGCGCGCGTCAAATGGTCTAGTCGATTCTGGTGGCTCCTGCTTGTCTTTTGGGGGTGCGGTTCCGAATATATCCAGCGTTATACCGGGCGTTGTTTCCAATATGGCGATATGATTCAGAATGTTTGTGGAATCTCGTTCGGTTTGTACGCGGCGTTCTTGCTTCGGTTCTACTTTGTGAAGCGAGTCGATTCCAATGTTGAAAAAGAATGCCTCGCGTCTGATGTTCCGAGCGAGGGGTTGGTTGAAAATGAATAAAGATACTAAACGTCCCGGAGCCGTCGCGATTTTGCCGCGTCCGCCCTTTACGCTTGACGCCGCGGAGCCTGTCGACCTGAAAAAACTTGAAGTCCTTGTTATTCGACGTTCGAAATTTGTCGCGTCTCCCGGCGCTCTCTGTTTTCCAGGCGGGGGAGTGGAACGTGGAGAAACGCCTGAGCAGACCGTAAAAAGAGAATTCAAAGAAGAAGTCGGACTCGACGTCCGCGTCGGACGTTTTCTCGCTGAAAACAAAACTCCAACTGGAGGCGCCCTATACTGGTTTGTCGCCGAAGAGTGTTCAAACGACCCTGATTTGAAAATTACAATTCAGCCGGAAGAGGTTGAAAATTACGAATGGCGAACCCTGGTCGAGTTGCTTGACGACAAGGATTTCCTCGAAAATAACAAGGCGATTGTTCAAAAAATCGTTGATGGAGAAATTACGTTGCGGTAAATCTGTTCTGCGACGTTTCGTCTTAACTAAATCTGTACGGCGCGCCGGGCATAACGCTCGGCTCTTTTTAGTTTTTGTCTTTATCCCGCTTTATTCTGTATTGCTGGAAAAAACGTTATTGTCTACCTGCTTTTCCTTGCTTTTTTATTTAACTGTTCTTGCGATTAAAGTTTTCTTGTATTAGAATAATCTTGACTAGTTTGTGTATTTTTGTTGCTTTGCCAAATTTGCACAGCCTTTGAATTTTAAAGCGTTCGCTTTCTTACTTGAAGGGCGACGCGTTTAGGTATATTTAAGATAAAGCCCCCAATTTAACGAAAGGTCAATCTTATGAAGCGGCGCTTTTGGTTCTCCGCCTTGTTCTTAGTGGGCGGTCTCTGTAATTTTGCGTTTGCCGACGAACCGGCGACGACGACTCCTGTCCCGGATACCGGAGAAGTTAAGGTTGAAGATTCCGTCAAAATTGAAACAGCTGAAGCCGCTCCAGGTTCCGGCGGTACCGAATTAGTTCTGGATAGAGTTGGCGGCCCGATTCCGACTTGGCGTAAAAAAGACTCCATCTACTGGGAAATTATGCCCGCGCAGTTCGACTCCGATTATATTGTCGTGATTTCCGTTGCGCGCGGAATTGGAACTTCCGATCTCTACGGCGGACAGTCCATCGATTTTGGCGACGATATGATTTGGCGTTTCAAAAAAGTCGACGACCGTATTCAGATTATTCGACGTAATTTCCGGTATCGCGCAAACGATGGCCCGGATTCCGAAGCGCTTAAGGTTGCTTTCACCGACAGCGTTCTTTTCAGTCTGCCGATTGTCGCTCGCGGACCGGAAGGCGGCGACCTTATCGATATTAGCAGCCTCTTTATGAGCGATCAACTTTGTATGTTGTCTTCTCGCGCCGGTATTGGTTCGTTTTCGCGCGAACGTTCCACCTGGGAAAAAGTAAAGGCGATGAAAGACAATGTGGAAATTGAAGTCGCGGCGACCTATTCCGCCGGGGCTGGCTCCACCGAAACGATTCTTGACACGCGAGGTATCGGCGTCAACGTTCACTACTCTATCAGCAAACTCAAGGATAACGGTTACAAACCTCGTTATGCCGACGAACGCGTCGGGTACTTCGTCACCGCGATTCGCGACGTTAGCAAAATCTCCGCGGACGATAACTTTGTTCGTTATATCAATCGGTGGAATTTGAAAAAACTTGAACCAAACGCGGAAAAGTCGCTCCCGAAAAAACCGATTGTTTTCTGGCTCGATAAAGCTACTCCGTATCAATACCGCAAGACTCTTCGAGACGGTATTCTTGAATGGAACAAAGCCTTTGAAAAGGCCGGCTTCTATAACGCGATTGAAGTGCGTCAACAAGAAGAAAACGACGAATGGGATCCGGAAGATATCAATTACAACACTATTCGTTGGTCCGCCACTCAAACTGGTTTCTCGATTGGACCGCGACGTATCAACCCGATGACCGGTGAAATACTCGACGCCGACGTCGTGCTTTCCGTCGGATTCCTAAGTAGCTGGACGCGTCAATTTGAACTCTATACCTCGGATCAACTCGTCGATAAGTTCGGTTCCATCAATCGTGAAAACCCGCTCGCCATGCTTGAACATCAATGCGACGACCGTCGTTGCGGTTGTAGCGCCGATATGGAACTCTACTTCTCGCAACAGTTCGGCCTGGCTAATACCTTCTTTGACGTTATGGCTGTGAACGACTCCGCCGCGGACGCCTTCTTCCAGGATGTCGATACGCAAGAACCGCAGGCTGACGATTCCGAACAAAAAGCCGCTGAAGAAGCAGCCGCGAAAGCCGCCGAAGAACAAGCCGCCGCCCAAAAAGCAGCCGAAGAAGAAGCCGCGAAAGCTCGTGAAGAAGCGCGCCAGGCTGAAGAAGCCGCTCTCCGCGAAACCGCTCAAAAAGCCTCCGAAGCCGCCGCTAACGCTCAAAAAACTGCTGACGAAGCCAAAGCCGCCGCTGATGAAGCGAAAGCAAACGCCGCCGCTAACGCCGACGAACTCGCTAAAAAAGCACAGGAAGCAAAAGACGCCGCCGACGTCGCTTTGCGCGTCGCGAACGATACCGCTAAAAAACTCGACGAACTTCGCGCCGCTTTTGACGCCTTGAAACAAGCTGAAGAAGCAAAGAAAGCCGAAGAAGCAAAGAAGGCTGAAGAAGCGAAACAAAAGGCAGAAGAAGAAAATAAGAAAAAGGAAGAAGAAAAACAAAAGGAAGAAGCTGAAAAGAAAAAGGCTGAAAACAAAAAACGTCTGGAAAACGAGAAGAAAAAGCTCTTTGAACAAGGTTTGCGTCAACTTGTCGCGCACGAAGTTGGACACACCCTCGGGCTCCGCCACTCCTTCAAACAAAGTTGCTTGCATTCGCTCGATGAAATCAACGACGTCTCCAAGTGGAATGAACATGGTTTCGTTGGTTCCGTCATGGAATATTCGCCTGTAAACATTATGCCGAAAGGTCGTCAACAGGGGGATTACTACTCCTATAAACTCGGCGAATACGACGAATGGTGTATTGAATATGGATACAAAGATTTGGGTAAGAGTACCGATGCGGAACTTGAAGACCTCAAGAAAATCGCGTCGCGTCAATCGAAACCGGAATTCAATTTCGCTACCGATGAAGACTGCTACGGAAACACCGTCGATCCTTATGTGAATATCTGGGACCTCGGAGATAATCCGCTTGAATACGCGAAAGTCCGCGTCGCGCTTGTCGAACAACTCATGCCCGGTCTAAACGACCAAATTGTTAAGGACGGAGACAGCTATCGTAAACTTCAAACGCGATTCAATATGCTCAACTCCTGGAAAGCTGGCGCTATGACTTTTGCCGCGAACTACATTGGCGGCTTGAAAGTCAATCGCGATTTCAAAGGAGACGAGGGAAGTCGTAAACCGTTCGAAGTCGTTCCTGCGAAAGATCAACGCGCGGCGATGGAGTTCTTAAAGCAAAACGTCTTTAGCGTCGATAGCTATAAGATTCCTTCGCAACTATTCAATTACCTTGCGCCGAATCGCTGGTACCATTGGGGCGCCTCTATTCCGAACCGTTATGATTCCGACGTCCACGCCACTATTCTCGCTTGGCAAAACAACGTCCTTTCGACGTTGCTCTCTAATTTGACGCTCAGCCATTTGGCCGACGCTGAAATTCGCGTCCCAGAAGGAGAAGACGTTTTCACAAGCGCGGAAATGCTCGACATGCTTACCGGCGCGATCTTCCAGGAAATCTTTGATTGTGAAAAAGCTTTGTCCGAAAACAAGGAAGGGAAAGCTGGCGTCGTTATCAGTACGCAACGTCGTAATTTGCAACGCGCTTATCTGGAACGTCTCTGCTCTTTCGCAAAATCTTCCTCTACTGCCGCCGGTCCTGCCGACGTTGCCGCTCTCTCGCGAGTACAATTGCGTAGATTGCAACAGGCGATTAAAACGGTGATGGACTCGAGTGAAAAAACTGATTTCACGAACGCCTACAAGCGCGGGGAAGATCGTTATGCGCGCGCTCACCTCATTTCGATGTTCGAACGTATCGCGCGCGCTCTGGAAGCGGTTGAATCTGTCAACGGTGGTTCGTCTTCGAGCGGCGTCATCTCGCTTATCCTTGGACAACCGGAAGGCGAACAGAATCGTTGAGTTTTGTCAAAAGGCTCGAGCGGAATTTTTTGATCCGACCTGAGTTATAGTAAAAAGGCGTCCGATTTATCTCGAGCGCCTTTTCTTTATTCACCTCAATTTGACGAATTGACGGATCCGACGATCCGCTCGAGCGATTCGAAGAATTGATTCGACTTGGAAAACGCGCCGCAAGAGAAAACAATAGATGAAAAAAATTATTTGCACATGGTATTGAATGCGGAAAAATACGCGTTTTACACGATAAAGATAATTTGAATCGGTGTTAGCGTTAAAATTTGTCTTTTCGTTCAATTGTTTACATTTTACGAATTTTTTTTCTTTTTCATCGCGTTTTTATTAACGCTCGAGGGTGATTTGTATTAGAATAGGGAGCGTCGGAGCGTGTATTCGCGGGTCGTCTCAACGCTGAGACGATCGTAGGACGACGCGCTGTGTTAACAAACGCCAAAAATACTTCCACGAAAAGAACCAAACAATGTCGTCGCAAGGATTTCGATTTTTACATGCGTCTGATTTCCGTCTGGAACTTCCCGTCGACGGTCTTTTGGAACTGCCGGACCGCTATGGCGCCGCTGTCTTGGACGCGCCACGTCGAGCCGTCGAACGGTTCTTTGACGCCGCTCTGAAAGAAAAGGTTGACTTCGTGGTCTTAAGCGGCGACCTGCTGTCTCCAAGGGATACCGGTCCATGGGGAATGCTCTTTTTGATAGACCAATTCAAACGGCTTGAAACTGAACACATTCCCGTCTATTGGGCCGCTGGAAAAGGCGATTCGCCCGACGTTATGCCCGCCGCGTTTCGTTTTCCCGACAACGTGCATATCTTTCCGGTTGGACAGGTTGAAGAAGTGTTTTATGCTCGCGAAGGGGTCGCCGTCGCGAGATTGTTCGGCACAAGCTGGGGGAAAACTGGCGTCACGCCAAGAAATACTGATTCTGCTTCAGAAAGCGACGACCTGTATACTATTGGGGTATTTAATGGACGTTTGCCTTCTGAAACTTTGAAAAGCGCCTCGGTTCGATATTGGGCGCTCGGCGGCGCTCGCGTTCGTCAAACCGTTTCGAGAAGCCCCTCCTTGGCGATTTACGCAGGATCGACTCTTGCTCGAAATTTTAGCGAGTCGGGGGAATTTGGCGCCACGCTCGTTGAAGTCGGCGAGTCCGGACGCGCTACTGTATCCTTGATCTCGACGTCGCCGTTGCGATGGATCGTCGAAACTCTCACCGTGCGTGAAGACGAAACGGAAGATGAAATTCTCAACGAAGCGCGTTCGCGTCTCAAGGCTATTCAGGAAAAAGCCCTCGAAGAGGCCGCTTTCCTCGGGCGTGAACTCAATGACGATATTTGGTTCGTCTCTTGGCGCGTCGTTGCCGATCCTTCCGTTCTGCCTGTCTTGAGATACGGGTCGACTTCTCAGACGATTTTACGCGATCTTCGCGCCGACTTCGCGAAGGACGCCCCCGTCGTCTATCCGGTCGATTTGGAACCGATTCTGCCGGAAAAAATGACCGAAGATATGTACGATCTTCAGTCTATTCTGGGCGACTACCTGCGTATGATTCGTTATTACTGGGAAAATCCAAACGAAAAAATCAACGTCGAGCCCTTCTTGCCGGAAGAACTTAGAAATTGGGCTGAACTTGAACGTACGAAACGAGAGATTGAAGCTAGAAGACGCGCCGATGGAGAAAACGCCGACTTGGGCGACTTGCCCGCTAAATTGGCCTCCCTCGAAAGTAAAGATTTTCGAAGTGAAGTCGCGACTCTCTATGATTTGACCTCGTTTGAACCTGCGAATGACTCGGATCGCGCCGACGCTCCCGACGTCGCCGCTGTGTTGGTTGAACGTCGGAAAAAAGCCCTCCTGGAAGCCGCCGCGCTCGGGGTCGACCTCCTCGCTGAAACCGATTCGCCTGTCGCCCTACTGAACGGTTCTACGACGACGAAAAGTTTGCCAAAAAAGAATCGCGCCGTTGCCGCGGAATTGAGAAATCTCCAGAAAAATCTTGACGGAAAGGAGGTCGACTCGTGAAGATCGCGTCTCTCAAGATCGAACGGTTCGGCGTCTGGGAAGACTTGAGCCTGCCGAAAATCTCGCGTGGTATCAATGTCTTCTTCGGTCCAAATGAAGCCGGTAAGACTACCCTCATGCAGTTTATTCGGACCTGCCTTTATGGCGGCGCCGACGAAGACCGCGCCCGGTACATTCAAATGGCCCTCGACGGCAGAAAACGCCGTGAACGAGTCGTCGGACAAAATAATCTGGAATTTATGCGTTCCGATCCTCGACGCGTCAATTTAAACGCCGCCGAGCTCGATGAACGGTCAAAAGTCCCAGACGAAATTCGTAGATTCGTTGAATCAAGTAAAAAGCCCGACGTCGTGCCTGCCGACGCAAAAAGCGTCGCGAAAAACGCTGTCAATACCTGGATCGGCGGCGCCGCCGTTCTGACTTCTGATTATGGCGAACATCGGCTTGAACGTCGGTATATTCGTCGTGAAGCCGCCTATCAATCCGCTGTTGAACGTAAAGCCGGTTTTGTTATCAGCGACGGAGTCGTCAATTGGAGCGGACGGTTCTACTCTTTGCCCGGTCTGAAAATTGCCGAGTCCCTCATCGTGACCGGTCCGGACGGGACTCGCGTCGGCGACTACACCGCTAAATCGCTCACTTGTAACCTTGACGAATCCACGTACAACGGCGTCTTTGCTATTGGACTCGACGAACTGCAGAAACTCGGTATGCTCAACGAAACGGAAGCCGCGCAGATGCTGTACCGACTGAGCGTTGGCGTCGATCGTGGCGCTTTCGTACAGGTATTCCAACAGATTGTCGCTGAACGGAACGATCTGCTTGACGTCAAAGGTCGACCCTCTATCTTGGAAAACTTGGTCGAAGAACGCGATTGCGCGCGGCAAAACGCTACGGAATCCGCCGCTAATCTTCGTGAATACGCTCGTCTGCTCGAAGAACGACGCGCTGTGTTGGAAGCTACGAAGAGTTTGCAGGAACGTCTCGATAAGGCTGTCTATCAAAAACGATTGCGTGAACTGGCCGTTCGCGTGGCTCCGACTTGGGACGAGCGCGATCAAGCGCGCGTCGAACTTCACGGCATGGGCGACGTCCCCGTCGTCGAACAAGCCGCCGTCGATCAATGCGCGATCCTTATGGACGACGCCAATTCGACCCGCGCTAAAATTAAAAACTACCGAAACGAGTATCTGCGTAAACGCGACGAAAGAAATTCCATCGACGTCGATCCCGTCTTGGACGAACTTGCGCCGCGTGTCAAAATACTTGAAGACGACCTCCCAAGACTCGCCGAAATCGATGAGAAAATTGGACGCCTGCGCGACGAACTGGCCGACCTCAATGCAAAATTAGCCGAAGAAGAAGCGCGTATTCGAAGTTCTCGCGACGGTAAGCTTATGTTGACTCCGTCCGCTCTTGACGCCATTAACGCGTCGATTGTCGCTTCAAATATGGCCCCTGAAGCGCAACTCGCAAACGGCGCCAACGCAAAGAACCAGGGTCAAAAGAATTCGGGACAACAGAATCAAAATGCGCCGTCTGAACCGACAGTAACGTTGCCAAATAAACTGGCGGAGGCCGGGTTAAGCTTTAAAGAGGTTGAAGATTATAAAATCCCCGCAAGAGCGATGCGTCGTCGGAGAATTGCGCTCCAGAAAATCAAAGAAGAGTTTCGCGCTGTCGACGACAAGTTGCAGGGGATTGTCGCCAAGTTGGAACAGGGGCTGACTTCGCATCAACAGAAAAATTTAACGGAAGCTATCGAGCGTACCGGCGTCCTTGTGACCTGTTTGCGGCGAAGAATCGAAGTCGATCGGCGCGTTGTCGAAATGACCGCCTATCGCAAGGAACTCGAAAGACAAAATAAGGTTCTGGTGGCGAATCAGGCTGTGTCCGGCGTCCCCTTTTATTCGCTCTGCGCGGGCGCTTTTGTCGGCGCGTTGCTATTCGCTTTGGCCCTCTTCAGAAAAGTCGACTTGGTCTTTGGCTTGATTGGCTTGTTGGCGACTATCGGTTGCGTGCTCTATAAAACGACTGTCGAACATCGCAATCGTCTTCGACTCGAAGACAATCAGCGGCGTTTGGCTATCTTGATAAAGCAGTTTGAGCAGGCGCAAGAGGAAGTTAAAAAACTTGACGATAAGTTGGTTACCCCGGTTGGACAGCCTCTTCTGGCTTTCGACGTCCGCCTGCAAAAGGCAAAAAAAGATCTTGCCTTTTTTGAGAGTTTAGTTCCGGTTGAAGCGCAATGGAGAGAAACGACCAAACTGTTCCGCGCGAAAGAAAAAAGCGTTAAAGACGCCGAGGATGATTTAAAAAATGCTCGAAAGCGGTGGCGCGCGTGGTTGAAAAACGCTTGCTTGCCCCTTACGCTCAAACCGTCGAATGTTAGAGACCTCCTCGCCCGCGTGGAAATCGCCGACGACCTCCGACGACAAATTGAGACGATTGATGCTGAAATCGATTATCTTGGCCGAGAACGACAGGGGATTGTCGATCGCTTTAACGTCGCGCTCGCGCTGGTCGCTCGTTATCA
The DNA here is from genome assembly GCA_964447865.1 of uncultured Planctomycetaceae bacterium. GTDB lineage: Bacteria > Planctomycetota > Planctomycetia > Pirellulales > Thermoguttaceae > RUG369. The sequence goes on along the minus strand of CAYUUL010000004.1, from coordinate 16,537 downwards.
AATTCAAGAAACGGAGCCGGTCAGCGTGATCCCGAAGTTGCGCGCGCTCCTTGACGACCATGCCGACGTGCTCCAGAAACGCGCAAAGTTGTTGGGCGAAATGAACTCTATCAAAAAAGAGTGTCGAAGCGCCATCGCTTTACGACGAAGACAAGTGCGTGAAGTGCGCGACTTCCTTACAAGTTACGCCGTTAAATCGAAAGAGGAACTGGTTGACGCTGTAAAAAGATATGAGCTCTACCTGAAACGCGTTGCGGATCTCGACGCGGTTCAGGGAAAACTTGACGCCGCTATTGCCGACGCCTTCCCCGAAGATGAACTCGGAAGCTTGATTCTCGATCCTGAAACGCGCGATGAATTGCCGGTCGCTATTGAAAACTTGGAAAAAAGAATCGACGCGTTCAATTCGGAACTCAAGGGAAAACTGGAACTGTCTGGACGGCTCGGACAACAAGCCGACGCTATCGCCGCGAAAAAAGATTCCATTAAACAACGCTTTGCCGCGGTTGCCGCCGACCTTAGACTGGCAAAAATGGCCGAACTATGGCAGTCGCGCGCCGTTGCCGCGCAAATGATGGAAGATATTCGTCGCGCTTACGAAAAGGAAAGACAGCCGGAAACGTTGCGCGAGGCCTCGAGGTACCTTAAACGTCTCACAAACGGTTTCTACGTCAATATCTGGACTCCGCTTGGTGAAGACTTATTGTACGTCGACGCTTCAAATGGGGAAACTCTCGACGTCGCGGCCCTCTCAAGAGGAACGCGCGAATTGCTCTTCATTGCGATTCGACTCGCCTTGGTGGTTTCCTTCGAAAAACACGGCGTGCAAATGCCTCTCATCTGGGACGACGTCCTTGTCAATTTCGACTATGCGCGCGCGGAAACTGCCGCGAAGCTACTTGTTGATTTTGCAAAGGCGGGACGACAAATTTTCCTCTTTACATGTCATGAACATATTTGCGATTTGTTCCTGAAACTTGGCGTTCCCGTCAACGTCCTGCCGATTCAAACGGATCCGGCTAAACGTAAGTTCCGCGTTTTACTCCCTAAAAAAGGAAACGCGAAAAAACTTTTGTCCGTCGACGTCGCTAACACCGGTGAAAAGGAACCGAGTTTTGTTGAAGAGACAAATTGGGAACCCGAGAAGTCGATGGTCGTGACTCCCGACCCTGATGAACAAAAAAAGAATGAAAAGGAGTTAATTGTCTCCGAAAATCATGAAAATGAACTCGATTTGCGCGTCGACGACAAGAAAAATGCAAACGCTCGCGTCGATTCGCTCCAAAGCGACGAAAACCAACAGGACCTCTACGTAGACGACGTCTCCGAAGATAATCCCGATTTCAACGACGAGTCCTTTTCGATAGAGCCCGATAGGGGGGGAAAGGCTAAGTTCGCTCAATCGAAAAACATTACCCTCGGCGACGGTCGCGCGCGTTTTCAACCGCTCTCCGAAATAAGTCCGACTTTTTCGGCGAAAAACGTCGGCGCGGGCAATGAATTCAGCGTTGCTAAACAGGATGACGAAGAAAATCTCGAATCTGCCTTTGACGGCGACGAGCCTGTCGAGTACGTCGAAACGGAACCGGAAGATTCGCCTATTGACGCCTATGACGAAAAAGACTGGAACGAAATGTTCAGTAAACATGGCGTGAGCGTCGAGCCTGATTCTGACTCCGATAAGTCGTTTGGCGAGTTCTTGGACGATGTGCAAGTTGGCGACGACCAGGCGGAGACTGAGGACGAAGAATACGAAGACGAGGAAGACGAACTCGAGGACGAATGAGACGCGTTAAGCGTTTGCAATTCGATGTCAATTACGAAGTTTAGCTAAGTGGAAAAACAAAAACGTCGACGCTTCAAAAACGTCGGCGTTTTTTATTGGGTTACGCCCAACGAAAGGAACCTTCCTGGAGACTGCTGCGTCAAATCCTTGGCGTAGCGCGTACTTGGAACTTCCTGGATTTGGTCGTTGGAATTTTGACGGTTATTGTTTGACCTTTTTTTTACCTTGACTTGTTTTCTTAAGGAAAACATATTAAAATGTACGCAATACGCGGATACTACCGACGGTTTTTCGCGGCGTTTGGAATGCTAAAAAATCTATCGGTTGTAAATGCTATGTTTTTGCGGCGTTTGATTTTTGAACGCCGTATGGGCCGACCGCGCCAGGATCGGATATTGAACTTTTATTTCGCTTGGAAAGTTCGTATAATATCGACTGGCGCGCTTCGGGGAAACTGTTTGACGAGGAGCGTTCGCGCCTGCTTTTGATCCCTCTCATAAGGTAATTACAATGAAAGAAAGTCTTTTTCAACGTCTTTTCGATCGTAAGTCTCACGAAGCGCAGCCGAGATCGCGTCGCCTCTCGCTCGAATCGTTGGAAAATCGCGAATTGCTCAATGTCGATTGGGGTGGTTTTAACCCTGAAAATACATGTTCCTATACCCCGGAAGCCTCCTCGCAATACAATATTGATTTGCCGCAAGATTACGATTGCATGAAGTTAGTCAATCTTGAAGGAGATGCGAAAGACGAACTCGTCGTTATCTACGGAAAAGGGAAGACCGTCTCCGTTTATGAATGCGACTCGAACGGTGATTTTCAACTGAAAAAGGAACAGACTATCTCTACCCTGGGAAATTGGGGTCTCTATAGCTCGTCCGTCTTTGCTGATTTCAATAACGACGGTTACGAAGAAATGATGCTTGTTACCTCAAACGGCCTTGCCCTAAACGCAAGTATATATGCTTGGAATAGCGCTTCTGCGGCTTTTGAAGAGTCCGTCTCGTATTCCCTCGATTCCACGCCGTATTTGACTTCCGTTGGATCCGATTCAAGATACGTATTCGTCGAAATTTCCCCCGCGTTGCTCAATGACGCTTCCGGAAGTTACGACCTCGTTCTGCAAGTTCAAACTTTGACCCTGTCCGGTTCTACTTACGCGACCGCGGTATATTCGAACGTCGGGGCAAGCTCGTTCGGTACGAATCCCGTTGCCAAGAGCGCTGTTACCGGCGCCCTTATCGGTTCGACGAATATCAATGGGGAAAGCTATTTGATTGTTAAGGAGGCTTCAAATACGACGAACTTGATTGTTTTGCAACAACTTGGCGCGTCGACTTCGACAAAAACTTACTACGATTTCACCGCGTATGGAAAATTCGTCTACAGCTGGGTCGACGCAAAAGACGGTTTCATCGTTGTCGGCGGTATCCTGGGCGGAACTGGGAAATCCGGGTTTGCCACCCTCAATCTTACTGAAAAACCCGTCGATAATACGACCGTCGACGCCTCTACGCTGGGAACTTGGACCGCAAGCGATAATCTGACAGTTAGCTCCGCGTCCGTCGGAGCCTTGGGCGATTTCGGCGGAGATTCTGACTACGAAATCTTAATCGGAAATACTGACGAACATAGTTCTGTATTCTTTATCGGCGACGCTTCTACTTCGTACGGGTATGTCTTCCAAGCGTCGGACCTCTATGTAAACTCCACCGATTACGTGTCCGTTTATGTCGGCGATTACGATAGCGATAACAAAAAAGAAGCTGTCTTGGTCGGAAGCAACTATGTCTACGTCTCGGAAGTCGACGACAATGGAAATTTCTCCGCGCCGACAAAAGCGTATAAATTCTCTATGCCGGTTAAAAAAGCCGTTTTCGGAGACTTCGACGCCGACGGCCTTATGGATATCGCCGTGCAGTTCCGCGCAAATATCGGCTCGAGCGTGCTCATGTTGCGGCAAAGTTGGACCGGTGAGTTTTACGCCTACGCTTCGCAAGTTGTCCCCGGGACTTTTGTCGATATAACGACCGGACGTTTTACTCAATCGGATCGCGACGAAATTGCCGTCGTATACTCCCAATATAAGAATTCCGCGACCGCTACGACCGTTCAAACCTACCGTCTCAATATCGACGAAAAGGCGTTGACTGCCTGCTACTCCACAACCTACGTCGGAGACGGCGTCTCAATTACGGCCGGCGACCTCTATGGGGCGGGCCGCGACGACCTCGTCGTCGTTAGCTCCTCGGAAAACAACGTCTCCGTCTTGCGAAACACCGGTTCTTCGCTACTCGCGACAACGCTCTCTACTCAGTATGATGGGACCTCTGTTGCTCAACCGACTTCCGCCGCTATCGGCGACTTCAACGGAGACGGACTGAATGATCTCGCCGTGATGAACTCCTCTGCTGGGACGAATGCCGCCGAAGTCGTTTATTATCTCCGATCCGCGTCGACAGGACTCGCTTCTAAACCCTCGGGGCGCGTAAGAATTAACAAAACTGTTACGACTGCCGATAACTCCGTGATTCTGGGGGCGCTTCAAGCCGCCGACCTCAATAACGACGGCTTCGACGATCTCGCGTTCGTTCGACAATCTACCGATGGTGTGGCGTATGTCAGCGCCCTTATGGGAAACGGGTCTTCCGCCGTCTTCGATTCCGTCGCAAACGCTACTGTTTCACTCGATCCTACCGTTAAGTACGGCGTTACCCTTGCGCGCGTCGATTCGGGAAACTCTTCTTACGATTTCGTTTGGGCGCAAGGGAAAAACATTGGAACGTTGCTCAATTCCAATGAAGCGAGCGCTTCCGCCGGATCCGTCCGGTATGTCTTGCAGTCGAAATCGTCCGACTCCGGCGATTCGCTTGACGACGCGATCGCTTCTCAAAGAACTTGGCTCGACGAATGGTCGAATTTCTATGTCGACGTCTGGGCAAATACCAACGGTTCTGATTCCGTGACTTCTGTCTCCGGAACTTTCGCATTCAACGACGAATACTTTACCGTCGCCGCCGTCGAACCTGCCGACGGATATACTGTTACCTCTTCTGTCGCCGACGATTCCGTTTCGTATGTCGCGACTGGAACCGGCGCTGCGGATGCAAATGGATGGACTCTTGTCGCGAGAATCTCTTTCCAACCTGTTGAAAACGGCGGGCTCGCGCTTGCCGAAAATGGAAAGCTTTACTACGTTGACCCCGGATTCTCCGCTTCCGTTAGTTCTCAGACTGTCAACGGAATAAGTGTTGAAAATGCGACTGCTCCTACCGGCGTCGAACTCTTCCCGTACGCTTTCGACCTGAACGACAACGGACAGGTTGACCTGGAAGACTTCACCCTTATCGTCAGTTATTATCCAGCTAACGCGCTTACCGATATTCCTGTTGCGAAGCACCGCGTCTTGGACGTCAATGGCAATACGAAATTCGACCTGGAAGATTTTACTCTCGCGGTCGCGGCGTTTTCTTTAAGGTCGACTTCTGGTAAAGATTCCGCCTACCAAACTCATCCGGTTATCTCGACCGCTAGCGCGGCCCCTCTCAATACGCAAGCCGTCCTTGACGTCGCTTTGACTGCCGCCTCTTTTGATTCCGATGACGACGATTGGCTTGAAGACGCCGTTGAGGTTCTGGCGGAAGAACTTGTCCCCGCTGGTCCGGCCCCGAGAGTTGTCGAACAAGATTTTGACGGCGCGCAAGAGCTGGAGACTATTGACCCTGTTGCTTTTGGTCCTGAATTTCAAGGTAAAGAGCTTGAAATTGATTTAGACGTCGAATTGGCTCTCGAACTTTGAGCGTTTAACCGTCGTAACTAACGCGTCGTTGACTCGCTCGCGATGCGCGCTTGCGATCTCGGTTCTTTTACTAACAAACAAGCCGCCGAACCTTCATGCGTTCGACGGCTTGTTTGTTTATCTTTGCGCGTCCCTCGAAAACAACCGATTCCTATTCACTTGTCAGGGTTCTCGCAATCGCAATTGTTATGACAAGACGACCTCTTCTCCATGTAAATCACGTTGCCGGCCTCGTTATGCCATACGTTGGTCATGAAATTCCGTATTAGAAAAAGACCGCGACCCGTTTGCTTGTCGATATTCTCTGCAAGCGTCGGATCCGGCGTCTCTGTAAAGGGAAAGCCGGGACCCTCGTCCTGCACGGACGCCAACGCGCGCGTGTCGTCAATCTCGACCGAAAGACGGACGCTCTTCAATTCATCGCGATGATTACCATGTTCTACCGCGTTTTCTAACGCTTCGCTTAACGCTAACCTCATCGCAAATTGATCCGCGTCGGTCCAGCCGCGAGAAGACAACTCCTCGATTATCCGGTCGAGATATTGCTCGCCGGAGCCGGATATACTCGGGAGTATTGCTTTAAAACGCCATATCTTGGGCGTGCTTGCTTCGGACATAGACAAATCCTCGTAATGAACGCCTTGAGAGCGCTAATTCAGGGTTAAATGTCGAGTACTGCGCGTTGCGCTTCAACTTCCGTCGGCGTGATCCGAAACAGAGAATCTAACTTCGTGATCTTAAAAACTTCAAGATTGCTGGGGTTAATATTGCAAAGGAAAAGGTGAATCTTCGCCGCCTCCGCCTTCGACTTCAAGGAGATGAGCGTCCGCAACGCCGAACTCGACATGAATTTCACATTTCGGAAACTAATGATGAATCGAGACGTCGTTGTGCTCGCAAGCGCCGCCGTCACTTCGTCGTTCCACGCTTGGAGCGTCATTTCGTCGTTCATTTTAACGTCGAGACATTCGACTATCGCGGCGTTGGCGACATATTGCACCATAATGTGCGCGGATGTGCTCATTTGAAAGTTCCTCTCGGGGCTTCGCGCGCGCTACGCGCGCATGACCTGCTGTTTTTTATACGCCTCGCGATTTATCGGAGACGCTACGAAACCAATTTGTTTTGCACCGCCCAGACTGCCGCCTGCGTGCGATCGCTCGCGTCGAGCTTTCTGAGTATGTTTTGGACATGTTCCTTGATTGTGTCAAGGCTAAGTTGTAACGACGACGCGATCTCTTTATTGCTTAAACCCATGGCGATATGACGCAACACCTGCGTCTCGCGTATCGTGAGCGGGTTGAGCGGATCGATCTCCCGCCTGCGAAGACTCGCGGATACGCGGCGTAACTCGCCTACGTTCGCTCCAAACGCGTCCAACCGCTCCGACGCGTCCACGCCCAACGCCGACCTGCGATACGACACCTTCGCCTCGCTTGCCGCCAATTCGCGCACTACGCGTAAAAGGTCTGCGCGGGAAATATCTTGTAAAAGATAGGAATCCGCGCCAACCGCAAGCGCGCGCGCCAAACTCGTTTGACGCTCGTCCGTCGTGAAAAATATCACGCGCCGGTCAAATTGTCCGCCGCGCAACGTTTCGACCGCTTCAAAGCCCGTCCCGTCGGGAAATCGCGTGTTTAACAAAAGTACGTCGGGCCAGGTTTGTTCTACCGCCGAGACCGTCTGTTTAGCCGTTTGGGCTTCCCCGGAAATATGAACGTCCGTCCCTGAAAAAAAAGAAAAGAGACCGGCTCGAGACACCGGTAGCGGATCGGCTATGACAAGTCGAATCGGCATAATCTTTTCTCCATAATCGAGGGGAAATCACGCTCGCGTTCGTACCATCGACGAACCTCGTTTATTTTAACTGGCTATGATTGCGGCGTCAAGTTTTTTTTCTATATCGTTGAAAAAGTAACTTGATTATCTCGCGTTGTTAGACCTCTTAAACAAGGACAATGTTTTTGCGCGTTATAACGTCAAACTCGTCGACGCGTAAAGGAACCGAACGAGTACGCGTAAATACAAAATCGCGGCGCTTGAATTTCCTCTTTCAAGCGCCGCGCGTGTTCAATTGACCCCAATTAATATTTTGGTTGATTGAATCGATCAGGTCTCTGTTGGCGTCTCAATCTTGTAAATCTTACCTTTGTAGAGCAACAAGACCGGTTCCGTAAAGACCAGGTACTGGGAAAGATCCTGACCGTTGGCTGAAATCAACTCGAAATACTGGTCGCTAAATTGCTTGATTCGAATTTCCGCAATCTCTTTTTGGGTCTTGGCGTCAATCGTCGAGTCGATCCATTCCCCGTTCTTAAAGTAAAACGTCTTGCCGCCTATAACGCGCGGAGCTTGATTTTGTGTTTGCGGAACCGCCTCCTCCTCCATTCCCATCGCGTCCCCGATCGCCGCGTCGGCCATGCTCGCATCGGCGTGAACTACGCTTCCAAGAGATTTCGCGACGCGTAGACCGCGATAAGGCGCGACCCCCTGGCTCGCTGCGTTGCCGTTGAGTGGCGCGCTAGCGTTCATTGCGCTGGCTGTCGCGACTTCCGCTATTGCGTTGGACGCCGCGTCAAGCGTGTTCTGCGTGCGATACATTTGTTTTAGACCGCGTTGCATAAAGCCCGACGCGTTAGACGTTTGTGACGCCAACGCGTCAAAATTCGCCGCCGCCCGAGACGCGTTGGACGCGTCGTTCAACGATACCCCGTCGTCCGCGAGAAAAGAGGTGTACGGCGTTAGAACGCCATGTTTCTTCGCAAGTGTAAGAAGTTCGTTCATAAGCTCTTCGTTCGAACCGTTCAAGTCAAGTTCGTCAACTATTTCGCCTATGCGACGCGCCGCCCAAAGTCGTTCGACGTAAGAATAGGAAGAATCTTCGCTATGCCCTGTGAAAGAACCGGAAAATGTAAATTCCGCGTCCTTCTCGCCGACTTTGCCGCGCGCCTTGATTTCTACATCGCCTGACTTCGCGTAACGTCCGACTAACACGACTTGTTCGCCGGAGAATACGTCCGTCTTACCTGATGGATAGACTAGATTCGCGACGTATTTATTATTCTCGTCTCCCTTAAGTAAAAATTCAAAGGTAACCTCGGAAAATACCGGATCTTCTATTCGACGATAAAGTTTGGAAACTCCGTCTTCGATACTCTCTTCCGGTTTGACGTACGCGCCCTGACCGCGCCCGTCGCGGACAAAACGGTCAAGCAATCGGGAGTTGACGTCGTAACCTACTCCAAACGTGAAAAGACGCGCCTGCGATTTGTTAGATTCGCGCGCGATTGACGCCAGTTTCATTTCATTGTGCTCTTTAACCGTCGCTTCTCCGTCGCTCAAAAAGAATACGTATTTCGGATTAGACGTGTCGTCTTTACAAAGTTGCTCAAACGAAACTTTTAACGCGTCTTCAATATTGGTTCCGCCGCGCGCGCGAACCGAATCCACAAACGCCAACGCCTCCGACCGCGTTTCCGCGGAAGACGTCTGAAGCTCGGGCTTGTACGTCGTTGCCTCGGTTCCAAACAAAACCACGTTGAATTTATCGCCGTCGCGAAGTCGCTCCAAAACAAATTTGAGTGAATCGCGCGCTTGAACCAGTTTGTCGCCCATCATGCTGCCGGAGACGTCGAGCGCAAAGAGTATCGTCTTGGACAACGGTTGAACAGTTTCGTCCGCTATTTTAGGGGTCGCAAGCATGAGAAAATAGCCGTCTTCCGACTCGTTCGGACGATAGCTTTGAACCTTGGCGGTCAATTCCTCTGAACTTTGATCAAAAAATAATCGAAAATCGTTCGTCGGATTGGTGTTTTCAAGCGTATAGGATACCTTCGCCGAATTCTTCCCGTTACGCTCGATCTTTACGTCGTACGTCGGAGAATAAACGTTTTTCAACTCCGTATCCCCGACGATTGAAAGATCAAACGTCAATTTGGAGACCGGCCTGGTCGTATACTTAGCGCAACTCATCGGAAATAGAAATTCTGTTAGTCCGTCGCTTGTGCGCATAATCTGAGAATAACTAAGCGTTACGACGCGCGTTTCCCCCGCTGGGATCGGGAAGACGCTCGTCTGGAACATGCCGGAACCAACCCATTCCAAAAGCGCCGGATCGCGATTCTTACGTACGATCGACTCGTAAGTTGAACGCGCCTCCTTGGCGTCGAGTAACTTGGCGGGGTATTCTTTACCGTTGACCAACAACGTCATCGAATCGATCGCTCCGTCGTAGGGAAGCGGAAAAACAAAGGAAGTCTCGATTGTCGACGTTCCTTCGTTTTTGAACGTTTGCGATACATCCACTTTAGCGATTGAACTGTTGAGCGTCGCCGATATCGATAACGACTCTATCTTGTACGGCGTGACCTCTGAAAATGTTTCCACTGGACGGACTATCCAACGAGGAAGAGGGCGAGGATGTATTGGCTCTATCAAGAATCCTTGCGCGTTTGCCAATTGAGGAAAAAAGGTCGACAACGTAAGAACAAATGCCGCGTAGCTCAATACGCGACGTGAAAATACGACGCAAGCCTTGGTTTGCATTTTCGTGTCTCCTTGATTAAGAGGCAAAAACTCTGAGTCGGCAAAACCGTCGTGAATTTTTTTCACACGACTCCACTTAACTAAAGATAACAAATGTTCCAGGTTGTTGCGATATATTTCAAATTTTTTCTAACAATTCGACAAAATTTTTTTACCATTGGACTCGTGTTTTTCCAGTCTAAAAAGAACTTTTTTAAATATAAAGTTAGTTTTTTCTAACAATCCTTGTTGACGGATAGAAATCATATGGTAGATTACCAACCGTTGGCGGGAAAAATTGCTTTTCGTCGACCGGCAGTTTAAGTCTCGTGGACTTCCACTGTTTGATTCTTTCTTGCGCTCTCATGCCGAGGAGGCGAACGTCTCCTAATCGTCCTCCTCGGCGAGATTTCAAGAGCTTGGGAAAACGTAAAACTTTCCTCGTTTTGAACCTTCCGTTTCTATTGCGAATGGTTGTTGCGACGCGAAAGTATTTTTTATACATTGCAAGTTAGATATCTCTAATTTGTGTGCCGGATTTCTTCGTTGAATTTGCTAAAAGGAAATGGAAAATGAGAAAACGGGGCTTTACTCTTGTTGAATTACTGGTGGTTATTGCTATCATCGGTATCTTAATCGGATTGCTCTTGCCCGCGGTACAGTCGTCTCGTGAAGCCGCGAGACGTATGCAATGTTCTAACAACTTAAAACAATATGGGTTAGCCGTTCATAATTATATCGCGGCAAACTCTGACGCGCTGCCTCCAATGGCGAGTAAGTCGGCGGAAGCATTTTCGGTTCAAGCGCGTCTCTTTCCGTATATGGAAGCTTCAAATATTGCCGACTTAATCGATTATTCGCAACCAATCTATAAGACTGTTGGTATGGGAAATTTGTGTATATATAACCATTTATATGAAGCCCTTCATACGAAATGTGGATTTTTAGCGTGCCCGAGCGATCCAAATGGAGGAAAAGAGACGCCGGGAACCTTTAAAATCTTTACAGACGAGACAAATACAACTTCGGAAGTTGGTAAGTTTTACCCGAGTAGCTATTGCGTTTGTACTGGGGACGGGTGTACAAAAATTGGAACATATATCGACGGATCAACCAGGGGAACTGGAATCTTCTATTATGGCGCAAATTCAAGGCTTGCAAGTATTGTCGACGGTACTTCAAATACGCTTTTAATGGCGGAAGCTGTTATTGGACCGGGAACTGAAAATTACGAAACCGCAACCCTCGACGAAATGGCCGCTAAACCGGTTCCTTTTAAACAGTATATTATGCAACTGTCGTCTTTTGACGATCTTAAGCTAACTTCGCCGTCGGATATCGAGGCTAAGGAAAGAGCTAACGGAACGCGTAAATGGTATCCTAATCGTTGTGTAACATGGCTTTCTGGAACGCCGTGCTACACTGCGTTTGACGCGTCTCTTACCCCAAATTCTAGCGCTGCGACTGCGTACTTCATGAATTATGGTTTCTACGCGGCGAGAAGCTTTCATGCAAGCGGGGTAAACGCCATGTTGGCCGACGGTAGCGTGCGGTTCGTCTCAAACACTGTGGATTCGGATATTTGGAAAGCCGCCGCGACAATTGCGGGCGGTGAGACGAAATCGCTTTAAACTTTATAACGTTGCGTAAATATGCATACTGTTTCGTAGATGTGATCCTGAAATCAATTATTCCTTTGGCGCGGGGAGTCCCGCTTTTTTACCGATGCGCTTGCTCGTCAAGCGAAGGAGTTGAAATAAATGAAAAAAATGACGATCTTTTATGCGTTGACGACTGCCGTCGCGTTCTCTTGCGCCTCTGCGTCTTGGGCGCAACCTCCAATGAATGAACAAATTAACGATGCAGAGAAAAATGCGCGTAACGCTGAGGTAAACCGGGAGTTGGTTCCGCGTTCGGACAAAATGGGATTGCTCATTTGTTTTCACGGCGCGGGGTCTCCAAAATGGAACGACTTGACTGATAGTATTGTCGCAAAGGTGCGCGATATCAATGATAAAGAAAAAAAGTTTTTTGCGATTGAAGGCGCGAACATGGAGTTCACTTTCCATGGCGACGCTGTCGATGGCGTCGAGACGCTTGAAAAGGCGGGGTGCGACCTTATCGTTGTTGTTCCGGCTTTTATCTTTCCAACGAGCCATGTCCAATTCGACGTTGTGTCTGTCCTGGGGTTGTATGGTGAAGCGTCTCGGCGCGCCGATCTCCGTGAAGAGGGAATCCGTACCGTACGTACGAAACTCCCGATTGTTATGGCCGGCGTTCTCGCTGATGGCGACTTGGTTAAAGAATATGTTGTGGATCAAGCAAAATCAATTTCCAAAGAACCAAAAGATGAGCGGCTCTTGATTGTTGCGCATGGGGACGAAGATTATCGTGGACTCGTTGAACATTTAACGGAACCTGCCGTCAACGCCGCCAAAGAGTTAGGGTTTGATAAAGTTGAAACGGCTTGGGTGGAAATGGGACAAAGTTTTGGGAAAAACGCCAAACCGATAGTTCAAGAAAATACAAAAGAGGGAAAAAGGACGCTAATAATCGCCGTTTATCTCGCGTCCGCGGGAAAGGGGTTCGTTGAACGTATCGCTAAATGGCAAGAGGACGCGTCGCTCGAAGGACTTGATTGGGTCGGTAATGAAACTCCTATCGGGGAATTTGAAAAAACGCCCGCTCATATTTATGAATTGGGCGTCGCCGCAAGTCTCTATTGACCAGGTACGCGGAACGGTTGAATGCCCAAATAGACCTTGACTGGCGCGTAAAGATCTTACGCGCTGGTCGCCGCGTGGTCTTATACTATTCTATGCTTCTCGTAAGGAATTGCAAAATTTTATTTGGCGTTCTGTTAATGTCTATTCATATTCCATGTCTCTTGGAATTTTCTATTTGTGTTTAGTTTATGTAAATAAAAACGTTGAGCAGTTATTGCTATGGTCTCGATTCGAATTTTAATCTTTTAGGTTATTAGTTTTTATTTATAAAAAAGAACGCGTGTCTTTAGAAGTCGCAAGTTTTTGAAAAACTTGAACTGTTTGCTTCGCGACTACTTCCGGAAGATAACGCTTCGATTTCTCCTTAAGCATAGCTCCAAATCGACTTGCGAGTTCAGCGTCGTCCCAGAGCCTTTGAATTAGATTTACCCAGGGTGCTGTTTCTATACTCGTCGGCGTCTCTTTGGATTTTGGGGTGAATCGAGAGGGAATATCTAGCGTTAATTCTGTAATTCCTACCGCTTCGGGGAGCGCTCCGCGATTAGAACATATGACAGGTAGCCCGTTAAACGATCCTTCTACTGCGACGCGACCGAAGGATTCTTCACAAAGGGAAGGAACGACGAGAATACGCGTCTCGCGATAAAAAAGTCTTGGGCTCGTAACATTCTGCATAACGTTTAGATTGGTCAAAGAATTGGCGCTCTCCATTGAACCAAATACGTCTATTGTCGAACGTCCTTCAACGATCAATATTGGAATATCTGGACGTAAGAGGTTTAGGTCGCGTGCAATTCCCGCAAAGAAGTAACTCCCTTTTTCGAGCGATGGGTTCACGAATGTCAAAAAACGTCGCGTTTTCTCGTCTTCTGATAATATCGTTTGAGCGCGATCTATCAATGGAGGAAGAACAATTGAATTGATTCCAAGCCGTTCATAATAAACTTTTCGTGAAAATTCGGAGGGAACAATTATGGCGTCGATTTCGTCAAAAATCTTGTCGCGATTATAGGCTAAGTTACAAAGATAAAAGACGTTCGTTGAACAAAAACGTCGCGCTAATTGAGCGGCGTAATGCGCGACCCAATAACCGCCGTAGGTTAGGTATATATCGAAATGACGCGTCTTAAATTCGTCTAGAAGACTGCGTAAAAAAATATTGCCGGATGAGGCTGAAATTCCGTCGCGACGCTTGGAATTTTTATCGTCGCCGAAACTTACGATCGTTGATTCTATTCCTGAGTCGTTAAAGCGGATAAGACGATATTCAACCTTATTCCCTTCAATATCGAGTTCGCGTCGACTAATCGACGCTTGAATTTTGTGACGACGCAACGTCGCCAATATTTTATCGGAGGTTCCTCCGTCGTCGAACAGAGGACCGCACAAGGTTTTAACAGTCCAACCTTGACGCGCGAGTTCCAGGAGAACGGTTCGCGCGGAGATTGCGGCGCCGCTCCCCTGATCAAGGTAACAATGGAATGAGGAAAAAATAACGCCAGGTTTCGTAGCAATGCCTCGTAATTTTAAGTGCGGAAAACATATGTTTATTTCTTAGGACTTTCATAAGCCACTATTAATTTAGCTTCGGGGTCTCCCAGCTCGTAGTAATAAACTTGCAATATACCCTCGTAAGGACCGCGTAGACTCCAGATCCCCTCTTTTGTAACTTGAGGACAGCACGCTATTTGCATATACTCAAGTCGTCTCATTGGGCGTAATTTTTTTATACCTTCGTCGGTCAAAGGAAGTATTCTTCGCTTAAGATCCTCGTCTGTTTCGCCTTTTCTCTTCAGATTACGACTGTAACGGTCTGTAAATCCCAAATGAAGAAAGACAAGACTCTTGAACTGAGTAAGACATTCTATATCGTTGTCGTTCAATACCCCTTCGGGTGGAGAAAAAATATGCATCTGTAGACTTCCAAGCGCCGAAACGCCTTCGGGCGTTACTTTCGAACAGCCAATAAGTTCGAGGGTATTCAATTTTCCTAATTTGGCGATAGTCGCGATCGATTCATCTGTTATATTGACGCAGTCGACTAAGCGAAGCGCGTGTAATTTCTTAGCTTTTTTTAATAATGCAAAATCGGCTTGTTCAATTTTAACGCAATTTTCGAACGTAAGGCATGTTAAGTTTGGTAATGTTGAAAGACGTTCAATACACTTTCCCGTTAAATTCGGACAATTCTGAAAGGTGATTTGGTCAATAAACTTATTATTTATAAGTCGATCAAGGTCGGCGTCGGTGACGTCTTTGTTACTAAAGAATACCGCCGTTGTTCTATTCAACGACTCAATTCGCGCTAATGTTTTTTCTTTGGTTTCTGTGCCTAAACCTAGCGGGAGCGGAATTTTGTCCCTGGTCTCGCTTGATCTTGCCGGAGGTAACTCAGAAATCTTTGATTTATTGGGGGTAGACGTAATGTCTTGTGAAGCCTGTTGGTCTTGAGGATTATCCAGGCATTCACCCGACTTTTTGTTTACTTGAAAAATGAATAGTGAAAGAATAATTATCGTTGCTGTAAAAGCAATTTTCTTTTGGAGCTTTGTATGATCCATATTGTTCTCCCTTATGATTTTTATGAAACGACTAAACAATTAAATGGTTGTTGTATTGATGTTTGTTTGACGTAAGGAGAGAGAGTTTTACTGTTTTTATTATATTTTATACCTGTAATGGGGTTTATAATATCTATGTTTGAGAAATAAATGGTTGTGACGTCGTCTCGTTAGTTTTCCGTTGCCAAAGTCCAATTCAATGTCGCGTGTTCAGTCCACTGCCCTGTAAGCCAAAAAGGTGTGCCCACCTCGAGTCCGGATATATCAAATGGTTCTCTGAAGGAATCGTTTACTTCACATTCAAAATCAATAGAAATGGAATATTCTGTGGTAGTACATACAACACCAGCCCCCTTCTCGTTTTCATCTTGGGAAATAATTGTTATTGAAACATGAGGCGTTACCTTGGTATAACCGTTCCCATAGACGAACAAGTCGTCGCTATACGTAAAGTTTCTGGAAACATTAAAATCACTGTACGAGGCGCTAAGATTACCTGCTACAAGGTTATTAGTAAGCGTTTGTAGAAATGTGGTAATTTTCGTTTCCCAATTCTCACCATTTGTTCCGTTACGCATTGCTCGACGATAATCGTCTAACAAGTTTACGCCAGGATCATCTAATGCGACACTATCGCCTGCGTGTGTTGCGTGATCGTAAGGTGTTGGGTTAGCTCGATTACGATAATAATCCCAAAAATCAGATGTTCCCCACTCTGTTGAATCCGATTCTGCCGGTGGTTCTATAAAGTCTAAATCGTCGTAGGTCGGATAAATACTCACGTCAGAACTTCCTCCGCTAGTTCCACCGCCGGAATTACCGCCTCCTCCGCTATTGTTTTCGTTATTTTCACCCGCGAGGTTTTCGGAATCGGAGAGATTTGTGACCGAAGGTCGGGTTGTTACAAGAGTGAAGTCGTCGTTAAGAGAATCAGAAAAATCTTGTGAAGAAAAGACTACTCGCCGGATTTCAGCTTGCCCGGAACTTTCATTTTCGATTTCAGCGTCGATTGGAACGGTTTCCTCAGAGATAACGACGCTTTGCGAAGAACTTGCGTTAGCGATAAAAGTTTCCAACGTAGGGCCGATCATCGGTTGCGGACTTTCTGCAACGAACGCCGTCTCGCCGGGCGAACTTTCCGG
>CAYUUL010000003.1:60719-107653 GCA_964447865.1 uncultured Planctomycetaceae bacterium | reverse complement strand
TTCCCCTCCTCGAACCGTTCCAGACCGCCAGATCTCCCGGGGTTTTCCATTTTCGTCCCGACCTTCTATCGCGAACTGTACCGACCCGCCGCAATTCGAATTGAGACCGACTTTACCGACAAATCGCGTGATTTGTTCCGGCGCGCTTACAAAAATACGGCTATTCGCGTGCGTCCCAAGACCGTTCTCAAACTTTTGCCCGCCTATATCAAACTTTTCTCCGATACAGGTCGCCCCGTAAGTCAACGACGCGTAATCTTGCGCGCACGAAAGTTCAACGCCGTCTTCGAACTTACACGCAAAGGAGTGCGTTCCGGAAAACGCTCTTTCAAATTCCCTGCGGGCAACCATTATCTCCGTTTGCGACGGCATGATAGAATCGGAAACCAGAGTCGGCGCCCAATCTTTGTACTCGGAATCGTTCGCGCCAAACGGATTGCGCGGCGGCTGTTCCTGAGCGAACGCGTTTGAAAAAAACAACGTCAGCGCGAAAAACGCGAGGACGAACTGGAAGAAATTTTTCCTAACCATTTCATTTTCCATGTGTTATTGACGACAATCAACAAAATAAACCAACGTTAAACCGTTTTCATTCTATCAAATCGCAGAAAGAAAATAAAGCGTTTCCGGAAATGTCAGGAAAAAACGAAAAAATCCAAAAAATCCTCATAAAAAACTTCTAAACAGCCCCTTGAAAACGTCAAAAGTTGTGTCATGATAAAAGTAGACGAATCAAAAAAAAGTCTTTATCTGGTAAAAATTTCTTATTGCGGCTCTATGGCGCTTAAAAGAACGTCGTTTTGCGAAATGAAGTCAAGCGGCGCGGTTTACTATTGTCGTTAAACGAGTAAAAAGAACGAGGGAAAAATGTTGGGGGCTATTATTGGAGATATTATCGGTTCGGTCGTAGAGTTCAATCCGATTCACACGACGGAGTTTAACGCGTTGAATCCGCGCTGTTTTTTTACGGACGATTCCGTTTTGACGTTGGCGACGGCGGAAGTCCTCCTTCGCGGCGGAGATTACGGAGAGGCGTATCGTCGTTGGGGTAAAAAGTATCCGCATCGAGGGTACGGCGGCATGTTCGCCCGTTGGCTCGCCGATCCGAATATGGGCCCTTACAATAGCCTGGGAAACGGTTCGGCGATGCGCGTCGCGCCGGTCGGCTGGGCGTTCGATTCGCTGGAAGATACTTTGGAAGAAGCGAAACGCGCCGCCGAATGCACGCACAATCATCCGGAAGGAATCAAAGGCGCGCAGGCGACGGCGGCGGCGATTTTTCTGGCGCGGCGCGGAAAAGACAAAGCGGAGATAAAGTCGTATTTGGAAACGACTTTCGAGTACGACCTGTCGCGAACGGTCGAAGAAGTCCGCAAGACAAGCGTATTCGACGAAACTTGTCCGGTAAGCGTTCCGGAAGCTTTTATCGCCTTTTTGGGCGCGGAGTCGTACGAGCAAACAGTTCGCATAACAATATCTTTCGGCGCGGACGCCGACACTCAAGCGTGTATCGCGGGCGCGATCGCGGAAGCGTACTGGCGCGATATTCCCAGGGATTGGCAAGAATTCGCGTGGTCTAAACTCGACGAATACACGACGTCGACGATCAAGGAATTTCAAGCGAAATACGTCGAACGCTCCTGACTCGGCGTTCCCGCCGCGGCGTCGACGAAACGTCATTAAAATCTTTCGCGTCGTTTTTCCCGGCGCGTTCTCGCAAGTCGCGATTACCTCGCGCGTTTAACTTCTCGCGACTTCCCCGCGCGGCAATAAAAAACCGAACGTCGATTAAATTTGCCCGGCGTTCGGTTTTAGTTTTACGCGGCGCGGTTAAAGCGCGGTCGATACGATTCAGGCGATAACCTTGCCTTCCAGGACGCCCGGCTTTTCAATCGCTTCGCTAATGTTCAGCAAGCGTTCGTAAACCCGACGCCAGACGCTAAGTTGGAAATCGACGGCGATAATCGCGTTCGGTTGAAGTTGATCCTGGAACATTGTCTCTTGCAACTCGCTTTGAGTTTTCTTAACGGTTGAGACAAAGGCGTCTCGGCGTTCGGAAAGCACGTTCGCCACCTGATGGTGCTTGTGAACGGCGAAAGAATCGTCCAGGAATTTGAGCGAGTTCGCGGCGTCGTCAAGGAATCGGTCGAAATTCTCCGAGATGATTCTGGGCGTCGCCGTGTCGGACGCTTTCAATTTCAAATTAGACTTCAAGATGGAGATCATCTGATCGCTCAACGATTCCAACTCCTCGGCGACGCGGATCTGTTCGCGCGCGGAAGCCGCGAGGTCGTTCGAGAAAGTTCTCGTCGTCAATTTCGAGATAAACTCAATCGTTTCATCCTGTTGAACGTCGAGTTTTTCTTCGAGTTCAAAGGCTTTTTCATTCAACGCGTTATCGGCAAACCCGCTCTTATGCGCCGCTTTAAGGACGTCAAAGAGTTCGATACATTCGACGAACATGCGGCGAACTTCCAAACGCGAACGCTCGATCGCGAGGAACGGCGCGTCGTTGTGGAAAGACGACAACCCGGTAACCGATTGATTTCGTTTCGCGTCGTCGTTCGTCTTGTCTTTAACGTGTTTCATAAGGAATCTTGCGCAAACTCCGACAAACGGGACAAAGACGATCGTGTTCACAATATTGAACGTACTGTGCGTGAGAGCTACTTTCGCGGCGTCGTCGAAGTGAAGCGAATCGCCGAGACTATTGACGAACGGAAGTAGGACCGGGAAGAAGATGCAAAGCACCCACGCGACCCCGATCACGTTGAACAGCGAGTGGAAGTACGCCGAACGTTTCCCGTTCGGAGTCGAATTGATAGAGGAAATCAACGCGGTCGAAGTCGTGCCGATATTTTCGCCGAGCACCAGAGCCGCCGCGGAATCGAGTCCGAAAGCGCCAAGAGAAACCAGCGTCATCGTAATCGCGACCGTCGCCGAAGAAGATTGGACCAGAATCGTCGTCACGCAACCGACAAAGACGCATTTGAGAGCGCCCCAGATCGAGTTCGCCTCAAACTTACTCATGAAGTTCGTAAATTCGGGAATTTCCGGCAACGGAGAAAGACCGGCGCTCATCGTCTGCAAACCGAAGAATACAAGACCAAGACCGAGAGTAAACATCGCGTAATCGCGAATTTTTTCACGTTTCGCAAAGATCGCGACGAGCGCCGCCGCCCCGGTTATCGGCAAACCGAGCGAACCAAGTTTAAGAGTTAAGAGCCAGCCGGTCGCCGTCGTTCCAATGTTCGTTCCCATAATGACCGCGATCGCCTGCTTCAGCGTCATGAGTCCGCTATCCACAAAACTCAACGTCATAACGGTCGTCGCCGAACTCGACTGAACGACCGCCGTCGTCAGGAAACCGACCCCGATGCCGAGGAAACGGTTGTTCGTGAACATCGAGATCAGGCGTCGCATACGAGCCCCGGCAATCGCCTGCAATCCGTCGGACATCCGTTTCATACCGAAGAGGAAAAGTCCGAGACCGCCAAGCGTGGCCGCGAATATCGTCCAGTAGTTCGGCTCCCAACTTTCCACGTTAAACGTTACGAACGAAGGACGCGCCGTTTCGTCGTCGACCGTAGCCTTGACCACAACGCGTCCTTTCCCGACCGCGTCCTGATTCCATTTCAACAGCAATTCTTTACCGTTAAATTCCGCATCGACAATCGAGGGCGCCTGGACAATCGAGAAAGAAACGTCTTCCGGCTTATATTTGCCGGGCGCGCCGTCAAACGCTGCGGAATCGCAGAACAACGCGGCGACTTCGTCGAAATCGATGGTCGTCGGGGGCGCGTTCACGAGTACGCGTTGATCGGGAATCCAGTGAACCGGCTCCACGTTGTTATGCGTCGGAACCGCGTCGGCAACCTCCGCGGCGGGCGCGTCCGTCGGTTCTGTCGAAGGGGTTTCCTGCGCGAAAACGTTAGACGCCGCGATGCAAACGGTCAATAAAAAAACCCAAAACGCTAAAAACGATTTTGCGCGACTGGCAAACGCTTTCAAGGTTTTGGGTTCGTTTTCGCTCAACGACTGCGACCGTAAACAACATATTTTTCTCAGTCGCGATTCAAAGAACGCTGATTTAACGCTAAGAAAGAGCGTTATCGATTGACGGATAGGAACAATCCGTAGCATCTGTACCTCCTGGATGAGTCCGGAACGCAATTCGCTCTGCAGGCTGTCACCAAACAAAATTAAAATCATACACATTTATAGAGGCATTATAACTAACGCAAGGACGGCGTCAAGGTATTGGACTCTTCGCGAGCCGGTCGTTCACATAGTCGGATTCGGTAAAACGGAGTCGCTATTCGGGAAAACGCGAATCCAACAAGTCAAAAAAGTTTCCAAAAAATTTCAAAACAGTTCGATTTTTTTCAAAATCGCGCAACAAACGATAGCGTCTTTGGAGTCTAATCCTCTAACGAAGAACGCTCCTCGGGCGGATTTTGCGGCAAATCGCGGAAGAGCGCGGCGGGCGCGTATCCCAGTTCAAGCGCGTCGTTAGCTAATTTCCTGGCGGCGGCGTAATCGCGTTCGACTCCGCGTCCGAAATAGAGTCTGATCGCCAACGCGTACAATGCTTCCGGATCGTTCGCGTTCGCCTTTTCGTAAAGGACGTCGACAATTTTCTGCACGGAGCCGGGCCGATCTTTCCTGGTAATCGCGGCGAGCGCCTTTTTCGCGACGGCCAGCGCGGCGACGTCCAGACGCGTCGAAAGATTGAACATTGGAAACCGGAATTGAACTTTCTTCAAAGTCGTCAGAAAATCGAAGTCCGCGAACCGACGCGAAGTCTCGTCGAGCAACGGCGCCGCCGTTTTAAACTGTTCGAGGTCGCACGCGAGTAAAAAGTTCGAGCAGTCTTCCTGCGAATCGGTCAGCAACAACAGGAGATCGGCGAAAATATCCCCTACTTTGTCTTTCGGCGCGGACGCCAGTAAGAGTCTCAACTTCTCGAATTTTTCTTCAAACTTTCTCGCGGCGCGGGTTTTCTTAACGGGCGCGTCGTTTGCGCGTTCCTTTTTCATAGTCGACTCCTTGATAACACGACCGCCAGGAAGACGGCGTCGAATATACGAACGTCGAAGTTCAACGGCGGACAAGACAAAGCCAAACGCCAGGACGTCGCCGCGACCAGATACAAATTGCGACGCCCGGCTTGAAGCGATTCGCAAAGGACGTTTTTGACCTTGAAGCGCCATGGAAACGCTCCATAAAACAACGCCTTAAGAATACCTTTGGCGGCGCGGGCGTCAAGAGCCGTCTCGCCGAACGCGAACTTACGCGACGCGCTAAACGACGCGCTGAGAACGCTTGATTCTCAGACGGCGATTACTTCGCGTTTGGGTTCCGGTTTCGGTTCCACGCCGATTTTCGTAGGGGTCCAGAGCCATCCGGCCGCCTCGTAGATTCTTTTGCACGAATATCCGATCGTTTGCCACATATGCTGACGGCCGACGCGTCCGTCGGTGCGCTCGTAACGTTGGGTCGACTCTTTGGCCTCGGAACATATGCCGAAAACTTGCGCGGCGGTGACTCCTCCGATCTTCAAAACGGCCAACGCCGCCAGACGATCGATCAATTCCGGGTTGATTTCCCGTTCCCAAACGCGTCGAACAAGCGCGTCGCGGAACTTTGCGACCTTCGGAGCCGCAAAATTCACGAGCTTTTTGACGTCGGACGCTTTGGGCCGAGCGTCGACCGCTTCCGACTCGACCGCTTCGACCGCGCAAACAGCTTGCGGTTGGTTTACTTCTTTTTCACTCTCTCGCGCTTTATTTTTTTGTTTATTTATTAATAATATATTATCTTTATTATGTTCAAAATTTTGAACGCGCTTTTCATTTTCATTTCCATTTTCATTTTCGTTTTGGGAAAGCGTATTCGCGCGATTCAAATTCTCGGAAACCTGTTCGCGGTTCTCGCGCGGTTCGGTAGTCTGAACGGTCGCTTCGACTGTTGACGGAACGGACGTCTGGAACGGCGCGAACACGAGCACGCGAAAAGCGCCCGAGGACGTCGCCACGCGTTCGACCGCGTTAAACGATTCAAGTTCGGCAAACTTCGAACGCAAGACGGACGCCGAAAACGCGCCGCCGCGAGACGTCGTTATGCCCGCGGAAGTCATATTCGCGGCGAGGCGCTCAAAAGACGTTTCCGACGTTTCGCCGGACGCGCTATGGAGACTCTCGAATAAATACGCGTAAAGCACGGCGGCGTCGCGCGTCTTCAATCGCAATAAGAACTGGAGATTCATTGTTCGCGATCCCTCTATATTCGGAAAATCATTTACAAACGGCGAGGACGCGTCGGTCCTCAAGTTGCCATAATGATTTTTGCAACGAACAATTCCAGTATTCCAACTTTTTTAAAAATTTCTTTAGAACAAAGACGTCGGCTGATAAAACAGAGACAAACAAGCCGGAAAACAAAAGAACCCGCGGAGTTTTCCTCACGCGGGCCGTTATTCGACTTCATCGAGATTACAAACGCGCAACGTTAAAGTCGAGCGTTTAAAAATATCCCCGGCCGGATTCGAACCGGCGACCTACGGTTTAGGAAACCGTCGCTCTATCCAACTGAGCTACGGGGACGCAAAAGGACGCCAAAGGCGCGTCAATCGCGATATCCGTTAGGATTCTTGATTTGCCAATTATAAGCGTCGCGGCACATATCGTCAAGCCCGTACTCCGCGAACCACTCGAGTTCTTTGTTCGCCAGGGACGGATCCGCGTAACAGGTCGCGATATCGCCCGGTCTTGGAGCGACGATTTCGTAAGGAATATCAACGTTGTTCACGCGTTTGAACGCTTCAACCATGTCGAGCACGCTATAGCCGTTCCCCGTTCCGAGGTTATAGATTTGAACGCCCGGTTTCGCGTGACTATACGCTTGAACGTGTCCTCGCGCAAGGTCGACGACGTGGATATAATCGCGAACGCCCGTCCCGTCTTTCGTCGGATAGCAGTTCCCAAAAACATTGAGCTTCGGACGTTTGCCAACGGCCACTTGACTGATGAAAGGCATGAGGTTATTGGGAATACCCTGCGGATCTTCGCCGATGCGCCCGCTCCGATGCGCCCCGATAGGATTGAAATAGCGCAAAAGCGTTACGGAAAGGTTTGGGAAGCGAAGAACGGTCTTTTTCGTCGTTTCGTCGACCTTAGTCGCTTTCGCAAATCCTGTGAGGATTTGTTCGATCATGTACTTTGTCCAGCCGTAAGGGTTGGTACAACCGCCGGTCGGATCCGTTTCTTTAATTGGCACGCGTTCCGGCGTTCCGTAGACTGTCGCGGACGAACTGAAGACGATCTTATTGACGTTAAACTCCTGCATGAGTTCGCAAACGACAAGCGCGGAATCAATGTTGTTTCGATAATACTCGATCGGCTTGGAGACGGATTCCCCGACCGCTTTGAACCCCGCGAAGTGAACGACCGCGTCGATATCGTTATCTCTAAAGATTTCACGCATCGCGTCTTTATCGCAACAATCAGCCGTATACGCCTTAACGCTCTTTCCCGTCAGTTCTTCAACTCGTTGAATCGCTTTAGGACTGCTATTGCTATAATCGTCGACAACAACGACGTCGTAACCGGAGTTCAAAAATTCAAGAGCCGTATGCGAACCGATGTAGCCGGCCCCGCCGGTGAGGAGAATCTGCGACATATTAAATTCCTTTACTATGAGAGGTCGCCGTTTCAACGCCGCGTTTCGCCCCGATTGATAAGGTAAAACGCTTAAACTGAATTATATAACTCTGAGATTCGACGTCAAGCGCAACGGCGAAAGGCGCGAATGTCAACGCGTTACGTTAAATCGAGATAAGTCCCGCGACGCTTCGCAGGATCACCAGGCCCACAAAAGCCGCCAAAGTCGCCGAACGATTTCCGACTCAACGCGCCAGGAAGCGTCCAAAACGAGCGCAACTTACTACGCCGCGTCAAACGACTCGTTCCAGAAACAAAAAAAGACGCGACCCAAACAGATCGCGTCTTCGCGTTTCATAACAAGCGACTAAACACAGCGCAACGGTAAGAACGTCGAACGTTCTTCAAACAGATCACCAGCTGTTGTTGCTGTTGTTGCGGTTGTTGCTGTTGCTGTTGTTGTTATTGCGGTTGTTGCTGTTGTTATTGTTGTTATTACGGTTGTTGCTGTTGTTATTATTATTGTTATTATTGTTGTTGCTGTTATTGTTATTGCTGTTGCTCGAGGAGCCGGAACTGCCGTCCGCGGAGTTATAGGTGAACATTTTCAGCATTTGGCTAAACGTCGGCATAGGCGCCAAAAGGACGTAGCGACGATCGCCGGAAACGCCCGCGCTGGTCGTGAACCCGGCGCCGAGGTCGATGTAGTCGATAACCGGATAATGACCGGGATCAGGCGTGACATAAGCGATTTCGGGAACGTCGTTTTCAGCGGCGGTTTGCGCGTCTTCAACCTTATAGGAAGATTGATACTGTTCAGCTTTGGTTTGAATCGAACCGGATTCGCGAGCTTCGTTGTGAGCTTTATTGTTTTGGAACGCGGCGACGCGTTGCGCGAGCTCTTTCGAAGAACGAATTTGCATTTGATTCATGAGCGCGGAAGCCGTCAGGAGTTCTTCTTTGACTTCTTCGCTGCGGCGACCTTCGGCAAGTTGAACGGTAAAGAGCGCTTCGTCGTTGTCCAACGTGAAGACTTGCGTCGCGGTTCGTTCTTTTTCGGTTCCTACGTTCGTCTTGATATTGACGGTGACTTTACCCTGCGCGACTTCGCCCCAGGAGCGAGTAACGAGGAAGTTATAGTCGCCCGCAAAACCCATAGGGCAGGAGTAAACGCGGGAACGCAAGCCGGAACGATTGGAGTCGTAGGATTTCTTGAGGTTGACGGACGAGTCGGAAAGGACGCCGCCGGCCGCGGTGCGTTTTTGAGCGTACCAGCAAACGGCGTTGGTCGGTTCCTGAACGGAGAGGTCAAGTTCGGCGTCGCCGGACCAGACGATTTCCACGACGACGTCGCGAACGCTGGCGTCGGCAAGTTGACGTTCAAAGTCGGCGGCTTCGGTTTCGCGGCCTTCGTTCTTCATTTTTTCAATGAGATCAAGCGCGACTTCTTCGCCTTTCATTTGGACGTCTTCGACAAGGTTACCGTCCCAAACGACGGACGCGATACCGAGAGCGACCCATTTGAGCGCTTCTTCGTCGTTAAGTTCCTGCGCGAGCGCGAGACCGCGGACGTAAGGCTCCGGACGAGTCGGGAAAACTCGGGAAACGTCGCGATAGATTTTCAAAGCGCGTTCGGTCGAACCAACCTTTTCGAGGTAAGCGGCGAGTCCCATGAGAACGAGCGGATCGTCGTTGAAGTCGGCGACGGAAAGAATCGCCTGTTCAACTTCTTTTTGCGGCGCGTTCGCTTTAATGAGCGCGGCGGCGAGCGCTTCGTACATCCAGCTCGCGGCGAGATCGTTGCGCAGAGCGGAACGAATAAGCGCGGCGGCGGAAGCGGGTTCCGTATTCATCAAATTGGAGACTTCGACCGCGATTTCTTCAATGAAGTCGGCGCGGGATTTTTCGTAAGCGTTCGCGACTTCTTCGGAAGCGCCTTCTTCAGGAACTTTCGGAGCGTTGGAAGCAATGTAGGCGTCCCACCTGGCGTTCAAATCGACCGGAGCTTGCGCGAGCGTGCCGGACGCGACTTTACGCGCTTTGGCTTCTTTCGCGGCCCTGGAAGGAATCGCGAAAAGACCGGTTTCCGGAGCGACCGGAACCGCGGGCTCGCCAAGGAAGTTCTGCATAATGGACTCGTTCGTCTTTTGAGCGTTGTTGGTACGGTTCGAACGAGAGACCGGGATATTCCACATGCCGCCGCCCATGCCGCCGCCCATGCCGCCCATGCCGCCCATGCCGCCCATGCCGCCCATACCGCCCATGCCGCCGCTGTTATTGCCGCGCATACCGCCCATCATGGAACCGCCGGAGCTGCCCATCTGGTTAGGTTGCATGATCAAGTCGCTAACGGAGTAGAGTTGCAGGCTGGTCGAGATGTTAGGATTGTTCTTAATCTCGTCCTGAGTGGTAATGTACAGGCAGTCGTCCAGGATGCAGAAATCGAGTTCGTGCGGTCGGAGAACGATCTTGAGGGCTTTACGGAGCGTGATACCGGAAACGCTTTCGCCAATGGTGACGGAGCTTGCGGGACCGGAAGTTTCTTCCATATTGGTATTGTCAAACACGATATTGATATCCTGCCCTTGATCGCGCAGGGTGCGTTTGACGTCTTCGATCCAGTCTTGCAAAGTGAGATCCGCGTCTTCGCCGCCGTTCACGTCGACTTTGACGTCAAGGGCTTTGGTAATGCGTTGTTCTTCTTCGCTTCCCTGGAGATTGGTGGTCTTATACTTTTCCTTACGAACTTTGGTCAGGTTGACCCAAACTTCGGCGTCGGGATAAGTGATAGGCGGTTCGTCGCTGACCGGAATATGAGCGCGCTCAACGGACATAAGAGTATTGAGGAGCTTGCGGCGGCGTTCGAAACGCAGATTCTGGTTTTCTTCGTAAGCGTCGCGGAGCAGAGCGACGTTGGACGCTTGCGTTGGGAGCGCGGAGTCGAGCGCGACTTTCGCGGCTTCGTCGGCTGCTTCCGAGGCAAGGATGAATTTATGTTCGCGAATGAGGGAGTCGAAACGCTTCATGATTTCGACAACCTTCGTTTCGTTGGCGAGACGACCGCGGCTGGAACGTTCAACGGCGGCGCGCACGGCGTCGTTCTGTTGAGCGCGGAGTTGCGCGCGAGCCTGCTTTTCAGATTCCTGTTCGATGAAAATACCGGTGCGTTCGAGTTCGTTGCACAGGGCCGCGCGATCGCCGTCAGAAAGAATCTGATTGTTGCGAACCGCTTGAATCATCGTCTTGATATTTTGTTTGGCGCCTTCCGGATTCGTACGGGCGTCTTTCGTCGCGTTTTGAATGGCGACGTTGACCGCGGTTCGCATTTGAGCCGTTTGAACTTTGACGTTCGTTTCGGCGGCTTCAATAAGGGTCGCCTGCTTTTCTTTATTCAATTTCGCGCTGGCTTTCGCGAAAAGCTCGTCGGCGGAGCTGTCGGAATCGGTCGCTTTGGCTTCGGCGGTTTCGGTCGCTTCGGCTTTGGCTTCGCCGGAAACGGCTTGTCCTTCGGCTTCCGGTTCGTCGACGACGTTCTCAAAGGATACGTCGACAAGATCGGCGAGTCGAGAGGCCGCTTCGTCGTTTCCATCTTCCGCGGCTTGTTGCGCGAGTTCGATCGTTTGATCGACGGCGTCGTTAAGCGCAACTTGACGGTCGGTCAGGAGCGAATTGCCGGCGATATCGAGCGTCGCGCCGGAATCTTCTTTCGCTTCCTGAACGAGTTGATAGATATATTGATTGCTCTTATCGGATTTTTTCGGAGCGATCGACCAATCGACGTCGGCTTCGCGTCCGTCGGTGACGACGCCCGGAATCGTGATCGCGCCGTTTTCAAGCGAGTCGGCGGTCGAACCGATCAAATAGGTGTCGCGGTCGCTACGGATCGGAGGAAGAGGACTCGGATAGACGTCGGCGTTCGCGATAGTCAAAGTCGTTTCTTCCGGGAAGAACACGGTCGCGGTCGCCGCGGCGGCAAGTTCGGTTCCAGCTTCGTCCGCGGACGCGGTATCGTCGACGACAAAACCGCCGGTGCGGTTGGCCAACGCGCCTAACACGGATTTATTGACGACGTTACCCACTCCGTAGGAGTTGACCGGCACGCGCGCGTCGACAAGCTTCTCGACGGTTTCTTCAAAGACGTTTTCATCGAACGCCGCGCCCGTGCTGACCCCGCGACCGATAAAGACGATCGAACGGTCGGCGGACTCGTTGTAATCGAACGAATCGACGGCGACGGAGAAGGATTTTTCAAGGTCGGCCGCGCCAAGCGCGTCGCGCGTCTTCAACGACGCAACCGCGTCTTTAAGCTCTTGAGAATCGACCGCGACATAACCGTCGGTCAGCGATTCCGTCTCGTTCGAAACGACAAAAAGCTGCACGCGAGCGTTGTCCGGAAGTCCCGCGACCAGTGAGGCGACTGTTTCCTGAGCGGCTTGACGAACGTCGGAACCAAGTTGCGCGGCGGAGAAATCAACCAACGCGGCAACGTCGACATATTCAGAAGTAGACTCAACCTCGTCGACATGCAACGGAACAAGGAAGCAGTTCGTACCGTCGCTTAATTGATACGTCTCCACAGGAACATCTGAGTCCGCCCCCGTAACAGCCGACACGCTGCCGATGCACGTCAACGCCATCGCCGCGGCGGGCAATATCATGAAAAGGCGTTTTTTCATACTTTCTCTTCTCCGAAAATTATTGAAACGATTGAATTGGAAGCCGAAAAAAGGCGGATTACGAAACCGTACGCGCCCTGTCGAGCTTCCGTTTTCGTCTCGTCCAATTTGTACCAACCCGCAATATCAACAAACAAGCGCCGAACGAAGTTGTCGCTACTTCCTCGAGCGCGTACGCGGAACCGCGTCTTACGCGACCGCGGTCGGCGTCAAACTTCCAACGCGCTTGCGCGCGCCGTCCTACTATTAATCTTTAGTTATACTCGGAACGTTGCGCTATTGCAACCAATTTTATCGACCTCGGCGCCATTGAAACGTTAAAAGGTCGATTGACTGTCGGAATGACCGAAAAAATCGCTACTTTTCGCAGGAAATGAGGAAGCGACGAATGGTTAAATCGCGTCCTCCCGCTAAGGATTCGGCCCCAAAATAGAGGCTACGACCCCCTCCCGCCATATTCGTAACGGCAAAAGTACAAAACGCTCCTTTTCACAATCTTACCCAGCGGAAAAAGAATCGCAAGAAAAAACTTTCCTTCTTTGAAGAAAATTCAAAAATTTTATTTCCCAGTCAAAAGATTTTACGATTAAAACGGTTGCGCAGATTAAAGCTCAAAAAAAAACATCAAAATCTCTTCGCTTTTCTCAAAAAAACAACCCGTCGCGCGCGAATTTTGACCTCTCGTTTCGCGACCAGATTCCAAAGACAAACGCGTTCGAAAACCATTTAAAAAACGTCGAAAAATTTTTAAAATTTTCTTTCTCAAATTCCGGTTAAAACGTCTGTTATAATCGCGCATTTTTAAAGAAACGCGCTAATTAAACAAATTTAAAAGAACGCGTCGAATTTTATAAAAAGGCGAACTTTAAGCGCGACAAATTGAAAATATTGACGATCCATTTCAACGCGCTTGAAATCCCGCGCTATTTCGTTAGAATAAACTGAAGCCGCGCATGGCTCGTTCCGACGGAGCGAACGCGCGAGACGTTCTTTTCACGACGCGCACCCAACAAACAAGGTTAATTGATGAGTGAAGAAAATATCGGCGATTTCCTCGTAGATCCGGATGAAGAACGCGAAGACGAGGAATCTTCGAGCGCGGATCAACCGCAAGCGGACGAACAGACCGCGGAAAGCCCGAAAGCGGAAAAGCCCGCGGAAGAAACTCCGGCGGAAAACTCAAACGCGGAGTCCGAAACGCCCGACGAAAACGCGGTTCCCCAACATACGCCCTGGGAACGAACCGCAAGCGGCGCGGTTCCGTTTGTTCATCTTCACACGCACTCGCACTATTCCCTTCTCGACGGAATTTGTAAATTAGACGAGCTTATCGAGCGCGCTAAAGAGCTCGAAATGCCGGCTCTTGCGATCACCGACCACGGAAACATGTACGGGGCGCTGGAGTACTATCAAAAAGCGCTCGCGGCCGGTCTCAAACCGATTCTCGGATTCGAAGCGTACTTGACGGCGGGTAAACGCTATGAACGCAACGTGAAGGAGTCGTTTCACCTGACGCTCCTCGCCATGAACAACAAGGGGTATAAAAACCTCCTGAAGCTGACTTCTATCGCGTTCCTGGAAGGATACTATTACAAGCCGCGTATCGATCACGAAGTTCTCGAACGGTATAACGAGGGAATCATCTGCCTGAGCGGGTGTCTCTCCGGCGAAATCTCCCGAACTCTTAAAAATGGGCGCGGTTCTCGGGACTCGTACGCTAAGGCGCGGGAAATCGCGCTCTGGTACAAGGGCGTTTTTGGCGACCGCTACTATATGGAGTTGCAAAACCACGGGATACCGGAACAGGCGGAAGTCCTTAAATACGAGATTCAACTTGCTCGCGAACTCGGTATCAAGACCGTCGCGACCAACGACTGCCATTATATTCTTCACGAAGATTCCGACGTCCAGGACCTTGTTCTCTGCATCAATACGGGCAAATTCCGCACGGACGTCAACCGCATGCGTCTCGACTCGGATCAGTTCTATTTAAAGAGCGGACAAGAGATGCTCGACGCGATTCCGGAAGACCCCGACGCCGTCTGGCGAACCCTGGAAATCGCGGATCGTTGTCATCTGGAATTAGAGTTGGGGAAACGGTTCTTCCCGATCTTCACCCCGCCCGACGGATTGTCCTCCGACGAGTATTTGCGTAAATTGTGCATCGAGGGACTTCATCGACGTTACGCCAATAATCCCAAACGAATGGTCAACGGGAAATTGACGGACGAAGTCATGGAACGTTTGAATCGGGAACTCGGCGTTATCAGCAAGCTCGGGTTTCCGAACTACTTCCTTATCGTATGGGACTTTGTGCGCGAAGCGGAACGACGCGGCATACACCGCACGGCGCGTGGATCCGGCGTCGGCGCGCTCGTGTGTTACGCGCTCAATCTTTCTCACGTATGCCCGCTCGAATTTGACTTGTTGTTCGAACGTTTCCTCGACGAGAACCGACTCGAAGCCCCCGATATCGATATCGACTTCGAGCAGTCGAAGCGCGGCATGGTCATCGACTACGTAAAAGAGCGTTACGGGGCCGACAAGGTCTCTCAGCTTGGCGTATTCGGAACCATGGCGGCGAAATCGGCGATTAAAGACTGCGGACGCGCGCTGGGCTTTCCTCTCGCGACGGTCGCGGAAGTGACGAAACTGATCCCGAACGCGCCGAAAATGACGCTCAAAAAAGCGTTCGAACAGAGTCCGGAATTTGCGAAACTCTACGAGGAAAACCCGGAAGTTCACGAACTCATCGATTACGCGAAAAAGGTCGAGGGACTCGCGAGAAACGCGGGCACTCACGCTTGCGGAGTAATTATCGCTCAAAGCGCGCTGACCGACTACGTGCCGATCCAGAAACTTCGGGACAAAGAAGACGTCGTGACGCAATGGCAAGGCGCGGAAGTCGAAAAAGCCGGGTTGCTCAAAATGGACTTCCTCGGACTGCGCAACTTGTCGATTCTCGCCGATTCCGTCGAGATGATCAAGCAGACGACGGGCAAAACGATCGACCCTTACAATCTTCCGCCAAACGATCCGGAGACTTACGCGCTACTCTGCCGCGGCGAAACAAAAGGGGTCTTTCAGCTCGAAAGCCAGGGAATCCGCAACCTGCTCGTCAATATGCGTCCGGACAATATTCGCGACCTGATCGCGGTTCTGGCGCTGTACCGGCCGGGTCCGCTGGAAGGCGGCATGGTCACGGAGTACGTAGACGTTAAGCACAAGCGTAAGGAAGCGCATTATTTGCATCCAGTTTTGAAAGAAGTTCTCGAGGAAACGAACGGCGTTATGGTCTACCAGGAGCAGATCATGCGCATTTTGAACAAACTGGGCAAAATTCCCCTTTCAAGTTCGTACACCTGTATTAAAGCGATTAGTAAGAAAAAGCACGAGAAGATCGCGAAGTTCCACGCGGACTTTATCAAGGGCGCGCAAGAGAACGGTCTGACCGAAGAAAAAGCGGAAGAACTTTTCGAGCTGATTAAGAAATTCGCGGGCTACGGTTTTAACAAGTCTCACTCGACGGCGTACGCGAACGTGGCGTACACGACCGCGTATTTGAAAGCGCACTACCCCGCCGAATTTATGGCGGCGCTCCTTTGCGGGGATATCGCGGGCCGCAACTTTAGCAAGCGCGACAAGACGGTGGAACACGTCGACGACTGCAAGCGCATGGGGGTCGAAGTGGAACCGCCTAACGTGAACCTTTGCGACGCGAAGTACCGAGTCGCCGACGGCAAGATTTATTTCGGTCTGACGGCGATCAAAGGTTGCGGCGACGACGCGATGAACGAGATCACGCGCGTAAGAAACGAGGGCGGGCCCTACAAGAGTCTTTTCGATTTTTATCGACGCGTCGACACGAAAATCGTCGGCAGAACCTCGGTCGAATCGCTCATTAAATGCGGCGCGTTCGACTGTTTCGGGGCCAAACGTTCCCAACTTATGCTGGTTCTCGACAAAGCGCTCAAGAGCGGTCAGGCGGCGGCGCTCGACCGGGCGCGAGGACAGCGAAGTCTGTTTTCGTTTGACGAGCCGGAAGAAAAAGGAGAAGCGATCGACGAAGGCACGGAAGGATTGCCCGACGTCGAGGAATGGTCCGAACGCGAAAAAGCGATTTACGAAAAGGAGACGCTCGGGTTCTACGTCACGGCGCATCCGCTCGGCGACCAACGCGAAACGTTGCGGCTTTTCGGAACCTCGACCCTGAAAGTCGCGGAAATGCCGAATAAAACCAGCGCGACCATCGGGGGAATGATCTCCGGCTTAATGATTAAAACGTCGAGAAATCCGCGCCCCAATCGCCCGAACACTTTCGCGTTTTTCCAACTGGAAGACCTCGACAACACCATGCGTTGCGCCTGTTGGTCGGAACCTTTCGCGAAATACGGACAGCTTTTGAAGAACGACGCCGTCGTTTTTCTGCGCGGACGCGTCGATAAAAAGGAAGTCGTAAGGAGTTCCGGACCGACTTCGGACGACGACGAAGGGGGCGAAGGCGGAGGAGCGGAAGAAACCGAAATCGAAACGACCTTCTTTGTCGAAGAAGTCATCCCGTTTGAAAAAGCCACTCTTGAAATGTCGCGCGGAGTCGCCATTATTCTCCGACAGGGCCTCGCGTCGCGAGAGAGCGTAAGGATTCTATACGAGATCATGCGTTCTTATCGAATAGGACACGACGGCAACGTCAGGGGCGCGGATCTGGAAATATGGTACGACCGCCGAGACGGAATACGCGCCATATTTAAATGCCCCGAATTTAAAATACGCATGTCCGGAGAAATGCGTCTGAGAATCGAAGACAGGTTCGGACAAGGCTCGTTTAAAATTCTGCCCGCCCCGCAAAAGCAATATAAAGACGAGTCCCGGAAACGTTGGCCGGGCAAGAAACGCGCCGCCAACTAACGCCGACGCGTCGACGACGCGACTTGCCGTCGGCGCGAACGCCCCAGGCAAACTCACAGACTGGAAAAGATGGATAAACTGAGTCGAGCAAAAAACTTTGTTTATCCTGACTTTTCTTGAAAAAGTGGAAATAAAAGGGCCCCAACTATTCCACCGGACTTAAAAAAGAGTAAAATACGTACAGATAATCGACGTATAGCGCGTTGATTGAAACGGCGTTTAGAAAATAAGCGTCGTATCAGAATACCCGAGCGCTGCGCGTCGCGCGCTTATTTATTCCTACAGAAACCTTAAAGGTCCGCAGATGTTATCTCAAGACAGATTCGCCAAAATAGACCGCATGTTTAGCCCCAAATCGGTCGCCGTCGTCGGCGCTTCCGCTAAAAAGGGAACCGTGGGCAACGACGTTTTGCTTAACTTGCTTCGCGATTACAAAGGCGCGATCTACCCGGTCAACCCGAAAGGCGGCGAGATCGAGGGCGTAAAAGCTTATACAACATTATCTGAAATACCGGGCGAAGTCGACCTCGTCTGCGTTCTCGTCAACGCGAAATTTGTAGAAAGCGTCGTAGACCAGGCGATTGAAAAGAAAGTCCAGGCGATCGTCATTATTTCCGCAGGCTTCAAAGAAACGGGCAAGGCTGGCGCGGAAGTTGAAAAGCGCATGGCGGAAAAAGCCCAGGCGGCGGGTATTCCGATCGTCGGTCCGAACTGCCTCGGCGTCATCAACGCGGAAGTCGGCTTGAACGCGTCGTTCGCGTCCAAGATTTGCAAGACCGGTTCCCTCGCCTTCATTTCCCAATCCGGCGCGCTTTGCACCTCCGTTTTGGACTTCGCCGAAGAACGGCAAATGGGTTTCAGCAAGTTCGTCTCTTTCGGCAACAAGTCCGATATTGACGAAACGCAACTGCTCGAATACCTCGCCGACGACCCGAACACGAAAGCGATCGCCATGTATCTCGAAAGCATTGGCGATGGAAAAGGTTTCATGGAAGTCGCGTCCAGGATCTTCTACGAAAAGGGCAAGGTCATTCTCTGCCTGAAGTCGGGACGTTCCGCGGAAGGCGCGAAAGCGGCGAGCAGCCACACCGGGTCTTTGGCCGGTTCCGACGCCGTTTACGACGCTCTCTTCACGCAATGCGGCGTCCAACGCGTCGACACGATCTCCCAACTCTTCGACCGCGCCTCCCTCTACACCACGCAGCCGGAACCGAAAGGCAAGAACCTCGTTATTATCACGAACGCGGGCGGACCTGGAATCATGGCGACCGACGGCGCTATTCGCAGCGGTTTGAAACTCGCGACCTTGACGGAAGAAACGAACGAAAAGCTCAAGGCGGTCATGCCGGCGGCGGGTTCCATTCACAACCCGATCGACGTGCTCGGCGACGCGCACAGCGATCGTTACCAGGTCGCGACTGAAATCGCCATGGCGGATCCGAACGTCGATATGGGACTCGTCGTGCTGACCCCGCAATCGATGACCGACGTCGACAACATTGGCGCCGACCTGCCGTCCGTCATTAAGAAGAGCGGCAAGCCCGTCGCGTGCGCGTTCATGGGCGCTTCGTCCGTAAAAGACGGCGTCGCCGCGCTCGTCAAGCAGGGCGTTCCGAACTACTCCTTCCCGGAAGACGCGGTCGCCGCGCTCGGTTCCTACGTTAAACTGGCGGAAGCTCGCGCGCTTACCGGACGCGAATATATGCCGCAAGACGACTGCGACGTCGAAAAAGCGAAGAAGATTATCGACGGTTACCTCGACGGCGTCGACGAAAAATATCTTACTCAGGCGGATTGCCGTCCGATCTTCGAATGCTACAATCTTCCGTTGCTCGCCAGCCATGTCGCTCACAGCGCGGACGACGCCGCCGACTTTGTTGAAAAGCTCGGCGCCAAAGTCGTTATGAAGGTCATGTCGGACGACGTTAAACATAAGTTCGACGCGGGCGGCGTTATTCTGAACGTCTCCGGAGCCGAAGCCGCGAAAGCCGCTTACGCCAAAATTTACGAAAACGTCGAAAAGAACGTGCCGGGCGCGAAGATCGATTCGATCCTTATCGAACAAATGGCGGAACCGGGCGTTGAAGTCATTCTCGGTTGCAACCGCGACGCCAAAGGTCCGCTCGTGATGATCGGTCACGGCGGAACTTACGCCGAACTCTGGAAAGACGTCGCCTTCCGTCTCGCCCCGTTGTACAAAGTTTCCGCCGAACGCATGGTTCGCCAGATCAAGACCTTCAAGATGCTCGACGGGTTCCGCGGCGCCGCTAAGAAAGACGTCGAAACGCTCGAAAAGACCTTGCTCCGCTTCGCGACAATGTTGGTCAATCATCCGGAAATCGCCGAATGCGATATCAATCCTCTTATCGTGCACGACGCCGGAAAAGGTTGCTCCGTCGCGGACAGCCGCATCATGCTTCGCCGCGTTAAGAAGTGAGCGCGAACTCACTTAAGACTCGCGGATACGGCAAAACGCGCGCCGTTTCAGCCGAGCGCTCGTTTGGCGCGCCGTTTGCATTAGAACTCTTGCGCGAGTAGTTCCTGTAAGGGAACGTCGTGGAAACGCGGCGTTCTTTTTTTGGCGGGTTTCCGCTTGATGTTTACTGACGCGAGTTCGCGTCGATTTTACCAACTCTGTGTGAATAGGACCCCAATGTCTTACGATGAACGCTTTCCCTTTTTGGGTTCGATGAATGTCGGAGCGGCCGGCGCCGGCTATCAGGATTACCAACGACAGCGAACTATGACGATCGGCGATCTGCTTTTGGACAACCGCGTCATCTTTCTGCAAGGTGAAATCACGAGCGCCTCCGCCAACGAACTCATTATGAAGTTGCTCTACCTCCAGAGCGTCAATCGCCGCAAGGATATCAATTTCTACATTAACTCGCCCGGAGGAAGCGTTTCTGCGACCCTGGCGATCTACGATACCATGAAGATTCTCTCGTGTCCGGTCGCGACCTACTGCGTCGGTCTCGCGGCGAGCGGCGGCGCTATTCTGCTGGCCGGCGGCGCTAAAGGCAAGCGATACGCGCTCCAACACGCGAAAATCATGATTCACCAGCCGTGGGGCGGAGTCGAAGGTCAAGTCTCCGATATTGAAATTCAAGCGAACGAGATCGTCAAGGATCGCGCCTCGCTCAATAAGATCCTCGCCGAAGCGACCAGTAAAACGGAAGAGCAGATCGCGAAAGATATCGAACGCGACTACTACCTTACCGCTGAAGAAGCGAAAACGTACGGTCTCGTCGACAGCATTTTGACGAAAGCGCCCGGCGTAAGCGATAAACCGCAAGCGTAAGCGCTCCCCCGCGCGTCGAAAAACGTCGACCGCTCGTCGTCATATGATATTCGCCTATTTTCCCTATATTAAAGGTAATGATATAAAGTGTCGTTAATCCCGATAGTCATTGATAAAAACGGACGCGAAGAACGCGCCATGGATATTTACAGCCGTCTGCTCGAAGATCGCATCGTGTTCCTCGGCACGGAAGTAACTTCCGATTCCGCGAACTCTATTGTCGCGCAGCTGCTCTATTTGCAATCTGTCGATCCGAAAGCCGACGTTCATCTCTACATCAATTCGCCCGGCGGAAGCGTTACCGCGGGTTTGGCGATTTACGATACCATGCAATATATCAGTTGCGACGTCGCGACTTATTGCATTGGTCAATGCGCGTCGATGGGCGCGGTGCTCCTGACGGCCGGAGCCCCCGGAAAACGGTTCGCCCTGCCAAACTCAAGAGTCATGATTCACCAGCCGCTCGCCGGCATGCAGGGCACCGCGGAAGAAATTATGATCCACGTCAAAGAGTTCCGTCAAACGAAAGAAAAACTCAACGCGATTTTGCAAAAACACACCGGTCGAACGATGGACGAGATCGTGCGCGACACCGACCGCGACAACTTTATGTCCGCGGAAGAAGCGAAAGCCTACGGCCTGGTCGATCAAGTCGTAGAATCGCTTCAGTCCTGACGTAAGAACGTTGACTCGCGATCGTCCGCGTTTTCCAACGAAGCGCGGCGCCGATCCGGTAGCAGTAAGATATTTTAATATTTTCCTTTTTGAGCGTCGATTTGCTTGAAAAGGAAAATGTTTTTTTATACAATACTTTTGGGTAGCGCGGTTTTGCGCGTCTCGATGTTCCGTAATCTCGCGTCTTTATCCGTTTTGATATTTTATTTTTTTGTTTGCGTCCAGGCGCAAGAAGAGATTGGAGGATTTTCAATGTTTTCTCAACGTCATTCCGGCTTCACGTTAGTGGAGCTGCTGGTCGTCATCGCGATCATCGGTATTTTAATTGGGTTGCTTCTTCCCGCCGTTCAAGCGGCTCGAGAAGCGGCAAGACGTATGCAATGCACGAACAATATGAAACAGTACGTGCTCGCTATTCATAACTATCACGACGTCAACGGAGTCTTGCCCGCGTCGCGTATGAATTTCTACAACTTCAATACGAACCAGTATGACGACGCCGCGTACGGCGGGTTCGTAAGCGCCACGGTCGCTTTGCTACCCTTCATGGAACAACAGGCGCGTTACGACGCCATCGCAACTATCGCGAAGAACGCGGGCAACAACTCGTGGCCGTTCCAAAACACTGAAGAATTTACCTCTAAGATCACCACGATTCTTTGTCCGAGCGACGGAGCCGCTTCCGCGCCGTCTCCGCACCAGAATATGTGCCGTTCGAGCATCTGCGTCAGCCTTGGCGACGGAATGTGGCACAACGCGCGACCGGACTGGGGCGAAAGCTCTTCCGTCTCGAAAGTCGACGGACGCGGACTTTTCGCGCCTTTGGGTTGGCGTTCGCTGGCGTTCGCGACCGACGGAACCTCGAATACCGCGGCGATCAGCGAAATGGTCGGCGACGCGAACTACTCCACCAAACTAAAGGGCGGAGTCTATAAGACCGGCAGCATCTACGACGGACGCGCGAAACCGGGTCCGTGCCTCACCGAGTCGCGGCGTTCCGACGACCCCAACCAGCTCAACTCCGGCTCCGACACCTGGCGCGCTTTGCTCTGGACCGACGGTCGTTCGGTCAACGCGGGCTTCACGACGATCCTTCCTCCGAACAGTCCGTGCTGTATTTACACCTGGCCGAACATCGACAACTACGCGTGGGGCGTGTTCTCGCCGCAAAGCTACCATTCGGGCGGGGTCAACGTGGGAATCGCGGACGGTTCCGTTCGCTTTGTTTCCGATACGGTCGACGCGGGCTCGCCGAACTCTTACGCGGTGTCGTCCGGGGCGTCTCCGTACGGAGTCTGGGGCGCGCTTGGTTCCCCGTCCGGCGGCGAGACGGTCTCGTCCAACTAACGCGATTGGAAATTAACGTCAACTAAGGGACGCGAATTCGCGACGCCGAACCGCGTCCCTGTCTATAAGGTCAAAAGTTACGATATGAAAAAAGCTTTACTAACCGTTCTTCTCGCGATTCCGCTAATCGCTTTATGCGGGTGCGGCGGTCAAAAAACCCCGCCCGATATGCCTAAACTCCAGCCGACGAGCATTACGATTACTCA
The DNA here is from genome assembly GCA_964447865.1 of uncultured Planctomycetaceae bacterium. GTDB lineage: Bacteria > Planctomycetota > Planctomycetia > Pirellulales > Thermoguttaceae > RUG369. The sequence goes on along the minus strand of CAYUUL010000003.1, from coordinate 84,879 downwards.
GGAAGGCGTCCCGGTCGAAGGCGCGAACGTGCAACTGCTCAAGAAGGACGATTTGAATTACAAATGGTTGCCGGGCGGAGTCACCAACGCCGACGGCGTGTGCGTCGTTAAAACGCAAGGATCGTACGACGGAGCCCCCGAGGGCGATTTCCAGGTCGTCGTGTATAAAACCGTAAGACTTGAAAGCGAAACGCGTAAAAACGTTCCGCAACCGACCGACCCCGCCCAGGCGCAAGAATGGATTAAAAAGGTTTCCGAAGAAGAAAAAGAGTACGAAGAAATCGATCCCAGGTACAAGAAGTACGACCAGACGGATCTGACGATCACAATCGCGCCCGGTAAAAATGAAAAAACATTTGACGTCGGCGCAAAGGTTCAAGTGGAAAATCAACAGCAGCTCCAGAAGTGAGCGCGTTCGGTCGGCGCGGAGTTCGTTTGACTCGCGAGTAAAAGACCGACATTCGTTACAGGAAAGGCGTTTAGACGGCGTCTTTCCTTTTCTTATTTTACCTATTTAACGTTTTTTCAATCGAGTAGGGACTTAGCGCAAACTTAGCAAGGGAGTTAAACGAGGAGTTTTGTCGAGTCTAAACTAAATTCATGGTTAATTGTGTTTAAGTAAATTCAGTAATCGTTTTCGACAGTTCAAAAGAGACTAAACTGTCGTTGACGTCTATACGAAATATGAGTATATTCGGCTAGGCGTAATTTGGCGGGGGATCCTCGTCGCATACGTCGCGGTTCCGCATGAGGCGGGCGCAAGTAGACACACTCAGGGACGTTCACATGAAGTCTATTGTTCATCCTAGTCGAAAAAATCAGGCTCTTTCCGCCAGGACGCTCGTATTTTCGAGCGCGGTTGTCGCGTTGGCGTGTTTGAGCGCAATCGGTTGCACAAGTCGCAAGCAATACGCGATTAACGAGGCAATCTTAATAGGCGAACGCCGTCAGTTGGAAGACGAGATATACCGCGCGAAATTCGAGTTGCGCGACGCGTTGCGCGAAAATGAACAACTCCGCAGGGAACTGTCCGGCAAGCAGGATTCGACGAGTTCGATTCCGCAAACGTCCTCGTCGCGATATTCCGGCGTCGACGCGTTCCAAACAAACGGAACGCGCGTCGCGCCGTCGTATGGAAACGCGCTCGATCCCGATCGGTACGACAGTAGTCCGACGCAAAACGCCGAGACCTTGCCCGACTTTGTGCCCAGACCAACGTCAAGCCAAAAACTAACGCGTTCTAACGCGACAAAAGCAAACGCGCAAAGAAATCAGGTCGCGAGAAACAACCCGGCTAACGCAAACGCGCAGAGAAACCAGGTCGCGAGAAACAACCCGGCTAACGCAAACGCGCAAAGAAACCAGGTCGCGAGAAACAACGCGGCTAACGCAAACGCGCAGAGAAACCAGGTCGCGAGAAACAACGCGGCTAACGCGAACGCGCAAAGAAACCAGGTCGCGAGGAATAACCCGACAAACGCGAACGCGCAAGGGTCGAAAGAAACAATGGGCCCGCAAATGCAAAACATAGCGTTAGCGTCGGCGACCTCGCCCGCTAAGAAACAATTTGGCGTCAGCCGACCCATAGCGCTCGACAAAGTTCAAGGCAGTTCGAGCCGCGTGTCGCCCGCCAATTACGAAGCTTTACCAACGACAAACTCGACCGAGCGCGTCGTTGAACAAGAAGAGTCGTCCGAAGCGCCCGGCTTTGTCGGGTCCTCCGAGTCGGAAATCGACGACTGGACTCCGGTCGGCGCAAATTAACCGCCGTGAAACAGGCGAAAAAACGCGTTTGCGTTTAACATATACTCCCGAATGGGAAGAGTTAGCATGAAAAAAGACTTCTTCAAAGAAAACGCATTTAAGATTATATTTGTCGTTTTTTTCCTACTCGCTTTTATATGGATGGGAACAAAACAGACAATCTTGAGCAACTCGAACGCGGTCGCGGACTGGTTGCCGGCGCAACATCAGGAAACTCGAGACTACAAGTGGTACCTCGACAACTTTCCGTTTGAGAGTTACGTCGTCGTCAGTTGGGAAGGTTGCGAACTGGACGACGACCGTATTGAGCTTTTCGCGCAAAAGCTCGTGCCGGATCAGACTATCGACAATTTCTCGTTAAGCGCGAATTCAGACGCGTTCAAAGCGGAGTTGCAAATTCCGCAAGCGCCCGAGGAAGCGAAAGACGAACTTGAAGAAGTGACGGGCGAATCGACAAACGTATCGACTCAGGCGCTGGTCGACGCGTCCGGTTCCGATCTTCCGGAAAAAGACGAGGAAGAACCCGCGCCGGAAACCGTGTATTTTAAGTCGGTCATGACGGGTCCGAGACTTGTGCGTCTGCTTGAAGGCGCTTACGAGAAAATGGAACGCCGTCCCTCTCGCGATCGCGAAAACGAGGAAGTCGACGAAAACGGCTTGACGGCGACCGAACGCAGGATCCGCGAACGCCTCAAGGGGACTCTGATCGGCCCCGACGGGAAGAGCACCGCGATGATTATTACCTTAAACAAGGGTTTTCGCGATGGAAAATCTCTCCAAGGCGTTCTCAATAAGATCCGCGCCCTTTCCGTAGAATCCGGACTTCCCGACACGACGACGATCCAGACCGGTTCGTTCGCCGACCGTATGGTAAAGAATTTCTTTGAGATGTGCGACGAAATCGCGCACGGTCGCAAAGTGCGTATGGACGGCGTTATTATGGGCGGTCCTCCGGTCGACAACGTGGCGCTCGACCAGGAAGGAGAACGCACGCTTTACCGTCTCGCCGGAGTGTGCGCCGTGATCGGTCTCGTTCTCGCGCTGATCTGCCTCCGTAGTCTTCGCCTGACGCTCTTTGTATTCTGGATCGCCGCGCTTTCGGCGGGGATCGCGCTCGCGGTCGTCTCTCTGACGGGCGGCACGTGCGACTCCATTTTGCTCAGTATGCCGGCGCTCGTTTACGTATTGGGCATGTCCGGAGCGATACACCTCATTAACTACTACCATGACGCGATCCGCGAAAACGGACTTGAAGGGGCGACCGAACGCGCGGTTCGTCACGCGTTTACGCCTTGCTTCTTCGCGCAGTTGACGACCGCTATCGGACTTGGCTCGCTCTTTATCGGGCGACTCGTGCCAATTACGAAGTTCGGTTTCTACTCGGCGATCGGCGTGCTTTTAACGTTGATTTTACTGTTCCTGTATTTGCCGGCGCTCCTTTATTTCTATCCGTCGAAGAAATTCGCCGCGAAAAACGCCGGAAAAGGACTCGAAGTCAACAAAGGTAAAATCCAGCGTTTCTGGGAGCTTTACGGAAGATTCATCGTTCGCTATCACAACATGGTGATTATCTTCTGTTTCGCGCTTATGATTTTCTTTGGATTCTTCCTCGTGAAGATCAAGACGTCGGTCAAGATGATGAGTTTCTTCTCGCCCGACGCGGATATTGTCCAAAATTACACCTGGCTCGAGGACAAATTGGGACCGCTCGTTCCGCTCGAACTCGTGATTTGTTTCGACAATAGTAAATTGTATCCCAATTCGTACCACACGTCCGACCGGCTCGAACTTATCAATTATATCAATAAGAAACTCAAATCGGAGTTGGCGGAAGACGTCGGCGGCACGCTTTCCGTAGCGCTTTTCGCGCCGGACGCCAGCGAATTGACTGCTAAGGGCGGCGCGGCGTATCGAACGGTCGCGACGGTCGTCGGCAAGACGGTCGAAGAGAACCGCGACGCGTTGCACGATTACCTCACAATCGAGGGCAATCTCACGCTCGACGAACTTGCCGCGTACTTTACGGAAGCCGGCGCTGCTGAACGCGCGGAACTCAACCGTCGAATCGAAGAATTTAACGCGGAACTCGCCAAAGATTCCAACGTCTCCAACGAACTCAACTATCAGGCGTTTGTCGACGACGAAGAAGGTTCGTACGGAAAAGACGAGCTTTTAGCGCCCTACTTCGCTAAATTCCAGGCGCTTGAAACATTGCGCGAAGAAACGGAAAAAACCGAGCGAACCGCGGAACTTTTCAAAGAAAACGAAGAGTATCTGATCGCGCAGGACGCAACCGATTTGAAGACCTTCCTGGACGCCTCAAAACATGATCGAGCGCTCCGGAAAATCGAGTCCGACAATCTTGCGATTATGCGCGAAGGCGCGATGCGTTGGCAACGCGAACGCGGCATTGAAATTTGGCGTATCAGTATTCGCGTGTGGTCCTTAAAGAAGGACATCGACTACTCGACGTTCATTACGAGCGTTCGCAACGTGGTCGAGCCAATCCTCGCGGAAAAATCACTTGAACTTACTACGTCTCTCGCCTATGCGGGTCAAAGCGCGAACGAAGCGGAAGAAGAAGCGATCGAAGCGAACGCGGTTCAAAAGAAACTCGACGAAGCGCATGCTTACGTGGCCGCGAATCTTCCTCCTGAAGACGCGCCGAAACGCGTTAAACGCGACGCTAAGGACGAAAAAACGCTCATGCGCGAATTCGTTCTTTCGGATCTCGACGAGTCGCAACGCGAAGAACTTCAAAACTCAATGGGAGAAAGCCATAACGCCGACTGGATTTATCCCGCCGGATTCGCCGCGAAGTACACAGGTATGGTTCCGCTCGTCTACACGACTCAGCATGAACTTATCAAAGGCTTGACGTCCAGTTTGATTTCGGCGTTCGTCCTGATCATGCTCGTTTTCGTGTTCCTCCTGCGCAGCGTGCCCGCCGGATTTATCGCGATGCTTCCGAACATTTTCCCGGTTATCGTCGTTTTCGGATTCATGGCCTGGATGGGTATTCTAGTCGACGTCGGCACGATGATGACGGCGTCCGTAGCGCTCGGCGTCGCGGTCGACGATACGATGCACTACCTGACGTGGTTCTCCGACGGTATTCAACGCGGTCTAACGCCAAAAGAAGCCGCGCTTAACGCCTATAAGCGCTGCGCGACCGCCATGACGCAATCGACGTTAATCGCCGGACTTGGACTCTTCTCCTTCTCCTTCAGTACGTTCGTGCCGACTCAGCGATTCGGTATCATGATGTTGGCGATTTTGGCGACCGCGGAGTTTGGAGACCTGGTATTCCTGCCCGCCTTGCTCACATGCAAACCGTTCGGCCGCTTCTTCTTGAAACAGCATATTGGCGGTCTCAAGAAAGAAGAACTCGAAGGGAAACATTCGGACGACAATCAACGTCCGGAACAACAGCCCGCCTGATTGAACCTTAGACGGTAGAAAATAAGAACGGGCGCGATACTTTTTAAACGGTATCGCGTCTGTTTTTTACGTTACTTTATCGCGCCGCGCGGAATCTTGCGGCGCCGGAACTTCGTTGCGAAATCACGCCCACTTCACGTGGCTTCCTTCCCTGTCTTTCGTAACCAGGAGCACGTCGTCAATCTCGTGTTTGAGTTCGTTGACGTGGGAAATCACGCCGATTAAACGCTTATCGCCCGCAAGTTCTTTGAGAACGTCGATCGCCGATTTGCGCGACTCGTCGTCCAGAGATCCGAACCCTTCGTCGATAAACATAATATCAAGGTGGATCGTCTGTTTCCTGTTCGCGATTTGATCCGACATACCGAGAGCCAACGCCATCGCCGCTTTGAAGGACTCGCCGCCGGAAAGCGTTTCAACGTTGCGCGGTTTACAGGTGATATTGGAGTATACGTCCAGTTCGAGCCCCTCTTTTTTGTTCCCTCTGTCTTTGGGGTCGCGCAGTCTTAGTTCATACTCGCCGTTGGTCATTTTGTACAAACGTTTGTTCGCGGCCTTCAACGCGTTTTCAAGGTAGAGACGTTGGACGTAAGCCTCGATACCCAATCCTTTCTCACCCAGGCGTTTGTACAACGTTTCCACCTTTTCGGAACGCCTGAGTTCCGCTTCGCGATCGCCGTAAGACTTGTCTATGTCGTCTTTAATTCGTTTGACTTCTGAAAATTGCCTTTCAATCTCCCGCGCTTCCGCGTTAAGCGAATCGTATTTTTCCTTCGCTTCTTCAAGCAGTCGTTTCAACTCGTCAAGGTCGGGTTCAACTTTACCTTCAGTTTGCTCTTTGGCGTTTTTAAGTTGACCTTCGCAAGTCGATTTCTCTTCGCGATATTTTTTCACCTCCTCTTGAAGTTCGTCGACCTCGCGTTCAAGATGTTCGGCGACAAGTCGTTTCCAATTTTCTTCGAGAATACCCTTCTCTTTGAGAATCGTATCGTATTCGTCGGCGCGTTTCTTCAAATCGGTTCTTCGCTTCGGCAACGTGTCTTCCGTCAACATGCGTTTCGCCTCTTTGGCTTTAGCGTAATCTTGACTCGTCGATTCTCCACGCCGTTTCGCGTCGTTATACGCTTGTTCCGCGTTGTTTTTCTTATCTTTAGCCTTCTTAAGTTCCGCGTTGGCGGCGTCTTTCGACTCATAATCGCATTTTTGTTCCTCCAAAGTTTTCAACGCGCTTTGAGCGGCGGAATATTCGTTTCTGGCGTCGTTTGCCGCCTTCGTCGCTCTGTCGGCGCTCTCTCTTAACGTTTGTTTCTCGCTCTCGGAATTTTTCAATTTCTCTTGCAGAATTTTCAAAGTAGCGCAGGCTTTTTCCAAATCGTCGATCTCGCGGACAAGCGCTCCTTTGCGTTCCGCGACAAGACGTCTGGCGGAGTCGAGGTCCAATTCTTCCGACGCGTCTAATTCGACGTTCGTCATGAGTTCGCGAACCTTAGCCTTCTTTTCGTCCAAGGCGTCTTTTCGATTCTTCAAGCCCTCTTTTTTCTCTCCGGAAGCGCCGGCTTTGTGTTCCTGTTCGCCGCGCGCCTTGTCCGCGAGATTCTTCAACTCGTCGATTTTTTCACGCGTAAGCGACTCCGCGCCGTCCGTCAACTGGCACGGTTCCGGATGCTCGAGCGAGCCGCACACCGGACACGGCTTGCCCGGTTGCAACGTTTGCGCTATGTAACCCGCCTGAGCGTCAAGATAACGTTTACTCGCAACTTCGTACTCGGCGTTTTTCATGTCGTAATCTTGCCTTGCGAGCTCGTATTCTTTCTCGGCCTTTTCGGCGAGTTCGCGTTGTTTATCGAGGTCGCGACTTGATTTAACGGCCTCGGCAATCGCTGTTTCGACGTCGTTGAAACGCTCTTTTCGACCTTTCAAATCAACCAACCTGGCGGGCGCGTCATGTAATTTTTCCTCGCTTTCGCGCCATTCAGCAACGTTCTTTTCAAGATCGTCCAACGCCTTTCTGGAACTTGTCTCCGCGTTTTCCGCGCTGTTTTTCTCCTTCTCTTTTCCTTTCAAGACCGCTCGAGCTTCGTCGATCTTTTGGAAACGTTCCAACGCGCTATTAACGCTTGTCTCCACGCGTCCAAACTCATTTTGCGCAGTTTCATGTTCGGTTGTCGCCGATTTCAAATGATTTTCGGCGTCAACCTGAGCTTTTTCAAGTTCAGGCAGGAGATTTTCTTTATCGCGCAGTTCCTTTTCCAACGCGTCGACGTCGCTCTGAACTTCCTCGAACAGTTTCCAGGCCTTCTGAATTTCAAAGGCGGCGTCCAACTGTTTCGCGAGCTTTTCTTTTTCCGTCATTTCCCCGGAACGAGCTTCAAGTTCGTCCCGCTTCAATTGCGCATTTTTAAGAGACTCAAACGCCTTCGCTATCGGTTCGGCGCTTCCAAACTCCTTGTTCCGTCTATCTTTAACTTCGCCAGCGTCTTTACTTTCCGCGTTTTTACGCTCTTTCTCGGAGTCTAAGAACGCAAACAATTCTCCCAGCAGACCGTTGCGCAACTTATCGATGTTCGCGAGCGTCGTCGGCTGAGCGGCGCCATTGTCTTCTTTAATAACTCGCAACTCCTCGGCGCGTGGAAAATTCACCGGGACGGGTATCGAGTTCGCGTGCATTCGACACATATCAACGAGCGATTTTACCTTGCCTTTAAGTTCTTCGGAACGTTCCCTCAACTTTTCAACGATTGTATTGTACTTTTCCGTCTTAAAAATTTTACGGAAAATCTTCAGACGGTCGTTTGTGGAAGCGCGCAAAACGTCCATAAATTCGCCTTGCGCGATCATCGCGACTTGCATGAACTGTTCTTTATCAAGTTGAATCAGGTCGTCCAACTTTGCTTTAACGTCGTTCTTATTGTCGTAGACGCGTTCAGTCGAAAAATCGGTCAACGCGACGCTTTCAGTCTCTGACGTTTCCTTACCGCCGCGCTTTACCGGACGTTGATGGTTCGGACTACGATAAATCTTGTATCGACGGTCTCCCTCGTCGAATTCCAGTTCGACAAACGGCTTAAGGTATTCCGTAGTGACCTGGCTTTTCAGATCGTTCCCATTTTTCTTATTCGTCAACGAACTCACTTTGCCGAAAAGCGCGAACATCATCGCGTCAAAAATAGTCGTCTTCCCGGAACCGGTATCCCCAGAAATAAGGAAGATATTTTGCTCGGGTTTGGTAAAGTCGATCGTCGTTTCCTTACCGTAAGAACCAAACGCTTGTATTTTCAAAGTAACAGGTCTCATACTTATTCCCCCTCTCAGTTATTTTGTCCGTCAACAACTTCGTCCACGATCTCTCTGAGTATCGATACTATTTCCTGATCGTCCTTTAAATCTTCGCCCAGAAGCTTCATACACATATCGAAAGGCTTATCGACAATCTCATCGGATTCCAGCGTAAACTCGAAATCAGCGTTGTTTTCCCCTTCCCGTTCATGCCTCAACAAGTTTGGATACGCGGCGTTCAATTTGGCTTTCATCTCATTGGCGTCCAGTTCAATTTTGTCCGTCAAAACGGCGACGACATAATCCTCGCGCGACTTCTCATTCTCGAACGCTTCCTTACAAACTTCTTCGAGCGTACCGCGAACTTTGCGTATTTCATGCAACGGGGTAAGCGGCAAGACTTCCGCGGTTCGCGTTCCCTTAGCGCCAAGTTCGACTAACACGACGCCCTTTTTTTGTCCCTCTTCGTTAACCGAATATTGCACAGGCGTTCCGCAATACCGATGAAACTCGTCTAACGCCCACGGTTTATGGATATGTCCTAACGCCGCGTAATCAAATTGATCGAGAACGTCCGCGCACACCGCGTCCACGTTTCCAATTGTCGTCCTTTCTGAATTGGCGCGTTCAACTTTGCTCGCGTCGACGCCAACGGGAACGTAGTACTGATGACTTACCAGGACGTTGCGTTGCGTCGCGTCGATATTCTCTAATTCGATCAACTTACGAACGGCGTCGCTGTACGAATAATTCTTTCCGGCCTCTTTTTGCCCAATAATTTCTTTAATGAAGGCAGGTTTCACGAACGGAAGAAGATAAAAATTGACTGGTCCAAACTCGTCTTCCAACACGACCTTAGCGATCTTTTCGCCTTTCTTTTGCGGAGGAAGTCCAATGACGTACAGACCGATTTCTTCCAATTCTTTCCGATAAAGATCGAGTCGTTCCGCGCTGTCGTGATTACCGCTTACCGCCATAATTTGCGCGTCGGGAACGGCCTTGCGAAGCGCGCTGATGAAACGACCGTATTCATGAATAGCGTCGAGCGACGGCTCGGAAACGTTGTAGACGTCGCCGGCAATGACAATCGCTTGCGGCATGTGTTCCGCGGCATACTTGACGACTTGATCCAAAACGTAACGCTGGTCTTCGCGAAGATCGCGATCGCACAATTTCAATCCAAAATGCAAATCCGAAATATGCAAAAATTTCATAATTATTCTCCAAATGATCAACACGAACGCCGCCGGGTAAAAACAAGCAAATCCCCAAGCAGCCCAAACGACAATAAAACCAAACAACAATCCAGAAAGTTCGAAGATAAGAAGCTACGTTCCATAAACGCGCAAAAATCTCCGACTTCACAAGCCGACGCAAACGCTACGCGAACGTTCGCAACAAAATCGACTTAGCCAAACGAGGAATTTGAGCGATCGGCTCTCTTATCCCTCACTGTCTTTATTATAACGTAGCCCAACGAATGGCAAGGGGCTTTTTAAAAAATTTCCATTTTCTTCATTCGCGGATTGAACGGCTTACTAAAGACATTTAATAACGCTTTATTTTTCAAGGCAATAGAAAAGCCGTATGTCGTCTGACGTACATTTTAAAAATTTAAAATTTAAAATACATTATATGTTTTACTTCGTTTCTTTGCCGTTTGTGGATAGAAAACGCCAATTTCGCGAATCGACAGAAACAGAAAAATCGTGAAAGTTCAGAAAGAGTCTCGCGACAAAGAAGAAGAAGAGGAGACGTTTTATCGAGCGCTAAAACGTCCCCGCGGTGAAAACGTTAGTCCATTAACGCGTAACGGTTCGCGATCATAACGCCGGAAACAAGCGCTCCGACGATGCCGACCATACCCTGATCGGCGCCGCATACGAAGAGGTTTTTAAATTGAGTCGTTCCGCCGTAGTTCTTATTGGAAGCGCCGTAAATAGCGCCGCGTTCGCGTCCGGTAAAACGCTCGATAGTGAGCGGCGTAAACATATCGACGTCCACGACGTGACCGCGGAACTCGGGCACGAATCTCGCGGCGGATTCCAACGTTTTTTCGTACCAACGCAATTTTTCGCGTCGATATTCTTCCGGACTCATTTTTCGCCAGAGGTCGTAGTTGGCTAACGCCGTTATACGTATGGCGTTTTCTTCGAGCGGTTCAGAATATTTAAAGTTGTTTGGAGAACAAACGACGCCGCTGCGCAAGTCGACCGGAGAATCGGGATTGCGATAAGAGAAGGACTCGGAATCGTTAAAGAAAACGATTGTTTTGTCGTGACCGAATTTGCGCGGAGCGGAATCCAGGACGCTGATCGTTTCGATAAAGCCGAGCCGACCCGCAGGATATTGACTTTGCGCTTCCGCGACGCCGCATAACTTCATAGTTTCGGGCCAACCGGCGGAGGACAAGATTTTCTTTGCGCGGATTTCCTCTCCGTTTTCCAAGACGACGGAAGCGACTTCGTCGTTTCGAGTCTCCAGTTTTTTCACGCCGCAATTGACGCGCAGTTCGCCGCCAACGGCGCGGAATTTTTTAAGCAATTTGAAGAGAATGTGCCGCACGCCGTCGTGAGGACGCGCAAACCCTTCAAGGAAGATCGAACGGAACATGACGCAGAACTGTCCAAACTCCATATCCTGTTCTCTCGCGCCGCCGTAATAGAACAACGGACAAAAGATCATGTCGACAAGCAGAGGGTCGGAAATGAACGACTCGACAAACTCGCGAGCGGAACCGCCCGACGCGCCGAGTCCAAGATCGTCATAGCCCGCCAAACCGGCGACCATTTTTCGAAAACCGTCTATTTGAGTCGGAAACTTTTCCGCGATCTCCGTTTCAAAACGAGCGAAATCGTTGGTAAAGTTCAGCTCGACGCCCGGAAACGCTATCGCGGATCCGTTTTGCTGGATAAGACCAAAGTCGTCCCAGGAAACGCGCAAGTGTCGTATAATGCGAGCGAGAGGTCCGACTTTCGTTCCCTTGGGGACGTAATTCGTCATCGCGTGAAGACCGACGTCGTAGTTGCGTCCGTTGCGGCGATAGAAAGAATTTAAGCCGCCGATCATCTTGTGTTTTTCGAGAATGCAAACGTTGCGATCAAATTGCGCCATCCTGATACCGGCGGCTAAACCGGACATACCAGCGCCGACAATAACCGCATCGTAAACTTTTTCCGCCATAATAATGGGACCTCGTTCCTGCCAAACCGACCCGCCGCGCCGAACAGGCGTCAAACGCGAGTTCTTCAACAGCGTCAACTTAAAAAGTTGAAACAATACTCTCTCATTATAGACTTTTTTTTGGCGCAAGACAGGGGGCGTAAGTTTCGTCAAGTGAACGCCGAGCGGCTCGGACCGGAGACGCCGTTGTTTTTCGACGTCAATAAATTTTCAAAAAAATTTGAATTTCTCCCAAAAAATATTTTGACACAATCTGACGCAAGAAAAATCGAGGAAATTTTTGCGATTACTCTTTGCGGTCCGGGAACCGCAAAGCGTCGGCAAAGGCGTCTGTAAAGTCCGGACGCGAAGCCAACTCGACGCACTCGACGCTCGCGGCGGTCTCCTCGAGCGCGCTCCACGCGACGCGTTGCGTTAACGCGTCCTCCGCGCCAAGCAGCGACGTATTCCCGCAGTAGACGAGCGCCGCGTTTCGCGCTCCGTAAGGCGTTATCCCGACCCGCCGCGCGTTTTGACGATCAAGCGTGGAGCCGAACCCGCCCGCCAGGTAGACGACGTCAAGGGACGATTCTTCAAGCCCCGCGCTTTTTAAGAGCAAACGCGCGCACGCTTTTGTCGCGCCAAGCGCCAATTGCGCTTGACGAACGTCGCGTTGAGTCAGCTTAACGAACGCCGTGTCCGTCAATTCGTTCGAAAGAATAAACGAACGTTCGCGCCCCTCTTCTCTCACTCGGTCGGCAAACGCGAGACATTTCTTTTTCGCATCCGCAACGCTCAAAAAGCGTCCGGTCGGCGCGAGAACGAGAGAGTCTAACGCGGCGGCGAGACCGTCGATCAGACCGGAACCGCAGACGCCGAGCGCGGGCAAATCCCCTATCGTTCGCGCGTTCCAGAAATTCGCGTCGACGTCGTATTGAATAGAACAGATCGCGCCCGGCGTCGCGAGCGAACCCTGGGAAATTTCACTTCCTTCGAACGCGGGGCCCGCCGCTGAAGAGGAAGCGTAAAGTCGTCCTTTCGTCGCGACGATTGTCTCGCCGTTCGTGCCCAAATCGAGTAAAAGTTCGTTTCGTTCGTTTCCAAACGCGTTCAATCGTCTTAACCTTGCGACGCCGACGAGCGCGTCTCCGCCAATGAACGCGGAAACGACGGGCGCGAATTTAACTTTCGGACGTCCTATTCTTTCGAACGCGGGCCATTCTTCGGCGCCATATTCACGAAACGATTTTGAGTCGAGAGTAAATGGGGCGACGCCAAGCGCCTGAACGTCCAGACCGGCAAAGAGCCGTTCCATCGTCGTATTTCCCGCGACGACAATCTCCGCGATTCTCGAAGGGTCGACGCCGACGCGACGCGTCAGTTCCAACGCGGAAGACGCGATTGTCTGAGCGACGCTTAGACGCATTGTTTCCGCGCGAGACGCGTCTCGAGCCGCGACTATTCGCGAAAGAACGTCGCGCCCAAATTCAAGTTGAGGATTGCGGGAGGAAAGTCGGTCAAACGAACGCCCCGACGCAAGCGAGACAAGCGAACAAACGACGGTTGTCGTGCCCAGATCAACGGCCAGTCCGAACTCTCCTTTTCTCTCCTCGATCGACGTCTCATGACCGACGTCGTTGGAATCTTCTTCCGGGGCGTAGATTTTAGAACGTTCGAGCGTCAACTTACTCAGGTCGACAAAGAGCGCGTCCTTTGCGCGTTCCTGACACGCCGCGACAGTTCGTCGGCGTCCAGACTCGTCGACGACCTCGACGCGGCATTTTCCGCACTTGCCGCGCCCTCCGCAATCGAAATCAAGCGCGAATCCGGCGGCTCGAACGGCGTCGGCGACCAACTCGCCGCGCGAAACGCGTAAGTATCTCTCGTCCATTGAAGTTATTTTGTTATTTTTCACGACTATATAAAAAGACCTCGGAACGATCGCAAGACCGTCCGAGGCGTTTACCGTTATATCGCGGCGTCAATCGCGCGCGAACAACTACTCGTTGTCGAACTCGTCGTCGCCAAGACGTTCGGAACGAACGCCCTCGTCAAGGTTCTGAGAACCAAGTTCTTTGGCAAGGAAGTCGAGATTCGGCGTATCGTTCGGCGTATCCGGCTGTTTGAAGATATGCTCGGCGTTCTGATTGAAGATTTGTTCTTCTTCCTGAGTAAAGACTTGACCGTCGTCCTGGTTGAAAACCTGCTCGTCGTCCGACAAGACGCTGTCGAAATCGTTTCCCTGATCGAAGACCAAATCCTCGCCGTTGGGGAACGACGGCGAGTTTTCGGACGTCGGATTGAACGCGGGCGAGCCGTCGACGTCGAGAGGAGCGCCGAAGCCCGGCGTCGCAAAGACGTCGTCGAGCAAGGTCTGATTGAACGTTGGACCGGAATTACTTCCGGAACCGCTGACAGGCTGCACGCCGTGCGCGTGATCCCAGTGCGCCTTTTGATAAAGGTGGAAACCGGTGCCCGCCGGAATAAGGCGTCCCAAAATAACATTTTCTTTCAAGCCGACAAGGTGGTCGATCTTGTACGCGAGCGCAGCTTCCGTCAAAACTTTTGTGGTTTCCTGGAAGGACGCGGCGGAAAGGAACGAATCGCTTTGAACAGCCGCTTTGGTAATACCGAGCAACTGAGTCGAGCCCTTCGCTCTCTTAGGACGTTCGCAAGTCGCGCATTCGACGCCAATTTCGGCGAACTTCTTATTGACTTCGTCAAAGACTTCGCGCGGAATAACGTCGCCGACTTGCAGGTCGGTGCCGCCGGAAGTTCGGACTTTAACGCAGTCTTTCAAGGCGTTGTTGCGGCGACGGAATTCGAACTTATCGACGACGTCTCCAACGAGCAACGTGGTGTCGCCGCCGTCGTCGACTCTGATCTTACGCAACATTTGCGAGACGATAACTTCGATGTGCTTATCGTTAATCGTCACCGCCTGGCTGCGGTAAACCGCTTGAACCTCGCGAATAAGGTAATCTTGAATCGCGGCTTCGCCGGAAATACGCAAAATGTCTTTCGGAACGAGTTGTCCGTCGGTGAGCGCCTGGCCCGCCGCGACGTCGTCGCCGGTATAGACCAAAATACGCTTGCCTTTTGGAATTTCGTGAATGCGTTCGATGACCTCGTCTCCAACCGGAGCCTTTCCTCGCACGTAAACGAGTCTCTTTCCGTGGCTTTGTTTTTCGGAGATTTCGACGTTTCCGGAAATTTCCGCGACGACGGCGGGATCTTTTGGACAACGCGCTTCGAAAATTTCGGAGACGCGCGGCAGACCGCTCGTAATATCCTGAGTACCGCTCAAGCTTTGAGGCATCTTACCAAGGACGGCGCCGCGTTCGACGACTTGACCGTCCGAGACGTCGATTTTCGTACTGCTCGGGAGTTGGTAACTTTCGGTGATTCTGGCGCCGTCGTGAGATTGAATATCGATGCGCGGATGTCGATCCCCTTTGAGTTCCAAAACGGTAAGGATTTTCTTATTCGTAAATTCATCGTAGGCCACTTCGACGGTGTCGCCTTCGATAATTTCGCTGAACCGAACGATACCGCCCGACTTCGCGATAAGGATTTTACTGTGCGGATCGAAGTTTCCGATCGTGTCGCCGGCCTTAATCGCGTCGCCCTCTTTGACCTGCAGGGTCGTGCCTTCCGGAACGAAGCAGATTTCGCTACTCTGTCCTCGAGAGTTGCAGATGGAGACGCCTCCGCTGTGACGGCAACTGATAACCATCGGTGTGCCGGAACTTTCGTTAAAGCCGACTTCCATATCGACGAACTTGACAAAACCGGCGTAGTGAGATTTGACTTCGCTGTTTTCGACATTGTGGGACGCCGCGCCGCCGATGTGGAAGGTACGCATCGTCAACTGGGTGCCCGGCTCGCCGATGGATTGCGCCGCAATAATACCAACCGCCATACCTTCTTCGACCAGACGCGAAGTGGAGAGGTCCATACCGTAGCACAAAGCGCAGACGCCAAGTTCCGCCTCGCACGTCATAGGACTGCGGACCTTGATTTTATCGAAGTATCCGAGCGAGTCGATACGCAAAGCCTTTTCGCGCGTGATAAGTTCGTTGGCGCCGACAATAACTTCGTCGGTCACCGGGTCGACAATCGCGTCGCAAGCCACGCGTCCTTCGATCGATTGCGAAAGCGGAATCGAGCTGTCGCCCTGGACAATCTTGCACTTCATAACGCCGTTATGGGTGCCGCAGTCGTGAGTCGTGACGACGCAGTTTTGCGCGACGTCCGCCAGTTTACGAGTCATGTATCCGGAGTCGGCCGTCTTCAACGCGGTGTCGGACAAACCTTTACGAGCGCCGTGCGTCGAGCTGAAGTATTCCAGAACCGTAAGGCCTTCAAGGAAGTTCGCCTTAACCGGGGAGTCGATAATTTTACCGTTCGGCTTAGCCATAAGACCGCGCATACCGGCGAGCTGACGAATTTGCTCCGCGCCGCCGCGCGCCCCGGAGTGCGCCATCAGGTACACCGGGTTGACGTAACCGAAAGGTCGACGCTTGATATCGTGACGAGCCTGCGCTTCTTCCTCCGTACGATAGACGTCCTCCTCGAAGGATTTCATCATCTTTTCGGTAATACGCTTGTTGATATCGCCCCAAATATCGATAGTCTTGTTGTAAACTTCTTCTTCGGACAACATACCCATGGCGAACTGTTCTTGAAGGTCGCTGACTTTACGATCGCCTTCTTCAAGGAGTTCGGCCTTTTCGGGCGGCGTCAACAGGTCGTCCGCGGCAAACGACAAACCGCTCTTGGTACTTTCTTCGAAACCAAGGCGCATCATTCTGTCGAGGAGGTCAATCGTCGTCTTACGTCCGCAACGTTCGTAGCAGTCGCTAATAACGACGGCGAGTTGTTTCGAACCTTGAGGTTCGTTATAGAACGGTCCTTCGTCCAGAATCTGGTTGAAGATGACGCGGCCGGGCGTGGTGTTAAAGATCTTGCCTTCCGTCACGCTGGGATCGGACTTAAGGTATCTTCCTTTCGGCATACGGACTTTAACGCGCGCTTGCAGGTGCACTTTTCCGAGCGCGAACGCCAACAGGCATTCGTCGACGGACGCGAAGACCATTCCTTCCCCCTTCATGCCGGGCTGTTCGATCGTTATGAAGTAGCAACCCATAACGATATCCTGTTGCGGGGAGATAATCGGCTTTCCGCTGGCGGGCGAGAAAATGTTGTTGGTAGACAACATTAAGGTATGCGCTTCAACCTGCGCTTCGAGCGAAAGCGGAAGGTGAATAGCCATCTGGTCGCCGTCGAAGTCGGCGTTAAACCCTTTGCAGACCAGAGGGTGCAATTTAATAGCGTTGCCTTCGACGAGCAAAGGTTCGAACGCCTGGATACCCATGCGGTGCAAAGTCGGAGCGCGGTTCAGGAGGACGGGGTGATTCTGAATGACCTCTTCCAAAATATCCCAAACTTCGACGTCGCGACGTTCGAGCATCTTCTTCGCGCTCTTGATCGTGTCCGCGTGTTTGAGTTCTTTCAGCCGACGGATAATGAAAGGCTGATAGAGTTCCAGGGCGATCGGCTTAGGCAACCCGCATTGGTGCAGACGGAGGTGCGGACCGACGACGATAACGGAACGAGCCGAGTAGTCGACGCGCTTACCGAGCAGGTTTTCACGGAAACGACCCTGCTTGCCTTTGATCATTTCAGTCAAAGACTTAAGCGGACGATTACTGGACCCCAGAACCGGGCGCTTGCAACGCATATTGTCGAACAACGCGTCGACAGATTGCTGGAGCATGCGCTTTTCATTACGAATAATAACGTCCGGAGCCTGCAATTCCGCGAGTTTCTTAAGACGGTTGTTGCGGTTGATAATACGGCGATAGAGGTCGTTCAAGTCGGAAGTGGCGAAAGTGCCGGATTCCAACATGACCAACGGACGAAGATCCGGCGGAATAACCGGGATAACGTCAAGAACCATCCATTCCGGCTTATTCTCATGCTTACAGTTGCGCAACGCGTCGACCAGCTTAAGACGATTGACGATTTCCTTCCTGCGTTGTTTCGACTTTGTCGTTTCAAGTTCTTCGCGCAATTGTTTAGAGAGCTCGACGACGTTGAGTTTCTTGAGCAGAGTGCGAACCGCCTCGGCGCCCATTTCGGCGGAGAAGCTGTCTTCGCCGTATTCGTCGCAATTTTCGCGATATTCTTTTTCAGTGAGGAGTTGTCCTTCTTTGAGCGGCGTGTCGCCTTTATCCGTAACAACGTAGTCCTGGAAATAGACGACTTTTTCAAGCGCGGAGGCTTTCATAGCGAGCAACGTAGCGAGACGGCTCGACGACGCTCGGAAGAACCAGATGTGCACGACGGGCGCGGCGAGATCAATGTGCCCCATCCGCTTACGGCGAACGCGGCTATGCGTAATTTTGACGCCGCAACGGTCGCACACCAGACCCTTATATTTAATACCCTTGTATTTACCGCAAGAGCATTCCCAATCTTTTTCAGGACCGAAGATCCTTTCGCAGAACAAGCCGTCTTTTTCAGGTTTGTACGAACGATAGTTTATGGTTTCAGGTTTTTTGACTTCGCCTTTGGAAGTCTCGCGAATTTTCTTCGGATCCGCCAGACTAATCTTAACGGCGTTAAAATCGTTGATATGGTCGAAATTGTCGACATTACTTGACACTGTCGTCCTCGTTTCGAATATATTGTTAAGCTCGACGGCAACCCCGCGCGGCTTGACGGCGCGCGCAAACGGTTCCTACGAACGATTATGCGTCTTAATATTTTCGACAGACAGGAGGGACGCTCTACGCGGAACGGTCCCATGTCGAACGTTCGACGCGCACTCGCGCGCCGAACTCATTATCGCGTCGTACAGGCGAGATCAGAAAGCAGGGAACGATCGATCGTTCGGCATGGGAAGCAGATCTTTCCCTTTCGTCGGAACGAGATCCATATCGAGGGCCAAGCCCTTGATTTCGTTGACGAGCACGTCGAAGCTGGCGGGCGTTCCGGCTTCCAACGTATTCGTGCTATTGACCATCGCTTCGTAAATTTTAGTACGACCTTCAACGTCGTCCGACTTGACAGTCAGCAACTCTTGCAGAGTGTAGGCCGCGCCGTACGCTTCAAGGGCCCAAACTTCCATTTCCCCGTAACGTTGACCGCCGGAACGAGCTTTACCGCCGAGCGGCTGTTGCGTGATGAGGGAGTAAGGACCGGTGCTTCGAGCGTGAACCTTGTCGTCGACCAAATGGTGCAACTTCAACATGTACATGTACCCGACCGTCGTTTCCTGGTGGAACGGTTCGCCGGTGCGTCCGTCGTAAAGTTGAACCTTTCCTTTACTTGGCAGGCCGGCCTTACGCAATTCTTCGTTGACGTCCTTTTCAGTCGCGCCGTCGAACACGGGCGTAATCGCGCGGTAACCGAGCGTGGCGGCGGCCCAGCCGAGGTGCGTTTCCAGAATCTGACCGACGTTCATACGAGACGGAACGCCCAGAGGATTCAACATGATCTGAACCGGAGTACCGTCGGCGAGGAACGGCATGTCTTCGCGCGGCAGAATCTTCGAGATAACGCCTTTGTTACCGTGGCGGCCCGCCATTTTATCGCCGACCGAGATCGTGCGTTTCGTCGCAAGGTAGACCTTAACCATTTGCAGAACGCCGCGCTTAAGTTCGTCGCCGCAACTGAGAGTATTGAGTTCCCGGTCGCGTTCGTCGACGGCGTCCTCGATACCGCGTCGATAGCGAAGATAGAGTTTTTCGCAAGCGATATATTCCGGCGAGCCCTTCTCGATACGGTTCCTTTCGCACATATTTCGGAACGAGAAGATCTTAGCGTTATAGGCGACGTCCTTCAAGGAGCGATCCTGGAAAAGCGGTTCGCCGGAAGAAGTGACGAGAACGCGATCGACGGTCATTTCCATTTGAGAAATCATCTCGCCAAAGACCTTGGAGATCTTCGCGTTGCCGTCGTGTTCCGTCGCGGCCAATTGCGCTTCGTATTGACGACGTTCTTCTTCGGTGAGGGAGGCGCGGTTGCGGTAATGGTACGTGCCCAAAACGACGCCTTCGACTCCGGCGGGGACGTCCAACGACTCGTTTTTAACGTCTTCGCCCGCGCGTCCGAAGATCGCGTGGAGCAGTTTTTCTTCCGGAGAAAGTTCGGTCTTTTGTTTCGGCGAGATCTTTCCGACGAGAATATCGCCGCGGCTAACGTAGGTTCCGACGCGAACGATACCGTCGGCGTCGAGGTCTCTCAACGCTTTTTCGCTGACATTTGGAATATCGCGCGTGAAAGACTCGCGTCCCAACTTGGTTTCGCGAATTTCCGTCTCGTATTCCTCGATGTGAATGGAGGTGTAGACGTCTTTCTGAACGAGTTCTTCGCTCAGAATAATAGCGTCTTCGTAGTTGTAACCGTCCCAGGACATAAAGGCTACGAGAATATTTCGTCCGAGAGCCAAAACGCCGTGGTCGGTACAGGCGCCGTCGGCGATGACGTCGCCCGCTTTAACTTTATCGCCCGGCATAACGATTGGATGCTGGTTTTCGCACGTGCAACCGTTGAGGCCCGCGTATTTGCGGAGTTTGTAGACGTCTTCGCCGTTTTCGCCCTCGATGACGATTTTACGAGCGTCGGCGTAACTCACGACTCCGCCGTTTCTCGCGGTAACGAGCAAACTCGAATTGATCGCGACCGCGTCTTCCAAGCCTGTGCTGACGATAGGCGCTTCAGATTGGAGAAGCGGAACCGCTTGACGTTGCATGTTCGAACCCATAAGGGCGCGGGTAACGTCGTCGTGTTCAAGGAACGGGATCAAGCATCCGGAAACGCCGATCATCTGGTTGGGCGCGACGTCGATGTAGTCGACTTCGTCAGGACGCACTTGAAGATATTCGCCGTTGCAACGCGCAAGGACGGCGCCGGTGACGGCGTCGGGTACGATTACCCCGAAAGTGCCCGCTTGCGAACGGTCGACTTTGGTGTCGGCAGGGACAATACGCAACCCTTGTTCCTGGTCGGCGCGAAGGTAATCGACAACTTCGGTAATTTTACCATTTTCAACCTTGCGGTACGGCGAAACAAGGAAGCCGAAATCGTCGACGCTCGCGTAGAGGGACAAGTAGGAGATCAAACCGATGTTTTGACCTTCAGGGGTTTCGATCGGGCAAATACGTCCGTAGTGGGAAGCGTGCACGTCTCGAACTTCGAAGCCCGCGCGTTTACGGTTCAAGCCGCCGGGCCCCAACGCGGACAAACGACGTTCGTGCGTCAACATGGACAACGGGTTGGTCTGGTCGACGACCTGAGACAATTCGCAACGTCCGAAGAAGAAATCGATCGCGGAAGAAATATTCTTCGTATTGACGATTGATCTCGGGGACGAACCTTCTCGGAGACGTTCTTGAACGGTGCGGCGCAACTTCAGGAACCCTTTGCGGATTTCTTCGCTCGCGAGTTCGTCGATAGTGCGCAGACGACGGTTGCCAAGATGGTCGATATCGTCGAGTTCGGCGCCCTTCTCCGCGCCCCAAAGTTTATTGAGATACGCGACGGAGTCGATAACGTCTTCCGCGCGCAAAACCGTTTCGCTCAGATCGACGTCGACGCCCAATTTACGATTCATACGGAAACGTCCGACGCGACCGAGCCGATATCGAGCGGGGTCGAAGAATTTATCGTTGAAAAGATCGTTCGCTTTTTCGATAACGAGCGGGTTGCCCGGTCGCAAGCGGTGATAAATCTTTAGCAAAGCGTCGTCGTGCGACTCGGACGGGTCGGCTTGCAGGGAGTTAAGGAGCAACTTATTGCGAACGTTGTCCATAACTTCGATTTCTTCGACGCCTTCGCTACAAATTTGTTCCGCGAGAACGCGCGTGATGAGACCGGTCGATTCAACAATGACTTCGCCAAAATGTTCGGAGCCGCTCGGGTAAACGATATCGCCGACGGCAATTTTATTTTCGATATCGGCGACGGATTCCCCGCCGACAATCTTAACTTTCTTCGTCGGATAGAAAGCGCGCAGGATAGTCGAGTCAGTTCCGTACTTTTCGCTCAAAGCGCGCAGGAACATCATGACCGGCATTTTTTGGCTTTGGTCGATACGAACGTCGACCGTTTCTTTACGCGTAATTTCAAATTCGATCCAGCTGCCGCGTTCAGGAATAATACGGCAACTATAGATTTTACGGTCGGCGTCTTCCTTCGTGAGGAAATCCACGCCCGGACTGCGGTGCAACTGGTTGACGACAACGCGTTCGGCGCCGTTAATAATAAATTCGCCGCCGCCAAGCATGATTGGAAGTTCGCCAAGATAGACGTCTTCTTCGACAGACTCGCCGTCGTTTTTAACAAGTCGAAGTCGAACGCGGAAAGGACGACCATAAGTCAAGCGGAGCCGACGACATTGATCCGGATCATAGCGCGGCTTTTCCAAAACGTAACTAACGTATTCAAGACGGGCGGAATGGTCGTAGTTTTCGATCGGAAACGCTTCGCGCAAAACCGCTTCGAGACCGCGCTCTTCACGTTCAGAAGGATTAACGTCCGCTTGTAAGAAATCCGCATAACTTTTCGTTTGAAGAATCGTCAAATCAGGAGCTGGAAGCGTTGTGCTTCTGTTGCCGAATAACTTCGGCTCTTGCTGAGTCAACTTTACCCTACGTTGAAATGGAACTGCCATTCAGAGTTGCCTCCCGGTCAGGAATGATATTTGAATAGGCGGAGATTCGCCGAACTAGAATTTTACGGCGCCTTTTCAAATTAGACAAGCGCTATTTTCTTTATTTTACTTTATTTTCGTTAAAGTTTCGTTTTTTTTGTTCATACTAGGACGAATGAGAGGATTATAAACGGGCAAAATCGAAAGAAAAAATTTTATTTTTTATTGAAAATTTGTCCGTTTTCTCAAAAAAAGAAGGCAAAAAAAGCAGTTGTTCATCAATACAATCGGAGTTGTCGATACTATCCAACCGACGGCAAATATAAGCTATATTCATTTCACGTTATACAGTTTCATAATATATCAATAATCACGGTTTTAACAGATATAAAAATAAAATCGTCAAACGTTTTTTTCGGCTCAAAAATCGACGTAGCATTGATTTAAGAGAGCCAGAATTGACGTGAAAAAATTTTAAAAATTTAAGAAATATTTTTCTATTCGCGGGAGTTTTTTGACACAAACGGATTATCCATCGTATTTTGAAACGCGCTGAAACTTAGGAACGACCGTCGCGTTATTCTCAAACAACGTGGCGCAATACGCGTAATCAACTCCTGGATTGACAGAAACATTAGGGAAACTCTAATGTAAAGCCATGGAAAACAATGTCATGGCGGCGAGCATCATACGAAAAGAAGAGACAGTATAAACCGACGTCGACCAATCAAGCTACCAATCAAGCTACAAGAATAACAAGGGTAAATCTGGACGCCCAAAAAAGGGAAACACGAATTAAAAAAGGCGTTATACGAGGCGTAGGCGGATAGATTGCGCCTGGTTAATTAGTTGAAAAGTAAATTGGTAGATTGGAAATATAGCAGACCAGCGGATTGACTCAGAGTGATTGACAGGTAATTGAAACGCCAGGAAACAAAAAACCCTCGAACAGGATCCGAGGGTTTCTCATTTAACCGAAGATAACTCGATCAAACAGCCAAACTAATCTCACTTGAGGGAGACCTTAGCGCCGGCTTCTTCGAGTTCTTTCTTAAGCTTTTCAGCGTCTTCCTTGGAAAGACCGGTCTTGATCGCTTTCGGAGCGCCTTCAACCAAAGCTTTGGCTTCGCCGAGTGCGGCGCCGGTAGCGGAGCGGACGACCTTGATGACCTGGATTTTGTTAGCGCCGAAGTTCTCGAGAACGACGTCGAATTCGGTTTTTTCTTCAGCGGCGGGCGCGGCGGCGTCAGCGGCGGGACCAGCCATAACGACGGCGCCGCCAGCGGCGGGTTCAACGCCGTATTCTTCCTTGAGGTAATCGCTGAGCTCTTTGGCTTCTTTCAGCGTCATACCCATAATTTTGTCGCCCATCGCTTTAATATCGTCGGAGAAAACGCGTTCTTCAGACATTTTAATACCTTTCATCGTGGAGGCGTCGAATCTTCCACAACTTCGATCGCGAAACCAGATCGCGGGAAGAGTGGTCTACGAACCGACGCGAAAAAAATTCTAATATTGTAAACCGCGCGAACGCGGCGTCATATATCAACATACCCTCGCCAGTTTGAACGAGCAAGTCAACGCGAGCCGAATCACGTCAAGGAGCACGTTCAGACGAACGAGAAACTCATTCGGCAGCGGCTTCTGGAGCTTCCGCGGCTTCTTCTTCGCCTTCTTTGTCCCAACGTTGTTTGATCTGACTCGCGAGATTCGAGGCGCCAGAAGTGAGTTGGGAAGAAAGTTTGGAACCGACGCCGGTGATCTGACCGAGCAAAATAGCGATTTGTTCTTCGCGAGTAGGCCATTTGCTAATTTCAATAGCCTGAGGAGCGGCAAAAGCTTCGCCGTCCATCACGC
>CAYUUL010000003.1:3578-60709 GCA_964447865.1 uncultured Planctomycetaceae bacterium | reverse complement strand
CCGAGGATAGAGAATTTAGCGAATTGCTTATCCTTGGTAACGTTAACAACTTCTTTCGCCAGGGAGACGATATCGCTTGCGCCCCAGCAAAGAGCGGTGGTTCCGGCGATATTTTTGAAGGCGCTAGCCAGAGGCGTGTCGGCGGTAGCGCGCGCGGCGAGGCTATTTTTAACAACCAAAATGCGAACGTCTTTTTCAGCAAGGACGCTACGAAGGCGGTTGCTGTCGTTCACTTCCATACCGATAAGATTGACGAGGAGAGCGTTTTCGACGCCGTCCAAGCGTTTTTTCAATTCTTCGGTAATAATATTTTTAACAAACTTACTCATCTTATTAGTATTCGATTAAAGGGCGGTTGTAGACTTAAAAAATCGACCGTTACCAGAAATCACTGGACGCTGACGCGAATACCGGGGCTCATCGTAGCCGAGATCGCGATCGATTTAACGTAAACGCCCTTAACGGACGCCGGCTTAAGGGAGTTGACATAGTTGATGAATGTTTGCACGTTTTCAACAAGTTTATCCGCGTCAAAGCTGAGTTTACCAACGACGCCGTGGACGATGCCGCCCTTATCGTTACGAAACTCAACTTTACCAGCCTTATATTCTTTGACAGTCTTCTCGACGTCCATAGTGACGGTGCCGGCCTTAGGAGACGGCATCAAACCGCGAGGACCGAGCAGACGACCGAGAGAACCGACGATACCCATCATATCCGGGCACGCGATACAGACGTCAAAGTCGAACCAACCATCTTTAATTTTTTGAGCGTATTCGGGACCGCCAACATAATCGGCTCCGGCGGCGGTAGCTTCGTCGGCTTTCGCGTTTTTCGCGAAGACCAGGACGCGCAACGTCTTGCCAATACCGTTAGGCAGAACGACCGAACCGCGGACGATTTGATCGGATTGTTTAGGATCGACGCCCAAACGCATGGAGATTTCCACGGATTGATCAAATTTCGTCGTATTAAATTCCTTGAGCAAGGCCACGGCTTCGCTCAACGCCAAAGGGGCGCTATTCTTAGGAAGCTTAGCTTCCATAGCTTTCATGCGCTTAGAAACTTTACCCATATCGTCTATTTCTATTCGTATTTTCTAGAGTGTTCTGAATTAAATTCCGAACGAACAAAGCGCGTTCGGGCGAAAACCGATCTCGCTTGAATACCTTTAGGTAGCGCCGTCCGATCGACGTAGTCTCGATCGAGGTTACAAGGGAGATCCTTTTAATTCGCTCAGTCGACGACGTCGACGCCCATACTTCGAGCGGTGCCGGCGAGGATTCTCACGGCGTGATCAATCTCGCGAGCGTTAAGATCCTTTTGCTTGGTCTTAACGATTTCTTGAAGCTTAGCGACGGTGATTGTGCCGACTTTCTCTTGCGGGACATGGGTAGAGCCTTTTTCAATACCGACGGCCTGTTTGATCAAGTCGACGGAGTGAGGGCTCTTGGTAATCAATTCGAAGGAACGATCCGCATAAACTTTAACGACGACGGGGATACGCATACCCATCGACGCCTTGGTACGGTCGTTAAATTCCTTAACAAACTGACCAAGGTTAAGTCCATACTTACCGAGAGCGGTACCAACAGGCGGAGCCGCGGTCGCTTTTCCTCCGGTGGCATGAAACTTAACGATAGCTTGTAGTTGCTTAGCCATAGTTTTACCTTTTGGGTTATTTTCGTCTTAAAAGCGACGCCCTAAGATCTCCTAACTCGAAAGTCGGCGCTATGATCTCAGGATGGAGCGGATTCGACAAGCGAATCTGCGAACTTCTCAGACTTCTACTTCTTCAACCTGCCAATACTCTAATTCGACAGGCGTATTTGTATTAAATAAAACGACGTCGACAGTCAATTTACCGGCAATAATATCGATTTTACTGACGCGTCCCTCGACGCCTTCAAAGGTGCCTTCTTTAATTTTGACTCGATCGCCGATTTTGAACGGGAAATCAATCCTTACCTTCGCGCTTTCATCTTCGCCGACGCCCAACATGCGATCGACGTCGGCCTGCCGCATCGGGAGAGGTTTATGAGCGGAATCATAACCTCCGGTAAAGTCGCCGATACCAGGCGTTTCGCGTAAAAGAAACCAGGCTTTATCGGTCAAAATCAATCTGACCATAAGATAACCGGGAAACTTCTTACGTTTAACTTCATGCAAACGTCCGGTTTTTTCGCTACGTTCCTTGCGGATTTCGGTAGGAACAAGAATTTTTTCAAAGCAATCGTTCAAACCGGCCAGATCAACGCGGCGTTGCAAATCTTTCGCGACGCGGTCTTCGCGGTTCACTTGAACTTTGAGCATATACCATTCGGCAGATATCTCTTTTTTTTCAGCCTCATCGGCAGGTTGGGCTTCATTTACAGAGGCGTCAACCATTACGGAGTCTTCCGCGTTTTCCTTATTGGAAGCCATAATTTTCGCTCCTTGCCTTTATCATTTTCGACGCGTTTGTCGATTCGACATTGACGATCGAACAAACGTCGCGTAAATTCTGTTCTATTTTATCACAGAACAAGGGGACGTCAAGCGCCTGGATAGACGCTAAAACTACTGAAGACTCAAAAGAACCGTTCACCCCAAAGAAAACGCGTTTTTTCGGGGGACGAACAGTCTTTTTTTCTTTTTTTGGGAACTAGCCGAAAAAGCTGAAAATGAATCTGAAAACGACGTCGTAGACGAAGATTAGAGCGATAAACATAGCCATAAAGACGAGCACAACTTTCGTATTAGCATAGAGCTCGCTTTTCGTCGGCCAGGAGACCTTTGCCATTTCCGCTTCAACAGAGACAAGGAAATCGGCGAAAGTAGGATAATTGATCGTACGAAACGAGAACCACATTCCAACGAGCGCAAGAATGACGGCGAAAGTATTCGAAGCGGTTCCCAAAGTCGCGTCGCGATAAAGGCAGAACGCTCCAAGTAAAAAGACCAGCGTCAGACCAATGAAAGTGGATCGGCGCGCAATGCGTCCTTGCGAACCTTTATACAGATTCGTGGCAACGAGATTCTTAAAAAAACCCATTTGTGGCCTCTGGAATTGGTATTAAAAACGCCGCAAACATTGCGCTCAAAAGTTAGCGCGCCGCCGGGCCATTATGTGTCTATAAAAAAAGACGCTCATGAAAATCAAGAGCGTCTTCCACAGATAAAAAACAGGGGAGAAGGGACTCGAACCCCCAACAGCCGGTTTTGGAGACCGGTGCCCTACCAATTGGACGACTCCCCTAACGCGATTTCGAACGGATTCGAATTCGCGCGTTCGCTTTGTCGAGGACTCGGCGAACGCTTATAAGTCACATCACTTCACGATCTTGGTAACGACGCCGGAACCAACGGTCTTGCCGCCTTCGCGGATTGCGAAACGGACGTTTTGTTCCATAGCGATCGGGTTGATCAATTCGACGGAGATCTTGACGTGGTCGCCCGGCATGCACATTTCAACGCCTTCGGGCAACTTGATGGTACCGGTAACGTCAGTCGTACGGAAGTAGAACTGCGGGCGATAACCGGACATGAACGGGGTGTTACGACCGCCTTCTTCCTTGCTCAGGATGTAAACGTCGCCTTCGAAATCCATGTGCGGGGTAACCGTACCGGGCTTAACGATGCATTGACCGCGTTGAATTTCTTCACGTTTGATACCGCGGAGGAGCAAACCAACGTTATCGCCAGCTTCGCCTTGTTCCATGGACTTCTTGAACATTTCAACGCCGGTGCAGACGGTTTCGCGAGATTCGCCAAGACCGACGATTTCGACCTTATCGCCAACCTTAACAACGCCGCGTTCGATACGACCGGTAGCGACGGTACCACGACCTTCGATGGAGAAGACGTCTTCAACAGCGAGAAGGAAGGGCTTATCGATTTCGCGGACAGGTTCCGGAATATCGTTGTCAATCGCGTCCATGAGTTCGTCAATACATTTCTTGCATTTCTCATCGGTCGGATTTTGTTGAGCCGGAAGAGCGGCGCCGCGGATGATGGTGACGTTGTCGCCGTCGAAGTCATACTTGGTAAGCAGATCGCGGATTTCGAGTTCGACGAGTTCGAGAAGTTCGGGGTCGTCAATAAGGTCGCACTTATTCATGAAGACGACGAGTTTCGGAACGTTTACCTGACGAGCGAGCAGGACGTGTTCAGCGGTTTGCGGCATGGGACCGTCGACCGCGGAGACGACGAGGATCGCGCCGTCCATCTGGGCCGCGCCGGTGATCATGTTTTTGATGAAGTCGGCGTGTCCGGGGCAGTCGATGTGAGCATAGTGGCGTTTTTCAGTCTCATATTCAACGTGCGCAGCGGCGATCGTAACGGTTTTCGTAGCGTCGCGGACGGTACCACCCTTGGCGATATCGGCGTAAGACTTAACTTGCGCAAGACCTTTGGCGGCTTGAACCGCGAGGATAGCGGAAGTCAAGGTCGTCTTACCATGGTCAATGTGTCCGATCGTACCGACGTTAACGTGCGGCTTCGTACGTTCAAAAGTTCCAACAGCCATTATTAATCTCCCTACATAAGGAACGGGGCGTTCAAAACGTTCAATAAAGCGAAAACGACCCCATTGCAAGTCCTGAAAAAAAGAGCACCCGATGAGACTTGAACTCATGACCTCGTCCTTACCAAGGACGCGCTCTACCGACTGAGCTACGGGTGCAAAACTAGGACCTAACTTGGGGTGCGCATAAATCGCCGGTTGGAGCGAAGCCCCAAATTCCTCCGACGATCAACGCCGTTAAGCGCATTTCTGCGCGACGGTTCGTAAAGCGGGTGAAGGGAGTCGAACCCTCGTCGTCAGCTTGGAAGGCTGTCGCTCTACCGTTGAGCTACACCCGCGAAAATCGCGAAATTGAATTGAATTGAGTGGGGGTTGAAGGATTCGAACCTCCGAAAGCTCAGCTAACAGATTTACAGTCTGCCCCCTTTGACCACTCGGGAAAACCCCCATAATTTCGTTGCGAGAAGACTCGCCTGTTAAATATCTGATTCGACGCAAGTTTCGACTGAGTGGGGGTTGAAGGATTCGAACCTCCGAAAGCTCAGCTAACAGATTTACAGTCTGCCCCCTTTGACCACTCGGGAAAACCCCCAAATCTGCAACGTCGAATAAATTCGCTCTTACAGCGAGAGCTAGCGCGGGGAATCGAACCCCGAACCTGTTGATTACAAATCAACTGCTCTGCCAATTGAGCTACGCTAGCCTAAAAGCTATTGGCAAGCGATTAGTTCTTTGATTTTAGCGTTGGTTTCGAATCCGTCAAGAGGGATTTGTAAAAAACTCAATCGCGTTTAATCAGGTATTTGGCTTGCGCCGTCGCCGTTTATCGCGCTTTGCGCAATCAACGATGGAAATATACCCCCCTTTAAATTTTTGACAAGGGGAACGTTCTTTTTTTTCGTGAAAAAGCGCCAAAATCTTTTTTTATTCATTCAATTCTCAAATGTCGGGAGGGTATTCTGGCGTTTTTTCCCCAATTACACTCTTGTTTTATCGCCTAATTCATAGCACCAGGCGTCGACAATGAAGGGCAAATTCGCGTTTCTATCGATTTGTTCCAGTGCGTCCAGCGTACGTTCGATACACGCCAAAACAATAGACGGATAATAATAGCTTTCCGAGGCGTAGCGATTGGCGTATCTTTCGGTAACGTTTCCGGCGCATTGTTCTTCGGACAGTTTTTCCTCACGTTCTCCGGCGATATAGGCGGCGCGATAGAAGTCGATCGCGGCTTTAAGGACGTTGCGCAATCTTACGCGTCTAAGAACGGGTTCTTTTCCGGCGGCGTCGATAAACGCGTTCATTTTTGTCGCCAACTCGACGGCTCGCAAGGGCGGTTGTTTTGACAATTCGCCCATCAGATATTCTCGAAACTCGTTGAACTTTGTATCGAGAGCTTTTTCCGCTTCATGAATTGATCCGTTCGCGACTTTCGCGACGGCGGCGGCTTCCTCTTTCGTCTCAACGAGTCCTCGATTGAGCATGATTTCCGCGACGGTTTCTTCCGGCAACGACTTGAATCGAAAAATTTGGCATCTCGATCTGATCGTCGGAAGCTGTTTCGAGGCGCTTGTGCCAATTAGAAAGATAAGGGTGTCTTGCGGGGGTTCTTCGAGCGTTTTAAGGAGCGCGTTTGAACATTCCTGATTGAAATAGTCGGCGTCGTCGATAACGGCGATTTTACGTCCTCCTACGAACGGCGTTCGATTCAGATCGAAACACAGGCCCGAGCGCATGCGGTTCTCTTTGTCGCCGATAAGGAGTTCCAACGGAAAGAGCGTTTTATCTTTCGGCTTGGCGACGTAGAAAAAATCCGGATGAGTCGGTCGAGCGACGCCGTTCAACGTTTCGTCGCTTTGTTCGAACTGTTTGCAGGAATCACATTCTCCGCAAGGCGTAAACCGCGCCAGTTCTTCTTGCGCGATCCACGGTTTCGACTCGTCAAAATCAGGGTCGGGGTCGCCGCCCGGTGTGAAATGCCGACGACAAAGTAAAGTTTTTGCGAGCGCAAAAGCAAAGCAACGTTTGCCGACTCCCTGCGGTCCGACAAACATAAAACTTCCGCTGAGTTTTCTTCGACGATTAGCGCGAGCGAAAAGGAGCGCGATTTCGTCGACGCCATGAATACCTTGCCAAGTCATGTTAGAGCCTAAACTTAAAACGCGGCGCGGCGTCAAGCGAAGAGTCGCGGGACGTCGCGCTAACGGGACTTAAAAACTGGGAAAGTCAACGACAGGATTATTCGCGGATCCAGACGCAAACGCCGCCGGGTCGATCTTCGAGCGCGACGCCCAGTTCCTTGAGCCGGTTGCGAATTTCGTCGGCGGTCGCGAAATCCTTATTCTTTTTCGCGGCGCGACGCAGATCGATCAGCAGTTGCATGAGGGGTTCGACGAGCGCGTCGTTGGCGGAGGCTTCTTCCTCGACGGGCGTTCTAAAGAGCCCCAACGTGCCGGTCAGTTCGCGGAATACGACGGTCGCGGCGACAAGTTCGTTTCGAGCGGCGTCGTTTTCTGGTCCGGAAGCGGTTTCCAACTTGTTCGACTCAATGAATTTATTTAGAGCGCGGCTGAAATCGAAGAAGACGGCGATACCTCCGGCGGTATTGAAGTCGTCGTCCATCGCTTCCAGGAACTTCGCGCGAAATTCTTTGACCTGTTTTCCGAACTCGCCGTCGAGCGCGGGGTTCTTTTCGAACTCGTCTCCCTGCGCGCGGGTTTTCGGGGCGTCGAGTTCATAGAAGGATTTTCCGGTCACTTCCTCGAAACGTTTGAAATATCGATAGAAGGTTTCGAGTCCTTTTCCGACTTCCGCCAAACGTTCCTCGCTGTAATCGATCGGTCGTCGATAGTGACTGGAGAGCAGGAAGAAGCGGATATTTTCCGGCTTGAATTTTTTCAGCAGATCTCTAAAAGCGGAGGCGCCCTTCGACTTACTGATTTTTCCGGCTTCCTGAGAGGCCAGGTCCCCTTCTTTAGCGCCGGATCCGGCGTCTCTCGTCTTACGACCGCCGACCTTTCCGACTTCATTGGAGGCCTGCATCAAGCCGTTATGCATCCAATACCTGGCCATAATTTTACCGTTTCTGGCCTCGCTTTGGGCGATTTCGTTTTCATGGTGAGGGAACTGCAAGTCGAGCCCGCCGCCGTGAATATCAAAGGTGTCGCCGAGCAGGGAGCAACTCATGACGCTGCATTCAATGTGCCAGCCGGGTCGTCCTTTTCCCCACGGCGAATCCCAGGAGGGTTCGCCCGGCTTAGCGGATTTCCAGAGCGCGAAGTCGAAAGCGGAGTGTTTGCGGTCGGCCATTCCCCCGCCCTCGCCGCTCATTTGTTCGAGCGTTCGATTGCTCAATTTTCCGTATTCGGGAAACTTGGCGACGTCAAAATAAACGTCGCCCTCGGACGCGTAAGCGAACCCTTTGTCGATCAGGTCGGAGGTAAATTCGATAATTTTGTCGATGTAATCGGTCGCCTTTGGGAAATAGTCGATCGAATCGACGCCCATCGCGGCAAGATTATTTTTGTAATCTTCGATCATTTCTTCGGCGACGGCGGACATAGGGATCCCGCGCTTATTGGATTCGGCGATCAGTTTATCGTCGACGTCGGTAATATTGACGACCCACGTCGTATCGTAGCCCGAGTACGTCAGATATCTCTTAATCGTGTCGAAGATCGTCGGACCGACCATGTGCCCAATATGGCTTGGCTTATAGACGGTGGGGCCGCAAAGGTACATGCCGACTTTACCGGGCGTCACCGGTTGAAATTCCTCTTTCGTACGTGACAACGTATTAAAAACTCGAAGCATATCAAAACGTCTCTATTTAAAAAAAGCTTTTCTTGCGCCGCGTCGCAGGACGCGAAATGTAATCGCGATCACTTTTACCCGATTGACATTGTCAAACGAGCGGTTTTCTATCTTATATCGACGGTATTTTTTTTCAAGTACGGGCAAAATAACCGTCTAACCAAAGTTATCG
Source organism: uncultured Planctomycetaceae bacterium (assembly GCA_964447865.1). Taxonomy (GTDB): domain Bacteria; phylum Planctomycetota; class Planctomycetia; order Pirellulales; family Thermoguttaceae; genus RUG369. The sequence goes on along the minus strand of CAYUUL010000003.1, from coordinate 52,220 downwards.
TCAAATCGGTTGATTAGTTGTTCCCTGTTTACCTGGTCGCAAGGGTGCGAGAAAAAAACGGGAAAGTCCGAACCGTCGTTTGACGCAGGGCTTTCCCGTTTAACCAGTTTAGTCGAGAGGCGACCGAAAGCTATTCCAGCCGCCGCGCTTGCAAATATTAGAGGTTGGTGGTCGTTTCACCGCCGCGAGTAGATCCGAGGGCCTTCCAGACGTCGGAGGAAATGGTGTCGGAATAGAACGCGACGGAGCCGTCGCCCTTAGCGCAGTTGACGCCGCCGGAATGGTGGCTACGCGCGGCATAGTATTCGGTGGAGGCGACTTCGACGCACGGACGATACTTATCTTTCGGACCGGCGGAGGTCGTGACGTCCGGGCATGTTCCAGAGTACATAGCGTCCGGCGTGGAGGAGTTCGGGGTCAGAATGGTGGAGAACCCGGAGCCCATGCGTTCGTCGTTGTAGACGTCGCCGCGCTTATCGTTGTCGGTCGTATCGTTGACGAGAAGGAGTTCGCCAAACAACAGGGTGTTGGAAAGCCCGTCGACGACGGAAGAAAGGGTAACGCACTTGCTCAGATAGAACATCGCGCCGTCAAAACGCGTATAGAGCGAGGTGTGTTGACTCTGAACCTGGCCGGCGTGGGAATACGCCAGGTAACCGTAGCATCCGACATAGTTGCAACGAGCGCGCCCGTAGGTCTCAGACTTGGCAATTTCGTTGTTCGGAAGATCGCTTGGGCAGTAAAGAATCGTGAACTTCGCGCTTTCGCAAGCGGCGGGATCGCGGTTCTGGTTGCCGTCCTGGTTGTTCGGGTATTCGTAGAAGTTCTTGCTGAAGTCGTATTGACTCGCAAGGGATTGTTGTTCGATAAAGGCGTACATACGCGGAAGCCACGTGCAACGCTTGTCGATACCGATAAACGACTTGGAGTCGGCCATTGTCGCGCCGATCGGCAGATTGCTGTTATTGACGTCGGCGTAGTTTTGAACGGCCAAAGCCCATTGTTTCAAGTTATTCGTGCATTGCATACGACGAGCGGCTTCACGAGCGGCTTGAACTGCGGGGAGAAGCAAACCAATCAAGATACCGATAATCGCGATAACGACCAACAACTCGACGAGGGTAAAACCGCGACGGGCGGAAGAGGAATTCATGTAAAATCTCCGGAAATAAGGAAACAGGTATAATAAGGAATCAGGAATTAAAGGCGGTTGAACAAATCGCCGTCCATTGGCGTTCGCGTCAACCGCGTCATTATTATGATTAAGGGAGCCGAACCAAACGCGGCGCCGTAAGTTTCAAACAAGCGCTAAAGTGTGAAAAGGTCAGTCTTTTTGGGCGCCTTCGCCGGTAAATTCAATGTCGAAATTCTGATTTTTCTTATCTTCGACGGTAATTTTAATTTCCTCGGTAAAAACTTTGGCCGGGAAGTCTTCCAGTTTATTAGCGACCTTATCGGGATAGAGAGGATCCGGATTGAATGTTCCGACAACTTTCGAGCCGTACGCCTGAATTCTCTTTTCGCCGGGGGTCGTCTCAATTTCGAATTTACCGTCGGTAATCGTACCGCCACAATCCATACCTTGTCCGTCGGCAGGCTTTAAGGTAATCAAACCGGTTTCAACCAGTTCGCCGGCGACTTTAACGGAACCGGTAACGACGACCATCTTTGGCTTTTTAGGACCGCAACCCAGCGCGCAGAACGCGCAAACGGTCAACGCCAACATAGCGACCAGCGCTTTACTACTTTTCATTTTGACGCTTCTCTCCAATTGTCTGTGCATACAAGCGACTTCAATCGACGCCGTCGACGTCTTGATATCATCAATAAGCAAACATACGCGATTCATAAGTACGTTTCGTTCGTAAAGACGTCATGATACACAAATTCTGACGTTCAACAAGTCCACAAGGTTCCCAAAAACGAATTACATGTGGAATATTCTGTATATATCGTCGTTCAAGCGTTAAAAATCAGAAAATTTTCACAAGTTTTTTTTTTTTTACGAATTACAACAAGTTTCGAGAGATTTTCCCATAACGTTTTGGGCGCTTGTCGATTATTTTGCGTCATGATAGAATAATGAGGATAAAACGCGGCGGGTTCGCGCCGTTTGGAGCGTTGCGCGCGTTTTTTAGACACTGCAGTGGAAACGATTTAAAAAGATGACGAATTTACTCCAAAGTCTCTCCGAACTTTTGACTTCTTTTGACTTAACCTTCCTTACACTCCTGGCGTGCGCGCCGCTTTTCGCCGGATGTTGCGGCGGTTGCGGACATTGCGGCGGGCATAACGACGAGGACGGCGACGCGCAACCCGAGGAAGACGAAAACGACGTCGACGACGAAGAAGACGAGGACGACGAAGACGCGACGGCCGACTTCAATTTGGGGTTCTCGAAAGAGGATCTTGACGACTACAACGATCACCTCAAGCAGACGAACGAGCGGATCAACGAGCTTGTGGAAGATCTGGACGGAGAACCGGACGGGACGCGCAAGGACAAAGAAGAAGAACTTGTAAAGCTCTATCTTCATCGGGCGGCGCTCTTACAGGAAGAAGGCGAAACGGACGAGGCGCTCAACAATTACAACGCCGCGTTTGAACGGTTGAACGAATACGTCGAGTCGTACGGGGAATCCCGCGACACGTTGCAAACGCTTGCCGACGGGCGTTTGGGCCTCGGGATCCTTTACAACGAGGAGTCGCGCTTTTCCGACGCGGACGAAGAATACGAACGCGCCGGGGCCGCTTATGAGAAACTGGTCGCGCTTGGCTCCAAGCAGGCTAAACTCGACCTCATCGGGGTCTCGATCAATCGGGCGGGAGTCGCGTTCGCGCAACGTCGCCGTTCCGACAGTTTGAATATGCTCGACGAGGCGTCCGAAAATCTGGAAAAGCTCGCGGAAACTTCCGGTTCCGACGCGGAAGTTCTTTATTACCTTGGCAAAGTTCATTCGTTAAAAGCGGAATTTCTGCGCGAGGAACTTGAGGAAGAGGATTTGGAATCTCCGGACGCGTTGGAAGCGCTCGAGAACCGCAAGAAGGCCTCTCAATATTACCGCGTACTCGTCGCGTCCGGGAACGACAACTATCGACAAGAGTTCGCGGAATGCCTTGTGGAATTGGCGCGCACAACTCCGAATCGCGAGAAGAACGACTTAACGGACTCAATCAACGTTTTAGCGGAAGCGTGTCAGGCGTACGAACGCGTTCTTCATTCGGCGAAAATGGCGAACGACGCGGAAGGCTTGAGCGTTTTTCCCGACCTTTTGGACGCGACGATGCTTCGCGGCGAGCTCTTGACCAGGGCGGAACGCACTAAAGAAGCGGCGTCTTTGTACGACGGCGTCATCGATATTTTCGGTTCGTTTGAAAGTTCCGACGAATGGCCGTTACTCGAAAATCTTGCGCTCGCGTATCAGAATCGGGCGATACTCCGCAAGGAAACGGCGAAAGTCGATACGAGAATCAACGATCTTTCGAAAGCAATCGAATTGCAATCGAGAATCGCCGACGTGCTGATTAACACGTTGAAAGAGCGCGGCGACGAGGAAGAAGACTCGTGCAAATGCGGGTGCGGATGCGGTTGCGGGCCCGATTGCGACTGCGGTTGCCAGGAAGGCAAAGAATGCGCGTGTAAACACGACGGCAAAGACGGGTCGTGCAAATGCGGATGCGGTTGCGGGCCCGATTGCGACTGCGGTTGCCAGGAAGGCAAAGAATGCGCGTGCAAACACGACGGCAAAGACGGATCTTGCAAATGCGGATGCGGGTGTAGTTCCGATTGCGACTGCGGTTGCCAGGAAGGCAAAGAGTGTACGTGCAAACACGACGACAAAGACGGGTCGTGCAAATGCGGGTGCGGATGTAGTTCCGATTGTCAATGCGGTTGCCAGGAAGGCAAAGAGTGCGCGTGCAAACACGACGATAAAGACGGGTCGTGCAAATGCGGATGCGAGGACTGCGACGACGAGGACGAATGCGGATGCGGTTGCGGATGTTGCGGCGAAGAAGAACGCAAATTCCTGATCAAGCGTTGGGTCAACTCCAATTTCCGTTCTCTCACGCAATCGTTGTGGGAACGCGCTCAAGCGTATCAGGAAAAGAAGGACACGTCGAGCGCTATCCACGACTGCATGCTCGCGGAAACGATCGAAAAAGCCTATCGTTCCGTTCTTCGCGAGGGCGAAACGCTCGACGACGAATTTTCGAGAGAGTTAAGAGAGTTCCGCCGCTGGTTTTAACGCGTAAGCCGTCAAACGTTTTATTCGCGTCGTAGATTAAAAGTTCAAACGCGTTCCACGTGGGGCGCGTTTTTTGTTTTATTTTACGTCCAAGAAGGATTCAGACGTTTATTTTTTCAGTAGAGAAGAAAAGTTTTCAGGAAAAAAAAGAGCGGCGAAAAATGGCAAACGTCTAACGTTTCGTCCTCTTTTCGCCGCGTTTGATCTAATGTGAAAAGACAGGGGTTACGCCTGGGTGGCAAGAGCTTTCAGGCACGCGTCCGCGGCGTCGTACCCGCTCTTGACGCAAGCGGGCAGTCCCACTCCGTCGAGCGCGTTTCCCGCCAGCGCCAAAGTCGGATATTTATCCAGAGCGCTTTGCAAACACTTTCTCCAGTCGAGTCTCCCCAAGTAGTACTGGGGCATGGCGTTTGGGAATCTCGCGACGTCGGTGAAGATCGGTTCTCCGGTCACGTTCAGCAAGACGCGCATTTCTTCATGCACTCGATTGATCAACTCTTTTTCGGGAATTTCGACCATTTCCGGGGCTCTCGACCCGCCGACGAAGATGCGCAACAAAGTCGTTTTTTCGGGGGCGCGCGTCGGGTACTTGTAGCTGCTAAAACTACCCGCGATAATACCGTTTTTCTCGGCGGTCGGCACGACAAACCCCATACCTTGCACAGGTTTGCCGATCTGTTCGTCGCGGTACGCCAGGTGAATAATGGCGACTCCGGTATGTTCGGTTTGTCCGTAGAGTTCGGCGACGTCGGGACAGGCGTTTTTCAAAGCGTTTGCGGCGGCTCCGGAATCCGAGGCGAAGATCAGGGCGTCGAATCTCTCTTTTTTACCGGACGCGTCGACGACGTTCCATACGCCGTCCTGTTCGCGTTCGACGTCGACGATCGGACAATTCAATTTGATACGATCGCGACCGATACGGTCCGCCAGACGTTCGGGAAATTCCTGGAGTCCGCATTTGAGAGTAACGAAGAAAGAATACCGCGCCCCGCTCTCCTCTTCCCTTTTGATTTTTCGGGCGTTTTTCATTGATTTCGTCATCGACCAAATGAGCGAGCGGTCTTTTTCCTCCATCTCGGCGAATCTTGGCAAGGTGGCTTGCAAACTAAGTTTAGCGGCGTCTCCTCCGTAGATTCCTCCGACAAGAGGTTCGATAATGCGGTCAAACGCTTCTTTTCCGAGTCGACGAATAGCGAAGGCGGCGAGCGATTCTTCTTCGTCGCTTTTTCTTCTGGGCAAGAGTAATTCCAGACCGCAACGCAATTTCCCCAGCGGGGACAAGAGCGGCGTAACGAGCATCGGATAGAATTTCGTCGGGGCCATGGTCATGAACCCGTCGGGAAGCGCGTACAATTTTCGCTTTCTGACGACGAAGGTACGACGATAGCGATTGTTTGTCGATTGTAATTCGTCCTGGAAGCCGAGCGAACGACAGAGTTCAATTCCGTAAGGGACGGTCGTGATAAAGTTGTCGACGCTCAATTCGCAGAGAAACCCGTCGACTTTTTTCGTTCCAATAACCCCTCCGACTCTCTCGGCTTTTTCATAGACGACAAGTTCGGCGTTTTTTTCTCGTTCCTTCAAGCGCGCGGCGGCGGCAAGTCCAGACATACCCGCTCCGACGACGGCGATTTTAGGTCGTCGCGTCGTACGTTCGGTCGTATTTTCAATCATAATCAACTTCTTTCTAGCGTTCGCGCGCGCTCGTAGAACCGCGCCCGCGCGTTCTTTGATTCTATCACACCAGTCAAGAAGCGTCAAACGCGTCGCGCAATCAGAAGTTCACGACGACAGGGGCGTCCGTAAACGAGGAAAAGACGGCGGAACCGCTTTCCAATTTGAAGATTTCCGTATTTCCGTCGCCGGGGGCGTAGAGTTTTTTCAGTTCGGGATAGGCGTCGAGCATTTTCTGTTGGGACTCAATTCTTGGGTCTTCAACGGCGATCGCCTGGATCCGGAGCCACGTCGCGCCGTCGCACGCACAAATCGCGATTTGCGGATTAGCGTGAATCTGCTGGGAGACGCGTTTATTCCGACCGGTCTGGATACAGAGTTTTCCGTCGATGATTTCAATCGTGCCAAAGGGGCGAACGTCGGGTTTATCGTTGTCGGAAGTCGCCAGGAAGTAAGTTTTCGTTTTCTTCAAATAATCGTAAATACGCTGCATCGTTGAGTCCTTCTATTTATTTTGTTTAATCTAACAGCGTTCGCCGTTAAGCGCGGCGCGACGCATACGTTCCACCTTAACTTATAATAACATATCAGAGGACTATGTTAAACAGTCGTTGACCAAATAACAAGATCGCAGCTCAAAAAATTCCAAAAAAATAGCAAAAAAGAGGGAGTCGTCCCTTGTTCAACGCAAAGTCGCGGCGTCGTATGGCGCAGATTAGACGCAAATCAGACATGAAGTCTCAACAGACGTAAAAAAACAAGGGACGCGAATCCACGTCCCTTGCCTACTGATTTCAGTTTTACCTAATATGGAAGGAAAAACCACTATGGATGATATCAGATTCGCGCAGGACGTCAACGATAGATCAAGTAATTTTTACGCATTTCCTGGAATCGTTCGAGGTCGGCGTTCCACATAGGCGCAATTTCGCCGATTTTTTTACCGTCCAGGATCGCTTTAAGGGACTCGTCGTTAAGCAGCAGCGTATTTGCGTTTTTCGTTTCCCACTTATCAGGATAATCAGTCGCCAGTCTCGCCATAAGAGCGACGCCCGCTTTCACGGCGTCCAACTTTACGCGATCGGTAATAATAAGGCGCAGGCCGTTGACTTCCCCGTTTTCATATTTTGAGGCGTTTGGGGTAAATTTAATCGGTTCAAAAGCGATACCGGGCAAATTTTCGTCGTTCATTTTTTTCGCGAGATCTTCGGAGTCGATCCACGGCGCGCCAATAACCTCAAACGGCGTATCGGTACCGCGGCCAACGGAGAGATTAGTAAATTCAGGGATTCCGAAACCAGGATAAAGGAGGGCTTCGGTAAGCGAACGCATATTCGGCGAAGGATTGACCCAGGTTAAGCCAGTTTCGTCAAAGAACTTATCGCGGGTCCAATTTTCGCAAGGGACGACGGTGAGATCCAGGTTTAGTTTATACTGGTTCGCAAAAGCGAGCGCGATTTCACCGACCGTCATACCGTGCTGAATCGGCATGGGGAAGAACGCGACGTACGATTCGCGACCGCCGTCGAGATAAGGGCCGTCGACTTTAAGTCCGCCAATCGGGTTAGGACGATCAAACACGAAGAACGCCTTGCCCTGGTCCGCGCAAGCCTGCATCGCGGAACACATCGCGCTGATATAGGTGTAGAATCGGACGCCGACGTCTTGAATATCGAAGACAAAGGCGTCGACATTTTTAAGCATTTCCGGAGTAGGACGTCGGGTATCGCCATAAAGACTGAAGACGGGCAATCCAGTTTCCGGATCGTTTCCATCGCCAATGGAGCCCTGGTCAAGTACGCCGTAGAGGCCGTGTTCCGGACTGAACAGGGTCGTCAAGTTTACGCCGGCCTCCTGCATCGCTTTGGGAATACGGCGACCGTCTTTGAGCAGACCGGTTTGGTTTGTGAGTAAGCCGACTTTACGGTTGCGCAATTTAAGGGGGGCGTAGCCGTCGCGTTGCATGACGTCGACGCCGGCGAGGACTTCGTTCCCCTGTTGCGCGTTCGGAGAGACGTAGAGCGATTTTTTCACGAAGTCGGCGGCTTGTTCAGGGTCGGTTTTATCCCGAATCGCGTCGAGGGCAATTTCCCCAATCTTCCCACACATGCGAACGGTATCGCCTTTTCCATCCGGATGCAAGCGGTTCCCGAGGAAGATAACAAAGAGATTCATGTCGGGGTCAATCCAGAAAGAAGTACCGGTAAACCCGCTGTGCCCAATAGCGGACGGACTCATGAGCACGCCGCGATTTCCAGAATAAGGAGAACGTTTATCCCAACCTCTCGAACGGATCCCGCGCGGAATAGCAAGGGCTTCCGTCATTTGTTGATAAGTATAAGGGGACATGATTTGTACCGGACGTTCCGGATCGTTCGCGGGAGTATAGGTTCCTCGACCAATAAGCATCGAGGCGAGAATCGCAAGGTCTGGACCGGTGGAGAAGTTTCCGGCGTGGCCCGCGATTCCGTCCATTTCGAAGGCGCGAGGGTCGTGCACTTCGCCTTTAATCCAATTTTCGTCTTCCGGATATCGTTTTTCGGCGGCTGCGGTTCTCGCTTTTTGTTCGTCGGTCGGATTGTATCCGGTATCGGCCATTCCTAACGGGCGGTAGATATATTGACGCACAAACTCGTCTTGCGACATGCCGGTAACTTTTTCGACAATGAACCCGAGGGTAATGAAGCCGACGTCGCTGTAAGAAAAGACTTCGCCCGGCGCGGACCGCAGTCCTAAGGCGCAAATATTCGCGAGAATTTCGTCGCGGTTAAAGCCGATGTAATCTTTGATACTGTTGTCGGGGGTGAGACCGGAGACGTGGGTAAGACAGTCTCGAACGGTAACGTTTTCCTTTCCGTTTTGACCAAATTCCGGAATGAATCTGGTAACGCGGTCGTCGTATTCCACTTTTCCCTGTTCGACGAGAATCGCAATAGCGATAGCGGTCGAAGTCACTTTTGAGACGGAAGCAAGGTCGTAGAGGGTATCGGTCGTAACCGGTTCGACAGTCGGTTCAACCTGTCGATCGCCGTAGCAACGCAGGAAAGCGATTTTATTTCCGCGTCCGATACAAACGACGCATCCTGGGAAATTGCCATCCTCAATGTTCTCTTGAATGAGCGAGTCGATCTGATCGAGGGCCCGGGCGTCCATCGACAATTCTTGCGGGTCGACGACAGGGAGCGCCATTTTAGCGGGGTCGGGAAACTCCGCGGCAAAGAGATTCGCAGCGCAGACGCAAGCTAAGAAAGCGGTCGCGCATAACGTCGAAAAAGTTTTCATAAGATACCTTCGTAATGGCAAGGGGGATAAATACAACGCGCCAAGGCGACGCGAACGCAACTCGACAAATACGTCGGCGCGTACGTTCGACTCGATTTTATCTTTTTTCACGCAAAAAAAAAGACGCCGACAAAAGACCATGTTAATCTTTTATCGGCGTTAATTCAAACAAGCGTTTTACGACGCTCCAATGCTGAAATCAAGCTCAGAGCAAGTACTCGGGGCGATTCATATTGACGGCGGCCTCTTTCTTAGCTTCGGCGACGGCGAGCGACAGTTGTTCTTCCGTAGCGCTGGGATCCGCGGCGTTGCGAACGAGTTCTTCAGCGTATTCGAGTTCGGGCACGTCGTCGCTGTCGGCGTCGAACCAGGAATCTTTGAATTCGATCGTCTTATTGAGGGAGGCGGAGATATTGGTCACAAGGGCGATAATAGCGTCCCAGATAGCGACTTCGCCGCGGCAACGGGTCACGAGCGCGGGAGTGGCGCCGGCGGTATCGCCGAACGCGGCTTTTCCGTAAACCTGGCAAAGGAGCGGCATAATCTCGGTATCGACGGCGTCGAGATCGCAATCAGGATTCTTACGAATGCAGTAAGCCCAGTGTTCAAGTTCTTCGCAATATCCGCGGCTGACGTCGGACGCGTAAACGCCTTGATAACCAATCGCGGAGCTCAGTTGATCGCCGTCTTCAGAGATAACGACGTCAAGCTTGCCCTTACTGCCGGCGACCTTCGTTTTATCGTTGATCGCGGATGTACGATAGAGGTAGGCTTCCTTTTCCATATCGATTTCAAGGGTGCCTTTCGTACCGAAAACGACTTCTCCGTAACCGCCGAACCCGTTGCCGTTGATCGTGGCGTAAGCGACGGTAATCTTGCGTTGTTTACCAAGTTCGTCGTTTGGATCGTAGTTCGCGGCCGGATATTCGTACAAAGCGGCGACGTGGTCGTCGACGTCCCGGTCGAGCGAGTTGAACAGGGATCGGGATCCGGAAGCGGAGACGGTCAACGGACGTTGTTTCTTTCCGCCGTGCATAGCGGCGACGAAGATACTGGCGGCGTCAAGTTGGTGGCTTCCGAGTTCGGCCATGAGTCCGCCGCCGGTGCGATCCCACAAACGCCAGCGAATCAATTCTTCAATCGCGGGACGATAGTACACTTCTTCGCCTTCTTTGCGGACGGTCGCGAAATAACCGTAATCTTCGGCTTTCTTGTACGTAACGCCCTTATATTCGCCGCCTTCGATCAAGACGTAGTCGGCAAGTTGCTCGCGCTTCTGATCAACTTTCGCTTGGAGAGAATCAAGTTCCTTTTGGCGAACGACCTTTTCGCGTTGCAGGCGTTTTGCTTCGTCGAGCAGGCGTTGTGTCTTTTGTTCTTCGGGCAAGCTGGAAATCTTGTCGATCGTTTGTTCGGCTTTGACGATTTCAGCCTTGAGGCGTTTGCATTCCGCGGTCCATTCGGTATATTCGCGTTTCAATTCGCCTTTCTTGACGTCGACGTCTTTCGAACCTTCCGGAAGGGGCATTTGCCAGCTGTCGGAGCCGGGCAAGTTTCCGCGGTGCCATTGGGCGCGAATGTAATGGATATCGCCGATCGCGGTCGAATTGATAAGATTCGTTGCGTGATCGTACAGAATGTTGTAGTGACGTTGGTGTCCAATCGCAAGGTGTTTTTTACATTCGTGGGAGACGCGAATCATTTCCTTGCATTTTGCGACCGAATGTCCCATAAGTTTTTCGGTCAGGACGTGACAGCCGGCCTTCATCGCGAGGATAGCGGCGGGGGCGTGCAAGAACAACGGGAGACCGATAATAACGCCTTCGACACCGAGTTTATCGGCGTCCTTGAGCAAGTCGCGATAATCGTTGTAAACTTTGACGTATTGACGCGCTTCGGCTTCGGTTTTCCAGCCGTATTTTTTCATGAGGCCGGGACGAACCGCGGCGGCGGTGCTGCTATAGCAATCGCCGTGGAAAGCGCGATATTGATTGTAAGGACGAATATCGGCAATCGCGACAACTTGAATGTAACGCGGATTGATACCGCCGATCAAGACGCTTCCTTCGTCTCCGGTGCCGAGAACCGCGACGCGCACGGGCTTATCAACGACGCCGTACTTGAAGTAATAAGAACCGATACCTTTTCCGGACGCAAGGTCGGCGCGCGAAGACTGTTTGAGAAATTCGCGACGGACCAACGGGCTACCTACCGCGGCGAGGAAGTTTTCCTTACCGATCGCTTTTTGTTCGCTCGTTAAATTCATTTTTCCTACCTGTATATTTTAACCATTCCCGAACGCGCTCAGGCGTTCGGAAACAGAAATCAATTTAAATTTGAATAAACCAACGCGCAAGGCGATTACAGCTTGTATTTATCCTGATCGACGTTTGGAACGCCATTTTCGACGCCAAGATCATTTTCCGGAGTTTCATCGTTATCCGGATCGAACCAGGATTCTTTAAACTGAACGCTTTCGCCCTTATCGGCGGCAATGTTGGTAACGAGCGCAATGACCGCGTCGCCGAGGGCGATACGAGGATTGCAGCGAGGTTGGATATCGGGGTCGGAGCAGTCGGGATTGTTTTGAGCGCACCAGGCCCAGTGTTCGACTTCTTCCTTATAACCGCGGCTAACGGCGGGACCGGCGGGACCGGCGGCGACAGCCTTTTGGGCGGGCGCGGACGCCTGCGTATCGAGCGCGGCGGCTCCGGCGGCTTTTTTCTCGACTTTGCTTGTCGAGGGACCGCGAAGGAGTTGAGAATCCTGTTCGCGTTCAAGGACGATCGTACCTTTGGTACCGAAGACGATTTCGCCGTAACCGCCGAATCCGTTTCCATTGATCGTCGAGTATTGAACGGTAATGGTGCGACGACGACCCGCGGGAGTTTTCGGATCATAGTTCGGGGCCGGGAATTCGACCAACGTGGTAATGTGGTCTTGAACTTCGCGGTCGAGTGCGAACAGGTTGCGGTTAGCGGAGACGTGTACGCGGAGCGGATGAACTTTACCGTTGTCGGGCAACTTCGTCGGGTCTTCGCCGCGCAACATGCAGGCGCGACGATTTGACGCGGCGAGGAAGATGGATGCGGCGTCGAGCTGGTGGCTTCCCAATTCGACCATAAGACCGCCGCCGGTGCGTTTCCACAAACGCCAACGAATCAATTCTTCGGTACTTGGGCGAGAGTATTCGTTCTTTCCGCCTTTTCCGACGACCATATCCTGATAGCCGTATTCCGCGGGGCTCTTCAGGGTAACGCCCTTGTAGCTGGAGCCTTCTTCGAGCATCAAAGCGTCGGCAAGCTGAGCTTCTTTCTGAGCGACCTTGAGGCGCCAGGTTTCGATATCGAGCCCGCGCGCGTTGTTAAGTTCTTCTTTCCAGGCGGCGAGTTCTTCGGCGAGCTTAGAGGCTTGCGGGTCGGCGTCTTTGAAGGCTTCCGGCATCGGCATCTGCCAGCTGTCGGCTCCCGGCGAATTTCCGCGGTGCCATTGAGCGCGGATATAGTGGATATCGCCAATGATACCGCGTTCGATTTGATCGGTCGCTTCCTGATAAAGAATATTGTAGTGTCGTTGGTGACCGATCGCGAGATGCTTACGGAACATTTTCGCGGCGCGGGCCATTTCTTTACATTCAATGATGGAGTGGCCCATCAATTTTTCGCACAAAACGTGCAGACCTTTACTCATCGCCTGAATAGAGGCGATGGAGTGCAGGTGCAACGGCAAGCCAATAATAACGCCTTCGATACCAAGTTTGGCGGCGTCGTTAAGCAAATCGCGGTAATCGGCGTAGACTTTAACGTGTTTACGGGCTTCGTCTTCAGTTTGCCAGCCGTAAAGTTTCATGAGGCCGGGTCGAGCGGCGAGCGCGACGTCCCCATAGTGATCGCCGTGGAAGGCTCGGTACTGGTTATAGGGTCGAATATCGGCGATAGCGACGATATCGACAAATTCCGGGTTACAAGCGCCCAGGAGCACGCTTCCTTCGTCGCCGACGCCCATAACGGCGACGCGCATACGACGACCGTGAGTGTTAGAATAACCGCAGTAGAACGCGCCTACGCCGGCAGCCGGGACCGCTGCAGCGAGCGCGCCGGCTTTGAGAAAATTACGTCGCGAGCAACCGCAAGAAGCCGCTTTTCCCTCGTTGTTAGAACTCATTAGTATAATTCCTATATATTTGAACGCCGGACAAGACGCGGGAGGCGCGCAGAACTTTCTCGCGTAAATCGCGATAGGAGGTCGTTTCGCGCGAAATCCCATTCTTTTAGTCGGATGCGTCCGGGTTGTATTTTACATCGTTCGCTTTCAAGAGCGTCGTCGAGTAGCGAGCGTCGCTCTTTTCCGCGGTCGAGTCGCGTCCTTAGTCGTATATTCGACGCGTGGAGCGCAATGAATAAATAACTCGACAAATTTATCGGTTATGCCAACCGAGCAAGATACGCGCAGTTGACGCCGCCAAAAAATCGCGGATCAGTTACAAGGTTCGGCGTTCAAGACGTCGGGAACCAACGGGTCTTTTTCAATCCCAAACCAGCGATAAATATATTTTCCGCAACCGTTCCAAACGAACCAGTCGAGGCCGCCCCAACGACCGGACGGAAGCGCGGCGAGGAGCAGGAGGAGCATCATTTCGATGGAGTCTTTGTTGCAGACCATCGAGTGTCCAATCATGTCGGACGGATACGGATACACAGTCGGCCATGGGAACTGCGACAAGACGACGTTGAACATGAAGCAGGCGCCGCCGAGAGCCGCCAGGCGAGTGCAGAACCCAAGCATTAAGCAGAGTCCGATCGCGGAGAGTCCCAAAGTAACGGTAAGGTCGAGCAATCCCATCGTCGTAGGATGCGCAAATTTTTCGATGAAGGGGAGCTTAGCGACCGCGCGCATAAGGCAATTGCGGTTGGAGCCGTAAGCGAGTTCGGGCAAACGCCCGGCTTCTTTTTGCTCGGGGGTCAGGACGTCCCAGAGCGCGAGTTCCATGTTGGCGCCCATATCGTTTGGCGTTTTTGCGAATTTTTCGCCTTCGTTACGATACTTCATTTGCGCGTCCCAATCGCGAATACGCTGGTATTCCGCGTTGTTTTTAGTGGACTTGAGGGCTTTTTCGAACCGCGCTTTGCTTGCGACGAACCCGCGAATTTCTTCACGATTTTCAAGGGTATATTCGCGCAAAGACAGGACGTATTGGCTCATGATCGCTTTCGCCGCTTTGAGTTGCGGGGCGGCGTCCGGATCGTTCAAATTATACTTTTGGCAGTATTCTTTGAAATATTCGAACCATTGTTTTTCAAAGACCGGCAAGGTCCAACCGATACGTTTTGAAGAACCGGGAACGACGTTTCCGTCGTCGCTGAGTTCGGTGCGATAAACTTCGCTCATCTGGAGCCTGGCTTCGCCACCCAGATCCGGCAGGAACATATAATAGAATCCCTTTGTCGGACCCTTCGCCTGACCTAAAAAGCCTTTTGCGGAGAATCCGTTGTCCGGATTCATCTTCCAGAGACCTTCATAAAGAAAATGACAGCCAACGCCAAGTCGCAGTATGACGACTATAGCGATCACGACCGCCGCGTAGCAACTACAAGTTTTTGTCTTACCCAAGAGACGCCTCCTCTCGACCGTTTTGGGCGGCGCAAACCGCTAGCGCCGATTTATTTCGGTCTGCATTATAGTTAATATGCTTAATATTCACTTATCTGGATTTTGCCAGGCGCGCGCGACCGAACGCGCAACCCTGGCGCGGCGCAAAACCGCCGCAAAACGGATAATCGACTTTTTCTTCGCCGTCTACCCAGTCGAATAGTTTTCGTCATTTTAGCGCTTTTGTGTAAAAATAGGAACGGGCAAAAAAAAATTTTATCCTAAATTCCCAAATTCGCGCATCCGTCCAACACAAAAAAGGCGCCCAATCACAAAAAATAACAGAATCGTCACAAACAGAAATCCAAAACAGGTCGCGCCGTTCAAAAAATTGAGCAAGCAGGCGGCTTCATAAGAAATCACTTTTTGTTGCGACTAAATCCCGATTCTAAAAACGCGATATAAAGCGAATGGTTTGCGCGTTTTCTCGACCTCTTGACCTAAGTGGGATATATTCTATAATTTAGCCGCGTTATACTGGGGAGTTTGTTCCCGCGTCGTCAGCCATTTAAATCGGAATGAGAGCGCCATGTTAAAAACCGATGAAATCCTATCCACCATCAGAATGCTTCACGCGGAACACCTTGACGTCCGCGCCGTCACGATGGCGTTAAATTTAAACGATTGCGCTTCAGCAACCGTAGATCAACTTTGTAAGAAAGTCTTTCACAAGATAGTGCGTCACGCGAGTCATCTTGTTGAGACGTGCGACATGATCGGCGGCAAGTACGGGATTCCGATCACGAATAAACGAATCGCGATATCTCCGGCCGCGACGCTTTTAGCGGGTCACAATACATCTGCGGCGCTTCAGCTCGCGAAGACGCTCGACGAGGCGGGAAATCAGTGTCGAGTCGACTTTGTCGGCGGTTTTTCGGCATTAGTTCAAAAAGGCGTGTCGAACGGAGCGCGAGTGCTTATAGAATCGTTGCCCGAGGTTCTTACGGAAACGAAATGTGTTTGCGCGTCGATCAACGCGGCGTCTCGCAAAGCGGGTATCAATATGGACGCGCTTCACACGCTTGGTCAAACGATACTTGACATAGCGAACGCGGACTCCGCGAACAACGGCTTTGCGGCGGCCAAGTTGGTAGTTTTTGCCAACATACCGGACGACAATCCCTTCATGGCAGGCGCGTATATGGGGGCGGGGGAACCGGAAGCGGCGATCAACATCGGGGTATCTGGTCCGGGCGTAGTCAAGAGCGCGTTGGAACGTCGAATCGCGCACGCGAAGAAGACGGGTAAAAAACTCACGTTGTCGGAGCTTTCCGAAGAAATTAAGACGTCCAGTTTCCGCGTAACGCGAATCGGGGAGCTTATCGGTCGAGAAGTCGCGGAAGCGCTCAACACGCAATTTGGGGTCGTCGATCTTTCTCTCGCGCCCACTCCGGCAATCGGGGACAGTATTGGCGAAATTCTGCAAACGCTTGGTTTGGCGCATATTGGGGCTCCTGGTTCGACCGCGGCTATCGCGATGCTTAACGACGCGGTTAAGAAGGGCGGTCTTTTCGCGTCAAGTTCCGTCGGCGGTCTTAGCGGCGCGTTCATACCGGTATCCGAAGACTCCGCGCTTGCGGCGGCGGCTGCGGCGGGTCACCTTTCCCTCGAGAAACTTGAAGCGATGACCGCGGTGTGTTCCGTCGGTCTCGATATGATTTTGATTCCCGGGGATACGCCCGCGGAGACAATTTCCGGTATTATGGCGGACGAGCTTGCGATCGGAGTCATCAATAATAAGACGACGGCGACGCGTCTTGTTCCCATTCCGGGCAAGCGGGCGGGCGAACAAGTCGAATTTGGCGGATTGTTCGGAGCGTCTCCGGTCATGGAAGTTCGCAACGTCGGCGCGAGTTCTCAGTTTGTACAGTTTGGCGGACGTATTCCCGCGCCGCTTCAATCTTACGGCAACTAAGGAACCGGGCAACGTTTTATCCAGATTCAGCGCCGCGTCGATTCTTTTCAGCGCGGCGTTTTTTATATTCTCTCCACGCGACGTTCGAACGCGCTTCAGTCTGAAATTTGTAAAAATCTTTCCCGAGTCTTACTTTTCATTTAAAAACGTTTTTCAGTTCGCTATAATTATTGGAACAGCGCGTCTATTCATTACAAACGCGCGCCTGATTATTACGAGGGGATCTCTATAATGCGAATACCAACATACAAAACTTTTTTAGTCGCGGCCTTGTCGACGTTGTCTTTCGCGGCGATATTATTTACCTCCATCAAAGTTCAAGCGGACGACTCGAAGCTCTGGGTTCCGCAAGACAAATGGTTTTATTGCAGCGAACGCCTTGGAACCGACGAAAGCGCGGATAAGGTTATCGAATTGATCGAGCGGGCGTCGTCGGTTCGTCTGAACGGAATCCTTTGGGCTCTTCGGTGGGACAGTTGCGCGAATTGGACCGACGAGGTGAAATCGCGCTTCGCGAAAATCAAGAAAGTTGCGGACGCGAAAAAGATCGAGGTCATACCGATTATGTGGTCAATTGGCTACGGAACCATGCTTGGAATCGACGAAAACCTTGCGGAGGGGGTCCCGATCAAAGATCTTCCGATGGTCGCTCGCGACGGCAAGATAGCGTTTGAACCGGAGCCGGTCGATTTTCCTTACGGTTCCATGGACGAATGGAAAGGGAATCTTCTCGCGGGCGTTCAATTCCAGGACGGTTGCGATCAATATTCTTTCCGAGACGACAAAGTCGCTCACACGGGCACGTCGTCGCTTCGTTTTTCGAAAGTAGAACAAAACGAACACGGTCACGGTCGCATCATGTACCAGATCGACCTGAAGCCCGGAACGCTGTATCGAGCGAAAATCTGGATCAAAGCGAAAGATATGCGCGGCAATATCGGCCTTCAAATCTATGACGCGAACGGCAATTCAGTCTCCAACGGACGTTGCCGAGCGGAGCTAGTCGACGGCAAACTCACGACGGACTGGGCTCCAATGACGGCGTTATTCCGCGCGCCCGCAGACGGCAAGACGCGGATTTACGCGGGCGTATGGGACGGCTCCGAGGGTACGTTCTGGCTCGACGATCTTTCCATCGAACCGATCGGACTTGTGAATCCTCTTCAACGTCCCGGAACCCCGATCGTCGTTAAGAACGCGGACGGAACCAGGACCTATACGTTAGGCAAGGATTACGAATCGCCCAAATTCAGATTACAAGCCTGGGATCAGGACGCGAAAAGTCAGGAGCTCGCTATTCCGAGCGGAAGCGCGATTAAAGACGGCGATAAAGTTCTCGTCGATTTCTACTACCCTCCGCTCGTCGGAGCGCCTCAAATCGGAACCTGCATGTCGGAACCTAAAGTTTACGAACTGTTCGACCAATCCGCGAAAGAAATCGTCGCGCTTTTCAAGCCGAAAAAACTGTTCCTGAGTATGGACGAGATTCGTTGCGCGGGGACCTGTAAAGCGTGTAAAGACCGCGGAATTTCTCTCGCCGAGATTTTGGGGGACTGCATCACGAAGCAATATGAAATTTGTAAAAAGTACGCGCCGAACGCGGAAGTTTACATTTGGTCGGATATGCTCGACCCGAACCACAACGCGCATGCGAACTACTACGCCTGCGACGGCGATTATACCGGCGTGTGGGATCTCGTTCCAAAAGATCTCGTCATCGCCTGCTGGTGGCACGAAAAACGCGAAGTCAGCATGAAATTTTTCTCAGAACGCGGATTCCGCACTCTTGGGGCCGCTTACTACGACACGAACGATTTACAAACGTGCAAAGACTGGCTCGAATGCTGTTCCCACACTAAAAATTGCGTCGGTATCATGTACACGACCTGGCAATCGAAATACGATTTACTCGAAGGGTTCGGCAAACTTCTTCCTGATAAAAAATAGTTAAGCGTCGAATATACCCTCGCCCTGATTATCCTTTGCGGCGCCTGTTCCCGACGACTGGATCCGCAGTTTATACGGAGTTAAAACATGAAACGTCCTTACGCGGTTCTCGCCGCATTTATAAGCGCCATAGCGTTCGCGTCCCCGACGTTTACGCAAAGCGCGGAAGTTATTGTGATTTATGACAAAGGCACGTCCGTCGACTCGCTAACGACGCAGGGAGTCGAGGCGAGCAAACAAGCGGACGGTTCTTTGAAGATCGTCAACGGTAAAGAGGATCCCTGGCCCGGCGTGCATTTTGTCGGAGATTGGAATCTTTCCGAGTACGGCGGACTTCAATTTACCGCGACCTCGAAAAGCGACAAGCCGATAACGCTGCACGTACGATTAGATAGTAAACAATCTAATCTTAAAACGATGGAGGGGGTCGTAACCGTCGACGAAACGCTTCCTCCTCGCGAAAGACATACGTGGTTTGTCGAATTTCCGGGAACGCTCAACGCTGAGACGCGCGTCAAACTTTTCGCGATGCGCGGCAAGCCGGGCGGAATCAGGACGGACGATCATTCAAACGACGCGAAAGTCTTTTTTGATAAAAGCGAATTGACGGCGATTCGTCCATTTGAAACGCAAAATGGGCGGGGAGACTCCTGGGTTCTCGAATCGATAGTCGCCATTCCTTCCGATCAAACCGCGACGCAAAAAGAATATCTGAAATGGGGTCCCGACAAGTTCTTCCCCATGATCGACCAATTCGGCCAGTTTAAACACGACGATTGGCCCGGTAAAACGCATTCCGTAGAGGAACTTCGCGCGCAAATCGCGATCGAAGACGCCGACCTTGCCGCGAATCAACCGAGCGAATTTAACGAATTTGGCGGTTGGACCAAGGGTCCGCAACTTGAGGCGACCGGTTCGTTCCGCACGCAAAAAATCGACGGAATATGGTATCTTGTCGATCCGAAAGGACGCCTTTTCTGGTCCAACGGTATAGATTGCGTCGGTTCCTGGAACGCCACGACGCCAATCTCCGACCGGGAATTTTACTTTGACACGAACTTTTCAGCTTTGACCGAATCCGGCAATCCTTTCTCTCAATTCCTCTCCACGAGTTCCAGCTCGGTCAATAATTACTACGCGAATTACGGCGAATATAAGCTGTACTGTTTTTCGGGCGCAAATCTGTATTTAAAGTACGGGGACGACTGGAAAGCGCGGAATCTTGAACGCGTTCATCGCCGTCTCCGTAGTTGGGGTCTCAACACAATCGGCAATTGGTCCGAAAGCGGAATCTACAATGTCGACAAGACTCCCTACGTCGTTACGTTGGGAACGTGGGGCCGTAAGATAGAAGGCAGCGCCGGTTACTGGGGTAAATTCATCGACCCGTTCACGGAAGAATTTTCGTCTAATCTTCGTCAATCTCTCGAGAAGCAAAAACAGACGTCGTCGGATCCTTATTGCGTCGGTTACTTTGTCGACAACGAGATCAGCTGGGGCGAAGAAGGCTCTCTTTCGAAAGCGGCGCTCGCGTCTCCGAAAGATCAGCCCGCCAAGATAGCGTACGTGGCGTGGTTAAAAGAGAAGTACGGAACGATCGCGCAATTCAACGCCGCGTGGGGCGCGGATCTCGCCAGTTGGGACGCGCTCCAAAACGAACCGTTCCAGACTCCGGACGTCGCCGCCGCGAAAGAAGATTCCAACGCGTTTTACTCGGTTTTATGCGAAAAATATTTTTCAGAGATATTATCAATTCTTCGCGAACTCGCGCCCAACAAGCTCTATCTCGGTTGCCGTTTCGCCTGGACCAATAAATTAGCGCGCGCGGCGAGCCAGAAATACTGCGACGTGGTAAGCTACAACTTTTACAAACGTAGCGTAGACGATTTCAGACCAGTCGAAGGGGTCGACAAGCCGGTAATCATCGGCGAATTTCACTTTGGGGCGCTCGACCGCGGTCTTTTCCATACGGGTTTAGTCCCCTGTAAAGACCAGGCGTCCCGCGCCGCCGCGTATGAGGAATACGTCAAGAGCGCGCTCGGCAATCCCTGGATCGTAGGCGCGCACTGGTTCGAATACGGGGACGAAGCGACGACGGGACGTTTTGACGGCGAAAATTATCAAATAGGATTTGTCGACGTTTGCGACACGCCCTACCCCGAAACAATCTCGGCGTCTCGACGCGTCGGGTACAAAATTTACGAGATTCGCCAGAATACCGCGAAGGCGGTCAAATAAGCGTTCTTTTTTCGTTTAACTAAAGAACGGCGCGCCTATCCATTTAAAGCGACGGGCGCGTTTTTTATTCACGCGGAACAAGTCAAGCGCCAATAATCAACCGCGCAGGCAATAAAAAAAGATTCCGCCCACAGGATAGCGCGGAATCTTTACGCAAAATCCGAGGAGAAAAAGCCCCTCTGAAGAAAATCGACGTGGCGCGATCTGCATGCGCCGCGTTCAACCGTCCTCGAAATCAGTCCTTTCGATGACGGATCTTAGATCGCATTCGTCTCTTTTTTCTTCCGAGCTTACGTCGTCCTTTTCCAGTCTTCTTCGTTCCCACGGTACTCTCCGTTTATGGCAGTAATCCAAGTCAACCCGCTCAAGGCGTTCGACACATTCTTATAAAACGCCGATTCAGTCGCGTCGGCGCAGCAAACTCGCGAAGGCGAATAGCTCACGACAAAACCGGATAAAATCGACACACCAAACGCTATAAAAAATCCATAGCGTTCGTACAGTATAGCCAAACAATCCCTTTTGAAAAGGGGGCGACGCCGAAAATCTTAACTTAACGTCACTTTTTTACAGCGAAACATTTCGCGATTAGAAGGTAAAAAAAACCCGACTCACAACGAATCGGGTTTTCTTTTATATTGAACGTTCACGTATGAACGTATCTTAAACGTCTCACGCGTTCGGGGTATTCTTTTGGAGGACGCCCGCGGCAACGAGTTTGTCAATCAGCTGTTGCATGCTGTTGAACATGGACAGGAAACCTTGTGGCGGCATGATAACGCGTTCAGCGGCTTCCGGTTTCGGAGCTTCACCGTCGGCGCCAGGTTGAAGGGTGATGAAGTCGAAACGAACCATGTTGCCCGCGAAATGAATTTGCCCGACGCCGTCGGCGTAGATTTCTTTTTTCATTGTCTAAAAACCTTTATTTCCAAGGGTTAATATTTTACCGTATTGAACGGCAAACTATAACGAGCGTTGTTTTACGCGCCGTTCTGTCGTCCCAATCGACCAGGCGCGCCCCTTTTCTTCGATATTTTTTCCAATAAACGCAAGAAAAGTCCAGAAAAATTGAAAATTGTTCCAGCGCGCAAGTCAATCGAACGTTTCAATCGAGCTTTTACTTCGACAAATTAGCGACCTGTTCCGGCGTTAGAGCCCAGGTAAAGAGTCTTGCGCGAGCGATTCTTCCTTTGAAGAAATTCTCCCCGCCGCCCCCGGTCGCTATATCCGCTCCAAGACAAAATGCTCTTGCGGACGCGTCGGAGGTGTAAGTAATCCTTCCCGCGACGTTTTCCCTCGCGACCTCTTTTCCTCGAGGTACAGGCCTACAGGACGAGACAATATGTCTCTTGGTACAGAGAAATGACCTACATATCGACATTGATGTGGGAGTTGAAGAAATGTAGCGGGAGAAGCGCGGTCAGACAGCATATCCTCGGATCAGGTGTTATATTCTCATGCAAAACAGTCAAAAGTTTTCAACCATGTACATATCTCATGTAAAACGTAAATGTGGGCTGTCTGGACGTCGGCAACAACCACAATAAATCGGCGCTAAGAATGTTGTTGTTCCACAATGCCAGCAGGTGAAGGCAGAAGCTCTCACGAGACGCGTGGTATTTCTGGACAATCGAAAGATATTGTGATGAAAATACAGATTCCTTAGTTTAACATGGATACTGACCTGCGTCGAGTTCAAATAGACCGACGGAACCATGCATTCCATCTCCACAATCGCCGTAGAAAATGAAGTTGCCAACAGTATGTACCAACTGACTGATTTACAATAATCCTCTAGAGTATACATAGCCTATACTTGCCAGCGTACGGAAACTTATCTGAAAAGGACATCCGAACGCAGGCTGACGGATTAACTTAGGCAAGTAACGACCACCCACACATGGAAACAACTGGAGCTGTTTTATATAGCGGCTGTTTTATTTTGCATTGCGATTCTTCAAAGCTGTTATTCGGCTCAGTATCCGTTCATCCTTCATTGGATCATAATACGGGTTCTCCATCATATTTGTCAAACCATGTTTTGAGAGGATGTTGATAGCCAGTCCTTCAAACAGTTCTCCGGCTTCATCCCAATACTTGTCCATGTCCACCCGATAATAAAGATAGCTAATAAAATCCAGCGGGTCTGGAATTTTCATATCAACGGCGTTGTAGTAAATGTAAAGGTTCACAAAATTGATCACATCTGCAGGAGTCACGCATTTTGTGTGAAGACGCCGCATCCAGACATTGTAAATATTTTCCCACGGATAGTTCTCAAATAACTCCCAGGATGTTTTTAAGTGATCCTCATGATCCTCCGGATCGAAGGAGTCATCCGTGAAACGGCAGTTCAGCAGATAATTCGTATATTCTTCTATTGTTTTCATCGTTAATTTCCTTTCCTTTTTTTAAATAAAGTCGAGGGAAGTTTACCAAAAGCCTCCTCAGCAACTTCCATGGATTTTGAACTTGGCTTGTAATGCCCGCTTTGGTTATCGTATGATATAATTTTCCCTCCATGGATATGAACGATTCCCGCCATTTGAACCTGTGGATCTTTTCCACCAATCAAGGTAGGGTGTGGAGTCGGAGCTCCATTTCTGCCGTTCCCATTTCTTCTGCCCAGAATAATATTACCTTCCAGGTCAATAACATATGGCATATCAAAGTTTGTATTTTTGTTGCCAATATAATTGCCATTAATCATATCGTTGATGTTCTTAGCAGTGGGGTTCTTATCATAATACCCATCATGATATGTACCGTTCTTAATATCCATCTCGCGCATACTTTTTACAACATGATACGACGGTGCATAAGGTTGAGAACCACTACCTCCTCCACCGTAACTGCCACTCGCGCCACTTCCCATTATTGTCTTCCCCCTTTTACACGGGTAATCCAGTCAGGATATGCAACGAATTGCGCAGAACTCGTATAAGGACCGAATATCTTTTCACTCATGGAACCGTAGACTAACACAATTTGAGGTTCCAATGTTTCCATCATTGCGGACAATCCGGCTTCGAAATGGTACTTGTCATCACTTGTTTTGAAACATCCATATGTACCGATTGCAACAATACTGTGTTTCTCAACACCGAGAAACGCAGGACGTTCTGGAAGAAGTCTTGTTGTATATGTAAGTTCATTTTCCCAGCGAATTTGAGGAATAACATACGATCCCCTATGCTGATAGTAGAATCCTATTGCTCTGTTGCGGTAGATATTGGAAATCTGTACCGCAAGCGGTGCATTTCGATACAGTGAACAATCCGGCGAAAGTACTATCCTGGCTTTTTCAGGAGTTACAAGAGGATTTTTCTTGAATTCTTCGACATACTTTTCCGGTGCGATAAGCACATCAGAAAACTCGTTGTCCATTTCATAAAATCCGACGGCAATGTTGTTACCATCAAGCCGATTTCTTTTAGTAAACGGAACAATATCAGATGGGATAAGAAAATTATCCGGTTTTCGGATTAATGGAATCCCCAGATACCCGTCAAACTCTGTACCGCAAACAAGTTCAGGATTCATTCCGTCGTCAATCATCGCTTTACGAATTTTCGAACTCATTTTGTCATACTCCATTATGAAAGTCTTTTATCAATTGTAAATTTATAAACATCTTTGTTCTCCTAAATAGAAAATGCCGCAGAGGCGTACACAGAAATCCGAAACAGTATTTCGGAAAATTCTGCAATCTAGCACGTCTCTGCGGCTTATTTGCAAGCATTAAAAAATTTATTGTGTTTGTTGTTAAGGCGGTTGTTCTCTGTTATATTTTCCGCCGATTTGAATACGAATATCTTGTCCTTTTTCGGCGTCGCACTTTTTCAACACGGTGATGGGTTCTAGTATTTCTTTTTCTGTTTTAATAACAAAACAGTGTTTCTTTATTCGACATCGAACGGGACAGTTATATATGAAGCCTTTCATAAATAAATCCTCCAATCCAAATTACCAGCGTTAGAAATTCGCAATTTTCTAACAAGCTTCCTCAAACAAAAGGAATGCCACTACATTCCCT
Source organism: uncultured Planctomycetaceae bacterium (assembly GCA_964447865.1). Lineage (GTDB taxonomy): Bacteria > Planctomycetota > Planctomycetia > Pirellulales > Thermoguttaceae > RUG369. Next base: position 27,232 of record CAYUUL010000003.1, on the reverse strand, counting down.
TCAAATTTTATGCGACTGTGAGTTAACGTAAATCAAATCTGAAACAACGAACTGTCTGCGCTTGTTCGCAACTTTCTAACAGCATATCATACATTTTTTCGGAGTCAACAGTTTGTTCGCAACTTTCTAACACAGATTGCTACAAAAAGAGAATGTCCATAATTCCCTTTAAATATACGGATTGAAATTGCAATCCAATATTCCTATTTCCTGAAGTCTATAACACATCGGAGAATAGTTCACGCCGAACATTCTTCCAATTCCTTTAATTCTAGGCTTTATATCATAGCAGAAGCAGAGTTTCTTATCCTTGAAACCAAGATAATCTCTTGCCGCTGATATAACCGCAGTACGAGGCATCAAGAATGCCGCCGCTGAATAGTTGGCTTGTCTTTCCATCCTATAAATTACGGAATTATTGTCTGCCTGTACATGCCCATAACCGGTAAGAGATTTTGACATATGGCCTGAATGTTTAAAAGAGGCTTGATGTTTATCATAATGGAAACATTCATGCATTACGGTGAAATTTTCGGTAAAATAATCTTGTTCCGATTTTCTTTCACTCAGGTCTCTATCTATGACGATAGTCCCGGCATAAAAGAATTTTTTGTCGGGAAGCATTCCATTTTCGTACGGATTTCCGGGCCAAACATATACAAAACCGTTTTGGAATATTGTTGCACCAAGGTATGATCCATCAGGGGTCAGGTACTCAAAGGCAATACGCGCCCCCAACAAATCTACAATGTCATAAACATCTACCGGTTTAGGCTTAGTCAGTCTTTCGGGATCATAACGATTGTTGAGTTCATCCGCCATTGCTTCAAGCTGAGAAATAGAATAATCATAATAAATCAAACCTTCAATATCCTCCTGAGGTCAGTCTTTCTTGCCTTCCAGAATGCGGATAATCTTTTCCCATTCTTTTTCTCCAGCGCCGTTGTCTCTGGCAAGACGAAGCGCCACACGGGACTTGTCCTGTTCCATAATATATTCCGCAATGTCGGGTGAAACAGAATTTTTCTTGTTGTTTCCAGCGAGGTCAAAAAGATAATCTGTTTCTTCTTTGGATAAGTGTAGCGCTTCCGCAATCTTATAAATTTTTTCCTTCTCGGGCGGATAACGGTGATTGTTTTCAATATCGCTCATATAGGCGGGGGCAATGTCAAGTATCTCTGCCAACTTACGTAGATTGACTCCCGCAGCAAGACGTTTTTGTCGAACATATTGTCCGAATGTAAACTTATCATCCATGCTGGGCGCCTGTATTCCTTTCTTTTTTGCTGTATACATGTTCGCGAATTTCTATCAGTTATTATAATATAATACAGCTTGAACAGTAAAAAGCCAGTAGAGATGTTCGCAGTTTTCTAACTTTTAGCGCTACTATCTTGTAAACTTCGCATGCCTACACTACAATAAGGTTTAATATTTAATATTCTGCTGACGTTGGAGATGCGTGTATTTTCTTAAACAGGTTGACTATTATCGCGGTTGAATTGAAAATCAACTGTCCAAGAAGAACAGTCGAGACGCCATTAAGCAGTATCGGATCGAGTGCAGTCCGGCGGAGCTGTTGTTCAGCTTTAAGTGTTGCATGTTATGCAGTGGATAATAACGGGGTTTGGATGTACGCCGAGCTAAAGAGGAAGACAATAGCTGTTTTTTGTCCTTCAATAATGGCTATCGTGACAGCGCTGACAATCCGCCGAAACCAAACTACATAAGGCTCGAATATCTCTGGATGTAGATTTCCACCAAGAACGAGTTTTCCAATATCATTGAAAACGAGTGTAGGTCATTGAAAAAACCGACAAGGATACCGTCACAAAGAACTTTAAGCTGGTATTCCCCGGCTATCATCAAGTTTTCTGTTGTTAAACCACTTCTTACGAGCACGAAGTACGGCAGTGTGGGTAGCGAATATCTGATTCAACGTTCTTCCTGTTCCGGCAAGTCCAATTCCATCGACAGACTTAAAATGGCGAAAATGAGGGCTATTTTGTATTCATTGTTCCCTGAAGAATGAGACGCTTGAAATGTTTGGTAAAAATGCGCTGGGGTTACTTGCGCTTTCAAATATATTGCAGGAGTTCCGTGATGTTTTCGGAAATATTGGGTTGTCTGACGAGGACAAGGTGAAGAAACAGGTTGCTGGGTTGCCGGATATTGTCAGGAAAGACAAAGCATATTGGAATGCCATACACACTCCGACACACAAAACACAAGAGCAGAAAGAACAGGATCACAACAAAGTCATACTCGCAGTCATGAGCAGCGCCATTGAGCGATATAAGGCAGTTCAGGCAAATGATTCTTTTTGTAAATGGGTCATGAATATTGTTTTCAATTCAATAAATTCAATATATCCAAAACCGGATAACCGACCGCAGATATAGGAGAACGTCATGTCACTCAAAGAAACCAGTAAACTTATATCGCTCATTCTTCGCCATAAGCCCGAAGAGATAGGTATAACGCTTGATGAACACGGCTGGGCAAATGTGGACGAACTGATTGTCGGCATAGCCAAAACGCGAACGTTTGATATGGGTACGCTTGAGGAAATTGTCCGTACAGACGAAAAGCAACGGTATTCCTTCAATGAGGATAAAACCCTGATCCGTGCTAATCAGGGTCACTCTATTCCTGTGGATGTTGAGCTTGAACAAAAAATACCACCGGAGATTCTTTACCACGGCACCAGTGAGAAGTATGTTGCATCCATCGATATGCAGGGGTTGATTCCAAAATCAAGGCTTTATGTTCATCTGTCATCGGACTATGACACGGCAGTGAAGGTTGGTTCACGGCACGGAAAGCCCGTTGTTTATACAGTAGCAGCCGCCGAAATGCAAAAAAACGGATATACATTTTACCTGTCCGTCAACGGCATATGGTTGACGAAAAGTGTACCCGTAAGTTTTCTACGGAGAGAAACCAGGTGAACGATATAAAAAAACAAAAGTTTTCTTTATCGTCCTTCCGGAATCAATCATGGCAATTCCGCTGGGACGTCAATCTCACCTGGTTGCAGTAGTTCGACGCTCAACTGCGGCGAAGCTAATAGTAAAAAGAGCGCCGTCCAACGCTCCACGATTCATAAAGAAATTCAGAGAATAAAGATTCGTTACGGTCAAATTTACTTCGACAAATTAGCGACCTGTTCCGGCGTTAGAGCCCAGGTAAAGAGTCTTGCGCGAGCGATTCTTCCTTTGAAGAAATTCTCCCCGCCGCCCCCGGTCGCTATATCCGCTCCAAGACAAAATGCTCTTGCGGACGCGTCGGAGGTGTAAGTAATCCTTCCCGCGACGTTTTCCCTCGCGACCTCTTTTCCGTCGAGATACAGGACAATCGATTTTCCGTCGTACGTTCCAAAGACGTCGATATATTTTCCAAGTTGTACGGGCGCGCGTAAAACATGATATGAACCGTTCACATGCACCCAGAGCGCGACCGCTTTTCGTTCGTTATCGTAGCTGCATCCCAAGCCGCCGTTTTGAGTATTGGAGAAAAGCGTTCCGTATCGGTTTTCATCCGTCTTGTATTTAACGGCGATAGTCGCTCTACTCAAGCGTCTGAAGTCTTTTTCCTCGCAAACCGACTTGTAAAATTGTCCCTGTCCGTTGAACTCCGCGACGTCGATTCCGAGTTCGTCGTCTTTAACGATAGTCGGTTCGCCTCGTTTTTCAAGTTTTTTCAACTCGTAGGCCGAGCTAACCGCGTTATTTTTCAGAACTCCGTCAACCGCGTAAATATCGTAGAAATTAGCGGCGGGTTCTTGCGCGTTCTTGTCGGCGTCCGCGTCGCCTGGATCGACCTGCGTTTCAAACTCGCAAGGAATAGCTTCGTCGCTTTCGCGCATAAACGGATTGAGAGCGGTAATCTTTCCACGATATTTCGAGCCGCTTTCCAGATTGCCCAACTCTCCGCGAATAACGTCCGGCATATTTTTCAGGAAGTACGAGGACCAGAAGTATCGGGCGTTTTCCGAGATCCAGTCGTTTTTCTCGGCGTCGAAACGTTCGAGTTCCACGCGATAGCCCGCCACAACGTCGGGACAGGTCGCCTGTTTGAATACCACTGCCATGACGTAAGGATCGACGCTCTCGGCTTTGACGGTCGTCCCTTCTCTCCAGGTCGGTTTCGCGGAGGTCGAGTACCGTTTGTCCGTATAGACGTAAGAATCAATCGCGCCCGGTTTGGAGATATGGTAGACGACGTCGAAGAAAGAGTCGGTTACCAGGTCGTACGGTTTGAGCGTGACGGAATTGTCGTTCCGCACTTCCATAATGTAAAATTGGGCGGACTTGCCGTCGTCTGGGAGATATTTTTGGAACCCGTTCGGAATTTCACGACCATGACAAATGTAGCTGAGAGTTCCGGTTCCGAACGCGGAAAAACAGCCTTGCCACGCGCAGCGCGGATCGTTGATCGGATAGTGAGTGTGTCCGGAGAAATTGACGACCGTCGGATACTTTTGCAACGTGTCGAAGAAATCGACGGCGCCCCAGTCGTCGAACCCGCGTCCTCCGTAAACGGTCGGCGAAACGGGATAATGTTGGAAAACGAAGATTGGTTTTTCGGGGTCGGCTTTGTACGCGGCGGCAAGTTCCTTTTCGAGAAAATTGGCCATATAAAGGTAATCGCCGTCCTTCATCGTTCCCCTTTCGGGCGAGATCGCGATAAATTTAAAGCCGTTTCGTTCGTAAGTCGCGTTTGGTTCGACGCCGAAAACAGATTTCCAAAACGCCTGATTTCCTCCGTAAAATTCGTGATTTCCCATGCACAAGAGGGTATCGGTTCCGGGCTTAACGGCGGCGTCCATTTCTTTTTTAAAGAGCGTCAACTCTTTTTCGTTTCCGTGATTCGACATATCCCCGACAACCATCAAAGCGTCGAGCGCCTTATAAGGCTGATTAGCGGAATATTCGTAGGAGAATTCCAGAGCGCGTCTGAAACGCGGAACTTCCTTAGCGGAGACTTCTCCGGTGAAGTGCACGTCGCTCATAATACAGCAACGCAAGACCACTTCCGAGCCTTTGCTTTCCGCCTCCGCTTCATACCGAGCGAACGTTTCCCGCGGAAGAAACACCGTCGAAAGAGAGGCGGCGGCGCCTAATTTTAAGAAATCGCGACGCGACGCGGTCATAACAGTAGTCCTTTCTTTTACAAGAATTACAGAAACGCTCCGTCGCGAAATGGCGCGGCGAAGCTAATATTGAAAGGAGCGCCGTCTAACGCTCCACGATTCATAAAGAAATTCAGAGGATAAAAATCCGCTATAGTCGCCTTTTATTTTGACAAATTAGCGACCTGTTCCGGCGTTAGAGCCCATGTAAAGAGTCTCGCTCTGGCGACGCGTCCTTTGAAGAACGATTCTCCTCCGCCGTTAGGGGCGATATCGGATCCCAGGCAGAAGGCGCGAGCGGCGGCTTTCGTCGGATGAGTAATCACGCCGGCGACGTTTTCTCTCGCGACCTCTTTACCGTCGATATACAAGACGAGCGTTTTACCGTCAAAAGAACCAAACGCGTCGACATACTTGTCGATTTGCACAGGGGCGCGCAAGATATGGTAGGAACCGTTCACGCTGACCCAAAATTCCAGAGCTTTTTTCTCGACGTCGTAGTAGAGTTCGAGTCCGCCAAATTGCGTATTCCCAAAGACCGCCCCTCCGCCGTTTTCGCCCAACTTGAATTTTGCGGCAATCGTCGCTCGACGAAGACGTTTGAAGTCGTCTTCCGTACACGGCATTTTGTAGAATTGATCTTTTCCGTTGAATTCAACGACGTCGATTCCCAGCTCGTCGTCTTTAACGATCGAAATCTCCCCGCGCTTTTCGAAGGGCATTGTTTTATAAACTTTACTAACGGCGCGATTTTCCAATTTTCCGTCCACCGCGTACAGGTCGTAGTAGTTCGCGTTCGGTTCCTTCGATTCCGTATCGGCGTCAACCGCGCCAGGATCGACTTGCGTTTCAAACTCGCAAGGGATCGCTTCGTCGCTCTCGCGCATAAACGGATTGAGGGCGGTAATTTTTCCACGATATTTCGAGCCGCATTCGAGATTAGTCAGCTTTCCGCAAATAACGTCGGGCATTTCCTTGAAGTAGTAAAGGGACCAGAAATATCGCGAACCGGCGTCGACCCATTGGTTTGTCTTAACGTCGAAACGTTCCAGATCGGCGCGATAGCCCGCCACGACGTCGGGACAGGTCGCCTGCTTAAACTCCAACGTTCCTTCGTAAGGATCGGACGATCCTCCTTTGACGGTCGTCCTTTCTCTCCACGTTGGTTTCGCGGAGGTCGAGTATCGTTTGTCCGTATAGACGTAAGAATCAATCGCTCCCGGCTTGGAAATATGGTAGACGACGTCGAAGAAAGAGTCGGTTACCAGGTCGTACGGTTTGAGCGTGACGGAATTGTCGTTCCGCACTTCCATAATGTAAAATTGGGCGGACTTGCCGTCGTCTGGGAGATATTTTTGGAACCCGTTCGGAATTTCACGACCATGACAAATGTAGCTGAGAGTTCCGGTTCCGAACGCGGAAAAACAGCCTTGCCACGCGCAGCGCGGATCGTTGATCGGATAGTGAGTGTGTCCGGAGAAATTGACGACCGTCGGATACTTTTGCAACGTGTCGAAGAAATCGACGGCGCCCCAGTCGTCGAACCCGCGTCCTCCGTAAACGGTCGGCGAAACGGGATAATGTTGGAAAACGAAGATTGGTTTTTCGGGGTCGGCTTTGTACGCGGCGGCAAGTTCCTTTTCGAGAAAATTGGCCATATAAAGGTAATCGCCGTCCTTCATCGTTCCCCTTTCGGGCGAGATCGCGATAAATTTAAAGCCGTTTCGTTCGTAAGTCGCGTTTGGTTCGACGCCGAAAACAGATTTCCAAAACGCCTGATTTCCTCCGTAAAATTCGTGATTTCCCATGCACAAGAGGGTATCGGTTCCGGGCTTAACGGCGGCGTCCATTTCTTTTTTAAAGAGCGTCAACTCTTTTTCGTTTCCGTGATTCGACATATCCCCGACAACCATCAAAGCGTCGAGCGCCTTATAAGGCTGATTAGCGGAATATTCGTAGGAGAATTCCAGAGCGCGTCTGAAACGCGGAACTTCCTTAGCGGAGACTTCTCCGGTGAAGTGCACGTCGCTCATAATACAGCAACGCAAGACCACTTCCGAGCCTTTGCTTTCCGCCTCCGCTTCATACCGAGCGAACGTTTCCCGCGGGAGAAATACCGTTGAAAGAGAGGCGGCGGCGCCTAACTTTAAGAAATCGCGACGCGACGTGGTCATAACAGCAGTCCTTTCTGTGAAAGATGTAAAAAATCACGAACCCGTAAAAACATTACATTCTTTTTGGGATATCTTAAAATCAGGTTCCGCGTTATTTACACGAAACTACTGAACAACTGTCTCTGTCAAGGAAGAGAGACGCGTTGGGGAACGTTCTCAGGATAGTCGCGGGACACTCGGGCGAGATTTTCCCTTCGAGCGTTCGAGTAACGGCGGCGGCTTTCAAATGTCCTGGAACCGAACAAACATGTATGTCGGCCAAAGCCAGAGCGGGTATCGTCAGGGTAAGCGCGCGAGTAGGGGTCGAGGCCAAATCAGGAAAACATCCGTCGTTTACCTGTTGTTGTCTGCAGACGTCGTCAAGTTCGACTTCTTTGATCAGTTCCGGATCGTTAAAATCGGCGACATGCGGATCGTTAAAGGCGACGTGACCGTTTTCTCCAATTCCCATACACACAAGGTCGATATGCGCTTCTTTTAAGATTTTCGCGTACCTTTCCTTCATTTCCTCGACGCTCAGTCCCTTCCCTTCGTCGATATAATAAACAGCCTTGAAAGGGACCGCCTCGAAACAATGTTTTTTCAGATAGTAGGAGAACCTTGCCTTCGAATTGACGGGTAGTCCAATGTACTCGTCCATATGCAAAGCGACGACGCGAGTCCAATCGATATCCGATTGCGCGACCAGCGTAGCTAACATTTCATTCTGAGAAGGCGCGGCGGCGAAGATGACGCGCGCTTCCCCTCTCCGGAGAATCGCCGACCGAATAGCGTCCGCGGCAATCAGACCGGCGTGTAATCCAAGTTCGGCGCGATTCTCGGCCACGTCAATCGTCATTCTTTCTAATAAAAAACGCATATATAAGTCCCTAATAAAAAAAGTCGTTGAAAAAAATACCCGCGAACATTTTCATTGTACAAAAAAAAATACCGGAGTCCATTAAATTCAATGAACCCCGGCATTTTTATTCAACGTTCGGGCGTTTCGTCACTCGCTCGAGTTACCTCTCGCGGGAAGCGCGCAGGCGTTACCCGGTTGCTCAGTAGAAGCGGCGGAATCGCTTGACTCGTAGGTGCGTCCTTCCGTACCTTTCGAGAAGTTTCGAATCGCCTGTAAAGAGAGCTCGCACCCGCTTAGAGTGGGATACTCGTGATTGACGCAAGCCTGGCAAAGACTCATCGGAGGCAGTCCAATCGCGTTCGCAATGGCGCGCGTCGGCAAATAATGCAGGGAATCGCATCCGAGTTCCTGGGCCATTTCCCGTTCAATCTCTTCGGACATAATCCATCTTGTGGTGAGGTCGTCGCTACATTTAACGCCGTCGAGTCCGTAGTGTTTCACCATGAATTTCGTGGCGAAAAGTTCGGAATAAGTCGACATATCGATACCATAGAAACAAGGCGCCATGATCGGAGGACAAGCGACGCGAACGTGAATTTCCTTAGCGCGACCGACAGTGCGCAATCTCTCAATTAAGACGCGCATAGTCGTCGAACGCACGATTGAATCCTCGACCAGAAAGACGCGTTTCCCTTCGAGTACTTGCGGCAACGGCGTGTATTTTGTTTCCGCCTTTCTTTTCCGCGATTCCCCTCCTTCAATAAAGGTTCGACCGCTATATCTGTTCCGCATCAACCCTTCCAGGCACGGCAATTTGAGCGCGTAAGCCATGCCGTCGGCGGCGGCTTTACTTGTGTCGGGGACGGGGACGACAATCGAGTTTTCATCGCACTGGATATTTTCGCGTTTCGCTAATTCTTCGCCGAGCTTTTTACGCGCCAGGTAGACGCTTTTCCCGTCGAGCACGCTCGCGACGTTGGCGAAATAGATCCATTCGAAGAAACAATGAGTAGTTCTAGGCGAAGGGCAAAACTCTTTTTCCTCGACTCCGTTCGGAGTAACGATAACGACGTATCCCGGCTTGACGTCTTTAATTTCTTCCGGTTGGAACCCCAGGTTAAAGAGGGCGATACTCTCGCTTGCGGCTGCGAAGAGTTTTCCGTCAAAAGCGTAACAGAGCGGCTTGACTCCGAGCGGATCGCGCGCGACAAACATCTCTCCGAGCGCGTTTAAAAAGACCAGGCTATAGGCGCCGTCGAGTTCCGAAGTTGTTTTTTGACAAACTTTGAGGAGGTCGCGTTCATTATTTTTAACGCCCATGCACAGAAAGTGCATAAAGATTTCAGAGTCAGAATCACGGGCGAAACATGAATTTTCGTCGAGTTTTAAGAGTTCAGATTTAAGTTGTTCGTAATTTGCGAGTTGGCCGTTAAAGGCGAAACTGAACCATTTATTTTTTTTGATGTGGGGACGTTCAAAAGGATGCGCAAAGTTTTTGTCGTCGCGACCGCAAGTAGCGTACCGGACATGCCCAATCGCGGCGCACCCGGCCAGATCTTCCATCAATTTAACATATTGTTCGCGATGACTTTGATGAAAGACCTCCGCAACGGATCCGACGTCTTTGTAAGTATTCAACAACTTTTTACGCGTCGGATTATACGACGTCATCCCCGCGGAAAGTTGCCCTCGATTTTGCAAGTCAAGCAACATACGTGGAATCAAGCGTGAAACTTCTTGCGGACCTTGAACGGGACAGAGTTTAGACTTCTCAACGTTCGGAAGGTGATAAAGCGCGACGACGCCGCACTCTTCATGTAGTTCGCCCATGTTGAAACCACGCGCTCCTAACAATTCGTAAAACGTAAAAATTCTGCGCGTCGATTTGCCAATAGTGATCGAGCGCGTTAGTTGTCTTTTAATCGGCTTTTCTACGACCGCGAGTTGAGAAAAGAAACACATTTTCCGTCAATCGACGCAAAAATGCCCGACGCGCAAGGCAACGTTAATAATTATAATGTCGACGCGATAAAAAAGAAGGGGGCGCGCAATATGGGACGACCGTCGCTTTTCCGCGGTTTTGTTTTTGGCGGCGTCGCATGGTATAAAAAAGACGCGTTCCCCAAGCGAGAACGCGTTCAATTGTTGAGAGTTTCTAACAGATTTTAAAACCGGTCGAAATCCTCATTTCATTTTTCAACGCCAAAGGTGAAGACCGAGGTGTGACGATAGGTATCGCCGGGTTTCAGCAAGGTCGTCGGGAAAGAGGGTTGGTTCGGGGAATCCGGATAGTGTTGGGTTTCCAGGCAGAACGCGGTGTGTTGTTCGTATTTATATCCGTTGCAGCTCGTCGTACCGTCAAGCCAGTTGCCGGAATAGAATTGAACGGCGGGCTCGGTGGTTTCGACTTTCATGGTACGTCCGGAATTCGGTTCTACGGCGTAGGCGCAGAGGCTCATTTCACCCGGTTTTTTGTCGGCGAGAACGAGGCAATGGTCAAAACCGCCGCGGAAGTGTTCTTCGGTGATTTTAGCAATATCTTTTCCAATCGGTTTAGCCTTCAAGAAGTCCAGGGGAGTGCCTTTAACGGACTTAACTTCACCGGTCGGGATCAGGGTCGTATCGGTCGGGAGGTAGCTTGGGCAATTCAAAGTCAAAATGGTGTCCAGGACGGGTTTCGAGCCGGAATAAGCTCCTCCGAGGTTCCAGAAGCAGTGGTTCGTCAAGTTGACGACGGTTTTCTTATCGGTTGTCGCGGTGTAGTCGATCGTGAGCGAATTGTCGTTTTTCAACGAGTAAACGACGGTGACGTCCAATTTGCCCGGATAACCTTCTTCGCCGTCGGCCGAGGTGTATTTCAGAGTCAGGTAAGCGCCGTTGTTATCGGTACTCAAGGACGCGTTCCAAATTTTTTGGTCGAAACCTTTTTCACCGCCGTGCAGAGTGTTCGGGGCGTTTGTGAGAGCGATCGAGTACTCTTTTCCGTCGATGGAGAACTTACCCTTGGCGATACGGTTTCCATAACGACCGATAAGCGAACCGAAATAAGGACGAATCGTCTGATATTCCGCGACCGTGGGATAGTTGCAAGAGATATTTGCGAAAACCCCATTGCGATCCGGAACGTTCATTTCATAGATAACGCCGCCGAAATCCAGGATTTTTGCGGAGAGTCCGTTGGTATTCGTCAACGTATAGACGCTAACGACGTCGCCTTCGAGCGTGGTTCCAAATTTTGCTTTTTCAGCGCTAGTATTCACTGTTTTTCCTCCATTAGCGGCCATCGCATCGCTCATAACGGTCGAAAGCATAGCCAAGCCGACGAGTGCGCAAAGAAGCGTCGATTTCTTCATCGTTACAGTTTCCTTATTCTTTTGGGACCGCCTGCGGCGTCGAAAAGGCGCCGATTGGCGTAGCTTACGCTCGCGTTCAAACGCATGAAATTCATTAACGATTACGTAAAGAACGCGCGCCTATTTTACAGTCGTCATTATAGTAAGTTTATTGTTAAACACAACGCCCCAATATTTTCGCGCGCAACCATTGCAAGTTGCGGCGTTCAGGCTTCCGCACAATCCAAAATTTCCCTAGTTTATTGTGTTTTACGGACTTAAAGAAAATCAATCATGTCGTCAAAAAACAACTTTTTTTTACAAACTCACTATATTCGCGTCTTTACAAAATCGTAAAAATTTGCAAAAATATCGGACAAGGCGTCGGTCGAGTACGACGCGTTCGCGTTTCGTATAGAAACGTTTCGCGGAGTCGCCCGCGTTGAGGGAGCGCTCGCGCGTATGTCGATAATGTGCGCCACAGAAAGCAAGGTCATCATAACCAGGAGAAACACCATGTCGGACCCTTCGTCTAACGCGACTACATCCTATCAAAAATGCGTCGAACTCACGCGCAACCTTTGGTGGAGTTGGCATCCGGAAGTCGTCCAGATTTTCCAGTTGCTCAACCCAACGCGCTGGCGCGAACTTGGTCACAATCCAATCGCGTTGCTCAACGAATACGACGAATCGGAATTTGAAGAACGCGTAGCGGAACTCGCGTTGCAGACGCGCATCGACGTCGCGTATCGCCGATGTTGCAAATATGCGTCGAATCGACCTCTTTGGGCTTGCCAAAACGCGGGCGTTCTCGGTTCTCGTCCGGTGGCGTATTTCTCGCTTGAATTTGGCCTTCACGAATCGGTGCCAATCTATTCCGGCGGTTTGGGAGTTCTCGCGGGCGACCATGTAAAGAGCGCCAGCGGTTTGGGCGTGCCGCTCTACGCGATCGGTCTTTTCTACGACAAGGGCTACTTCAAGCAACAAATCAACGAGAATGGCGAACAAGTCGAGATTTATCAAGACACTCAAGTCGAGAATCTTCCATTCGAGCCCTGTTACGACAAAGACGGCAATCGTCTTATCGTCAGCGTGGAGACGGTGAACGACACAATCAAAGCGAAAGTGCGCAAGATCCAGGTTGGGCGCGTTACGCTTTTGCTTTTGGACACGGACCTTGAAGAAAACAGCGAAGACGACCGCAATTTGACGAGCACGCTTTACGGGGGCGACAGCCGCACGCGTATTCGTCAAGAGCTGGTCTGCGGAGTCGGCGGCGTTCGCGCGCTTCACGCGTTAGGGGTTAGACCCGGCGTGTTCCACCTTAACGAAGGTCACAACTCTTTTGCGACGCTCGAAGCGATTCGCGAAGAAATGGAGCATTGCGGGGTACCGTTCGCCAAAGCGGCGCAGGACGTGGCGCAAAAGACCTGCTTTACGACGCATACGCCAGTGGAAGCCGGTCACGATTACTTCCCGCAAGATCTGGTTGAAGAACACCTCAAGCCGCTTTATGAAAAGCTTGGTCTTTCCCTTCGCGATTTCATGGCGCTCGGGCGTAAAAATCCGAACGACGATAACGAGCGGTTCTGCATGACGATTCTTGGGCTCAAACTTTCCCGTTACGCGAACGCGGTGTCCGCGCTTCACGGGGTCGTCTCTCGTCGCATGTGGCGTTCCCTCTGGCCGAGCAAGACCGAAGAAGAAACGCCGATTGGTCATATCACGAACGGGGTTCACGTTCCCACCTGGATGGCGTGGCAAATGAAAGTCTTGTTTGAGCGCACTATGCCCGGTTGGTCCGTAGCGTCGATCGATCCCAAAATTTGGGCACAAGTTTACGACGTCGATTCCGGCGAACTTTGGGAGACCCACTTCGCGCTTAAAAAGCAACTCATCGATTTCGCGCGCCGTCATTACGAGAATCAATTGATTCGCAACCACGCCGACGCGACGGCGCTTGAACGCGCTAAGCGCATTCTCGATCCTAACGCTTTGACAATTGGTTTCGCTCGTCGTTTCGCGACCTATAAACGCGCCTACCTCGTCGTTCAAGACGAAGAACGTTTCGATAAGATTGTCAATAATCCGGAGCGTCCGGTTCAGTTCATCTTTGCCGGAAAAGCTCACCCGCACGACAATCCTGGAAAGGACGTTATTAAACGCATCGTCAGCGTGCAACGCAACCCGCGTTTCGCAAACCGCGTTCTTTTCCTGGAAGACTACGACATCAACGTCGCTCGTCACCTTGTGCAAGGCGTCGACGTTTGGCTCAACAATCCTCGCAGACCTCTTGAAGCGTCCGGGACGTCCGGTCAAAAAGCGGTTTTGAACGGCGCGTTGAACTTCTCCGTTCTCGACGGTTGGTGGAACGAAGGGTACGACGGAACCAACGGTTTCGCGATTGGCGACGGAACCGCGCACGTCGACAACAATATTACCGACGCTCGCGACAACGCTTCCCTTCTGAACGTTCTTGAAAACGAAGTCATTCCAACTTATTATGAGCGCAACGAGCACGGTCTCCCGCTTAAGTGGATTGCAATGATGAAAAACTCGATCGCGACTCTCGCTTGGAGATTCAGCGCGCACCGCATGGTCGCGGATTACGTTGAAAAAGCGTATCTTCCGGCGGCTGGCGGGGTTTCCGCGAAAATGCCGTAACGTAATTGACGTTGCTTTTTTAACGCGACATAGCGTATGATAGACGCGTCGAGAGATTCCTCGGCGCGTTTTTTATTTTATGGAAAAGCGTATCGTCGTCGGCGCGGCGCAAGATAGAGTCGTCAAACGCGAACTTGCTTATCCAAGTCCGGCGTCTACAATAAACATTATAATTTATACAATTCTAAAAAACTTTCCAAAATCATGATAAAAACTATTGATTTTCAAAAACGTCAAGACTAGAATAATTAGGGAATATAAATAAAATAGGTTGACATGACGAGGAATACCGAAACGCGGTCCGTCGCGACAATAAAAAAATTTGTCGACGCGGTCTTGTTGCTTGTTTTAAGCGCGCCGCGTAGTTAAAATGTGAAGGAGCATATTTTGAACCGAACGGAGCATGGAGAGAACGGCGGCAGTTCGCTCATTAAAATATTCGCGTCTCTTATCGTTGGAGCGGCGTTAGGGATCGCGCTGGCGGGTCAATCGTCCGACGGCGGAGCGCAGGCGTCCTATGACCAGGGGACGGAATCGTTCCAGGACGCGTTAAACGCGGGAACCGGTCCGAGCGTCTCGGTTAGTCCCAACGGTCAAACGAAATTTTCACGCCCGCTTGAAGTTCCTCCACTTTACGCGTTCGACTCGCCGCTTGACGAAAACGGGCGTCAGATAGTGCTGGTCGACTCAGAGAGCAAGAGAATTTGCGTATATTGGGTACGTCAGCGCGGGGTCAACAGCACAATCGAGCTTGTGGCGACGCGTAATTTTGAACTGGACCTTAAACTCGAAAACTTTAACGGCGAGGGCTTGTCTCCCGCCCAAATCCGCGAACAGCTTAATTCGACGCAACATTAGTCGCAGTCGAACAGGTCGTTTACGCGGACAAACGTTATAAAAAGAATAATCCCACAAATACGGTCGGGGCTTATTTCAATCGTTTTAAATGACGACAATTGACGAATATTGCCCTTGCGTAAGGATGGTAGAATCGCGCCGACAAACGCGCGTCGGCGGCGTATTTCTTCTCGTCGTAAAAGCGACCAACAGGCGCCGTTTTCGGAGCCGTTAATAAATTAGCCTTAAATAGGAACGTTCGCATGTACTATACTCTTGAAAAGACCGCCGAAATTTTGGAAATGAATACGGCCGACGTTAATCGTCTTCGCGAGCAAGGCAAGCTCCGCGCGTTTCGCGACGGATCGACCTGGAAGTTCCGCAAAGAGGAAGTCGAAGCTTTCCTGACCAAAATGATCAAGGAACGTTCCGGGGCGAACGCGGCGTTCGGAGACGACAATTTGCTTTCGACAGAGGATGACGAAGATAGTCCGACCATGCTTGCCGACTCCGCGGCGTTTGACGCGATGATCGACGCGGCCGTTATTGGTCCCCAACCAACAACTCGCGCAACAGGAGACGCCGACGGAGGTATTAATCTCGCCAAAGCGAGCGACGACGATCTCAAACTGGTCGACGAAAACAACGACGACGATCTCAAACTGGCCGATGAAAATAACGACGACGATTTCAAACTGGCCGATGAAAATAACGACGACGATCTCAAACTGGTTGAAGAGAATAACGACGACGATTTTAAACTTGTCGATGAAGACGCCAAAGAGGATCTCAAAGTTCCTGGAGGAATCAATCTTGATAAGGGCGATTCCACGCCGTTGACCGACTCCGCGTCCGCGCTCGTCGAGGACGAATCCGAATCCAAAACGCCGTCCTCCGTCGATTTGGCCAGCGATTCGAATTCGGACGACGATATGCTCCACCTTGACGGCGACAGCGGTCTTTCGTTACTTGACGACGATTTTGACCTTGGCGGTTCTAAAGTTTCGCTGGGCGACGAAGACGACGTTGTACTTGGCGGTTCCGGTTCAGGTTCCGGTTCGGGTAGCGGTTTGGATCTTTCCGGGGACAGCGGTCTTGAACTTCTCGGCGACTCCGACGGCGATTTCCAATTGAGCGATTCGGCTTCCGAGAAAATTGAGGAAGCGGCCAAAGAACGCGAAGAAGACGAGGACGATAGCGTCTTTGAGCTTGCGGACGATTCCAGTTCGCCCGCTTCGCCGGTCTTGAATCTTGATAAAGACGCGGATTCCGAGGCCGCGACGGAACTTGCGCCGGTCGACGACAGTATTTTTGATCTTGCGCCGGATCCTGATTCCGCTAAATCGGACAAGTCCGCATCCACGTCCGTGAGCGCTACGCAACTTATCGACGTCGCGGATAATCCGTTCGAGACCAAGGAAGATTCCAGTTCACTCTCCGATCTGTTCACAACAAACGATGGCGACGATTCTTCCACGCCTGATCCGTTCTCACAATCCGCCACCAGCGCTCCCGCCGATTCAGCCGATTCAGCCGATTCAGCCGATCCGTTCTCACAATCCGCAACCAGCGTTCCCGCCGATTCGACCGATCCGTTCGGCGGTTTGTCCGACGTTGGTCAAGCCGATCCTTTCGGTAGCGTTCCAACAGACGGCGGCTCGCCCGCTTTTGAAAAACCGCAAGAGTTTGGCAACTCTTTCGGCGGATCCGATTTTGGTTCATCCGAAAGCGGCAGTTCCGATCTGGCGGATCAGTCGATTCCTTCCGCGACTCCGGCCCCGTCCACGACTTATACCGGCAAAGATTTGATCTTCCTGATTCCTTGCCTGCTTCTCCTGATTGTGGCGACGATCGGAGCCTGGGAACTTTGTCGAACCATTTGGACCTATCAGGAAGGCGTTTTTGATTTCGGCGGTCCGATTCTTGAGACAATCGCCAAGTTGGTTAAATTGATATAGCGACGAAACGTTTTAGTCAGGGTTACAGCGAAGCCGATTCCTTTTTGCGGGGGTCGGCTTTTTTTGACGACAAGTCGCGTCTCGCGTTGCGACAATAAAGCGTTACGACAATAAAAAAGGAAAAAAAATCGACAAGACTCCCCAAAAGATTAGCAGTTCGTTATAATAACGTGAAGTTGTGAACAGAAACCGCCGCGCGTCATGTCTCGCGTCGCAATCATACGGACAAAAATTGGGAGTCGTCCTTTTATGAAATTCGCATTGAACTTTACACGTTACGCCGTTATGCTTGGCGCGTCATTTGCCGCGCTTTACTGCGGTCAAGCCGCGTTCTCGCAATCGGTCGAGCCGGAAAAAGCGGTCGCTTTGCCGGAAGGATTCGCCGAGGATTTAGCGCCAAACGCGGTCCAGGACCAGCGCGTTCGCCAGTATCTTTACGCTAAGCGAATCGTAAGCGTTTCCGAGACGGGCGTGAAGAACCCGGAACTTCTTCTCAAACCGGTCCTTGGTCAAACGGCGACCGTAATAATGAGCGACGAGAACCAGGCTTGCGTACTCTCGAAAGGGGGACATGTTCTGCTGGATTTCGGTTGCGAGATTCACGGCAGTTTCCGTGTGGAAGCGCGCGACCTTACCCCAAGTAAGAACAGCGTGGGCAAGACGGTTCGTCTTCGTATTCGTTTTGGCGAATCGGTAGACGAAGCGAATTCAACGGTAGGCGAAAAAGGCGCGGTAAACGAGCACTCGACTCGCGACCAGATCATCGCCGTTCCGTGGCTTGGGGCCGTCGAATGCGGGGAATCCGCGTTCCGCTTTGTTCGCATCGACCTTGTCGACGACGACTCGAAAATTTTAATCGATTCTGCTCGCGCGATATTCATCTATCGCGATCTTCCGCGTCTCGGTCAATTCAAATCGTCCGACGAACGTTTGAACAGAGTGTGGGACGTTTCCGCGCGCACCATGCTTTTGACGATGCAACAATTTATATTTGAAGGCGCGAAACGCGATCGTCTCGTCTGGTACGGCGACTTCACGCCTCAAACCATGACGGCGTTGCGCGTATACGGCGATTCCAAAGTTCTTCGCGACACGCTGGGCTACTACGCGCGCGAGACGTGGCCCCTTCCGAACTGGATGAACGGAATGCCGAACTACTCGCTCTGGTGGCTTATTACAATAGGCGATCTTTATCGACACACGGGCGATTCCCAATTCGTCAAAGAACAATGGGAATACGTCAAGGGTCTTGTTCAACAACTCCTTCCGCACATTGAAGAGAACGGACGCGCAAGTTTCCCGACCCCATTCCTCGATTGGCCGACGAACGACAAACCGGAGGCGTTAAAATCGGGCACGCACGCGATGTTCGCGCTGGGTTTTGATCGCGTCGCGGAAATGGCGCAAGTCGTGGGCGATAAAGAGACGGAAGAACTCGCGCGCGCGACGGCGGCGAAGGTACGTCAATACAAACCGTCGAACGTTGGGAATAAACAAGCGGCGGCGCTTCTCGCGCTCGCGGACATTCAAAAGGACGGGGAATCGAACGTCGACGTCGTCGCGAAGGACGGCGCGCATGGGTTCTCGACCTTCTACGGTTACTATATGCTCGAAGCTCTTTCTAAGGGCGGTCAAGATCAAGTAGCGTTGGACGTCGCTCGCGACTACTGGCACGCCATGATCGATCGCGGGGCCACGACCTTCTGGGAAGATTTCGATCTCGATTGGCTTGAAAACGCGGGTCGCATCGACGAAGCGACGCCCGAAAATCTCGAAAGTCTGCACGCGGATCGCGGGGCCTATTGTTACATTGGTTTGCGTCACTCGCTGTGCCACGGTTGGGCGTCCGGGCCGGCCGCGTGGATCAGCGCGCACATACTTGGCGTAACGCCGCTCGAACCGGGTTTCAAAAAGGCCTGTGTCAAGCCGTTCCTTGGCGATTTAGACTGGTTTGAAGGTTCCGTTCCGACGCCTTACGGGCCAATCAACGTACGTTGCGAAAAGCTTTCGGACGGATCGGTCAAGACGGAAGTCAGCGGACCGAAAGAAGTGGAAATTATTCGCGCCAATTGAGTTTTTCCATGAAACAGAGAACGCCCTTGACGATTTAACGTCGAGAGCGTTTCTCGTAGTAAAAGCGGTTGAGTATAGCGAGTTTTTTAGAAAAGGTTCGCGAAATAGTCGGCGTTTTTTGGGTAAAGTCGCGGCG
The DNA here is from genome assembly GCA_964447865.1 of uncultured Planctomycetaceae bacterium. GTDB lineage: Bacteria > Planctomycetota > Planctomycetia > Pirellulales > Thermoguttaceae > RUG369. The sequence goes on along the minus strand of CAYUUL010000003.1, from coordinate 8,083 downwards.
CGAAGCATAGCACGCGATTCATAAAGGGGGTCGATCCTCTAAACGAATCGGGTCGTCTCAGGTGCCATTCGCGATCGGTCGGCCAAAAATCCGAGAAGTCGGGCCACGGAGAAAAAGGAGCGAATCCCAGAACGCTCGCCAACTTTGAGGAATCCATTCCGCAATTGCTAACGCGCGGCGGGACCGGGCAATATTCCTCGGCGTATTGACCGTAAAGCAGGTCGCGAGTGAAGCCGCCCGTCCAGTTGATAATTTGGGCCATTTCGTAGAGCGAAACTTGTCTTGGTCCTCCGCAATTCAGGACGCCGGCGTAATCGCTTGCGAGGAACCAGCGATAAACGCGCGCCATTTCGTCGACGTAAGTAGGCGTTCTCACTTCGTCGTAAAATAGCGTGGCGGGTTTTTCGGCGCGGTACCGCATCGCGATCCAGTCGATAGCTCCGGCGTGCCAATTGAAGCTGACTCCCATTGGCATTGAGATTCTCAAGATAACGGCGAACGGGTCAATATCGGCGACTTCCACTTCGGCGGCGGCCATTGTTTGTCCGTAGACGTTGACGGGGGTAGGCGTTTCGTCGTCGCGGTATCCTCCGCCCGGTCGTCCGCCGTTCACCATATCGACGGAAAGGTGAACGAGTCGAATAGCGCGTTTTCTCGTATACGTCGCGAGATTACTGGCGATTGAGACGTTCAGTTCCCACGCGATCTTCGGGACCAATTGGCACGCTTTAAGAGCGCAGTTACCCATGCAGTCGAGAACGGCGGCAAATTTATGTTCGTCAAAGAGCCGTTCTAAGGCTTTGTAGTCGCGGAGATCGGCGTAAATCAAGTTAGGGGCGGGAAAATCGAGATCCGTTTCCTGAACGACGCCGTAGACTTGACCAGGAAATCGCGATTGCAAGTAGGCCAACGCGGCATAACCCGCGACTCCGGTAACGCCCGTGATCACGAGAGGCAACGGCGGATCAGGCAATACGACGCCCGGAAAGAAATCAATTTGCCGGAGAGACTCGGCGACGACTTGTTTATATGTGGCGATGTTTCTTGACATAACGACTCGTTCGGCTTTTCAAAATCGAGACATACCATTTTAAACGTCTCGCCGCGTTTGAAAAGGGCGGAGTTTCGAACGGCGGTTGAGAAATAATCGCGCTTCATCGTTTGAACATAACGTAAACGTTTGCTAAGGGAAAAAGGGTGAAAAAAATTTTACGGGAAACGGAAATTGTTTTTATTAAAACGCTTGACGTCAACCGCCCCTTGACTGTATGATAGAATAGAGTTGTCGGCTCTTTTGGTCGAGTAGATCGGCAGAGTCGACGCACCAACCTTCGTAACGTGGACTATCCAGCGGAGAACCTATGAAAACCTTCTCGTTATTCGCAGCGACGTCGCGTCAAAGCGTCGCGCGGCGAGCGTTTGAATCGCTCGCGGCAACTTTGTGTCTCATTTTGTTCGTAGGCGTTCTGTCCGCGCAAGAGTATAAGGAAGCGAACGTCGACGAGTCTCTGGCGTCTCAAAAAAGTAGCGTGATCGGCAGCGGCGATTCCGCGCAGATCAAAGAATTTCTCACGAAATACTACCTGGCGCGCTGGACGGTTCGGGCGAACGGTCGCGATCTTTCGAAATATCGAACGGAATTGGAACAAGACGCGGTAGAACTTTCCGGCGACGCGCAGACGAAGTTTTTGCAAGAGATCGTTGGAGTACTTAAGAGTTACGCGGGTTCAAGCAGTTGTTATCCTGCGTGTCGTTACAACGCGGCGCTAACGATCGGCACGTTGAACATATCGAACGAGGGGGGCAAAGACGGTCTTCCGAAGCCTTATCCGGACGCGATAACTGTTCTTGCGAAATTCTGCACGACGTCGAGCGACGTTCCCGACTATATCCGTTACGCGGGTCTCATTGGTCTTGTACGTCACGCGCAATGCGGGATCGAAGACGCCAAGTATCAATCTGGGGTCAAGAGCGTTTTCGCGAAGGTGCTCGATCCGAAGTACGCGGTCGACAACAACATTCGCGACGAAATCTACGAATGTTTCGCGGAAGAAGCGATCACGGGTCTCGCCAGTTTCAAGAGTCCGACGGGAACCAAGGGGGGCACCGGAACGCTTGATCTTTTCCGTAAGACAATCGAGGACAAAAACGCGAGTTTCGAACTTCGTTGCATAGCGGCCAAAGCGCTTGGGGATATGGATTTGAGTTCTCTTAAGAACTATGATTACGCGGGCCTGGCCAAATCGCTCGTGACGTTGGCGCGCGATTTCTGTGTTGAAGAGTCCTCTTATATCGACAGCGAACTTGTCCGCGACCAAGTCAAGAGCGCGAGCAATTCGATGACAGGCGGCGGTATGGGCGGCAGCGGCATGGGCGGCGGCATGTCCGGAGGCATGGGCGGTATGGATATGAGCGGCGGCATGGGCGGCAGCGGTATGGGCGGTAGCGGCATGGGCGGCGGCATGAACGGCACAATCCAGAATCAAAAGAGTATGGAAGCGATTGTCGCTCGCGTTCAGTACGGTTTTGAATGTATTCGTCGGGCGATCAGCGGTTCTGTAAAGGTTAAGAAGGGCGAGACCAACGCGTTCGGAATCTTGTCGAAATTTGACGAGAAAGACGAAAAGCAGGCGGAAACGATTCAAATGCTCAAGGACGCGCTTACCGAATTTGAAAGCACCAACACGTTCGTTAAAGAAGGGCCCAAGTCGGCTAACGCCTACGGCGGTATGACTGGTATGACGGGAATGGGCATGACGGGTTATTCGACCTTGAACGTCGACGCCAACTCGATGAAAGATCATCTGCTTGAAAAGAAGATTCGATTCAACGAATTACTTGGAATTAACTCCTACCGTTGAGTCGACAGGATATTCGGTTTGACTAAGACGTCCGGCGAGCGCAACGCGTTCCCGGGCGTTTTTTTATCAATTGGGAGTCAGACAACCGAACGCGCGTCGGCAAGATCGCGTTTTATTCTTTTCGATTTCGTCGTCAAACGCAAAGAAAACGTCGAACCGTTGTTACAAATTTACGAGTCTACAGAACCGAAAGCGTTTAATTACCCCAATAAGCGCGAAGGACTTACAAGCGTCCAAAAAGAAAGGAACACGGAAGAGCGACGTTTCCATGTTCCCTCTTAAATCAGGCGCGAATCGCGAACAGATCAGCTAATGAAGTTATTGAGGTATCTCTTAGCGAGCAAGATCGACTCGACAACCTTTTCTTCCGACCCTTCGAAAGCTTTATCTTCGATTTCCAACGCGACGTAATTGTCGTATCCGATATCGCAGAGCGCGGCAAAGAAGGCGCCCCAATCGACGTCGCCGTGGCTCGGAATAACCGGTTTCATGATATCGAGCGGGAAGGCCATGGAACCGCGACGGGCCAAATTATCTTTATTCAGACGAATGTCCTTCGAATGCGCGTGGAACATTTTGTCTTTGAAGTCGTAGATCGGTTGCGTAATGGAGAGTCCCTGCCAGATGCAGTGCGACGGGTCATAATTGATCCCGAGGTTGTCGGACTTTACGACGTCGAAGACTTTGGCCCAATTTTCGGGGGTGCACATAATGTTTTGACCGCCGGGCCATTGATCTTTCGTAAAGAGCATCGGGCAGTTTTCGATCGCGACTTTTACGTTTTTATCTTCGGCCAACTTCATAAGCGGACACCAGACTTCCTTAACGAGCGGCAGGTTGTCGTCGACGGTTTTCCATTGGTCGCGTCCGATGAACGTGGTCACCATATTGACGCCGAGTTTAGCGCTTGCGGCGATCAAGTTTTCCAGGTGTTTAACCGCGGCGCCGCGCGCTTCAAGGTCAGGGCTCAAGGGGTTCGGATAGAACGCCAAAGCGGAAATGGCGACGCCCTTCTCTTTTGCGTAATTGAGAACATGCTTAGCGTACGCGTCGTCTTCGAGGGCTTTTTCGGCGTTGATGTGGCAAACGCCGGCATAGCGGCGATTAGCGCCGGAGCCGGCCGGCCAGCACGCGCATTCAATGGCGGGGAAACCGTTAGCGGCGGCAAAGTCGATCGCTTCTTCGTAAGTATATTTGGAGCCGTCGTCATGGCTATCGAGAATAGCGGTAAGTAAACCGAGTTTCATCTTTCTTCTCCTGATTCATTTGAATAGAGTCCGGGTCCTCCGTCTCTAAACACGAGACGAACGCAACGGAACGCGTTTTTATTTTACCTACGCGGGAACGCGTTGCAAGCGCCAAAAGAAAAATCGTGGACGAGCGCGCGCGTTCGTAAAAATAACTTGCGGCAACGCGTAAAACAAGGGTTGGAGGGATATTCCCGCGTTTCCGGCGCAAAGGTAAAAATCAGACGGCGTTAAAACTGTGCGCAAAGGATTACAACGATATTGACAGTGAATCGTTCTCAATTAAAATAAGAACTTGGCACAAAGTGTCAGTATCATATTTCTCTGTTGACGCGAGCAAATTGTTGACGCGAGCAAATTGTTGACGCGAGCAAATTGTTGACGCGAGCAAATTGTT
>CAYUUL010000003.1:0-3478 GCA_964447865.1 uncultured Planctomycetaceae bacterium | reverse complement strand
GACGCGAACGCAGAAGTTGATAATTGAAACCACATTAAGGGAAAAGCACAATGAAGAAAGCTTTGCTGGCGTTCATGTTCCTCGTCTTGGCGACGTGCGGCGTAAACGCTTCTGAAATCACCCCTGAAGGGATGAAACAGCTCACAACCGAATGGCTGTTCCAATGCGACGACGAACCGACGTTCGAAAAAGCGAAACAGGAAATCGCTTACGCGCGCGATTTAGCGGATCGGCTCGCCGATCTTGACGACGCGCCGGAATTTGACGAAGATCTCGCGAAACTCGACGAGCTTGAAAAGAAGATCGATTCTTCCGAAGAGACGCCCGAACTTGCCGAACAACTCTATTTGGAAGTTCGTAAAGTCAAGCGGGAAATCACGTTCAAAAACCCGCTGATAACTTTCGACAAGATTGTATTGATCGACAATCCTTATCCGAAAGGGAAACCGGGCGACGCGACCGACGAATGGGGTCATGAAGCGCGTCACCGAAACGGCTTTATGGCGGAACCTGGCGGACGTCTTCTTATCGTCGGTTTGAATCCCGGCGGGGAAGTCGTCGACGTTCTTAAGGATCATCCGGGTTCGTTCTGGCGTCCCGACGTTTCTTACGACTGCAAAAAGCTTCTTTTCAGTTTCCAACCTGAAGGGGACAAGTCTTTTCACCTTTACGAATGCAATATCGACGGCAGCGATCTCAAGCAGCTTACGTTTGGCGATTACGACGACCTGGATCCGATCTATACGCCGGACGGAAAAATCACGTTCTGCTCGAGCCGTCAACACAGCTACGTTCGTTGCATGCCAATGACGCACTCTTTCGCGGTCACGCGTTGCGACGGCGACGGTAAAAACATCTACGTAATCTCGGCGAACGGCGAACCGGAATACCTTCCGTCCATGATGAACGACGGGCGCGTCATTTTCACTCGTTGGGAATATACGGACAAGGCTCTCTGGCGCGTTCAATCCCTTTGGACGATGAATCCGGACGGCACGAACGAACAAACGTTCTACGGGAACCAATCGACGTGGCCTGACGTTCTTACTGAAGCGCGCGCGATTCCGAACAGCTCGAAGGTTATTTTCTGCGCGGTTGGTCACCACGCCTGGTTCAACGGCAGCATCGGCATTGTCGATCCGACCGCCGGTCTTAACTATCCCGACGGACTTGATCGCGTGACTCGCGAAGTCGCGTGGCCGGAAGTAGGGAACGGTCCGACCGACCCCGCTCCGAAAGTCGATTATCATCAATCTGGTAAGATTTTCGCGTACAAGACTCCTTATCCGCTCAGCGAAGAATACTTCCTCGTCAGCGCTCGCGAAGGCGGTCACCTTTACAGCGGTTCTGATAACAACTGGTTCTTCCGTCTCTATTTGATGGACGTTTACGGCAATAAAGAACTGATTTATCGCGGCAAGTACAACGCGTATTACGCCAGTCCGATTATCAATCGCGAAGGGCTCTATCCCGTCAAACCGGACGTCGTTAAGTGGCCTAAGATTGGTTCGGATGAGCCGCTCGCGATGGGTGAACTTTATTCGAACAACGTTTTTGAAGGTACGGAAAAATATCCGGAACTCAAGAAGAACGGCAAATATATCCGCGTGATCCAAATGGATCCGAAAACGTACACGACCTGGAACAAGACGGTCCAACACGACGGCCCCGCCGTTTCCGTATTCCAGGCTGAAGGCGTCAAGCGAATTCTTGGAATTGTTCCGATCGAAGCAGACGGCAGCGTGAATTTCAAGGTTCCGGCCGGTCAGGCGTTTTTCTTTGAAATGCTCGATAAAGACATGCAAGCGATCCACGTCATGCGCACGTTTACGAACGTCATGCCTGGCGAGCGCCGCGGTTGCACCGGTTGTCACGAATCTCAATTGAACACGCAAGCGAACGTCGCGGCGGACGGGGCTCAAGTCGGGACGGCGGTAACGAAGCCGGCCGCCGACCTTATTCCTCCGAGCTGGGGCGTTGAAGAGTCGATTGGTTATAAGCGTTTCGTCCAAGATCCTGTTATCGACAAGTACTGCATTAAGTGCCACGGCGATCCTGAAAACAAGGCGTACCAAACGATCAATATGACCTATCGTCCGTCGACTAAAGGTTGGTGGGGCTGGGTTCATCACCGTCCGGACGACGTCAGTCCGTTCACGGAACCGTACATGACGTTTGTCAACGGCGACACGCCGTGGGGCGGCGCGAAGAAGCGCGACGAACGCAACGTACCGGAAAACATCGCCGGTCTGTTCATCGTAGAAGCGTACGGCGCCAACGACCCGGACAACTTGAAGACATTGCCTCCTTACTCCGCTTACTCTCCGGTCAGCCGCCTTGTTCACAACGCTTGCAGCGGCGAACACCACGGAGTCAAGATTGCGCCGGAAGACGCCGAACGTCTTAAGGCCTGGGTCGACTGCAACGGTCCGTACCTTGGCGACGAAGAAATTCGCGCGATGTACGATCCTGACAGCGTAGCGATTAACTCCGCGCCGAAAATTCGTCCTCGAATCGCGACCGCGCCGGTAATCAATCGTTTCAATATTCGTCAAGACGGCGACACGAGCGCGTTTTTACCCGAACTGAAACTCCTTCCGAACCCCGATCCTAAGTTCGATCCGAACAAACGAGTCGCGGAAGAGCAATTGAAAGAAGCGATTGCGGAAGTCAAGAAAGAAAATCTCAAGATTGAGATTCTTGCGGCGAACTACGGCACAGAAGACGAAGCGTCTCGGGTCGACGTTACCGAAGAAGTCATGAAGCATTTCAACGGCACTCGTCTTCTCACAATCGTCGGCCAATACAACGATTACTTCGGCGATCCCGCTCTTAATAAGGTCAAGACGCTCCGTATCGCTTACCGTATCAACGGCGGCGACGTTCAACACGCGTCGTTCAATGAAAACGTTAACGTTTTGCTTCCCAAATGAGCAAATAGAATGTAGACGGTATTAAACCGTGAAAGTACAACGAGGCTCGGCAGTCGTCAAGGTTGCCGGGCCTCGATTGCGTTTAGTCGGCGCGACGGTCTATGCGTCGATTAGTAAAGCAAGTTCTCGTCATTGGGTCGGGACGCCCGGCGAAGTTGATTCGCGAGGGTTAGTTCGCGTTGTTGGTTATATTGATTAGAAAAACCCCTTCCCAGCTTCAACGCCGTTATCAGAGTTGTTAGTCGGCGTTCGCCGCATTCCGCGCACATTTCCGCGTTATTTTCGCGTTATTCCACGTAATTCCAAGAGTGAAATTCACGAGTTTTTAGAGACGCGTTCACTGGTTACGCAGTCCAGAGTTTAAGGACGCGCCAATATGGTAGTCAACGCGAAATTTTCTCCCAATCGTATCAAGGTTCAAAAGCGATAGTTATTACGGTATTCGTAGTTTGGTTAGAACGGAAAGCGCTGACAGTAATCGCGCCGTTTCTCCTGTTGCGAGTTGTCAAGGACTTTTTCATCTTTTTCCGAAAAAACTCACATTT
>CAYUUL010000002.1:147151-149666 GCA_964447865.1 uncultured Planctomycetaceae bacterium | reverse complement strand
CTTCCAGCGACACTAACTTGCGGCCCACTGTAAGGAATTTCGGTACGTTCAGGGGCGCCTTCCCATTTTGGGGGCAATTTGATCGGTTCGCCGGCGACAATTTCATTTTCACGTTTACACACGTCCCCGATGAGAGCGCGGTCGTCCAGACGTTCCCCCCACGGGTCAACGCCCAATTCCTCAATTTTCCGTAATTTTTCCCGGCGCGCCGCTTCTAAGACGACGCCCGTTCCGGCAGCATCATTTTTCGCCATCTGATCTGATCACTTTTCCAACATTGATACGAAATTTGGATCCACTTCACCCGCGGATCCAGCAGGGCGTCGACACATATTACGACACGCGAACGCAGAAAGAGTAGCATCCGCGTTGGACGCCAACTAAATTTTACTTGATTATACAATCGTATTTCACGTTTGAAAACCGCCCCAAGTTATGCGCGAGACCGAAAATTTACGTCGTGTAACCGCGATTTATTTACACGCAATCAACATCGTCTCGCCCCTAATGTCGAGCGTAGTCATCATAAGAAAAAAAAAACGGGTCGTCAATCGAAAAATGGAGTCTAAAGCGAATAAAAGAGTCGGAACAATCTCTTGCGCAACAACCTGAAGTAGAGCCTTGTTTGCCGGTCTCTTGTAAACTTGAGTTGAAATGATATAATGAATGGCGTCGATGGAATTAGTTCACCGATTTGAGTCGCGATTCGACAAGCAAGTTCGTCGATATCACGCGCGTATTTTTTTGAGAGGCTTCCGATGTCCTTAGATAACAGCATATCGTTGCAACCGCGCGACGACGACAGTACGGAAACGACCGATTGGTCAAACGTCGCGCCTAACAAAGGCATGACGGATAAGGAGGTTCAGCGACTTGTCTCTCAAATGTTCGAGGAGCATCACGATCGTCTTTTGCGAATGATCGAAGTTCGTCTTCAACCGGAACTTCGCGCGCGCGTAGACGCGAACGACGTTTTGCAGGAATCCTTTCTTGAGGCTTATCGCCAACTTTCGACGGGCGTTTCTTCGCCTAAGATATCCTCTTTTGTTTGGCTTCGTCTGATAGTAGGTCAACAACTTGTGGCAATGTATCGCCGTTATTGTCAGACGCAAAAGAGAGACGTCGGTCGCGAGTGTTCGTTGTCCCCGCAACGTTCTCAAGCGGATACTTCTTTGACGTCAATATTTCTGGCGGATCAACTGACTTCGCCATCAATGGCGGCAAGCAAGCATGAACTTGCGGAAAAGTTACGCGAATGTCTTGAGCAACTTGACGAGACAGATCGTACGATTCTTTCCCTTCGACACTTTGAACAACTTAGTAATCGCGAGGCTGCGGAAGAACTTGGAATCGCGCCTAATTTGGCGAGTTCAATGTATGTTCGCGCACTAAAGCGTTTTCGAGTGATTTTACAAAGGGAGAAGTTGGACGAGCTTTGGGCGAATTGATCGGCGTTCTGACGTTGGATCACTTATAAGTTGTTTTACTGTTTAGGCAGGACAAGACGCGCAATTGAAAAAAAATCGATTTTGCGTCTTTTTTTACGTACTTATATTACGTACTCGCGTATATACGTCGACCAAACGGCGACTCCTCGAGCCGATTTTGACACATAGGAATTTCGTCATAGTCGGAGGTCGCGCGAGCGAGTTCCTAATTAATCCTCCTCATTAAATAAAAACTAAAAGGTCTTTATGTCGTTCGAACCAACGGATCCCAGTTCGATCCCAACTAACGACGCTTCCAATGAAACCCAGGCGTTATCAGCCAGCGTCATAAGTTCTTTTTCTCGCGAAGGCGGAACGTTCTCACAGTCCTCGGAATCGGAGGAAAGCGAAGTCGACATCGAGGAACTCTTTGACCAATTTGTCAAGGAATACCGCGAAGGTCTTAACCCGTCAATCGAGTCGTACGCCAATAAATATCCTAAGCTCTCCGCGGATATCCACGATCTCTTTCCCACGCTTCTTCTTCTCGAAAAAGGTAGCGAATGCGACAAACTATCCAACTACTCGATGGGTACAGACGCGCAGCACGTCGAGCCGCAGAAATTAAAGAAGTTAAAGAACTATAAGATACTTCACGAGATAGGTCGCGGCGGGATGGGAATTGTCTACGAGGCGCTCGACGAGACCCTCAATCGAGTAGTCGCGTTGAAAGTGATGAAAGTATTTCTCGGAGAAGAAAAACAAACGATCCGTCGTTTCCAACGCGAGGCGAGTACAGCGGCGCGCCTTCACCATACCAACATTGTCCCAGTTTATGACTACGACACACTCGACGACCAATTTTACTACTCGATGCAATTGATCGAAGGCGACAGCCTTGAAAAGATTCTTCGCAACAAGGTAAAAGAATCAACGTCTCCGCGAAAGACCGAAACGATCGAGCGCGAGGCGCGTCGTCACACCATGACAGTCGCCAACGAAACGGAAACGCCCGAAGTCAGCCCCCCCCCCTCCTCTCCTCTTGCGACAGTACGGGCAGGGGTCGACAATTATCTCCAACGTCTTCA
>CAYUUL010000002.1:120508-147141 GCA_964447865.1 uncultured Planctomycetaceae bacterium | reverse complement strand
CTTCAAACGTCACGCGACGCTACGTCTCTTACCTCTCGTCAAACATTCGAAAGTCTCGATGAAGTAACGGCAGAAATAGCGTTATCAGGAGTTCAACCAGGCGAGTCCGAGGCGTCCGAAGCCACGCGCGCGTTATCCCCCCCAAGCGTAGAGGATTCTAACGCAACGGTCGAGGGTTTTCAGTCGTCGGAGCCGTCGAAATCCCGAGCACTCTCCGAATCGCCGAGTACAAGCGCAACCAGGGAAAAGTCGAATCGCGTAAAGCACAAGAGCAAGCGCGGCGGTTCGCGTAGTATAATCCAAGCGGCGTCCCAATCAACCAGCGAACTAATCTCGGCGCCTTACAATACGGTCGATTACTATTGTTTCGTATGTAAGATCGGCATTCAAGCCGCGGATGCGTTAGAGTACGCGCACCAACATGGAGTCGTTCATCGCGATATCAAGCCGTCTAATTTAATAATCGACAACGACGGCGTTCTTTGGGTAACGGACTTTGGTCTTGCGAAAGAAATAGGCGTCACAGACAATACGCTTCCCAGGCAGGGTCAGCTTGTCGGGACGCTTCGTTATTTGGCGCCGGAGGCTCTTGACGGTGAATTTTCCCGACAGTCTGACGTTTATTCCCTCGGTTTGACGCTGTACGAACTTTTAACGTTGCAACCAGCGTTCAACGAGTCCAATTACACGAAGCTTTTCAAGCAAGTGAACGCGGGAGAAATCGTACGTCCCCGCAACATAAATAAGAAGACGCCTCGCGACTTGGAAACGATCGTACTCAAGGCGCTTGAGCACAGTAGGGAAAAACGTTACGCGACGGCGGGCGAACTTGCCGAAGATCTTCGTCTTTTCCTGGAAGAACGTCCGATCCACGCGCGTAAGATCAATGTTTTGGAACGGACCTGGCGTCTTTGCAAGCGCAACAAGCTGACGGCCACGCTTATCGGCGTCATCGCCATGTTTCTTGTGTCCGGGTTCCTTTTCCTTGGTTACAATAACGTGCGAATGCAACGTCTTGTCCAAGAGCGAGAAATGGAATCGGCGCTTGTAAAATTTGAGTCGTCTCGAGCGCAACATAATCTTGAGCTGGCAACCACTGCGTTCGACAGTCTTTTTGCGACGTTGGCTTCCGGTTTAGACGCGAAGTTCGCATTTGTCGACAACGCGTCGCTCCTGGACTCCAATATTGACAATATGTCGATATCAGAAAAGGACGCGAAGGCGCTGGAAAGTTTACTTGAGTTTTATGATCAATTTGTGAAACAAAACGGGAACGCGCGCACCCTCCTTCGTAAATCGGCGGAAGCGTATGCGAAAATCGGCGTATTACGCAAGCAATTGGGTCAAGCGAACAACTTTGACTCATTTGCTAAAGCGCTTTCTTTCTATCAACGTTGTCTTGAAGGCGTCGTGGATCCGACGGAACGCGAACAACTTATTCTCGCCAAATCACGAGTTGTTATAACTTGTTTTTCGAGCGCGCCTAAAGAATATGAAGAAGAAATCCGCCGTCATTGCGCCGAATCTCTTTCGCAACTCGCCACGATAACGGAAGACTCCCAATATTCTCGCTCTCGCGACTACCTTATAGCGCAACTTAGATTTAACCGAGCGCAGTCGGAACTTATGGATCTTTACCGCGAAGATCCATTTCTTAGTTTCTTTGAGAAGCCGCAATATAAGTCGCCCGACGAAGAGACAGCGCGTACGATGCAAGAGGATTTTAACGCGGCGCGAACACTATTGACGCGTCTTTGCCAAGAAAATCCGAAACTAATGCCCGAACAGTTACAATTTTTTTCACGATTTTATTCAACGTACGCGCTTTGGAGCGCGTCTCTCGGTAAGTTTGAAGAAGCTCAAAATTATTTAGCAATGGGTCATTCTTACGCGAACGTATTTTTAAAGCAATATCCCGGCGATTCACGCGCCTACCTTGCGGTAATAGGTCAAGACTACGTCAAGTTGTTCTTAGATACGGAAATACGCGTCAATACCACCGATGTTAAAACAGAAGATTCTGAAGAAGATTATCAAACCACAGAGGCCAATATCTTAAAGGGGATAGATCGTCTCATCGAAAAATATCCTAACGCGCCGTCTTATGCGGTCTATCGAATTTTTTCATCATACCAATTCGCAAAGGGCGAAGCATTGCTTGGGAATTTAGACAAATCAGAAGAACTGTTAATTCAGGCGGATCGTCTGATGCGAGAATTTGCAGTCAAGTACCCCGGCTACGACGAATTCCGTTTTATCGTACCACTTTACGCGGGTTATATAGAATTGTTGATTCACAAATCACGACTTGACGAAGCGGAAGCGCGTCTTACCAAGTTAGATCGCTATATCGCGGATCAAGATGAAAAGGATAAGCAAAAAGTCCAAGACAACGCCAAAGACGATTACGCCGAACGACGCGTTCGTCTTCAGGAAGGTCAAAATAAACTTCATAAACTTCTTAACGACGCTAAGGCGGAGTCGGTCTCCCAATCCAAGTAGGAAATTTTGCGCATTAAATTGTTAAAAATAGCCGCGTTACCAATTCGACGCGGTTGTTTTATATTCCAATGTCGTCGTTTTCATTTTTTCGACTTAACGTCAGCGTACTAGTGAAAGTCCTCTTTATACGCGAACGCCGTGACAAAACAAGTACAAACGCGATAAAATATCGAAAAGAATTCGGAACGAAGTCGTATTTTTATCGAGTAAAACGTAAAAAATAAGAATTTCGCGTAGAAGGTGAAAAAACCTTTTAATAGTTCTGCTTAAAATACCGATAAAGCAGAACGTCAGAACCGTAGGTTTTGGACAGCCTAAATAGGTTGCGCCTTTTCTTACACCTGTAGGGACCTGGGATTTGGCAAAAAAATCGAGAAAATCGAAAAAACGGCGTACAGAATGGAAAATTCACTAATCTCTAACTGTTTGTCGTTCGATTACGGTTATAGGGGAATTGGTGGATTTTCCCCCGGGACGTTTTTTAGCGTTCACAAGGAGATTCACAGCGACCTGAACATGTCGTTCAGATCGAATCAATAAAGTTTGTTTTTCGATGGAGCAAAGTCGCCAGCAACACGTTGTCGGCCCAGTTGAAGCCACTCAGTAACCGCGACGCTTCCCAGCGTCTTCGGCGACGGAACGCCGAAGGGATTTCCGAGCCGCTTGAACGCGACAACGCGAGACGATTTTAACACTTCACTGATATTTTTCTTCCGGAGAATCTGGGAGGTCAGGGATGACTATTGGCGCCACTCGTAACACTAAGCGTATAACTACGAGTCTCGAAAGGAGTATCGTGTTGGAACCAACCAAAAAGATTCAGATCGGTTTGTTGGCGATTGCGCTGGGCTTTGGCTCGGCGGCATTCTCGCTCGGCGGAACGTCTAACGTATTCGCGCAAACCTCGGCCGTTAATACGGCAGCAGTCGTCGGCGCCTCTTCGAGCGCCGCAGATTATCCGACGCTTGTTCGGAGTCAGGAGCTCCTGCTGAAAGCACGCCGTTCGTTGATGAGCCGCGACGTAACAGCCGCGACGCGCTTTGCGAACGAAGCGAAGGCGCTGAAGGCGACTTACACGTCGGCGAGCGATCGACCGGAATATGTTTTTCCGTTGATCGAACAATATCAGAAGATCGAAGCCGCAGCGAAGTCCCAAGGGATGACCGAGGCGGTGAAACGCGATCTTGCCAAGAATTATCTTGAACAAGCCGAAGCTCTTCGTCGTTGTCAAGATCTTGATTCTGCGGAAGCTCTTGTTTCCGAAGCGCGTAATTTGAACGTCACGTTTGACATCGCGACAGTTGGACGTAAGATGGATCTCGAATCGGTTCAGTCTCGCATTTCCGACGATCGTCTTGCAAGCCAGACGAGTACCTTGAAGTCTGCGCCGTTGACGGGTCTTTCCGAAGCGACGAAACGTCAAGTATCTTCAATTCAAGCGCAATTGAAGACAGCTCGAACGTTGGCGGCCAACGGTCAAGCGGAACGCGCGGAAGCGATGGTTCGCGACATTCAAAAGCTTGGGGTACCCGAAAACGCCTTTGCCGGCGGCGATTCTCCGGCCAAGTTTCTTCGCGATATGGCGACCTCTCGCGCGCAAGATAGTAACGTACGCCTGGTCCAAGCGACAGTTCCGGGCGTATCTCAAGGCGAGAGCGCCGGTTACCTTTACGTTCAAGAAGCGGATGACGCGGCGAGCCGCGGCGAAGTAGATTCGGCGCTTTCGAACTACCGCGACGCGCTTCGTTATTCAGCGGAACTCGATCAAGCGACGTTGCGTCACATAAACGACTCGATCGCCAAGTTGAACAATCCAGTCGCGGCGGCTCCTGAAGTTTCCGTATCCCAAACGGGAATAGATCTTACGCAGACCCCGGAAGCGTTGCAGAACGACATTTCCGCGTTTATCGCGAAACAAAATCAAGTACGCGAAACAGCGCCTAAAGAAGCGTTGGCGGATCTGAAACAACTTCGTAAGGAGATTGAGGAATCCTCGCTTGACGCCACATTGAAAGCGCACTACAACTACACGGTCGACATGTCGATCGCGGACACGGAGAAATTCATTGACGCGAACGGCGCGCGTATTGCGGTTCAAACCCAAAATCGCGACGTTGACGAGTACATCCGCGCTAAACGTCAAAACGAGCTCGAGATTCAAAACCGTCTTGCGGAAGATACGGAGAAATTCAACGACCTTATGGAAGAGGGTCGTTATGAAGAAGCTAAACTTTTGGCGAAGAAATGCCGCGATTACTCCCACAACGACGTTGTCGCAATTCAAATGTACCAACAAGCGCAACTTGGCGGTCAGGTTGCATTTAACAATCAACTCAAAGAAGTCAAGAACGAGCGCGTATTGAAGTCGTTCAACGACGTTGAAAACTCCGCGTTCTCAGTAGTAGACGACGCGAATCCTCTTGCGTTCGACGCTAATATTTGGAATCGAGCGAAGAATCGTAAGGAACTTTCCCCCGGCACGACCCGATCGGAAGCAGACCTTGAAATTCTTCGTAAACTTGAGATGCAAGTTTCGTTGCCTTTCGATCAAGACACGCCGCTTGACGTGGTCGTTGACTTCATCCGAACCAGCACCGGTATGAACATCATGATCGACGAAGCCGCGTTGAGCGAACTTGGAGTCACGAGCGACATGACGGTAGCGACAAACTTCAACAACATTTCGTTGAAGAACTACCTCAAACACGTGCTTGCGCCTTACAGTCTTTCGTACATTGTGGAAGACGAAGTTCTTACGATCACAGCGGCGAACAAACGTTCGAGCAAGACGGTCGTCAAGTACTATCCAGTCGCGGACCTGGTCATCGGCGTTCCGAACTTTGGCAACGCGGTCTCCCCGCTGTCAATGGAAGCCGGTTACAATCGCGCTTATCAACAAGCGGCAAATCGCGGCGTCAACGGTTCCGCGAGTACGATTTCGGGACTTAATTCGAGCGTATTCGGTTCGAATTCGACCTTGCTTTCGCCTAATATTACGGCTCAGATTCAGTCGAACAACGGCGCGGCGCCAATCACGACCGGTCAAGGCGGCAGTATGAACGATCCTTCCGAACTGATCGAACTGATCACGACGGTTGTTGGAGACGAGGAATCCTGGGACGCGGTTGGCGATCCTCAGTTCTTCTCGCTAAACAACACGTTGGCGATCCGTCAAACGGAAGAAAACCACGAGGAAATTCGCGAATTGCTTGAAAAGCTCCGAGCGTTGAACGACCTTCAAGTCGCGGTAGAAGTTCGGTTCATCACGATTAGCGACGAATATTTTGAAAAGATCGGCGTCAACATGAACCTTTCTTTCAAAGCGGCGAACGGATCCTCCGCGGACGTGGACGACGATTCGGATACGCTTACGCCTAATAAGAAGGGCGTGTACGGTATCTACTCTGGCGACTCGAACATCAGCGGCAAGCCTTATACCGACAACTTGAACATCAACTTCTCGCAGAACAGCTATGGTCTCGCGGTTCCGCAGTTCGGCAACTACGACCCATCGGTAGGCGCGCAACTTGGTTTCGCGATTCTGTCTGACATAGAATCTTACTTCTTCGTCAGCGCGGCGGAATCCGATACGCGCACCAACGTACTCCAAGCGCCGAAGGTGACAATGTTCAACGGTCAAACGGCGAGCATCATGGACTACACGAGCGTACCTTACGTCAGCACGGTAATCCCGGTAGTCGGCGACTTCGCAGTAGCGCAACAGCCGGTCATGACGGTCATCAACGAAGGTCAATTCATGACCGTTCAAGCGACCGCGTCCCCCGACCGCAAGTACGTCCGTATGACGGTTGTTCCTTTCTTCTGCAAGATCACGGACAACGACCGTACATTTAAGTTCGAAGGCACCGACTCCGTCGCGACGAACAGTACGTCCGCGAGCAAGGGCAATAGCCTTCTCCAAAGCATCACGGACGAGCGCACGACGAACGATACGGCTGAAGTGGTTCGCCAAGGCACAACGATCCAAGAACCAGTAACGTCCAGCTTCTCCGTGTACACGACGGTAAACGTTCCGGACGGCGGCACCGCGTTGCTTGGCGGTATCAAACGTCTGAGCGAAGGTCGTAACGAAGGCGGCGTCCCGATTCTGAGCAAGATTCCTTACCTGAAGCGTCTCTTCTCCAACAGCGCGATTGGTCGCGAAACCACGAGTATGTTGATGACGGTCACCCCGCGTATCATCATCCAAGAGGAAGAAGAAGAATTCGCGACCGGTTTGAACGCGGCGAAATGAGTTCGGTAAAAGCCTAAAAAAAACTCAGACCTCGACGTCAAGCGTCGGGGTTTCAAAAGGTTCCCTTCAAAGGGCGAAAGTATAAAAGCTTTCGCTCTTTTTTTTTCTTGTCGCGCGCATTATTCCGCATCCCAACCGACCTTGTTTCCAAGTTAGAAAATTATTATAATTTGCCGCGTTTTTGTAATACGAATCTCGTTTCCAACGAGACCTATTCCTCAACCCCATCGGCAATTCTATGTTTTACCATCGTCTTCGAGACGCGTTCATGATCCTTTCGTGCATCGTGTTGACTCTGTCAAGTCAGTACGTTCGCGCGTTAGCGGAAGAACCGAGCAAGCCGACCGGTTTTTCCGGTTATCTTCTCGATACGCGCGGCTTTGCCGAGGAAAAACGCGAACCAGCCTGGAAGGAAACATTTGAATCTCCAGGAATCAGTTGGCGTTATCTTTATCAAGACGGTTCAGTGAAAATAGAGACCCATCGTCGCGTCCACCAGGAAGCCCACGGCGACGAGCGTTCCGAATATATTAAATACGAGGTAGAGGAACCCGGCGTTATTGTTTTTGGACATTACGTCGATTATCCGAGCGTATACAATGAGACAGATCCGACAGTCTGGGTTCGCAGCGATCGTCCCGGCGTATCTCTAGCCGCGTTGGTAGTATTCCCCAAGACGAAACGTCCGGACACAGGCGCGCCTTTAACGGCCTTGGCGGTAGGTTCCAGTTACGAGAAACCTGGCGAGTGGCAGAAATTAAGATTTCCCGACGGATTGGTCAAATCACTAGAAGACGCGGTTCAGGCGATCCGCGGCGAACACAAGTTGCCGGTCGACAGTTCCTGCGCGTATATACGTCAAATCGTATTGCTGACAGAAGCGCGATACGGACGTTATCAGCTGTGGATCGACGATCTTACAATCTCGGAGCATATCCGTCCCAGCGCCGAATTGCTTCAAGCGTCGGAACGATTTGCACGTTTTGATCCAATAAACCTTCTAAGCAGCCGTCTTCAACTCTCGCAAACCCCCATTTTTTGGCAAGACACAGCGGAACAAACGGACATATACGGGACAGAACCGTTCGCAATTGACGAATCCAAAATCGAATCAAATAAATATAAATTGAAATTTGGTTCCCCCGCATTGTCAACCTTAGTTTCAGGCGAAAATATTCTTGCTTTTTCAACAGATTCGAAGTCGTCGTCAACCAACGGCTCTCCGCGATCGACGTCTCGTGGTTTTGGATCCGCTTTCAACTCAGTAGGAGAACCGACTTATCAGGAATCTTCACTTTTCCTTCCGCTTGACGACGGCATTTTGTCAGGTTTCGAGACGACGCTTGCCCAGAGCGCCTCATCTAAAGAGCGTTCAATCTCTTCGGCGTTAGCGCCGTCGCTCAAGGTAGGTCAAACCGGTTTTGTCGACGAGGCGACGTCTAGCCACATGGTTTCCCAAGCCGCATTTGGGAGTTCCGAAAATAGTTCAGACCTGTCTCTTGACGCGCAATATAGCGCGATGCACCCTGTAGACTATCTAATATCCGGAAGCGGCACGCTCAACGACGCGACTTCGGCGGCGGAATACGGATTTTTCCATAAGGGAGAAAAACTAACGGCAAACGTTTACGTTCACGAAAGCGGCAATCTCACCTCGGACGGACAGAAATTATATTCAATTCGGGCGATTGAATATAACGGCGAACCATTTGAATATTTAAAGGGTCTTGGTTTCAACGCGATCTGGTTACGCGAGACGCCAACATCGGAAACGCTCGCCAAGGCGAACGAGGTAGGGATCTGGTTGATCGCGCAACCACCTCTTGGAGTCGAACTTGTTTCATCGTCAAACGCCAACGCGCTTTCGAATCAGAACGAGTATTTTGGCGGGGCGCCGGTAGATTCAGTATACGATCCAGTCTTAATGTGGGATCTTGGCAAGCGTCTCCGTCGCGATCAGGTTGAAGTCAACAGGAGCAAGATCGAAACGATCAAGAAGTTGGATCCTTACCACCGTCCAATCGTGGCGTCAATATATAACGGAGTCAGCGAATATACCTCCGGTAGTAAATTGGACGTCATTCTTCTTGATCGCGAGCCCCTACTTTCTTCTCTCGATATGAACGATTATGGGGAATGGTTGCTCAATTATTCCAACTTATTCGCGACTCCTAAAGCGGCGGCTCTCTGGAACCAAATCCAGACCCAACCGTCTTACAGTTCTTCCCAACAACGTCAATATTTCGGAATGGTCAACGAGACTCCCGGCGTAGTCTCTTACGAACAGATGCGCCAGAGCGTACGTTTTTCGATGCGAGCCGGTTGTCGCGGTCTTCTTTTCACATCCACCTCGCGCCTTGACGCTAAAGATCACAAGACGCAATATCGTTCCACGGCGCTCGAGGCTCTCAATTTAGAAATTCAATTTTTGACGACATGGTTTGCGCTCGGTCGGGCGGACAAAACCATACGCAAGACGTCGTCGCCGGATCTTGGGGCTCTGGTATTGAAAGCGCATCGCGCAAGTTTAGTCGCGCCGATTTCCTGCGCGGCCAACAATCAGTACGTCATGGGGCAGGACGCAGTCAACAACTGGTCGGCAACAATCTCGACTCCGGAAAGTTATTCTCCCGACCTTTTGACGCCAGGCGCGTTACGCAAGATATTGGCGAAACGCCGGGCGGGCGGCAGTTCATTCACCCTCGACGAAGGCTCAATGAACACGCTTCTCTTCTTTACCCAATCAGACTCTCTGAGTCAAAAAGCGACAGAACAAGCGCTTGCCTTCGGCAAGAGATCCGCGGAACTCGCGATCAACCTTGCGCGCAAACGCCTTGATCTTTATGAACAAACAGTATATCAACTCCGTTGTCTCAAGGAACACGGTTCGACTAAGCGTTCTCCGGAACCACCCCTTTTAGGACCAGTTTTAGACAGGGCGTATGAAAAACTTGAAGACGCGGAACAATCTTTGCGGCGTCACGACGCGTCTCAGGCTTACCTAACGGCAGAACGAGCGACGCGAGAAGTTCGTCAGATAGAGCGAGATTTTTGGACGGAAGCGACGTCGACGGAAATAGCGCGTCCAGTCACCCCGTTATCGACGTCATTTTACGACATGCCAGTCTACCTTGAGCTTTATGAGAAGTTAGTATCGGGGAAATTACGATCGAGCGGACCCAATTTGATCCGCGGCGGCGATATGGAAAGTCCCTCGACGGCAATGGGCGACGGTTGGCAGACGTATCTCGACACATCCATAGGTCTTACAGGCGAAGTTTATTACAACGCGAAGTCGAAACATACCGGTCAATTTGGTTTGAACGTAATTGTCCATCCTCAGGTCGCGAACCAACCTCCTGCGGAAGCGGAATGTCCCGCCATATTTTTGGAAGTAGGTTTCGACACGCATGTCGGTCAATTGATTTGTATACAAGGCTGGATCAAGATTCCGGAAGATTTGACGAATTCCGTCGACGGCGTAACAATCTACGACGACCAAGGCGGCGAATCTTTAGCGTTACGATTTAAAAAGGCTTGCGGTTGGAAGCGTTTTGCCTTCTATCGGATATCAACAAACGACGGTCCAATGCGCGTACGCTTTGCCTTTTCAGGCGTTGGCGAGGTATATTTAGACGACGTCGCAGCCTATGTCATTCAATGAGCGGATAGAGCGTCTTTTCTCCCAGAATCGTTTTGTTTGTTTTTTTAAACTCTTATGCAACTTATCGTAGTGAAAAAAGTATTCTAAAGTCGTCTTTTATAAAAATCTGGCTATACTTAAGACAGGTATTGAGTTTAACGCAAGCCGCCAGTTCTCTTCCGTTCCTCGTTCCTTCCGCGTCAAGAGAGCGACAACATTATCTTTACGCCGCGTTAAAAATCGTCGCGTATATAGAGGAGTCGGCATAGTAGTTCTTGATTTGTTCAAAATCGATTTTTAGAATGTAATAAGTTGAAATCAATAAATTATCCAACGACCGCATGACAAGAAAGTTTAGAAAGGGTAACAGTGGATCGTTACACCAAAGTTATTAAGATGACCCAAACGCTTGAGCAACTTCTCGAGACACGCTATCACGCGCAAGGTCGTGGTCTTCATGAAAAGTTATCGTCGGTAGAAACCCAAATTCCGAAAAGGGTTCAGAAGCGCATTCGTTTTATCGCGACGATGCGGAATAAGGCGACTCATGAGGACGTCAATATAGCTTCCGAGCGCTACTCGGCTATAGTCCAAGCTTACGACGAAGTAATGCGTTCACTTCATGGGTCGGGGACATTCTGGGTAATTTTAAAGCGCAAATTATTCGTCGTCGCAATCGCGGCGCTCGCAGCGTTAATTTACTATTTTTTCAAGTTACGATAACTTTTGTCCTAACGATATACGTAAAAATACAGACTAAACGTATTCATTTCACAACCAGAAATTTAACTAGAAGGACGTTTTTATGAGAGAATCCTTACCGTCTAACGTCAAAAGAAGGGTTTCGACGTTTGCAACGTTACTCTTTTTCTTTTGCGCGCTTGGAATTTATACAACATTTTGTCAAGAAGCCCAATCTCATCCGTACGAACGCGATATGGAACGTTTCGAAAAAGAGGATCAAGCCAATCCTCCGACGTCCGAAACGACTTTTTTTGTAGGTAGTTCAACATTCACGATCTGGAAAGAGATTCCGACAGATTTTTCGGAATATCACGCGGTTAACCGCGGCTTTGGCGGATCCCAAATATCAGAATGGCTTGAATTTGCATGCGATCGAGCGTTGATCAAACATAAACCGAACAGGATCGTCTTTTTCTGCGGTTGCAACGATATCGCGTCGGGCAAGAGCGCCGAACGAGTCTTTGCGGACTTCCAAGCTTTTCTTCGCAAAATGCGCGCAGTGAATCCCGATTTAGTCGTTCATTTCTGTTCGTTACACATGCCGGCTTCTCGTCAGGCGTATTGGGAAACCTTCCGCAAATATAACGCGGCAGTCAAATCACTTTCCGAATTTGACAGCAATCTTTACTACATAGATTTTGCAGGTCCTACGAGCGACGGTAGCGGAGCGGGAATTCCTTCTCTTTTCCAAAGCGACCGTTTACATTTGAACCGCGCGGGTGAAGAACGTCTTATTCCACTTATCAAGGCCTCAATTCGTCAAGAACTTTCCGATAAAGCAAAGAAAGCCAAGAAGTCGCTTGCGCCCCAAGACGACGTCGTCCTTTATAGCGAAGCTAAAGACGGCTTTCTCGGAAGAGAGATTACCACAACAAGCCAAGATATTGTAATCGAGTCCGACGCGTTTGAAGTCCATCAGACATTCGGTTCGAATGAAATTTCCGTTCAACGTCAAGGCGACGTCTTTGTCATCACTTTAAAGCGTACTGGGGCGCAACACCCATACGCTAAGACGTCGGTAACCTTTTCAGAAGTTAAAAGTCTTACAGAAATTCAAACGAAGACGGTAGGCGAACCCCCCGATATTTCAGTCGCAGGACTCAAACTCAGTCTTTCTTCCGGCTGGGAACTCATTTTTTCAGACAGTTATCAGGACAAAGGTTTCGTAACAATCGATTATCAGGCCCCTCTTGAAGGTCTATTGCAAAACGAAGAACTCCCCACATGGGAGTTGACGAATTTTAACGGAGTCCCATTCGAAAACCTTAAAGCATTCGGGACAGGCGGTCTAAAAGCAGTCGACGGACACGCGGGTAGTTACACATTTCTTTCGATAGTAGACCCTTCAACGCGAGCTGGCGTTGTTGGCGGTTGGATAACGAGCGAGAAATCAGGCGGAGTCCTTTTTTCGAATAAGACCGAGGCGGGAATCCCCACAATGACTCCCCGACTCGATTTTGGGCATTATGAAAACGCAGGACGTAAATTTACAGAGCGTTTCGTCTTAGGCGAATTTGACGATTGCCGTCTCGGTTTGGAAAACTACGCCGACTCAATTGCGCGTTATTATTCGATCGAACTCAACCCATCGGCAGTCACCGGTTATTGCACATGGTATTCCGACAAGAACGGGGGCGCGTGCAACGAGAACGCCATGAAAGAACTTGGCAAATCAATCGAAGAAAAATTTGGCGCGTTTGGTTTTCAATATGTGCAAATCGACGACCGTTGGCAATTAGGCAATTCTAAGAACGGTCCGAACAAGAATTTCACGACCCACAATCCGAACGGACCTTATCCCAGCGGTATGGGAGCAACGTCTTCTTTCTTGAATTCTCACGCACTTGCCGCAGGCCTTTGGTTCATGCCCTTCTCCGGTAATTTTGACGATCCTTACTGGTCGGACAAACAAGACCTTTTCGTACGTAGCGCAATCGATTATCCTGAAGCAGGTCAAAAGAATACCCGACGTTTTTCGAGTATCAATCAAAAGAAAGGCGCGCCTTATGAAACGTATTGGGGCGGGACGTCGCTTGACATGACGAATCCTAAAGCGCTTTCTTACGTAGAAGATATTGTTAGACGTATAACCCAGGACTGGGGTTATAAATTCATCAAGATAGACGGGATGTGGGTTGCCGGCGCGATCGAACAACTTTACGTTGACGATGAATATACGCCGGACGATATGGGAAATCAGATTTTTTACGATCCAACGCGTACGAACGTAGAAACCTTCCGGACAGGTCTCCAGCTTGTACGCGATACGGCGAAAGACACGTTCATTTTAGGTTGCAACGTATCTCAAAACATGCGAGTACTCGCGGCGTCTTACGGATTGGTCGACGGTATGCGCGTAGGGCCCGACAACGGCGCGAGTTGGAACGGCATCTGCACAGGACCCTGGCGCGGTAGCAATCGTTATTTCTATAATGGTCGCGTTTGGTACAACGATCCCGACCCCGTTTACGTTCGAACGTCCATTCCTCTCAAACACGCTCAAGTATCGGCGACATGGGCGTCGATATCCGGCCAACTTTACGCGTTGAGCGACTGGATTCCCGACTATGACGAGACGCGCGTCGACCTTGTTCGTAAAACAATCCCAAATCATTTTAAAACGAACGTTCGGCCGGTAGATCTTTTCGAACAAGACTTAGCGCGCACCTGGATATTGACAGACGAATCGACAGGCGTTCGCAGAGACGTTGTAGCATTATTTAACTGGCATGACGGCGACGGCGCTAAATTCGAATATACCCCCGAGCGTCTTGGTCTTCCCACGACCACCTCAGACGGTCAACGAATAGAGAAATACGTTGGTTATGATTTCTGGAACGACGAATTCGTCGAACCCTTCTCAACCTTCCAAACGACGCTTGATAAAGAAACGTGCAAAGTGTTCGCCATTCGCGCAGTCGAATCTCACCCGATACTTCTCAGTACTTCGCGCCATATAACCCAAGGGATCGTCGACATAGAGAGCGAGACTTGGAACGCGGAAAATCAGACGTTGACAATCGTAGCGAAGATTCCGCCTCAAATTAAGTATGAACTTCGCGTTTATAATCCATCGACGGGTAATCTCGACAAGTGGACGGTTCCAGAAGCTTGCGTAGGCGTTCATACAATCGAATATCGTAACGACGAGAACGGCGCGCCAATCTTTACGATCCTACAATGAGTCGCTAAAGTATCATCGTAACCTGGCGTTTTACGCGAAGATTTAAAGAACCTCCAGCGTTTTACGCCCAAAGCGTTATTTCAATAGAAAACGCCGATCCGAAGAAAATTCGAATCGGCGTTTTTATTTATTTCCACACGGTTTTAATCGTAGTCAACGATTAGAACATTGGGCTTTGCCAATCCCAGTACTTGAGGTAAAGGAGAATGGTCACGACGACAACGATCAATCCACAGACAAGAGCGCCCTTTGAGGATTTCATGAAGTCGGCCCACTTTTCGACGGTCATCTTGCGAGCATAAACCGCGTTGAGCTTTTGTTTTTCTTCTTCGGACGCGGCGCCAGCAAGCGCAGTCGCGAGTTCCGCCTGTACGGCTTCGTTCGTAGGATATTCCGGCACGTGTTGCACAAAGGCTTCTTTTCTTGGGCAAACAACGCGGAAGACAAAAGCGAGAGCAATCAAGACGATGAAGGTAACCGCCATACGATTGAGGAAGTCAAGGTTTGGATAAGCAATAGCCAAACCGCCGTAAAGGATCGGGCATCCGATAAGGGCCACGAGTCCGTAGAAGTTCGGAGCCTTCTTCATCCAGAACCCGATAACGAAGGCGGCAAAAATACCGGGGCTAATGTAGCCTTGGAATTCCTGGATCGCTTTGAAGACGCCGCCGTATTTTGGATCAGCCCAGATAGGAGCGACGAGGCATCCGATCAAAGCGAAAATGACAACGGTAACACGTCCAACCAAGACGAGTTTCTTTTGTCTCGCGGCTTCAGCAATAGCGTCGGAGCTTTTCTTGAGGCAGTTGTTATAGAGATCCATCGTGAAGATCGTGGAGGCTGCGTTCAACATAGCGGCGACGGAACTAATAATAGCGCCGAGCAGAGCCGCAAGCATAAACCCTTTGAAACCGTTTGACGGAATGACGTGCGCCATAAGTAGCGAGAGCGCGCTGTCGGTATCATAACCGCTAACGGTAGTAGCGCTGAATTTAGCGTTTTTCGCGGCGGGCAATTTTTTCAAGGCGTTAAGTTGTTGCTCCAATCTGTCAGGGGCGGCCATTTTTTCGCCTTTTGGCAAAGTCGGGACGTCGACGCCGAGTTTTTGCGCATTGTATTCGAGCATAGCCGTAGCAGTGGCTTCATCATACAACGCAAAGCTACGATTGAAGTTGAAGAGTTCTTCTCCTTTGTCTTCGCTAGCGAAACGATCGAGTTCGACTTGCGAGCTTTTCGTCGCGCTTGCGTGCATTTCATCGGCATACAAGTTGAAGGCGATAAGTCCGGGTAACAGGACGATGAACGGGATGAGGAGCTTCATGAAGGCGGCAAAGATCAACCCTTTTTGACCTTCACCGAGCGTTTTCGACCCAAGAGTACGTTGAATAATGTATTGGTTCAAACCCCAATAATAGAGGTTCGGGATCCAGATAGCCAAGATAAGCGAGGTAACAGGAATGATCAAGTCCCAGGAAGGAAGATTCATACGCATTTTTGAAGCGTTTAAAATATTGAATCTTTCCCAGGCGCCAGCGCCTTGCAAACTGGTAAGGGTTTCATTGAATTTATCAGAATTTTCCCCTACAGCGTTAATCGCAAGAGTATTTGGGTCGGCAAGGCCCAGATGTTTCATGGCGAAGAACATAACGACGCCGCCTGCGACAATAAGAGCAGAGCCTTGCAACAAGTCGGCCCAAGCGCACGCTTTCAACCCACCGGCAAAAATATAGACGGCGGCGATAACCCCGATAACCCAGCAGAAGAACTTAAGATCGAGGTTCGGGTTGACTTCGGCAAAGAAACCGGAGTACGCTTTCGCCCCGGCATAAGTAACAACGGTAATGTTGACGACGACCAACATGATCATCATCATGATGGACATAACGAGCCTAGCCGACTTATTGTACCTACACTCCAGATACTCTGGAATGGTATAAATCCCGGCCTTGAGGAATTTTGGCAAGAAGAAGAAAGCAACGATCACGAGCGAGAGCGCGGCGATCCATTCGTAACTTGCAACAGCCAATCCGATATAGTCGGCTCCTTGCCCAGACATTCCGACGAACTGTTCGGCGGAAATATTGGCGGCAATGAGTGAAAAGCCAATAAGCCACCATTTCAGTCCACGCCCAGCGAGGAAGTAGTCTTCGGAACTATCGCCAGATTTACGGCTCATACCAAAGGCGACAAAGATAACGGCGGCTAGAAAAAGGAAGAACACGACGTAGTCGCCAGTCAAAATCGAAGGCGCGACAGACGCGACTTCAGCAGCGACTTTTTCAACGGAGTCGACAACGGTTTCCGCCGCGTCGCCCGCCTGCGCAAAAAGCAAATTTAACATAAGCGTACCCATAAATAACTAAATCAACCCGACGTATTTCGAGAGAAAAAGCCGGGTCTTACAATTCACTTGCTCAAGAAGAGGAAGCACCCTTTTTTATTTCCAACCAAGATATCCGGGACGTTATCACCGTTAATATCTTGCGTCAAGACTTGCGTACCGACTCCGGAATCATCGTCAATAACGTGGCATTTAAACGAGACGTTCCCATTTTCCCCACGAACAGTTTCCCACCATAACAGATACGGCGTATCAAGAGCGCCGACGTCGCCGTTTGATCCGTGAGCGAGCCATCTTTTCCCCGTAACAACGTCCATAACGCCGTCGCCGTTACAATCAGCCAAAGCCATAGAGTGCAGTTGGCTAATTTTTGGGAAGAAAGCGTCGTCTGGTTCGGTTGGAATGATCCAATTTGGCTCAAAGGAAATTTCCCCATCCGCAGTTCTCTTTTGAATCCAGCAGACTAGTCCGTAGAGGTGGCAGTGCCAAGCGGTAAAGACGTCGTTCAAGCCATCGCCGTTGAAATCGTACACAAGAATATTTGAAGCGGCGTCGGCGAATTTAAATTCATGGAGTTTCCAAGGCACGTTATTTATATCTTCCGGTTGTTCCCACCAACCGTTCATTTCGAGTAGATCGACGCGACCATCCCCATTAATATCGCCACACCCATTTCCATGGAAATATCGTTGGTATTTTGGATCGTCGGGCGAGACGGCGACAAACGTCCAAGGTTCCTTATCATTAGGCACACAGAACCCGTACTTATTATTACGATTAAAAACGAGTTCCTTTTTACCGTCACCGTTTACGTCTTCCCACGCTTGCGACTCATTTCCGAGCTCAATAGTGGAAGGCAACTCTTCCCAGAACCCATCGCTTTTGTTTTGTGGATTTTTATACCAACACCCATCGGTTCCAGGGTGTGGACAAATAATGACGTCGGTCCATCCGTCGCCGTCAATATCGTCGGTGAAATTTACAAAGGAGTTTGAATAACCTTCCGGATCGTACGAATCTTCCCCTTTCATAAACTGATGTTCTTTTTTGAAGTCCGGACCTTCATACCAAATATGTCCAGAAACAACATCCATGACGCCGTCTTTATTAAAGTCCCCAAAAGCGGCGCCTTCGCTTCGAAACTTATCGCAAACGACAATTTTCTGCCACTGCGGCGTTTTCTGTTCCTCAGCAGTCAGCGCAGCGGTACCTGCGAGCCCCAAACCTAGAGCGCAAACGCCCCACATTAAGAACGAACGATGCATTACCAACCCCTTATTTTTATCTAAAATATATTAACCATCGAAATCAACGCATTCGCCTATAGTCCAACCTGGACCTAATCGGAAACGCGTAGAATTATGGAAAATGGGCAAAATCCACGCTAGATTAAAACAGAGAGGAAGTGTGTTTTCAAGGGCTAACGGTAAAAATAATAAGAAAAAAGGTTCAGAATAGCGACGGATTATCGTCGCGTACCGATTGTCCCCCAATTTTTACGTATTCAAAACTTTCCGCATATGTTTTTTTTATCGGAAGCGCCTTGTGTCGAGACCTACGTCGGCCACCTGTTGAGCATTTTCCTTTTGCACGAGTTGCAACATGTTTCTCAAATCGACGTTTTCCGGCATAAATTTTACGGCGTCAGCGAGTACGTCGTTTGCGCGTTTAAAATCTTTTCTCATGAGAGCAGTCTGAGCGAGTTTCATTTTGTATTCAGCCTGTTCAGGCGCGTATCGAACCGCGATTTCGTAGGCATTTTGCGCGTCCTCCAGCAGTCCTAACCCGGAATAAGCGGCTCCTTTTCCTGCAAAGACCTCGGCAGGTTCGCGATTAGTGGGATAAAACTGTTCAAGATATTGCCAAGTAGCCAAAGCAGAGTCATAGTCGCCTATTTCATTTTGAATGGAAGCAATTTCCATTAACAATTCTCTATCGTTAGGTTCATAGTAGACAGCGCGTCTGAAATCGGCTAAGGCAGCTTTTTTCTCTCCGAGCGCGCAATACGCTTTTCCTCTCAGTTTCCAGCCGTCGGCAATTTTTGGCGAAGAATCAACAATTTTATTAGCCCAAATCAAAGTTTGATCGGGTCGTTCAACCACGAGGGCTTTTTCTCCGAGCGATCGATATAAAGAGATTTGTGAATCAACAGCGCCATGTTTATCAGCGGCGACGCGCAACACGTCCATGGCACGCACGCGTTTTCCTCTTTTCCATAGAGTTTCTCCGTAGAACCGACATGTTTCGACGTCGGAATCATTTAACTCGACGGCGTCGGCAAGTTTTTCTTCGGCAATTTCCAAGTCGCCGCGTTCATACGCCGCGATACCTTCACGACTGAGGGCCAAACTTTGCGAGACACGATTCGTCATACGATAGAAAGGGACATGTCGACACCCGCTCCCCGTAATCGCCAATCCAGACGCGATTACGAGTCCCAGCGCAAGCGCTCGACTCCTTTTATCAGACCAACGCATACCTTTAAATCATCCT
Source organism: uncultured Planctomycetaceae bacterium (assembly GCA_964447865.1). Taxonomy (GTDB): domain Bacteria; phylum Planctomycetota; class Planctomycetia; order Pirellulales; family Thermoguttaceae; genus RUG369. Next base: position 127,979 of record CAYUUL010000002.1, on the reverse strand, counting down.
TGAAAATCATCCAATCGGCGAAACGTCCAAAACACCGAATGCGAATTATAGCGTTATTCCATCCACAAAACCAGACCATTTATTTTCCGACGTCCGCCAAGGCAAGGCTTTTGTCAAGTCGCTAAATGGCGGGGTTAACCACGATTCCTCATGCGTTTGAATAATCTCAAGGCGAACAAAGCGGCAGCCAATAAGCCGAAACCAACGCATCCCAACGCCAGTACAAACAAGGGGTCGCCGAAGTATGGAGCCAAGAGCGCGTTGAATTGTTCTCGACGTATGACATAGAGCAGAGTCGCGAGACAAAGGAAAGGTCCATAAGGGATTTCCGGCGCAGTATTGACCCATCTTCTCAACAGCCCAAAGACGAGTCCAAAAAAAGGAGCTAAGAAGAAGACGGCGACGACGCCCTGCCATCCAATGAAGGCTCCCAGCATTGCAGTCAAAACGACGTCTCCAAACCCCATAGCCTCGACGCCGAGGGCGAGTCCTCCGATCAATCGAACCATCCAAATCAAACCGGCGCCAACAAGCAGTCCCACAAAGGCGTTTGCCAAAGCGTCAAGCGAATTGAAAGAATAGGCGTTTTCCCGAGCAAGAGAAGCGCAGTTCCACACGACTCCCCAAATCGCCATAAGTCCAACCACCCAAAACGCGACGACGTACGGAGTCAACACAGATCGCCTAATTCTCCGGAAAAAGAGAGCGCACGCACGTTTAAACCCGAATCTCCAATAGAATCTTCGATCAAGCACAGCAAAAGCCCAAAAAGACCAAACGAGCGTCAAAACACCCCCGACTAGTACGCGCACGGCATTCAAAGTAGGTTCGAGGTCGTTACATTGCAGCAAGTTCGCGGCAAAAGCGGCAAACGAGAAAGTCCCCTGTTCCCCCGCGAGATCAAGCGGCCAAATAATCGGCATATTGATTGGCGGCGCGAGGGCTCTTGGAACCGCGGCGGCAAAGGCGAGGGCTAAAATGACGCCGGGTAAAATAAGCGCGTCGGGGATAACATAGTCATCTAAGTCGACAAGCGAAGCGGCCAAAGCGAGCCAAAACAGTAGCGTTTCCCCAATCCAAACCACCAAGGCTAAGGAAAAGGGTCCACAAGGAGCATCGCCTAGTAGCGACGCCCAATAATTGAATCTCCAAGTAATTAAAAAGGCAAAGAAGATTTCAACTAGCGCGGGCCTTACCCAGAAAAAACGCGATTCCCACCCGGGAATCCAAGCGTAGGCATAAGTTGAAGAATCGGGAGAGGAATGTTTTTTCCCCGCTAAATTTTTTTGGTCGTTTTTGGTATTTTCAAAAGCGAAACGCGACAATCTGACCCAACCCCAAACAGGTATTCTGTCGCTCCACGTTCGTTTTGGAGTAATCCCCTTCTCCCTAATATCTTTTGGAAACGGTCTCCACGGCGAGCGAAAGCGTTGAACCCAGTCGAGCCGGTCAACGCAACAGTTGGCGAGAGCGGCCAAGAGGGCGCCAACAATAAAGACGAGAATAAGTTGTAGAAGGTCTGGTTCTTGCGCAATTGTATGAGGCACGAGAAAACTTTCTGTTCCAAAGAAGGGGCTAACACGTTACTGAATTTACTTATTTTGCATTTAAAACAGCTTCTAACCATGCGTTAGAGAGCAACCAGTGTCCGTTATAAGTAGGATGCACCCCATCCCAGATCCAGTAGTTCTCGCCTGGTTCGTTCGCAATATGCTCGTCAAACATTTTTTGAGTTTCCACATACACAGCGCCGTATTTTTGCGCCAAATCCCGCGCGGCGTTTTGATAATCATTCATATTAGCGTCAGGATTTTTTGGAGATTTTTTCGTGGCAAACGGTTCGATGATAATCAACTTCGTATTAGGCAACTTTTCTTTTGTGTAAGCGAGTAATTCGTCGTAAGCGGCGCGATATTCATCAGCAGACACGCCAGAGTAATAATCGTTTACCCCGATCATAATACTCAATACATCCGGATGAATAGCGACGGCGTCGGCGTCCCAACGAGCGCGCATTTTCAAGACGGTATCGCCGCTCACGCCGCGATTTAGAAAGGACCAGTTCATTTCCGGGTTATGACCACCGAGAGTAGAAGCTAACCAAAACGCATATCCATGTCCAAGAATATGGTTGGGATCAAGGGATCTTCCCCGATTTCCATCAGTGATCGAATCTCCCTGGAAAAGGATCGTCGCGTTTTTAGGAAAGAGGTCTTTTTCCGTACGAGGTTCATTTGCATAAGCATGAGCAAAGTGAGAAAGCGAGGCGCCTAAGAAGGTCGCAACCGCCAGGACAAATAAAAAGTTTCGAGACATTCCAAGTCCTTTATATCATAAGGCGCGAGCGACGCCGAAGCCGGAATCGCTCAGCCGAGTCAACCCAATCACACGCGCTCAAATAGCGATCGTGGCGACAATAGAAACGTGGTCGCTAGCGCAACGTCCGTTCGAATGTTTAACAGGATTAATCTTAAATTTCTTGACGTCGACTTTATCGTTGACAAAAATGAAGTCAATGATCTCACCCTTCTCCGGCGTCACCTTTCCCCAATTCGTGAAGGTATATTCCTGCGCTGCGTCACGTTCTTTTGCGACTTTGTTTGCATCGCGCAATCCTGGAATATCGTCGACGCCCGAAGTAATAGTAACGTAAGCGTCGCATTTATCGGAAATATTGAAATCACCCGAGACAAAGAACGGGGCGCTTCCATCGGCAATTTTATTCATTCTACGAAGAATCAACTTTGCGCCCTCAGTACGAGCGACAGTTCCGACATGGTCGAGATGGGTATTCGCGTAACAGAAAGTTTTACCAGTTTTCAGGCACTTGAATTTTCCCCAGGTAACAGTTCGATGGCATGCTGCGTCCCACCCTTTACTCGGGGTTTCAGGAGTTTTGCTCAGCCAAAAAGTACCGCTATCGAGAAGTTCAACCATGTCTTTCTTATAGAAGATCGCCATAGTTTCCCCTTTTTCTTTTCCGTCTTCACGGCCGACGCCAATACAGCGGTAATCAGCAAGTTTTTCCTTCAAAAATTTCATCTGAACAGGCAAAGCTTCCTGAACGCCGAGGAGTAACGGATCGTTTTCCCTTATAACGTCAAGCAACGTATCGGCGCGAAATTCCCAATTATTGTCGCCGTCGCTACCGCCCGCCATACGAATATTAAACGACATGACGCGAAATTCACAGGAATTATCCTCCGCCAAGGCGACGTTTAGGGCGGCAAAAGCGCTAAAAACAGCCGCAAACAAGGCAAGCAAATTTGAGATTTTCATTCTAAGACCTTATCTAATAATAGTCAGCGGTCGCCTTGCGCCGCGAGTGAAAAAACGGTTCCGACAAAGTCGAAACCACTTAAGCAACTTAAATACAGTTTTTACGTTGACCCGAAAGTCAACTCGAGACGAATAAATCAAGGGCGCACAGTTTATTTCGCGCGCACTTTATCCAAGATCGGTCTAAGCGTTGCTTCTAACGCATTCGCTTGTCTCCACATTCCGAGATCGTTCGGGTGCGACCCGTCGACAGTGCCGTCAAAGTCTAAATCTTCCCCTAAAATATTCTTCGATTCCAGGTAATAAAGATTTGGATCGTCGACTTTAAGTTCTTCGTAAGCCTTTTTCAATTCCGCCTGGTTCTTAGCATGAAATTCCTGCTGACTTGGTTTGATCCACGAATATGACATACACCGATCTTCGACAAGTAAGATAGGGGTCGTTGGATGAGATTCGCGAATTTTTTTGACAAAGGGGACGCACCGTTCGGCAACCAAGTCCGGAGTCATGTTCGGCAAGGCGTCAATAACATAAATTTCAGCATCAATTTCCGCCATGAGTTCAGCGACCTCAATTTCCATACGCGCAGAGCCGGAAAACCCGAGGTTTACGACGGGGATATTGAGCCTACGATCAAGCATCGCGGTATAACAATTACCAGGACGCGAAGCGCAGCCGCCATGCGCGATTGAAGTTCCGTAATAGACAATCGGCTTGTCTTTTCTTGGCGCAATCGCGACAAATTCACTTCCTTCGGGCACGCCAATGGAGAGCGCGTCGACTCCGTTATACAGGGGGAGATAGACGATAAAGTCTCTCATTTTATTTCCGATACCGGAAATCCAGGTTTTTTCGTCTTCCTTTTTCGTCGCTTGAGTACAGGCGACCCACAACCACTTCCCGGAGTTTTCGTCAAAGGAATAGAGATCAAACCCCGAGACTCCAGTTGCGGGCATATGCGGCATAGCCAAGCCGCCGCTATACAAGTTGAACCGCACTTTAATAGTATCGGCGTTTGTTTTAAAGCGCACAATTTCCCCAGCCGAGTGTTGCGACAAATTCCAGACGGCGTCAGTCACCTTTCCTTTAGCGCGTTCAGGAAACCTGGCGAAGTACCGACCGACGTCATTCCATTTTTTGTTTTCGACGGGCCATTGAGTCGCGTCATACCAAGCGAATCCGTCGGCGGTCGTCGGCACAACTTGCACAGGCTCTTGCGCGCGCCCAATAGAAGCGCAAACCACCATCAAGCCGAGAAGGACGGCAAATTTAGAAATAAAGTTCAAGGGTTTCATTGTAAACCTCTAAGAAGGACGACGCGTCCGAATCGACGCAAAAAAACGGGCGCCAACGCCTAAAAAATAAGGCGCGGCGACCGAGAAGAATCACATACGTTCAACAGTCTGAATACCAAGCAAAGAAAGTCCCTTAGCAATGGTTCTCGCAGTCAAATCACAAAGGAGAAGTCGACTTGCCTTGACGTTTTCGTCTTCAACTTTAAGCACAGGACACTTTTCAAAGAAAGACGAATATTTGTTCGCCAACCCATAGAGATAAGCAGTCAACCAGTTCGGACGATAGTCTTTCACAACGGTTTCTAACGCAGATTGGAAATTCGTCAATTCGAAAGCCAAGGCGCGTTCCTCAGGGGCCCCCAGGAACAACTTTTTGTTTCCGTTGGCAAAGTCATTTCTCAAAGCCTCAACGTCGACGCCGCCTTTCGCGAAAATAGAACGCGCGCGAGCATAGGCATATTGCATATAAGTCGCGGTATTTCCATTCATAGCAAGCATTTTGTCGTAACTGAAAACATAATCGCTTTCACGATTTTGCGACAAGTCGGCATAGACAAGCGCGCCAATACCAACCCTTCGGGCCGTTTCCCTTTTTTCATCCTCCGGAAACTTATCTTGCGGTTCACGCAAGGCGTCGTTTGCCTCAATGATGGCGGCGGCGCGAAGTTCGGCCTCGTCTAGCAAGGATTTTAATCCGACGGCGTCACCGGCGCGAGTTTTGAAGGGTTTTCCATCATCGCCGAGCACCGTGCCAAACTTAACGTGGGCCAATTCAACATTTCCCATGCCAATTAGTTTCGCCGCTTTAAAAAGCAATTCGAAGTGTAAAGTTTGTCGGAAGTCGGTAACATAAACAATGACGTCAGGTTTAAAGGCGTCACGACGATATTCGAGCGTTGCCAGATCGGTCGTAGCGTACAAGAAAGCTCCGTCCGTCTTTTGAATAAGCATAGGAATATCTGAATCTTCAAAGAAGATACCGATCGCGCCTTCCGTTTCCTTTGCGACGCCCTCCTTCTTTAATCTTTCCACCAAAGGTCCAAGTCGATCGTTGTAGAAACTTTCCCCCAACGTTTTGTCAAAAGAGACGCCCAACCTTTTATAGATTTGGTCAACTTCCGCAAGACATTGCGGCATAATCTGTTTCCAGAGGGCCAAGTTTGCCTCGTCGCCATGGTGAAGTTTCGAGGTTTCATTCAACACGTCGACGCCGATAGATTCTCTCGACGCGGCAAGTTTCACGAGCTCAGGCTCATTTTCGACCGCATTGATTTTAGTTACGGCGGAATCGATTTTTTCCTGAAGAACGTCCAAAGCTTTCGCCAACCGTTCTCGTTCTTTATTCGCTTTCTTTAACGCGTCTTTCGTTTCTTTAGACTTCTCAGCGTCATCTTTGGCTTTTGCTTCGGCACACTTTGATTTTTGCGAATCCAGAACGATTTTCGCGGAATCGAATTGATTCTGCAGAGCGGGCAAACTTTTCTTCGCAGCCTGGTAATCGACAAGTTGTCGAGTCAGACGGTACAAACGCGCCAACTCTTGCACAGGATCTTGTTCATAAGCCTTTTGATCAAGAAAGTTTCGATAGCCATAGATAATCATTCCGAATTGGGTCCCCCAATCCCCGAGGTGATTATCGGCAATAACTTCATTTCCTAAGAATCGAAGAATTTGAGCGTTTGAATATCCGATCATCGTAGAACGAATATGTCCAACGTGCAAAGGCTTAGCGACATTCGGTCCGGAATAGTCCAGAATGAATTTACGCGGTTTTTCCACTTTTTCAACGCCAAGACGCTCATCCCCCGCTTCCTTTTGAACCAGAGCGGCAAGATATTCATTTTTAACTCTGAGGTTTATAAACCCTGGACCAGCAATTTCAGGCGTTTCCAAGAAATCGGCGTAATCCAGATTTGCAACAATCTCAACTGCCACGTCGCGCGGTTTTTTTCCCAATTTTTTTCCAAGCGGCATCGCAAAGTTCGCTTGAAAATCCCCGAATTTTGTATCTTGGCTCGGACGAATGAGATCAAGATATTGCGCAGGTTCCACCCCGATCGCTTCCAAAGCCTTCGAGAACCGCGCCGCAATGTTTTTTAATATATTCATTTCGCGATTCCCTCTCTCTCTTCATTTTCTTCTTGTACAACCTCATGGTTGTTATTTTGAACGAGATTTTCGTCGCACGAAATTTTGTTTTCCTCATTTTCGTCGAGGGCGATTTCTTTCCCTTTTCCCCAAAGATCTTCGAGCGCATAAAAATCGCGCGTTTCCGGTTCAAAGAGGTGGACGACGACGTCGCCATAATCAAGCACAACCCAGCGGCTTTCTTGATAACCGGAGACGCTTTTTCGCGTATCGCCGAGTTTTTTTTCAAAGACGTCGTCAATTTCATCGCTAATCGCATGCAGTTGACGTCGGCTTGTCCCGGAACCGATGACGAAAAAGTCGAACGCTTGCGTAATTTCGCGCAGATCAAGAATTCTAACGTCCTCACCTTTATTTTCGACAATGATTCGCGCAGCCATACGGGCGCGTTCCAAGGACGAGGGCAATTTTTTTTCGTTCACTATTTTTCCCTTATATTTCCTAAAAGCAGATCATAGGCCAATCCCAATCGTCGACGATATTTCGAAGCTCGCCCAGATGATCGCGCGAAGATCCCACGCGAATTCTCTAAGGAGGAGAGTTTCGGCGTTCCGGGAAATATTGACGTCTAACGACACATTAAAGTATTATATCGCGAGCAAAATCCTTTTTCAAGTACGCGCATTTGAAAGTTCATAATTCGCGCAAGAGAACACCAACGCAAGATAGAGAAAATCGAAAGAAAAAACCTCAAGACAAAAAAAGGAACCGCGAAGGTTCCCTTGTAAGCGAGGTTGACGGGAATCGAA
>CAYUUL010000002.1:65003-120408 GCA_964447865.1 uncultured Planctomycetaceae bacterium | reverse complement strand
CCCGCAACCACCGGATCGACAGTCCGGGACTCTAACCAATTGAGCTACAACCCCACACAGACATTCAACAGAACATCTGACGAAAGCAAAGACCAAGCGAGGTTGACGGGAATCGAACCCGCAACCACCGGATCGACAGTCCGGGACTCTAACCAATTGAGCTACAACCCCATGGTACTAATCGAAAGCAATAAGCTCTCAACAGCTATGGCAGAATTTTAATACGAGCCCTAATCTTTTCAAGGGGGGCAAAATAAATTTTTAGTATTTAGTCTTTTCTTCATCGCTAGCGGTCTAGACGTCTGACGTCTAAAAAAGTAACATAATCGCGAGTGAGGACGTATTTTTTCCACAACGTTATTCCCATACCCGAGTATTTTGCGAGATCGCGCGATGGCGGATTCAGATCAAGAGCGGACAGAACAGGCGACGCCCAAACGGCGTCAAGAAGCTCGTAAAAAAGGCCGCATAGTTAAGAGCCAAGATCTTGTAGCAGGCGGTTGTCTTCTTCTCTCCACGTTACTTTTATCGTTATCTTTTGAGAACAACGGCGAATACGCCCTAGAGCTCGTACGTTCTTCTTTATCCCAAGACTTTGCCCTTCAAACAGACGCCGTTTCTTTTTCCGCTTATTTCGTTTCACGCATCATGCAAGCGTTTAGCAAGTTACTTTTTTTTCTTTTTGCGATAGTAGGCGCGTCGGTAGGTTTAAACGTATTACAAACAGGGTTCGTCTTTATACCGACCAATATCGCGCCCAAGTTAGAACGAATCAATCCATCTAAGAATTTTTCCAAGGTATTTTCGTTAGACACACTCGTCCAGATTATTTTTGGGTTTATCAAATTTTTCATTTTGGCAGGCGTGGCAACGTTGTTAATCCGCAGTAATTTTGAAACGTTATTGAGTCTTTCCAACGGTTCGTTACCCCAGATAATTCTTTTCGCGTGCGGTTTCTTCAAACGATTTATCTATTCTCTTTGTGGAACGCTTTTGGCAATTGGCGTTTTAGACTACGCTCTAAAGCGTTTGAAATTTGAACGCGAACTTCGCATGACGCAACAGGAAGTCCGCGATGAGTTGAAGGAAGAAGGCGGCGGTCGACGAGCCCGCGGTCCCCGCCAAGCCTTTGGTCGCGACAATTCCGGCTCAGTATCTGCGGTATCGGCGCCGAACCCTCCGGTCGCCCCTTCGCGCTATCAAGAAAACGCGCACAATCCCAAAGAAGGGCAGAAGCGATGAAAAGCTAAAGGATTACAATGATATTTTTTATCGGAATCCCAAACAGAATTAAAGGACAGGGATAATTATCGTCAATTCATTCGATTACCACGCTACGAATTTTTCCTTGGGCTAACGTCGTTTCAATAACCTGTCCCACTTTGACGTCGTCCGGCGAGCGAAGAATTTTCATATCATCAGCGCGTTGCGTAAAGGAATATCCACGCGCGAGAATAGCTTTTGGATCGCGACCAGTAAGCCGTTCCTTAAGTACGTCGCAAAGCCGCTGAACATTCGCAATTTTTCTTTCAATCGAGTTTGTGAGTCTCATTTCCAATTCGTCGAGGAGTTTACTTCTTTTTCCATAGATTGTCTCGAACGGATCGGTAAAGACGCGACTTTTTGCGATGGAGTCAAGTCGTTCCCTCGCAAATTTGACGCGTTGTTCCATACGCAGATTCATACGTCTCTCCCAGTCGTCGAGAGTAGCGGCAAAAACAGAATCTTCGATAGCAATTCGTTCAGCGGCGGCAGTGGGAGTAACGGCGTGTAAATCAGCGGCCAAATCACATAGAGAATTGTCGATTTCATGTCCAATTCCGGTAACAACAGGCAATTTTGAATTAGCGACAGCGCGCACAACGGGTTCCAAGTTAAAAGTCCATAAGTCTTCGACGCTTCCCCCACCGCGAATTAGCGCGATAACGTCGAGTTTCAAAGGCTCCGCTAAATCGTTCAACATACGCAAAGCCTTTACGACGTCGTTGGCGGCGTCCTCGCCTTGCACCTTTGTCTGAGCGATAACGACGTCAATTCTCTTACATCTTTTTCCCAGCGTCACCACAAAGTCTCGCAACGCGGCGCCGTTAAGGCTCGTAGCCACCCCGACGCGTCTTACCATTTTTGGGATAGGTCTTTTCCTAGCGGGGTCAAAGAGCCCCTCTCTTCTCAATTTTGCCTCGAGCTGTTTTAAAGCTAACTGATACGCCCCAACGCCAACAGGTTCAACGTTCGTAACAATTAAACTAACTTTACCTTGAGGAGGATAGACATTGAGCCTTCCAGTACAAACGACTTTCATACCGATTTGCAATTTGAAGGGCAACTTATCATAGAAAGATTTCCAAATAGAAACAGACAGGACAGCCCCCGCATCCTTCAAGACGAAATAACAATGTTTCGATAAACTCAGAGTAGAAACCTCGCCGACAACGCGTAAAGTTCCAGAAAAGGCGCTCTCGACCACGCCTTTCAAGTTTTGCAGAAGGTTCGTAACGGAAACAGGTTCTCCAGCATTGTATTTTTGATAAACCGGCGCATTCTCATAAGAGGGCGTTTTTCCATGAGAAGAATAGGAGTCGCGGTTTTGTTCCCGCCAGTTATAGAAGGCCAAAATAAAAATCCTTGTATAGTTTTATAAACCAAACGGAGTCGGGTCACGCGGACGCGCTCCGTTTTTTATTTATTCTCGCCCCTTTTTTTCTCCTGCGCCTCCACATTCAGCTCAAGTTTTTTCACAGAAGTCGTCGGTTCATCAGCATTCATATCAACCACTTCAAGCTCAAGGATGTATTCTCCGGAGGCAATTTTTTCCGGCAGAGGCACAGAAACATTTAGCACCACGTCCTGCAACTTTGTTTCCGAAACGTTCACGCAACGTTGGGACTCAAACGGCACAATTTGCCGTCCGTCCCTCGCAAGCAAACGCCATCTACATTCGACGTTAATCTCAAACCCTTTTTTCGATTCTTTGCTAGTGACAAAATCGAGTTCGGCGTAAGCGTAAACGACGTCTCCAGGAACATAAGTCCCTTTTCTAACTTCATAGAGACCGTAACAAGCAGGCTCGTCGACTAAGAGCGCTTTTCTAATTTTAATGTTACACAAACCCGCAAGTGAGTCGAGCCCCGCCCGCAATCTTTCAGCGACAAAAGTCGGGTCAATTTCTTCCAGTCTGTTTCTCAGCAGAGTTTCCAAACCACGGCATTCCTTTTCCCAGAAAATTTTGAGAGGGTCGGAGTCATCCTGAATCGCTTGAATAGATCGGTCATATTCGCCAATGACGAGATACAACAATCTTAATCTAGCGTCGCAAGTTCTGGTATCAGCGCCGCGTTCGACTAATTGTTCACGCTCGGCAATCAAGGATTGTATCGCGCATTTAACTTGTTCAACCCAGGCGATTTCCTCTTTTGTCAATGGGGTCGCAGCCTGTTCATTCTTTCTGGCGTCGAGCGAATCCGGCGTAGAAGCGTTCACAACATTCTCGTTTGTAAGATTCGTCAAAACCTCATTGACGTCCGAAAATTCTTGTTTCGATTGCGTTTCCTCCAATGGTTCGGCGGTTTGTTCAACAACTTGTTCGGCGGCTTCCGTCAACATAGACGCGTTCTCAACGCTATCCAAATCCTCCGCCTGGACGCCCGGTTCAAAATTAGGAAAAGCGTCCATTTCAGTCGGAGTCTCCTCGTTCTCTCGAACGTCGTCTCCGTTGTAATAATCGCAATTCTCTTGTGAATCCTCCGACTCCGTTGATTCTTCTTCCAGTTCATCCACGTTTTCGTTTTCGTTAGCCGAGACAGCGGCGTCAAACACATCGTCAAGCGTGGCGTTTGGGTCAGCAACAACGACATGTTCATTTGTCTTTTCAACGACTTGCGGTTCGTCAAGTAAAATTTCGCCTTCTGCTTGCACAGAATCCAAATTTTCGAGGACGTTATCGGAGTAATCTTGTCCCAAAGTCACATTGGACGCATCCAGTTCATTCCTATTTTCCGGATTCGTCTCCGTAGTTTCAAACCAAGACTTATCCGGTTGTTTCCCTAATTCGGAGACGAAATCAAAGTCAATGTTACGTTCTTTTGTCCCCTCAATATCATACAGTACGCGTTCGGTATCTTGGCTCCACCCAAACAGCGAATCCGGCTTCAGTTGTTTTTCGCCATAATTGTAATTTCTTTGGGCGTAGGAGACTTGCGCGACGTCGCGATCTAATTCGACGCCAGAAAATTGTCGAGTAACGCCCGGCGTTTTCCCATTCGCGCTTCCTTCTCTCCTCGTCGGCATTGAACCATCGGCATGAAGAATTGGTGAAATAAAGGCCGCGCCCCCTCTCCGTTCACGGGGATCAGCGTTTTGCTTCACAAGATTTTGTCCTTTTTTTCTTTCCGTCACGCCATAAATAGACGAACCGTAAGCGGAAGAATTTCGAACGGTATCAACATGCGGAATTGCCAAGCCGTTCATACCAGAATTTTGCGCAACTTGTCCAGCGGTTCTTGCAACAACAACGCCGCTTGGTCTGTAGAATTTTTCGATATCTTTATAACCGGGGATAAAACGCGATTGATCGTATTTTTCAACGAGAAGCGCGCGACGTTCAGCTTGTGAATCTTTAATTGGACGCACACGTCCAACCAGTCGTTCAACGCGTCCCTTAAACGGGTTGACTTGATTAGCGGCATTAGCGGCGCTATTCTGCCGCGTCTCATATACCGAACGAGCTTGTTCATTCGCTAATGTCTGCCGTTGCTGAACATAACGGTTCTGTTGAATCGTCCGAGCGTACGTTTGATTTGACGCAACATACGGATTATCCTGCGCATAATTTTGTTCCGTCAGCGATTGGCTGTAAGGACGAATTTCCTGATCGTTTGTTTTCTTTGAAGGAAACATTTTCGACCAGAACGAACCGGAACGTTCTTTTTCCGCGACGTCGGAAGTCGCAAAGGTTGTTCTACCATCGTCTTTTTGATAGTTTTTCGAACGATTATTCTCAGCATAGTTCTCGTAAGCGCCATCAGCATTGGTAACAGCGGCGTTCTTCGAACCAGGCACATGGAACATCCCCTTGATTCTTTCTGTGAAGGAACCCGAAGACGGATTATCCGTTTCAGTATACGCAGTCTCAACGAAATAACTCTCGGCAGGTTTCATGACAGAATGCCGTTTTTCATCATTTTCCGAGTATTGTTCCTTCGCAGCGTCTTTCCAAGCCTCCGCGACGTCCCCCCCCATAATATAGTCGCTACCGCGTCTGAAAGTCGCCCCCGAGGCATTGTCGCCAATAGCGGCGCAACCGACGACCGCGGCGCAAGAGACGGCAAGGGCAAACGTTCTAAACGACCACACGAATCCTCGCCGTTTGACGTCAAAATGGCAAGGAGTCCGTTTACCACACGTCGATTCCGCATTATTTTTTTCCGCAATCATTCGCTGGTTTAATATAAATCGTTCCATCAAATCGATCCTTACCTTTTCAAGCGCTTTTAATCCTACCGTTTCCCGGTCTTTTTAGCCAAAAATATCGCGAGATTTTAGCCAAATCCAACGTCGCGACAGGTATATCTCTTTTTTAAGCGCGACGTAAAGGCGCAATAATACCCAAGGCGCTTAACTTTTTTTATTTTTCTTCACAGCTTGTAAGCGATCGATCCATTCAATCGTTTGTCTCAAGCCTTGCTCAAGTGGAATCGGATCATACCCCAGTTCTTTTTTTGCCTTATCGCAGGAGTACTTCCAATCGACCAAGAAAGTTCTGACCCAACCGGGGGTGATTCTCGGATAGACGCCAGTCAATTTTGCCCAAAGTTCGAGAGCGCCCGAGACGAGCAACGGGAAGAACTTATAGAGCGGCAGTTTGAAATGCTTTTTACCGTCGATTTTATCAATCAAGCGATATAGTTCGAGCAGAGAAGCGTTATCACCTCCCAGGATATATCTTTCCCCACAACGTCCATGTTGCAAGGCCAAGTAGACGCCTTTTGCGACGTCGTCGACATAGCCGTAATTTCCGTAATTCACGCCATAATTTAGCAGGAACGGACTAAGCCCTTTTCGGTAATCGCGAATAAGGGCGGCCATCGCGTTTCCTTCCGACAGTTGTCCCGGTCCATACACGCGAGTCGGATTGACAATAACGAGCGGCAAACCTTTTTTTGCGAATTGCAACGCTTCCTTTTCGGCAAGCGATTTCGACGCTTCGTACTCAGTAAGATACCTGTCAGTAATACGATTGAGCGTTTCGTCACAAGTTTTCCCTTTTGGAGTAGGTCCAAACGAGACGATAGTGGAGATCCACACAATCTTTTCGACGTTAAGTTTTCCAGCCACGTTCAGGACATTTTTCATTCCGTCCAAGTTGACTTTGTAAAAGACTTGCGGATCTCTCGCATAATTTTTAGCATACCCAGCCAGAGACAACACATACTTACACCCGGTCATCCCTTTTGTAAGCGAGTCAACGTCATTTACGTCTCCCTGCACATACTCAAAATTAGGGGATTCCCAGATATCGGCGATATCTCCTTCGTACCCTGGCGGCAACTTTGGTTTAGATCTACTCATTCCTCTGACATGCCATCCTTCGGCGAGCAGTTGCCTTGTAAGCGACGTTCCGATGAACCCGGTAGCGCCGGTAATGAAGATCGTAGCCGATCTATCTAAAGTCCCATTTTGTTCCACTTCATTCGTCATAATATTTATTCCGGCGTATTTTCGTTGCCATTACTTCCAGGCGCGGACGCGTCTTTGATATTTTCCTTCTTATCATCAAGTTTTTTGTATGGATTTCCATTCTCGTCACGAATCAACTTTTCAACAACCTGACAATTGTATTCAAGATAACTTGAAAACCCAAACGCTCCGGTAACCTTTTTATCAAAGGTCATTTCAGTACGAAGATTCAGTCCGAGTTCACGGTCAAATAAAGCGCGCCCGGTAAAAAGTCGTTCCGCCAGTTCTCCCTGAACGACGGGATCATCCACGATAGAAACGAGAGTAGTTTTGAAACTAATGGAGGCAAATTTATCATCAATTTTTTCAAGTCTAAATCTCTCAACAACTTGATAAGGACGGGTAACTCTGTCAGATCCCTTTAAATATAACGAATACGGAACGGTCCAAACATCGCCGACAGCCACCTCTTCCTTTGGGAATGGAACGACTACATTTGAGTCGCCTTCTCTCCCCTGGTATTCCGCAACCAATCTTGTTTTTTCCGCCATGACGCCCAATGGATCAATAAGAAAAGTTTCAAGAGCGACGCCGACAGCTTTTTCCGTACCAAAAGCGGCAATTTCCTTTGGAACCACAACGTCTCTTTCACTATCGTAGTCAACAGGTTCTTTTCCGTCCTCATCTTGTTGCAAGATCATACGATCAATCCAATGTCTTGCGCTAATTTTTCCGTCAGGTTTTTCGTCCAGGAAATCCCAACGACGAAACGTAGTAGACGAAGTTTGAGTCAGCGTTTCTTTACCGCCATATGAAACCTTTTTCCTCACAAGGTGCACAACATTCCACGACAAACTGGAATTTGTTCGAAACTTATATTCGAGCCTATATTTTTGCGCGTTAGAATTATCCGAAGCGGTCAAAGTAGGCGCAACGACAGTTCTGTCGTCGGCGTATTTTTTACGAGTTTCCTCGTCAACTAAAGAAAGATCGATCCCTTTCTTGTCGTCGCTTTCGTTTTCATTTTCCTCATCAGAAAAGATTTTTGCGAAATCAGTCGTAGCGTTAGCCAAGACTTGCGACGTTTCCTCGCTTTGTCGCATTGGCTCTAAATTATTTTTTTCAGAACCGTTTTTCCCCTGCGCTTGCGGTTCCAGACTTATATCTTCAACTTGTACGTCGTCGTCAAACATTGCTTCATCGTTTCCGCGTTCACATCCCATGGGGACGGCGCACGCCAACATGAGAACGTAAGCCCAGAAAGAGCGGCAATCGCGTCTGATCGTCATATTAACACACCTTGCCCAGATTCCAATAAAACGTACAAAGGGAGCAACGCGACACTTCATTTCGCGCGTCGGCTCCAACACTTACGAGCAAGGATAACGAAATAAATTTTAAAAGTCCATATCAAATTAATCTCGCTAAAGTAGACGGAGCCCCCAGCGTAATGTTCCCCCATACTGTTCGCACAAGTCGTCGATTTCGTAACTAAGCGGATGACTTCTCAACGACACAACCTTATAAATAAGCAGTCAAATCCAATAGCAACGAGTTAGAAACAAGTTAAATAATATTCAGAAAGCAATATTTTGGCGTCAACCTTGCTGTGAAGTTATATTATCTTTTCAAGAGTAGGAAGTGGCGCGGGCGTCAAAAAGTGGTAGACGCTAGACAAAGCGCCCATAAAGACTATAATGTCGGGACATTTTTGCGTAAAGAGCGAGTCGATTTATCCCGACAGCGTCGTTCTTATCGTCAGAATTGTCAGGCGACGTCTTTTACGGCAAATCAACACAGAAGAAAAAGAGAAGCATATGGCTTATGAGCGCTTTACAGACCGAGCGCGTAAGGTAATGCAGTACGCGCACCAAGAGGCTGTTCGTTTCAATCATGAATACATTGGGACGGAACATATCTTGCTTGGTCTAACCAAAGAGGGTAGCGGGGTCGCCGCTAGCGTCCTTAGCAAGATGGGCGTAGATCTGCGTAAGATACGCGCGGAAGTAGAGAACCTTGTGAGTAGCGGACCCGATCTTGTCACGATGGGCCGTCTTCCGCAAACGCCTCGCGCCAAGAAGGCGTTAGAGTACGCAATGGAAGAAGCGCAACTTCTTAAGCATACGTACGTTGGCACCGAGCATCTTCTTCTTGGTCTTCTTCGTCAGCACGACGGAGTAGCGGCGCAAGTACTCATGAATCTTGGTCTGAAGCTAGAAGACGTCCGAGAGGAGGTTCTTTCGATGCTTGGGCACGACGGCAATTCGTCGTCAGAAGATTCCTTCAGTCCACCGCGCAACGACGATAACTCGGGCAATACCGAGACGTACAACAACGGCGGCGGCAACGACACATCTTCGTCTTTTGGTTCTTCCTCTCGCAGCGCGCGTCCGGGCAAATCGAAGACGCCGGCGCTTGACAGTTTTGGTCGGGATCTGACGGAACTTGCGCGGCAACACAAGCTTGATCCGGTAATAGGACGCGAAGCGGAAATAGAGCGAACGATGCAGATATTGTGTCGTCGTACGAAAAACAATCCCGCATTGCTTGGCGAGGCGGGTGTTGGCAAGACGGCTATAGTAGAGGGTTTTGCGCAACGAATCGTAGACGGCAAAGTGCCGGAGATTCTTATGAATCGACGCGTTGTGGCCTTGGATCTTGCGATGATGGTAGCCGGCACTAAGTACCGCGGACAGTTTGAAGAACGTATCAAAGCGTTAATGAACGAAGTGAAACGTTCAAAGAACATCATTTTGTTCATAGACGAGATGCACACGATAGTCGGGGCGGGCGGCGCGGAAGGCGCGATGGACGCGGCGAACGTTTTGAAACCGGCGTTATCTCGCGGCGAGATGCAATGTATTGGGGCGACAACATTCGACGAATATCGCAAGTATATCGAGAAGGACAACGCATTGGAGCGACGTTTCCAAGTGGTGACGGTAAATCCGACGACGCCTCGCGAAACAATCGCAATATTGAAGGGCCTGCGCGAACGTTACGAGAAGCATCATTGCGTTCAAATCACGGACGACGCGATCGATTTGGCAGTCAAGCTTTCAGAACGTTACATGCCGGGTCGTTCTCTTCCCGATAAGGCGATCGACGTAATCGACGAGGCGGGCGCGCGGGTACGTCTCAACACGATGACCTATCCGCCAGACTTGAACGACCTTACGCGTCAAGAAGAAGAACTGAAGGTTCAAAAAGACCTAGCGGTTCAACGTCAGGAATTTGAAAAAGCGGGTCAACTTCGCGATCAAATAGAAGAGGTCAATAAGAGGAAACAGGAGATTCAAGACGAGTGGCGTAATAAGCAACGTCAAACTCGCGGCGTGGTCGACGCTTCGGTCGTAAGCGAAGTAGTTTCTCTTATCACAAGCGTTCCGCTTACGCGTATGACGACGGAAGACTCCAAGCGTCTTCTCCAAATGGAAGACGAGCTCCATAAGCGAGTCATTAGTCAACACGAAGCAATACAAGCGATATCTAAGGCGATTCGTCGTAGTCGTAGCGGAATCCAAGATCCGCATAGACCGATCGGCTCTTTCATCTTCGCCGGACCGACAGGCGTTGGTAAGACGTTGCTTGCCAAGGCGCTGGCAGAATTTATGTTTGGCGATGAGAACGCGCTTGTTCAGATCGACATGAGCGAGTATATGGAGAAATACAGCGTATCTCGCTTGATTGGGGCCCCTCCGGGATACGTGGGTTACGAGGAAGGCGGTCAACTTACGGAAAAGATCCGTAGGCGACCTTATTCAGTCGTTCTTCTCGACGAAATTGAAAAGGCGCATCCGGACGTTTTCAACGTACTGTTACAGGTACTTGAAGAAGGTCGTTTGACCGACAGTTTTGGTCGTATAGTCGACTTCCGCAATACGATTATTATCATGACGACGAACGCGGGAGCAGAGGCGATTAAGAATGAGTCGGCGTTTGGTTTCCAGCGTCCAGAAGGGGACGCATCCTACAACGACATGAAGGTTCGCGTTAAGGAAGAAATCGAGCGCAGTTTCCGCCCCGAATTTATCAATCGATTCAACGACGTGATTGTGTTCCGTTATTTGAACGAGGACGATCTTGTTCAAGTCGTGGATTTGGAACTTAAGAAGCTTCGTAAGCGTTTGCTTGAAAAGCCGTTGTGTCTGATAGTAACAGACGAAGCTAAGAAATACCTCATTAAACGCGGAAGCAATATGGACTACGGGGCGCGTCCGCTCCGTCGCGCGATAGAGTCCTATTTGGAAGATCCTCTTTCAGAGAATTTGCTTTCCGGTTTATTTGAGGGGGCAGACGCGGTTGGCGTTCAGCTTGAAGACGTTCCGAGTTCAGAAGTGGAACGAAAGGACGGGCAAGAGCCGGATCCGATCGAGTTTAAACGAATTAAGTTCACGCCTAAGAAATTTAGCGAAATGACGGCGGCGGAACTTGACGAACCACAGGTTAAAGAATTCCAGAAACAACTTACCGAACGGGAGAAGATCCTTGAAAAAGAAGCCAAGGAAGACGCGGCTCTTTCCCAACGTTCCCCAAGCAGTTTGTCACTGCAAAAGCCCGAAGAAGCTGAATCGGCTCCAACGGACGAATGATTCAAACGACTTATAGTAAGTTATAAATAAGAACCTCGCTGAGAGTTGCCTCAGCGAGGTTCTTTGCATTATTCACTCGGATTATATAACGTCTTACGTTCTCGTTATTTTACGTCGATTTCAACTACGGCTGGAGTCAGTCCTTCAGAGGTTGCGGTTAGTTTAATCTTACCAGTTTCCCCGCGTTTCGACCGCACAACCGCAGAAATAAGCCCGGCAAAAGCGCGTCGTTCCTTAGAAGGATACTCAACTAAATCACAAGCGTTTCCCGAATCTGAAGCGACAAAGACGCCCGGTCCTTCGACGTTAAAATTAACGTTGACAAACGCGTCTGGGACAACTCGCCCTTGTTCGTCGACAACTTCCAAAGTAGCAAAAGCGAGGTCTCGACCATCGGGCTTAATCGATTCGTTCTCGACAGATAATCTTAAGGCGACAGGCGCCCCAGTCGTTTCGACCACGTCCTCCCCCCACAGTTCGCCATTTTTATATGAGACGACGCGCAATTGTCCCGGTTCGTATTTGACGTCGTTCCACATGAGTCGGTACTTATAAGGTTGTTCTTTCTTTTTCAAACCGAGCGATTTTCCATTGAGAAAGAGTTCTGCCGAATCTCCCGAGGTAAAGACGTAAACAGGCGTATTTTCCCCGAGTCTGTTTTGGAAGTTCCAATGCGGCAAGATATGAGTAGTTTTTTCTTCGGGCAACCAACGCGATTTATACAAATACGCCATATCCTTTATAAAGAGGGCCGAATCATAAGCGCCGGTCTCACAAATACGCAAAGGGCATAGATATGCGCCATAGATTTCTTTTTCCCTGTTTGCACGGGCTTCAATTTCCGGAACGGTAAAGATTTGTTTTCTCGAGAGATCGTCAATACTGAAAGGGGCGCCCAGGTAATCAATCCCAGTCCAAGCAAACGCGCCGCAGACGAACGGGTTCATATCTTGCGCTTCAAATTCATAGTCAGGCGGACACGCCCATCCGTCCAACGGCTTTTCAGGATTGAACCCGAACGCGAACCACGCATATGCCGATTGATGAAAATCAGTCATTCCATCGCTGAGACTTCCGGAACTCATTTTAACGGGGAAAACGTACCACGATCTGGAGGCCCCGGTACAAACGACTTCACTTCCGTAGACAGGGACCTTTGGGTTTTTCTTATGAAAATCGGCATACGCCGCTCGACCGTAATAGTTATATCCGAAGACGTCAAGAGTATTTGGAATTTCCCCGAAGCCGGCTTTTTTCAAGTTACAGGCAGCGGTAGCGGGCCGCGTAGGATCTTCCTCATGTACGAAATTGACAAGTCTTTTAGCTTGTCGAACAAATTCAGGTTCGTCAGATAATTCAGGAATTTCGTTTCCAATGCTCCACATAACAATAGCGGGGCAATTTCTATCGCGTCTTACAAGAGAACGTATATCGGCTTCACTCCACAAATCGAAGACGTCGCAATATCCGGCGGATCGTCTTCCCGTTCTATCGGCGACTCTCCATTGATCGAAAGCTTCCGCTTGCACAATAAACCCCATTCTCGCAAGCAGGTCGACGGTTTCTGGAGCCGAGGGATTATGCGACAAACGAATAGCGTTACATCCAATTTCTTTTAGGGCCACCAGGCGTCTTTTTTCAGCTTTTTCGTTGTACGCGGCTCCCAACATTCCTAAATCATGATGGATACAGAATCCACGAATTTCATATAAAAATCCATTGATAAGCAATCCACGATCCGGATCGTAATCGAGCGTACGGAAACCGCAAGGAGTATATTCACGGTCAACGACCTTTCCGTCGACAGAGACAACAGTTTCAGCATAACATGTATTTGGCGCGTCAGGGGACCAAATAGGGGCGTTATCAATGGCAAAGTTTTCGAACTTGACGGCAACTTCTTCTCCGGGTTTAATAGCGACTTTTTTTTGCGGAATTTTCGCGAACGGATCCCCAATCGCTTGTCCTTCGGCGTCTCGACGATAAAAATTAACAGCGACGTCGGCATTTAGCGCCTGGTCTTTTTTATTTTCGTTTACAGCACGTTGCAAATTGACGTCAACATCGATAGAGACGTTTTGTCCATTAACAAAATTTGTTTTAACGAAGACGCCCCATCGCGCGACTCTCGTTTCATTCGATTTTACCAGCCAGACATTTCTATAGATACCGTTTCCAGTATACCATCTTGAAGACTGTTGCGGATTTGCGCACCGTACGGCAATAGTGTTTTTTCCGCCGAAATTAACGTATGGAGTACAGTCGACACGAAAAGAAGTATAACCGTAAGCCCATCCTCCGACGTATTTTCCATTGACCCAGACGGCAGAACGCGACATAACGCCGTCGAAATCGAGAGCGATCGTCTTCCCTCTATCGCTTTCAGGAAGTTCAAACGATTTCCGATACCATAAGACGTCGGTCGCAGGCAGTAAGGATTGCATAGGGTCGTTTGCAAATGAGAACTTAGCGCGAATTGCGGCGTCATGCGGAAGATCGACCTTTTCCCAATCCGAGTCGTCAAAGTCCTCGCGTACGACGCGCGTATTGAAACCTGGCGTATTCGCAGGGCGTTTTGCTCTTTTTGCCGGCGGCAACAATTCGTCTCGAGTAGCTAACGCATACGGTTCCAAGTTTCTCCAAGTAAATCTCCACGCGGGTTCGTCAGCGTCGCCAATTCTGACTTTCCAATCGTCGATAATTTTAACGCGTTCCGCAGCGTTGACATTCCAAGAGTAGGCGGACGCTACAACAACGACAGAAGCCAAAACGCCAATGAGCCGAAATTTAGTGAAAGCAGTCGGCATAAGCAACAATCCTTTCTGCAATGTAATGAGCCCCAATATTATATTTTCATTGTACTTTCGCCCCAAATTAAAAACAAGGCTTGAAGTCGATTATCAGTTTAAAAGTAACGTTGCGTGAGAAAAAATAGATCATATAATATTGGTGAAGTAGGCGCATATAAAGTACGTTTACCGCCACAGAAAAGGCGACGCGGTCCGACCTTCCCCTGTTTGATTTTCTCAGGATCGAAGCGAGCGGTTATCGAACCCAAAAGTAAGAGGATAAAATGCCACTTGAAACGTTGCTGACGTCGACGACACTGATAGTCGGTTACATAGCGGCGGTACTTATAGGGATATCCAAGACGGGCGTTCCCGGGGGAGGACTTTTTAGTTGTTTACTAATGCTTTTCGCGTTCCAAGGTCACGAAATGTTTGCGTCAGGAGCGGTAGTTCCCCTTCTGATTCTCGGCGATCTCGCGGCGGTGAAATTCTATCGTAAAGATTGCGATCCCCAACTCCTTAAACGCTTAGCGCCTCCGGTTGTGTTTGGCTTGTTGCTGGGTAGCGTCGTTCTTTGTTTTATGCAAAACGGACAATTTAAGCTAACGGTAGGGCTCCTTGCATCTTCGATATTACTTTTTGAGTTTGTCCGCAAGAGATTAGGTTGGACCACCATATCGACGGGCAAGGTGTTTCGAGTTTGTTGCGGCACGCTTGCGGGTCTAACGACGATACTCGGCAACGCTGCGGGCGCGGTATCCGCGGCGTATTTTTCGTCCCAAGGTCTCGACAAAAAAAGTTTCATGGGTACAAACGCGGTATTCTTTTTTTTGGTGAACGTCGCCAAGATTCCGCTCATGCTAGGCGTAACGCAATTGAAATCCCACATGGGTTTTGAGGCAGACGACTCCCAAATCATGAATATAACGACATTTATGCTGACGCTTATATTTTTACCGGGCGTAGTAGTCGGCGGTTATTTGGGTCGAAAATTTTACCGAATGATTCCAGAAAAGTTTTTTGTTCCCTTTATATTGTTTATCAATTTTGTTACGGCGATTTATATCGTCGTTTCAGCGCTCCATTGAAATGGCGTCAACCAGAAAGGTATAATAGCATGTACAAGGCAGTAGTATTTGATTTTGACGGGACAATCGCGAACACCCTTCCGATCTGTTTTGGCGCATTTCGCCGCGTAACGGAACCTCTTGTTGGCAAAATGACCGATTCCGAGATTCGCGCGAAGTACTTCGGTCCTACCGAGGAAGGAATGTTTCGGACGCATTTTCCCGACAAAGCCGAAGAACTTATAAAGGATTACTATAAGTACTACGAAGAGATGCAGAAGGCGACGCGCGACGCGGTCCCCGGTCTTATGGAAATCATTCACGCGCTCTCTCGCAAGGGCGTCCACGTAGCGCTTGTGACGGCGAAGGGTCCGGTATCTTGTAAGATATCCCTGGAACATTACGGCATCACCGACGCATTTGAAGCGATAGAGACCGGTTCCGATCAAGGTCGCGCCAAGGACGTAGGAATTCTTAAAGTATTAGACGTCATGGGCGTCAAACCTGAAGAAACGATTTACGTCGGGGATTCCTACAAGGACGTTATTTCCTCGCGTAAAGCTCACGTAACGTCCTGGGGCGCGGTTTGGCTTCCTTCCGCAGAACCAGAGCGCGTTCTCGCGGAAAATCCAGACGCGATATTTTACACAGTCGCAGATTTTAAGTCGCGTTTAGAGGAAGAATTTGGAGCGTTAGACTGCTAAATTTTTGTATTGATAAGTCGCCTGCGTTCCTTCCGCAAACATCCAGCGACGTCTGCCAACTATTTCATTGAACACTCCAACGCCTAGAACTAAGGAACCAATCATGAGACGAAGAGAATTTCTTAAGACAACAGTTAGCGGAACGTTAGCAATCGGTCTTGGTATTCCCCGGGTCGACCTTATCGGTCAGGAGCCAGTCGTCCACCCACGTTCCATGAAGTGGTACAAAGGCAATATTCACAGCCATTCCCAATGGAGCGACGGTTGGGATCTTCCCGAAGTCGTAGTCGACAGTTACAAAAAGCGCGGCTACGATTTTTTCTCCCTAACAGATCACAATATTCTTCATCAGGAGGAATTGCGTTTTACAGGGTTCGCGATGAATTATACCCCGAGCGACGTTAAACCGTTTTCCGGCGAGACGTCCTTCTGGAAGCGCGTATCCACGAACCCGGGTTGGCCCAATCTTATTGACGCGCACGTTAGACGCGCGCAAGAAATTTTTGGCGAAGATTCCGTAAAAATCATAGAGACGGGCAACGGCAAATACGTTCGCATGAAGACGGAAAAAGAACTTCAAGCACAATTTGCCGAACCGGATCGATTTCTTTTGATTCCCGGTTTTGAAATGACGTCTCAGAACGTCCATGTCAATTTGATCAATGTAGGCGAGACGTTCTTCATGGAAGATTCCAACATAAAGAACCTAGTCGTGGAGACCTACGACAAATCATGCGAGCTTTACGACGTCTCAGGGTCGCCTTATCTGTATACGGTCAATCATCCTTTGTGGCAATACTACAATATTCAGCCGAGTTATTTTTTCCCACGACCGGGTATTCGATTCGTTGAAATCGGCAATAACAACACGTCTTGGGCCTATATTCCCGAAGCTTGGACGCCCGAACAACTTTGGGACATAGTGAACGCTTATCGAGCGAAACGCGACGAACCGTCTCTCTTAGGAACCGGCACAGACGACAGTCACGGCGTTTTTCGAGACGACTACCGTCCGTTCCATAGTTGGACGCGCGTTCTTTCCGATCGTTTGGAAACAAACGCGATCTTAACCAATCTTTTGGCAGGTCGTTCTTACATTTCCACAGGATTGGAGTTTTCTCATATCGCGTTCGACGGCAAGACACTCGAAGTAAAATTAGCTCCTCAAGTCGAAGGCGAGTATCGCATAGAATTTATCGGAACTAAGCAAGATTACGACGAGACGAGCAAGTTGATTCAAACAGACGGTAAAGACGGTCGACCGACGCGCACAATCGAATGTTGGTCCCAAGAAATAGGGCGAGTATTTGCGCAAATAGACGGTCTTGAGGGTAGTTACACACTCAAGGCAGACGATCTTTACGTTCGCGCGAAAGCTTATCGCCTTGGCGCAGGTACAGTAGATCACGGTAAAGCGTACAAAATCTCCCCTCTTTCGGCAGACGGCGCGTGGAGCCAACCTTATCGTCCAGGCGAAAAGTTGTAACGTTCGTCATAAAAATCCCTTAACGAGCGCGTTCCCGCGAACGTAAACGGACGTCGGAAAGACGCTCATATAAATAAGAGTCAACACATTAGAATCGGAAATCAGGAAGATGCGCAGAACGACGCGTAAAATTCGGGTAGGCACGGCGTATATTGGCGGCGACGCGCCAATTTTGATCCAGACAATGGCGGCGACTAAGACGCTCGACGTTGAAGCGACGTCAGCGACAGTCAATTATCTATCGTCAAGCGGGGCGGGGCTTGTTCGTATCGCGGTAGACAATCAGCGCGACGCCCAAGCGCTTGCCGAGATTCGCCAACACACAACAGCTAATCTTTCAGTCGACCTTCAGGAGAATTTTCGTTTAGCGGAGGTCGTCGCCCCGTACGTAGACAAGATCAGGTACAATCCGGGTCATTTGTACCACTTAGATCCCGAGCTTTCCTGGGAAAAGAAAGTCGAATACTTAGTAGAAGTAGCACGAGCGCATGACATAGCGCTTCGCGTAGGCGTTAATTGCGGGAGTCTAGACCCTTCTAAACTCGCGAAATATCGAGAGCAAGAGTCGCGATCCGAGGTTTCTCCGGACGCGTCGGACGCCGCCGCATCGATATTTGATCCCCTTCTCGAAAGCGCATTGGATCACGCCGACTTTCTTGATTCGTTAGGCTTTACGCGTTACTGCGTATCGATCAAGGATTCAGACCCCGAGACAGTCGTATATGTTAATCGACGTTTTGCGGCGCTTCGACCGCATGTTCCCCTTCATCTTGGAGTAACAGAAGCCGGAGCGCCACCACGCGGGATCCTGAAATCTCGTCTTGCGTTGGAGCGTCTTCTCTCAGAAGGCGTCGGGGAAACCCTTCGCGTTTCCCTTACCGTAGAAGCGAACCAAAAGGCGGCGGAAGTTGAGGCGGGCAAGTTGATATTATCGAACGTAGCAACGGGTAATATAATCGATCCGAAAACGAAATTACCGGCGCTTAATATAGTAAGTTGTCCGAGTTGTTCTCGCGTTCAAAACAGTCGTTTTGTAGAACTTGCCCGCACGCTTGCAGCAGCGACAGATTTTGCCAAGGATTATCCTTTTAAGATCGCGACAATGGGTTGTCGCGTAAATGGTCCCGGCGAAACGGACGACGCAGACGTCGGTTTGTGGTGCGGTTCTAAATTCGTCAATTTAAAGAGCGGTTCAACTCCGCTTGGCGAATTTTCTTATGAGGAAGTCGTTGATAAGGCAATCGAATTATTAAAATCTAAGATAGCGGCTTACGACGCGGAACATCGGCAATAACAGTTCACAGCAAAAATCCATTTTACGTAAGACTATATCAAGGAATCGCTAATGAACATATATAGACGCATCCTATTCGCATTTATAGCGTTACTTCTTGTTTTATCACCGTTCGCGTCGTCTACATATGGGCAAAATTCGACAAAAGGTTCAAACCGTCCGCTTCACGGGGTATGGGTCTCGACAGTATCTAATATAGACTTTCCCAGTAAACCGGGCTTGAGCGCGTCTGAAATGCGAGCGGAAACGGACGCACTTCTCGATCGTTTTGTCGAACTCCGTTTGAACGCGGTATTTTTACAAGTACGTCCAATGGGAGACGCGTATTATCCTTCTGAAATCTATCCGTGGTCCAGTTTTCTTTCAGGCGAACAAGGCAAGGCGCCGGACGAATCTTTTGACGCCCTTGGTTATTGGGTCAAGTCGGCGCATGAGCGCGGCATTCAACTTCACGCCTGGGTAAATCCGTACCGGGTTACAGTCGGCGGTAAAGAATTAAACGACTTGGCGGAAAATAATCCGGCGCGTCAACACCCCGACTGGACGTTCAAACATGGCGAACGTTATTATCTTAATCCCGGTATTCCTGAAGTACGCGACCTTGTAATTCGCGGTATGGTCGAGATTGCGACAAACTACGAAGTCGACGGGATCCATATGGACGACTACTTTTATCCAGAGCGGAACATCACCGAAGACACAGAAACGTTCGCGAAATATAACGACGGCATCGAGGATATAGAGGATTGGCGCCGTCACAACGTAGACCTTCTTATAGAGGCGGCGGGCAAGGCGATTCATGAAGCGCGTCCCGGTTGCGCCTGGGGGATTAGTCCGGCAGGAATCTGGGCGAACAAATCGAGTAATCCACTGGGTAGCGAGACACGCGGGAATCAGTGTTATTATAACCTTTACGCAGACGTCCGCGGTTGGATAAAAAAGGAATGGATCGACTATGTCGTCCCGCAAATTTATTGGCATATAGGATTTGAGATCGCCGATTTCAAAATTTTAACAGACTGGTGGTCCGACGTAGTTAAAGACGTCAACGTTAAGTTATACATTGGCACAGCGGCGTATCGAGTCGATCCCCAATCGAAGACGGAATCGTGGCGCGATCCCAACGAACTGACTCGACAACTTAAATATATGTCTAAGTCGCCAGAAGTCGACGGGCAGGTGTTCTTTACCGCGAATAGTCTTGCCACCGGCAAACCGGCAAGCGAACCGATCGAGCGATATGGCAAGAAACATTGGCGCATCGTCAAGCCCCGAAAAGGTAAGACGCAAAAGAACGTCAATGAAGAGTAGTTTTTTCTTCTTTAAAGCGGAATCGTATTCGACGCGCAGATCCGAATCAATCGGTTCAGCGCGTCGTTCTTTTAATAACCGCGCTTTCCGCTGAATCTATAACATAGTATTTATTTCATCAACCGAACTCGCAATGTTTATACAACGAACGTTGATTTATTTAATTCAAAGTAAGAAAAGTCGTAGTCTCCAGTCTCTAATTATTTTAATCTTTCTTGCAATAATTCTCTATCCGAAATGTTTTACTTATCCAAAGTTTACAAACTAAAAATATTCCTCCTCGTCGACGTTCCTATCATTTTTCTTACATTCATAAAATTTAAAATTACCCACAAATTGCATACAAACCAAATTATCCCGCTTGACGACGTAAAATAGAAATACTAAACTCGAGAAGAACTTAGGGTTAGCCTATTGCACGTTTAAAAAACTCAAACAAATTGAAAGGCAACGACCATGACGACAGAGATTACGTCGGTCCCCATGTTAGATCTTAAACGCCAGTACAAGGAAATTGGCGCGCAAATGAACTCTGCGCTTGAAAGCGTTAATGCAAGTTGTCAATTTGTTCTGGGTCCTGAAGTCAAGAAACTTGAAGAAAACATCGCCCAATATACACGCGCCCACTTCGCGGTCGGTTGCGCGTCTGGTAGCGACGCGTTGCTTTTGTCTCTCATGGCGGCCAACGTTGGGGTCGGAGACGAAGTAATCGTACCGGCGTTTACTTTTTTTGCGTCTGGCAGTTGTATTCCCCGTCTAAATGCGAAACCGATATTTGCCGATATCCAGGCCGAGACGTTCAATATTGATCCGGTTGACGTCGCTCGCAAAGTGAACGAAAAAACCAAGGCAATTGTGGTAGTTCACCTTTTTGGTCAAGCCGCAGATATGCGCGAGATCCAGAAAATAGTCTCCGACGCAGAAAAGAAATATGGCCATAAGATATTTGTCGTAGAAGATTCTTGTCAGGCAATCGGGGCCGAACTCGAAGGAATTCCGGTAGGCAATTGGGGCGACGCTTCGTGCTTGAGTTTTTACCCGACGAAAAATCTCGGCGGCGCAGGGGACGGCGGCATGGTCGTTTGTAACGATCAGTCAATAGCCGATCGAGTGCGTCTCCTTCGCGGTCACGGAATGGCTCCGCGTTATTACCACAAGGAAATCGGCATTAATAGTCGATTAGATTCCTATCAAGCGGCAATATTGAACGTAAAACTTCCTTACCTCGACTCTTGGACGGAAGCTCGTAACAACAATGCGTCTCGTTATGAAGAACTCTTTACAGCGGCAGATCTTTTGGACAAAATCATAACGCCCAAGAAAGTTGGTAATCGGCGTCACGTTTGGAATCAGTACACAATCCGCGTTCTCGACGGTAAGCGCGACGCGTTACGCGCATTCCTCGCAGAAAATAAGATTGGCGTGGATATTTATTATCCCCTTAGTCTTCATGAGCAAGAGTGTTTTTCTTATCTTGGTTATAAATCGGAGGATCTTCCGGTCACGAAACAAGTCGAAGGAGAAGTTTTGGCGTTGCCAATCTATCCAGAACTTACAGCGGCCGAGCAGGCTTATCTCGTCGATAAAGTCCGGACATTCTTCAAGAAGTGAAATTAGTTAAGGTTCCGAAATTCTAAATTACCGACGTTCGCGAGGACGTCGTTTTTTTTATCGTGCATTCTATCAATATAATCAATATTTTTGTTATTTTTTCTTTAATCACTATAATCCATTCAAGTTTTCATAAGTTTGTCCGAATAACTTGAGTAAGCGGGTCAGTATTCTCTATGGCGAGAATCAAAATTTTGGTCAACCTCAAAGGAACAGGGTATAATCATGACAGCGCGCGACGGACAAAACGACAATCTACAGGACTTTGCGACGTTCACCCAACACTTGAACTCGTCAGAATCGCAAGACTGGATTGACGCCGCCGACGCAAGCAATCCTGTCGAACCAGAAGATCGTTCTTTTGTGATAGGAGTAATTCCCTCGCTAGACGACGAACCAGCACATCAATATCGCAAGCCCAAAAAATATACGGGCTACCTGTTTAAAGTAGGAATCCTATCAACGGTATTTGGCATGGGATTTCTCAGCGCCAGAGCGTTTCCCCCGCAACAGAAACCTCAACCCGCCCCAATCGCCCAGAATCAAACCACAACAGAAACGAACGATCTAGCTAAATCGCTTTCCAACATTAACGTAGACGACAGCGTATTTGACGCTCCGCTAAAAGCGGATGAATTTCCTACAGTCGAGACAACTTGCGACAATCTCTACGGTTCTCCTTACCAAACCTCGACCGATTCGAATTACGCATTTGATTCGTTTGATAATTCAGTCCAAACGCCCTATGGCGATTCCATTTCTCGTTCGCCTTCTCAAGGAGTGGACGAAAAATTTCCGACGTGGGCCGACCTGTCTCCTCAAGTCCCCAATCAAGTAAACGAATCAGCAAGCTCAGGTCTGAACGAAGAAGAATACGCGCGTTATTTTGCCCCGCAAAACGCCCCCGTATCCTCCGGAGTTTCTTCCCCCTCTTCCTCAGTCGTTACAAGTCCAGAACCGCAACTCGCGCGTTACGAGAACATCGAACCGTCGGAAAGTTACGCCGACAGTTACCGAGACAAACGAGCGGCGAACAATGTTAGCGATTTTTCCAATTACACCTGTTATAACAAAAAAACGAGCATACCAACCGAAAGAGGGACTAAAAATTTGGTTCCCGAGACAAGATACGTTGGCAATTTTGAAAACGTAACCTACAATAAATATGAGAGAAACAACGAGACTTCCAATGGTAACGAGGATATGAGTTCATTCGACCAAACATTAGCCCCATCGAATGAGGAAACCGAGGAAGTTTTACCGCGTCGTTCGAGTGAATTTCAAGGTTACGCGTCATCCCCGGCGCGCGTTGACAAATCGCAAATAGTCATGCCTAGTCGCTCGGAAGAAACGGTTGCGACCGATGAATCGTCGCGTCCCAATTACGTCAGCTCAATTCCAACATTTAGTAATCCGCATCCGGAAACTAACGTTCCGCGTAAAGAATACGTAGCGCAAAATTACGAAAATACAGGCATGAACGCTCAATCAGGAGCCCAGACGCCTAAACGTTCAATCCGTTGGTAATTATTATTAGTCTCCGTTTCCCTTTGGCGTCTCTTATGGTTATATGGGAGTCATTATTACAACTAAGTAAGAGCGGGAGGAACAGGGACTATGGTCAGAACGTGCGTGTTGATTTTCGTACTAGGGTATCTTGCGCTTGTTTATCAATTTGGTTTTAGCAATATTTTTGAAGGAGCCAAAGAGAAAGAGGTCGTCCCAGCGCCTCTAATGCCTAAAAATATCGTATTAGAACTTCCACCGAGTAAGGATAATCCACGTAATAGCGAGGGTGACTTTATTCGCTTGGAGTCCGGTTCGATACTTTATATATACACGCATTACTACGGCGGTAGAGGGGACGATCACGCGGCGGCGCGTCTTTGTAGTCGCATAACGCAGAACAACGGGGCGTCGTGGTCTTCCGAAGACGAGATCGTGTTGGAAAACGAAGGCGCATTGAACATAATGTCCGTATCTCTCCTTCGTCTTCGCGATCGTTCAATTGCGTTATTCTATCTTGTAAAAGAGAACGCCGGCGACTGCCGACCATATCTTCGCTACACTTACGACGAGGGCAAAAGTTGGACCAAGCGTATTCAGATTCTCCCGGAAGCGAGTTATAACGTAGTAAACAACTCAAGGGCGGTTCTTCTAACCGAGGGGCGCATCATTCTTCCAGTAGCGCGTCATAGATATCTCGGCGGCGACGTATACAATTACGAGAGCAAAGCGACAGTTTTCTGTTTAGTATCCGACGACGGCGGTCGCCACTGGTCTCAAAGCGAAAACGTACCGAATTCCAACAATATTATGTACCAAGAGCCAGGGGTCGTCGAATTATCAGACGGACGTCTTCTCATGACCATTCGAACCGGCAGCGGTCGTCAATATTACTCTTATTCAGAGGATCGCGGAGCCACGTGGTCGGAAACAGTTCCTTCGCCGTTGATTTCCCCGGTAAGTCCGGCGACCATTAAGCGGGCGCCTGGGCGAGATTCATTAGTTGCAATTTGGAATGAATCCCCCGATAGGCGCGATCCTTTGACGATAGCGGTATTGTCGCCGAACGGCAGTGAAATTCTTGCGAAAAAGACGCTTGACCGAAGTTTCGAAAATGAAGTTCGCGGTTATTGTTATTCCTCCCTTTTCTTTGTAGACACGAACACATTTCTTGCCGGTTACTGTTGCGGGACAGGTTATTCAGGTTTAAACGCGTCACGTATTATTCGAGCGAAATTAGAGGACGTTCTCAAATAACGCAGTCTGGCGCGAACTGTAATTCCCGGTTAGTTCTAAGCGTTGTTCTTTGTAAGGGCGACGCATAAGTCAGCGGTTGTTCCTATAATCATTCCATTTAAACGTATTTTAAGAAAGGATAGCGCATGACAACTCCCAGTCAAACGAAAGTATCGCGTCGTTCATTTTTGGCCCGAAGCGCTGCAGGAGCGTCTTTATTCTGTCTCCCTAGCGCACTTTTCTCTCAGTACGAATCGGAGAACGATTGTTCTAACCCGGTGGTTCTTCGTTTTGCCGCATTGAGCGACGTTCACTTCAAAAAGGATCCAAGTTGCGTAGAAGCCGCGCGCTTGAAGAACGCGTTGGAATTTATGTACGATTATTCAAGTCGTCAAGCGTATAAGAACTTTGACGCGGTTCTTGTAGCGGGCGACATGACAGACCACGGTTGGGACGAGGAGTTATTACTTTTCAAAAAGGTTCTGGAGGAAGGACTCAAGGGCGAAACCCAAAAGGTAATGTGCATGGGGAACCATGAGTTTAACTCCTGTACCCATGAACATTGGTCGGAGATATTTGGAGTTCCCTTCAACCATGTTTACGAAGTGAACGGTTTCCAATTTATAGGACTCTCTCCCGAAAAGGGCGCGCATCAAAACGGGGATTATCTTTACGCATTGGATTGGTTTGAAAAATCGGTAGCCGACGCTTGCGCGTCGGATTCTAACAAGCCGGTCTTTACATTTCAGCACTACCACGTAACTCCGACGGTCTACGGTAGTCGCGGGGCGACAGAAAACTGGGGCAGCCGCGATCTTTATGAAACGTTACAAAAGTATCCACGCGTCATCAACTTTTCAGGTCACTCACACTATCCGATCAACGATCCTCGTTCAGCTTGGCAGGGACGTTTTACGGCGTTTGGCACGGGAACGTTGAGTTACTTTGAAATGGGTAGCGAAGAGGGACGATTCAACAAGTTTCCCGCAGGTTATCATCTCGCGGCGCAAATGTACGTCGTAGAAGTTCACAAGGACAATTCCGTAATATTAAAACCTTATGATTTAATTAGCAGTTCTTTCTTCGACGTTGTTTATATTGTATCACAACCGGGCGCGGTGGACAAATACGTTTATACGGACGAACGTTATAAGACGTCCGCGAAACCGACCTGGCAGGCAGGGTCAATCGTCCTCGCGTCTCAAGTAGAATCGGATTACGCCACGCTTACCTTCCCCCAAGCGCAATGCGCAGACGTTGTTCACAGTTATCGCGCGGACGTAGAAAAGAAAGTCGGCGACAAATGGGAAGCATTCAAGGCTCAGTATTATTGGTCGGAATACTACTTTAAGAACCATCCGACGGAAATGAACGTAAACGTCGAAGGTTTGGAAGAACTTTCAGAATATCGCGTCGCCATTTCGGCGTTAAATCCATTCTTCAAAGAGAGCGAAGAGAAATTAGTCGTAGAATTCAAGACGCCTAAAGATCTTATGGAGACGGTCGATAAAAACGCCCCCTTGCCGTCCGCCAATATGCTCGACGTTCAATTTGAGGACGGCAAGGCAGTCAATAAAGCGGTCAACGGTTATCCGAGTCAGAAAGAGCTCAAGACGGTAGGTTCCCCTAAAATCGCGTCGGAGCCGGAGCTTAACGGGATCCAGGTCGCGTCGTTTAACGGGCAGGGCGATCGTTTCGAAGCGCAATTTACCAAGCGAGACTATTCCAAGTTGGGAAAAGCCACGTTGGCGGCGAAATTCAAGTACGATTCTAAGTCGACAGGCAAAATTGACGTAATCGCCAATACGGAAAAGAACGGAATCTCGTTCGAAATTGACGCGGACAAGAAGAAACTTGAATTTTGGGCTAGCGTAAATGGCAAATATGAAATTCTTACCGCTCCGATTCAACCAGACGAATATACGACCGCGTTTGGAACCTACGACGGCAAGACGCTCGTTCTTTACATCAACGGCAAAGAAGCGTCGCGCAAGGAGTCAACGGGCGTATTGACACACCCGACAGACGAGCGGGTCATGCGATTCTGCATCGGTAGCGACGTAGCGACGGGAAGCGGCGGAGGTTCGAACTACTTCCTCGGCACAATCGCGCGAGCCCAAATTTTCACCTGGGGGCTTACAGCAGAACAGGTTGGCAATTTGAGCGCGGAAAAGTAAAGGTTATTTCCTAACGACGTCGAGAGCAACGATTTTACCGGCATCCATCTGAACGCGGAGGTCGGCAATTTCCTCGACGAGTTTTTCATTGTGCGTCGCAAAGACAATAGTTTTCTTTGCGGCGCGCAACGATTTTAGGAGTTCAAGTATTCTTTCTTGCGCATTTAGATCAAGTCCAGCCAGCGGTTCGTCCATAACTAAGGCCTCCGGATTGAGCGAAAGGACGCAAGCGAACGCAATTTTTCTTTTTTCCCCCCCTGAAGCCGCGTAAGGAGCTCTCGACCGTAAATTTTCAATACCGAGCAACTTCAAGGAATCATCAATTCTGCGACGACATTCTTGTTCGCTTAACCCTAACTGTCTTGGACCAAAGGCAATCTCGTCGTCAACACTTCCACAAAAGAGTTGCGCGTCGACATTTTGAAAAACGAACCCAACGCGACGATGCAAACCTTTTGCGAAATTGGCGTCTTTTAGCGTATGTTTATCGACGTTTTTCCCATCAAAGAAATATTTTCCTCTCCGGGGCGTAACAAGACCGTTAAGCATTCTCAGCAGAGTCGTTTTTCCACAACCGTTATGTCCAACCAGCGCAACAGCTTGCGTTTTTTCGATATGTAACGAGACGTCGTCGAGAGCGCGGACGCCGCCATCGTATAAATAAGAAACGTTCATTAAATTGAACATTAGACGCCCCACTCTAAATAGGCAAACAACGCGACCATAACAGCGGCAATAACGACGCCGCCCCAATCGACAAGGCGCATAGGCGCGCGAAACCTCCGATAATTTCCGGAAAAGCAGCGACAAGTCATAGCGTCAAACTGTTCTTGCGCCATTTTTTGAGCGCGTAGAAAAGCGACGCCGACAATTCCCCCGAGCGTTCTCGCCTTACGTCGATTACGTCCGACAGAACGCAGTCTGACGGCTTCAATCGTTTCCAGACAAATCTCGCTAAGCACAACAATATATTTCAGTGTAAGATCGAAAATAAACACAAGCGCGTCAGGGGCGCCAAAAGACTTAAAGGCGCACGTAAAACGATTCCAGTTTGTAGAATACGCCAAAATCGCTAACGACGCGGTAGTAATAAACGTTTTACAAGGGACGACCACAAAAGCGCGCGTTTGCCCCCAAAAGAGCGACGGAGCCAGGATTAAGAGCGCGAGAGCGACAGCCTGGATCGGGAGGGCTAGAATACGAGCGATTTTTTTAGCGTCGTAGGCCGCAATTCGCGCGAGCAACGCGACTCCAAGAATTTCGACAAAAGCGAAATTCCGAGCGGCCGAGACGAGCAAAATTGTCAGGAAGGTCAACCCAAGTTTTACAGGGGTAGAAAAGGCGACGCGCCCATTTTGTCTTACAGGGGTTCGACGCACCTTTTCAAGAACAAACGCGAGAGCGTCAGCCGACTTACGCACAAAGGCGTCGTTGTCTTTTAGAATTTCTCGCGGTTCGTCTTTAATGAGCCATTCTGGAACATTACGTTCTTGCATTACTGAAATTCCGGCTCATGAGCGTCATTATCCCCAAAAGCGGAAAGCAATTTGACGCCGACAATAGAAATAGCGACTCCGGCAATAGCGCAAAGTATGTACGCGCCCCAATCGGGCAATCCAGCGGCAGTATAATCAGGTAAAGCGGCGGTCCATTGGAACCCATCGGTCATTCCTTTCGGCGTATACCCCAGCGCTTTTCCATTATTTTCCACCTCCGCAATTTCATCGGGGCCCCACTCTCCCCAAGCAGTACCTTCGGCAACGAGTCCGAGCGGCACACAGGCAATCAGAATCGCCAAAAGAAGATAGACGGCTCCGAAACGCGGCGCGCGCTTTTTTCCACAATTATTTACCGCGTCGTCCTCCTGAATAGAAGTCCAATTGGTATTTGCGTCGAAAGCAAAGATTGAAGAATTTACGGCAAAATCGGGCGACGCTTTACGCACAAAAGCATAGACAACCACGGAAAAAACAACTTCGGCGGCGCCAAAGAGGGTCAAGTGTCCAATAGCCATGGCGGGCAAGGAAACGGCGAGCGGATAAGGGCAGTAGAGAGCCTGTCCAGCGGAATCAGTAAAAAGGAGGGGTTGGATTCCAAATTCGATCGCGGCGGCCAAGGCGGCCAAATTTAATCCGACAAACGAGGCGACTCCAATCGCAAGTATTTCTGAAAGAGACAAACCGTCTTTTGACGTTTTTTTTGTCAAAATTCCAAAGAACTTACGCAAAAGCAAGAAGGAGAAATAACCGCCGAATGGCAATAGGAAGGCCATGTTAAAGCAGTTAGCGCCCAAGGCTAAAATTCCACCGTCGCCGAATAAGGCCGCCTGAATCAACAGAGCGATGGTCAGGGCTAAGCAAGTAGCCTCCGGTCCCAGCAGGACGGCCAAAACAGTCCCTCCGACAGCGTGTCCGGTCGTACCTCCCGGCAGGGGCACATTAAACATCATAGCTAGAAAAGAG
Source organism: uncultured Planctomycetaceae bacterium (assembly GCA_964447865.1). Taxonomy (GTDB): domain Bacteria; phylum Planctomycetota; class Planctomycetia; order Pirellulales; family Thermoguttaceae; genus RUG369. Next base: position 91,498 of record CAYUUL010000002.1, on the reverse strand, counting down.
AAAGCGGCGGCCACGCCCAAGGCTGAAAAACGCTCACGCGGAAAGTCGCGCGCAACTTTCTTGACAGAATGAACCCACACAGGAGCAGTCGCTATAGTTAAAACAGCGCATGTCGACACGCTCAGGTAATTATCGGGAATGTGCATCACGCATCCTTATTTTACAGTTCTCTCTTTTGATTCTTACAACGCTAAAGTATATAAAACAGTATTCGTTCGTCAATGTTTCTGTAATAAACAAGGAAACCCTCCTAACGAGAAGCCGTATACATTTTTTAAACGCTAACAAATATTCGCCATTCTCATCGTCATATGCACAATCGTAAAAACAGGTATAATAGCACACAGAACTGGGCAGTAATAACCAGCAAGACAACGGAGCGTCATATGAAACGAATTCTAACGATACAAGACATATCGTGCGTTGGCAAGTGTTCACTCACAGTAGCGTTGCCAATCATATCCGCGGCAGGGGTCGAGACGAGCGTTCTTCCGACGGCAGTATTGTCGACCCATACACAATTTCAAGGCTTTACGTTCCACGACTTGACGGATGAAATCCCCCCTATCCGCGAACACTGGCTTAAAGAACGATTGACCTTCGACGCGATCTACACAGGTTATCTCGGTTCTTTCAAGCAACTGTCTCTTGTCGAGCAACTTATCGACGACTTTAAGAATTCAGAGAATTTGATTTTTGTCGATCCGGTAATGGGCGACGAGGGGAAGTTGTACGTAGGATTCGACCAAGCGTTCGCGGATCGAATGGCGTTATTTTGCGCTAAAGCAGACATAGTAGTCCCCAACTTAACGGAAGCGTCATTTATGCTTCACGAGCCTTACGCAGGTTCATGTTACGACGAGGCTTATATTGATTCCATGTTAGGCAAATTACTTGCCCTTGGACCTAAAGTCGCAGTACTTACAGGGGTCTCGTTTAAGCCGGGTCAACTTGGGGTCGTAGGTTTAGACAGTCGGACAGGGGAACGTTTTTCCTATTTTCACGCGGAGCTTTCCGGTCGTTATCACGGCACGGGGGACGTATTCGCGAGCGCGGCGCTTGGCGCGCTTGTACGCGGACGCACACTTTTCGAGTCGTTTAAGATTGCGGCAGATTTCGTATGTTCGTCGATAGAAGCGACGCTCGCCAATCCGAATTCTCGGCGTTACGGAGTCGATTTTGAAACCGCATTGCCGTCGTATATACGTCAATTTTCATAACCATCATTAAATAATAGCAGGTGTAAGAATGATCTCCAAATTACTTGACACGACTTGCGCGGCAGTCGCTTCTGCGGTATTGTTAAGCGCCGCGCAGGGGGAAGAAACTCATCGCTACGAGTATCCTAAAGCCCAGACAAGCAATCAAGTCGACAATTACTTCGGGGTAGAGGTATCCGATCCTTATCGTTGGATGGAAACGGAGAAGACTCCGGAACTTACCGAGTGGATCAACGCGGAAAACGCCTTAACTCAGCAATACCTTAGTCAGATACCCTTTCGCGACGAACTTCGTAAGGAAATGACGGCGCGTTACGATTACGCAAAACAAAGCGCGCCCTGGAAACGCGGAGACCGTTACTTCTATTTCAAGAATACAGGCTTACAAAACCAATCGGTAGCTTACTATAAATCGAGACTTGACGGAGAAGAAACCCTTTTAATCGATCCGAACAAGCTTTCAGACGACGGAACCGTCGCGCTTTCCTCACTGGCGATCTCACGCGACGGCAAATACGCCGCTTGCGCCACGTCTACCAGCGGATCCGACTGGCGCGATATTTTTGTACTAGATATAGATACAGGGGAACGTCTTTCCGACGAAATTCATTGGGCGAAATTCACCGATATCGCGTGGTTTGGGAACGGTTTTTTCTACAGCCGATACGACGCGCCACCTAAGGGTTTTGAACTGACCGCGAAGAACGAGAATCAAAAAGTTTATTATCACAAACTTGGCGCGTCACAAAGCGACGATATTCTCGTATTTGTAGATACGGCCAACCCCTCGCGCAACTGTTCCGCATCTGTAGATATGGATGAGAATTGGCTTTTTGTCTATCAGACCGAGTCGACGTACGGCGCGCGCGTTCTTTTCGCGGATCTTCGTAAATATCCTGATCTTTCTCAAGTAGAATTTCAAACGCTCTATCCGGACTTTGAATCAGAGACTGGGGTAGCAGTCGTCAAAGATGAGAAATTTTATCTTTTAACCGATTATCAAGCGTCGAATCGTCGTCTCGTGGTAGCCGATCCTTCTGATCCCAGGCCAGAGAAGTGGCAAGACGTAATTCCCGAAACAGACGTTCTTCTTGAGAGCGTAAGCGCGGTTGGCGATCGTCTTGTGGCGACTTACTTGAAGGACGCCGCGGAAGAATGTTACTTTTTTGACTACGCAGGTCAAAAAACAGGCTCCTTGCCGTTACCCGGTCTTGGAGTGGTCGGCATATCCGGTTCGAAGACAGAAAGCGTGATGTTCTATACATTTACGTCGACAATTTATCCTTCGACGATATACCGTTACGACCTAACTAACAACGAGTCGACGCTTTATTGGAGTCCCGACGCAGGTTTTGATCCTAACGACTACGTTTCCGAACGTCTCTGGTACACGAGTAAAGACGGGACGCGCGCTCCAATTTTTGTATCCTATAAGAAGGGTCTGACTAAGAACGGTAAAAATTCAACGATACTTTACGGTTACGGCGGGTTCAATATTAACATGACGCCCGGTTTCAAACCGGTCCGCATACCTTATATGGATCGCGGCGGCGTTTACGCTGTCGCAGTCCTTCGGGGCGGCGGCGAATACGGCGACGCCTGGCACAAGGCTGGCACCAAGATGCAAAAGCAGAACGTATTCGACGATTTCATTTCGGCGGCCGAATTTCTCATTTCCGAAGGCTTTGCGTCTAAAGAGACCCTCGCAATCAACGGCGGTTCCAACGGCGGTCTTCTCGTAGGCGCTGCGCTTACTGAACGCCCCGATCTTTTTGCCGCGGCAGTACCTCAAGTTGGCGTACTTGACATGCTTCGTTACCACAAATTCACAATCGGTTGGGCTTGGGCAACCGACTACGGCACGAGCGAAGATTCTAAAGAGATGTTCGAGTATCTTTTAAGTTACTCGCCGCTTCACAATGTACGTGAAGGAGTTAGATATCCAGCGACAATGATAATGACGTCTGATCACGACGATCGCGTAGTTCCAGCGCACTCCATGAAATTTGGAGCGACGTTGCAAGCGAAAGCGGATCCGACAAGTCCGATCATTATTCGCATCGAATCGAAGGCGGGGCACGGCGCGGGCAAACCGACAGCGAAGATAGTCGAGGAAGCAGTCGATCTTTATTCGTTCATTTTGTACAATACCCAACCGAAGCAAGAATCCAAGTAGGCGCGTCATGTCAGCAAGCAAGTCTCACCGTCTCGACGCAACATGGATCGATTTTTCACGACCTCTCGAATCGTTACGCAGACGTCTTTTCCAGTACGCCGATTCGGGATATCGAGACTTTCTTGCTTCGACGCTTCCCCCATCGTCGCGCGATCTTATTGGAGTTCGCGCGGCGGGAATCCGTCAAACGCTTAAGGAACTTCTTTCCATCGACGGATCCGCATTTTTAGAATCCATAATCTTCCCCGACCGTTCAACGGTTAGGAGGTCGAGCGACAAGAAGCTAACGCTTTTTTATGGCGAAGAACGCCTTACCGTATCTTATCTTCTTGATCGAGTTCCGATAGAAATCGATAGACGAATAGAGGCGTTCTCCGCCTTCCAACCCTACGTTAATTCGTGGTACGTTTGCGACGGTCTGTGTCAGGAATTCAAGCCGCAAGCCCATGAGCTTGTCAAACTTTGGGAATATGTTGGCTCTTGTTTCCAATCATCTCATGAATATACGCAACGTTTCGCGCTCGTTATGTCGTTGAACAATTTTATCAGCGACGCGTATGTCGAAAACACGCTTACGCGAGTCGACCAATTGTTCCATAAAGGGATCGCCTCCTATACGGTTAGTATGGGCGCGGCATGGCTTTTATGCGAGATATTTATCCAACATGAGTCAATCGCGCGGCGCTTCTTTCATCATAATGCGCTAGACGTAGCGACGTACAACCGGGCGTTACAAAAGATCTGCGAATCGAATCGCGTCGCCAAGGAGACGAAATCGGAAATACGGTCGCTGAAACGCGGCAAGTCGCGCAGCGGGGTCGAGGTTTGAGCAATAAAACGTCGAGGTCGCAAACTTCGGCGTTTTTTATTTTTTGCGACTTTTTTTATTTATTATTCTACTATACAACACGATAAGCGCGAAATCCGAGGTCGACGTCCTGGCATCCTTTGTCCAAAGTAATTGCGGCGCGAATCAACCTTGCTCTACAAATAGCTCCGATATTTTCAAATCCAGCCTTATATGGCGCGGAACGTTTTCCACAAGGCTCAGGAGCTTGTACAAGTAAGAAACGCAACGCGGCGCCTTCTTCGGCATTGAGAGCCATAACGGCATGTCCGAGCGTTCCACTTCCAGCAAAGAAATCCATAACGAGAGCGTTTTTTGGCGCAGCGCGTCTTAAGAGCGTTTTTAACAGTTCAAGCGGCTTTGGATAATCAAAAACTTTAACCCCACCAAAAAGTTTTTTTACCTCTTCACTTCCAACTTTTGTACTAAAGAGTCCCCAAGAAGTAACAACAGGTTTAAAAGGATTTTTATATTCGGCAAAAAATTCTTTACGCGCCGGATAATTTTTTGGCGACGTTGGAAAAATCACGCGTTTTTCCTCGATCCACCTTTCAAGTTTTTCTTGCGTATACGGAGTTTCAAACGTGAAGGCCCGTCCAGAACCAGGGTCGACAATTGTTTTTTCACGGAAACCTAGTCCGAAACGTTGTAAATACTGTCTTTTCCATGGTCCTCTTGGATCGTTGTCCGGATTAGCAAATCCGTCGTTTACATTTCTCGGATCCCCATTGAAACGAAAAGCAGAACTTTTGGAATAACAAAGTATGTATTCGTGATTAGCGACGCGCATAGAAGCGGGCGGAATTCCCTTCGCTTCCCTTTTTGTTTCCCAAACAAATGTGGCAACAAAGTTTTGTCGACCGTAGACTTCATCTAAAATTTTGACGGCGTTTGCCTGTTCACAATCGTCGACGGAGACAAAGACCGCGCCGGTATCGGCAAGGATTTCACGCGCTAAGATCATACGAGAATAAAACATAGAACGCCAATCAGAATAAATTTCATTCCATTCGTCGTTTGTAGATTTCAGGCGTCTTTTTCTTTTATTTGAAGAGTTGAATCGATCATTGTAAACGAAATTAACGTATCCCGTATTATAAGGCGGGTCAACGTAAATAATATCGACGCCGCGAAATTTTCTTGCGCATAAAATCTTTAATACGTCGAGATTATCTCCTTCAATATAGACGTTGTTTGTTTTTTTTGACTTGAATTCCCATTCAGGCATTCTTAGAAGAGTTTTTTCAGTTGGACGCAAGGTTTCTTCGTAAGCGTTTTTTTTCCCTACCCAGGTAAAGAGTTCCTTCTCTCGGCAGTAGTATTCCTCAGATAGTCCTAACGCGCCACATAGTTTTTCAAAGTCGACACAACGTTTCACGACGCCGTTTTTTTGGCGTTTTTCCAAGACGCATTCAGGAAAGACCTCCGCAAGTTTAGCAATATTATCGTCAACCTGCGCATTGTTTTTATCGTTTGTTTTTATCATATTGACTCGCGAAATTATTCTAAACCAGCGACATTTTCAATAGTTGTTTTCCCTATTTCCCAATCCTTTCCCAACGCGTCTCACCCTCAAGAGAATGAAGTTCAAGACGTTGCGTCGTTCTTTACCATCCAACCCGATTCTGTAAACCACAAGGGCATAAAGAATGAAGGCGATTCCAGCCAAGACGAACAACCCGGCATAGTTTGGAGAAGCCCATTTCTGTACAATCCATCCTGGCGCGAGAGTAGCAATAAACGCAATCGCCGTAGTTTTAAATTGCCTAGTCCAATAGACGCTTTTTTCTTCCCCAATAACGCGGCACACAACGTTTGGGATCCAACAATAATGGATAATGAACCCCGGCAAGACAGATCCTAAAGCGACGCCTAACAATCCCAATCCACATTTGATAAACGCGACGCTCAATATAATGTTCAAGATTCCATGCAAGATAGCCGCAAGCGCTAAAATACGGTGTTTTGCCAATCCTTGCAAAATCTTTGCGTTAGATTCCGCGACGCCGCGATAGACGCCTAGAGTCAAGACGTAGAGCGCGAGCGCGGGCAACGCGTCGAGGTATTGCGGTCCAATCCATCGTACGATAAACGGTTTTGCAAAAGCAAAGACAGCAAAAGCAAGAAAGATTGAAAAATATGTCGCGCCTCTCGCGATCGCATCTCTGGAGTCATAAAATTCTTTTTTAAATTTTGGCCAATCAGAAATATTTTTTTTGTTCTTTTTTAATTCAACGTTTTGTTCACGCCAATCTTCTTGCGTATATTCCAAGGCCGCCAATCGCGCGAACCAGTTTATCTGCCAAGAAGACGTTTCGTAGATGAACGAATTGAAATAGCTAACGAGCGTCACAACGACAAGATTGTATCTAGCGACTTCGCCGGTCGACATAAGCGCGGCAATAACGATAAGGTCGCTTCGATTGACGGCGATTTCCCCAGCCTGAATTAAAAAAGTATAAAAGCTGTATCCAAAGAGCGATCTAACGCGTTTTTTACGAAAAAAGTGAAATGAGAATGTAAAAGTTGGGACAGCAATACGCACAATAATGATATACGCGACAAGTTGAAGAAACGTCATGACAAGATTAGCGACAAAAAGCGCAACGACACGCCCACCCGACCAGAGGACTACAAAATTGACAAGTCCAAAGATAATCCGAAAGCACAAGTTAGCGGCGCCGGTCAATTCTTGTCGGAGCGCGCCTTTTATCACGCCGCACACACCGTCAGAAATTTTAGAGACAGCAAAGGCGACTCCGGCAAAAAACAGAGCGTTCCCGAGAACCCCTGTATTGTCGAAAGCAGGTCCTAAGAACTTCACCCCACCCGACGCGGCGCAAGCTAACCCCAAGACGAGGGACGCAATCCCCCCAAAGAGCACAATAGCGGTAGAGCCAGTCTCGTTTACCCCGACGCGATCCCCTTTTGTGAAATAACGCGTAACGTACCTGCTTACAGTAGTCGTCATACCGAAGTCAAGTAAGCCGCACCAACCAGCAAACAGAGAAGCTAACGCATAAACGCCATACGCATCTTCACCCAATTTTTCCAACATATACGGAGTCAGAAAGAGTCCAAAGAAAATTCCTACCACAAGGGCGCAACAGGATAACCCCGCGCCTTGCAACAGGCGTGAAATTGGCGTTTTCAAAGTGAACGCTCCTCAAATAGAACGAACGCGTCTCGATATATATACGAAGTGTATTTTTTCATTTTATAGTACGGAATACGAGTCGCAAGCAGTCGTAATAAAATAGCGATCTACGAGAATAGTTATTGAAAAAAATTTGACAATTAAACGCACGTCCGATAAGCTAAAAAATAATCGTGTTTGGGAAATTGAATCTTTCGTTTTTGTCAAAATCTCACGCGATGAGAAACGTTTTTTATAATATCCTAACGATGTGGGGGAAATTGTAAAAAATCATCATCCTGTTCAGTATTCCCTAACGTTTGTCATTGTTTGTATTTCATTCACATTAGCAAGGTCCTAAATCAGGAGGAATCATGAAATTATCCAAAATTACGGCAGTAGCGTTTTGTCTTGCCGTTCTCGCGTCGCCGTGTCTTTTCAGTCAGGAACAACCGGAGTCCCCGCAATATGAACGTTTTCTTCCCGACCTCGTCAAGATAGCCCAAGAGGACGGTTGCAAGATGTACAATATCGTGGAGATAATCAACGGCGAATCTCAGACAGCGGTCATACGCGACGAAATCCGTTGTCATAATACGTACTCGATAGCTAAACTATTTACGGTGACGGCGCTCGGAATCCTAGAAGATCAAGGGAAACTTGATATTGACAATCCGATATTTCCGATATTCGAAAAGAAGTTTCCTAAGGATTTCGATCCGAAATGGCGTCAAGTTAAGATCTCAGACGTAATCCGTCATCGGACAGGTTTTGGGACAGACGATCTCGACATCGATTCTAACCGCGCATCCGAATGGCAGGATCGCGATTTTTTGAATATAGTTCTTTCTCAACCTCTCCAATATGAACCAGGAACCAAATACGTCTATACCGACTCAACGTTTTATCTTGCGTCTTGTCTCGTAACGGAGATCACGGGCGAACCTCTCAGCGTATTCATGATTCGCGAGCTCCTTGAACCGCTCCAATTTGACGAATACGCCTTTTCAACAGATCCAGTTGGTCGTCCAATAGGCGCGACAGGCATGTATATATCGACCTATGATATGGCGAAACTCGGGCAACTTTACGTTCAAGACGGAGTGTACAACGGCAAACGTATTCTTTCGAAACATTTTGTTGACGAGGCGTTCGATCGCACATTTGAACTCTACCCGGTGGGCGACGCAGGCGTAGCTTTTGCCAAAGGAGGCATGAACGGTCAGTATCTTTATATGAATCGCAAAACGAAGCGCGTAATCGCAATTCACTCTTTCCGCGGCAATATTGGCGCAATAACCGATTACCTTATTCAACACGACAAGTAATCTTTTCCCTGTCTTTTCGCGTTTCCACATTAACAGAGTAAAAGGTAGGAACTATCTAAAAGAAAAAACCCCTGGTCATACAAGCAGACCAAGGGTTTTTTAGTGGGCGGCAGCAGACTCGAACTGCTGACCTCCGCCGTGTGAAAGCGGCGCTCTAACCGGCTGAGCTAGTCGCCCGGTACAAAAAACGCCGGTCAAAAGCTAACCGGCGTTTAGTGGAGAGTAAGGGAGTCGAACCCTCGACCTCGACATTGCGAACGTCGCGCTCTCCCAACTGAGCTAACTCCCCAAGAGTTACTAACCGTATCTCCCGAACTTAGCATTACTTTCGTCTCGCCGTCATTCGTTCGAAACAACAAGAGTAATATAAATCCGAATCACATTTCGTCAACGACCTTTTTTCAAAAAAACAAATATTCTTTGTTTCCAGCGTATCTCTCTTTGAATCAATAATCGCGTAATAAAAAAAAGCGCGTTCCAGTAAGAACGCGCGTGATCAGATCAGAAACGAGTAACGTTCAGACGACCGAACGTACCCGGGCAAGCATCAGGTAATACCGCCGTGCGTACGATAAGGCGTCATGTGAGACGGTTGGTCAAGCATCCACACACGCTCCCAAGTTTCCTCACTTTGTCGCAAGTCTTCTGAAGTATTATACAACTGTTGCGTACGTTTCGCGGGATCACCCGAGTAGGCGGGCAACACGCATCCGACGGAACTAACCGCCAGACCCCCCAATAACAGCGACAGTAACAATTTACGCATCGCGTTTCTCCTCCGTGAAATGAAACGTCCTAAAATAAATCGCTGAATCGACAATCGTACGAACGTTTCGGTTTAACCGATATGAGACGTATTCGCCAGAAATTCTTTTCCGTTTTTTAACGTCTCTTACTGTTTGTTTGCCCAATTATCGGCTTTTCCAGCCAACGAACTACAATAAAAAAAACGAAAATATAGGAAAAGCAAGTAAGCTCAAAGTCAAGGCGCCTAACGCGCCGTCTTTTACGAGCGCGTTTTTTCGTCACGCACTCGCGATTCCAACTTTTCCGCAAATAGAATCGGTTAAAAACATTGTCGAGTTGAGAAAAGGCGTCGGAAACTCGGATTTTCCCGCACAAACATTTCCCAGGCTCTCTACGCGAAGATGATAGGAGAAAAAACAAGCCGCCCGACGCAACGTCGTTGACGGCTTATTTTTTAAGGGGGCCCAAAACTTTTTCACGCGTTTTGTTTCATTACCTTTTCCACCTCGGCGACGTCTGCTTGTGAGTTTACGCCAAGGCACTCAATTTCTTTTAAGACGGGCAACGCGAGGATTTTCTTACCGGCAGCCAGAAGAATCTGAGGGACGTCAGTGATATAATATTCCTTCTGCGCGTTATTATTACGAATGCTATCCAGTGAAATTAGGAGATCCGGCGTATTGAATACATAATAGCTGATGTTGATCTCTTTAATCTTTCTTTGCTCTTCCGAAGCGTCTTTTTCTTCAACGACGCCAATAAAATCCCCAGCATCGTTTCGCAGAATACGCCCCATCCCGAAAGGATTTTCCTTGTAAACAGATCCGATGATGCAGGAGGCGTTGTTTTTTTCGTATTCTTCAAAAAGCCGCTCTACAGTGGAACTCTGCAACATAGGATTATCGCCGGCGATAATGAAGACCGGACCGTCGAACCCTTCCAGTTCCTTGCGGCACGACATAACGGCATGTCCGGTTCCCAGTAATTCTTTTTGTTCGGCGAATTTAACATTTTTTCGATTTTTAAGAGCGTCGATTACTTTTTCTTTTTGATATCCGACGACGACTAGAATTTCGTCGATACCGGCGCGATCCAAGGCGTCGAGCAAATAATCAATCATAGGTTTCCCACAGACGGGAAAAAGAACCTTTGGCAGTTCAGACTTCATACGAGTCCCCTTACCAGCCGCCAAGACAACCGCTTTTTTAATAGAAGGGCACATATTGTTGTTCCTTAAGAGTTCAGATTTAATGAAGAACGCCTGACGCGAATTCGCTTCAGGCGTTCCTTATATTAAACAAATTTAAAAATCAACTATTTTTTTTGCTAAAGGCAGCGAAGAAATCGTTGTTCGTGGGATATTTCCTTAACCCAGCGGTCAAAGTTTCCATAGCCTCGACCGGACTTTTTGTCGCAAAAACCCTTCTGATATAGAACGAGGCCTTCAAATTATCAGGGGGAAGCAGTCTTTCTTCACGTCTAGTACCAGATTGCGAGATATCGATAGCAGGCCAAATACGGCGGTCGGCCAAGTGTCGATCAAGAACAAGCTCCATATTACCGGTACCTTTGAATTCCTGGAAAATAAGTTCATCCATACGGCTACCGGTATCGACTAACGCAGTACCGACAATAGTCAAGGAGCCGCCGCCTTCAATAGCGCGAGCGGAGGAAAAGATTTTCTTGGGAACGTCCATTGCTTTAATATCAAGGCCGCCAGTCATAGTTCGACCGGTATTTCCCACCGACTTATTGAAAGCGCGAGCCAGACGCGTGATAGAATCCAAGAGCAGGAAGACGTCTTTTCCCATTTCGGTCAGACGCTTACAACGCTCGATAACAAATTTAGCCAAACGAATGTGACTTTCCAATTCACAATCAAGGCTACTAGCGACGACTTCCGCATCAACGGCGCGTTTGAAATCGGTGACTTCTTCGGGACGCTCGTCAATAAGGAGCACAATAACGTGCACTTCCGGGTAATTGAGGGTAACCGCTTGACAAATTTTCTGCAACAAGACGGTTTTTCCGGATCTTGGCGGGGCAACAATAAGCGCGCGTTGTCCTTTTCCAAGCGGGGTCAGGATATCCATAACGCGCATCGAAACGTCATCGGAGATACCGGCCGCCTCATTTTCAAGTCTCAACCATTCTTCCGGATTGATAGGAGTAAGTTCGTCGAATTTTCGGACTTTGATATACTCTTCCGGCGCCATGCCATCGACGTTATATACTTCCCTGACTCTCGGTCCCTGCGACCCTCGCGCGGGTTGCACAAGTCCGGTAATTTGGACGCCTTCACGCAAACCTAATTTTTCGCAAACGCTCCCAGGGACAAACGGGTCAAGATATTGTCGAACATAATTTTGTTTTGGATCTCGCAAGAACCCATATCCGTTTGGATGCGTTTCCAAGATTCCAGTAGTTTCGTAAAAGGAATCGGGATCCATAGGATCAATATCAGAGGAAGGCATATCGGAAGGTTTTGGGCGTCTCGGCGCAAGAGCGCTACTTTTAGAGGGTCGACGCGAGTACCTCGAGGGCGCGGGACCATATCCTTGCTGCTCGTAACCGCCATGACCACCGTATCCCCCGCGTCCGCCATATCGCCCGCCGTATCCGCCGCCATATCGTCCGGAATTTCCGTAACCGTCCTGGTTGGAATACCCTCCGCGGCCTCCATAACCTTGATTTCCGTAGTTATTACGGTATCCACCTTGACTTCCTCGAGAATCATACGAACGCGGCGAATACCCACTTTGGCTTTGTGAATCGTTATAATCGCTGTTATTATAATCGTTAGAATCGCAAGAAGAATCAGAGTCATTAAAAGAATCAGAATAACTGTCGCGAGCCCGATTTCCTTGGTTACTATCCCCGCCTCGTGGACGCGACGAAGAATTATTATAGTCTCTTTCCATGGTAAATCAAAAAAATTCCTTTTTATTACGCCGAACAGGATTAGTCGTCGAACGGAGAAAAACAGAAAATATAAGATGAAGAACTCGATAAGCGACCAATAGTCGCTTAGTTCAGCAGATTATCGTATATTTACACTCCTAAAGAAAGACGAAAGCCCAAGGGAACAACATGAACATAAACAACGCTCTAACGGAAGTATAGTTCCACCTAAAATCCGACCAAGCCACTCTGACGGCGAACATCCAATAATCGAAAATAGCCAAAGAAACCGAAAAACACAACTCGGCGAAGCCGATCCTAAACGGAGGCGCTCTTGGCTGAAAGAACAAAAAGCCCGACGAAAGAACCACTTAACACAGTAAGCAGGAGAGTCAAGCCCCACGACACGCTGAAAAACAACACCTTTTCCAACCGTCATACCGGGGGTCATTATAACATGACTATAGAGTTGGCAATAGGTAGAAGTGAAAAAAAGTCAAAAATACGCGCGGAACGTCGCGAATCGCCACGTCTTTCCTAACCGACGTCCCCTAATTCCATCTGTCGACCATATTTTGCGAGGACTTGTTTTCTTAGCGCGGCATGTTCTTTTTCATTGAGTCCCGGATCGGAGCCGACAATATCTCTTGCGTCTTTGCACGCATCGTCGAGAACGTCGCGATCCCTTGCGAGATCGGCGACGCGCAACGAGGCCGCGCCATGTTGTCGAGCGCCAAAGAGTTCGCCCGGTCCACGTAAAGCGAAATCTTTTTCGGCAAGTTCGAACCCATTTGTCGTTTGTGCAAAAAACTCCAGACGTTGCATAGCTTCGGCACGTCTTTTTTGTTCAGCGGTCGACTCGTCTGATTCGACGTCATTTTTTTTAGCTTTTTTTGAACGTTTAGTATTTTTCAGTTCGTTTTTTTTATTTTTTTTTCCCTTACTAACGTTACAATTTTCCAGTTCAAGGGTAGGCCAATAAGTTGGCGCAACGGCGCAAAACCCGGGAAACTTTCCTCTCGTAATTCTCCCTCTAAGCTGATGGAGTTGCGCCAATCCAAAACGTTCAGCATTTTCAATGGTCATAATCGTCGCATTTGGCACGTCGACGCCGACCTCAACGACGGAGGTAGCAATGAGCACTTGAATAGCTCCGGTACGAAAGTCAAGCATTACGGCTTCTTTTTCTTGCGTCGTCATACGACCGTGTACGACGCCCAACCGATACTTTTTTAATTCACCTTCCGAAAGTTCCTTATAGACAGTCCAAACGGTCTTTAATTTCTGTTCATTTTGCTCGTCCTCCAGACCGTCGCTCGCGCCTTCATTTTTTTTCATTTCTCTCAGATAAGCGCGTTCCTTTTCCGGTCCCTCCCAATTATTCCAGAAATCGAAATCCTCAGAAAGCGACCCATCGTTTTCCAATTTTTTGAGTTCAGAACCGTCAAAGAGTCCTAAAGCGGAGTCTCCTTTTCCATCGTCGACTCTTGGAACAACAACGTACGCCTGTCGTCCTTCATCCAAACGTTTCCTTACAAAATCCCACCAACTCTGACGATTTTGCGGGGTCAATACGCTTGTAGTCGTTTTTTTCCTTCCGGGAGGAGCGCTTTTCATAAGCGAGACGTCCAAATCCCCAAAGAGCGTCATCGTCAGACTTCTTGGAATAGGAGTCGCCGTCATGACGAGATAATGGGGTTCCAAATCAGGAGCCGCTTTAAGCATAGCGCGTTGTTTGACGCCGAACTTATGTTGTTCGTCAATAATAACGAGTCCAAGTCGATGAAACTCAATTTCGTTACAGACCAAGGCTTGCGTACCAACGATAATTTGCGCTTCACCCGACTTAATCTGCCGTAAAATTTCGGCGCGTTCATTTGCTTTTTGTCCACCGAAAAGTGGAACGATTTTTGTCGAACTATTACGCAAATAATTTTGCAGCGTTCTCATGTGCTGTCTTGCGAGCACTTCGGTAGGCGCCATTAACACGGCCTGGGCGCCGTTCGCGACAGCTTGTAAAGCGGCATAAATAGCCACGACAGTCTTTCCAGCCCCAACGTCCCCTTGTAATAAACGGTTCATGGGAGTCGGTTTTCCCATATCGTCGGTAATTTCACGAATAGCGTTAGTTTGCGCATCGGTTAAATCGAAAGGAAAGAGACTTCTGATTCTTGAATCAATTTTTGCAGAACGAGGGAGCACAATAGCTTTCATATTGACGCGCCGACGCATTCTACAAATAGCAATCGCTAGTTGTAAGACGAGGAGTTCCTGGTAGACAAATCTCCTGCGAGCGTATCGAGCTTCATCGATAGAATTGGGAAAATGAATTTTTCGGATGGCGTCCGCAATTCCAAGCAAATCCCTTTTTTTAAGCAAGTCTTTTGGGAGCGCTTCTTGCAGTAAATCAGGTAAAACACTTAAGGCATTTTTGACAAACTTCCGCATCCGAAAGGCTGTAATTCCCTCAGTCAGTCGGTAAACAGGCAAGACCTTCAATTCGTCGAGGGCAAAATCGTCGTCATCTCCACACGATTCACCGGCAGAATCATCCAGATAAAGCAGAGTCGGGTGAGTAAAAGTCCAAAATCCGTTTTTCTTTTTTGGGGCCCCCGTCATGATAAGTTTACGCCCGTAGGCGAAAGAATTGGCAATATAAGCAATGTTGAACCAATTCGCTTTAACGCGGTCGTTTCCGACGTCAAGGAAGAGCGAGACAATCGGGCCAATTCGAGAGAAAGTCGTAGTATAGTCGTCGATTTTCCCCAAGACCGATTGTATTTCCCCCTCGACCAGTTCGTCAGTATTTCTTTTTAGGGTAATTTCCTGGTAATCTCTCGGAAAGAAGAAGAGGAGATCAAAAGCTCGCCAAACGCCCAGGTTCGCGAGCAAAGCGGCATATTTCTCCCCGACGCCCTTTACGTACGCGACCGGCGCGCGCAAAGGGTCAAGAGAATTCGTCGTTTTCGTAGTTTTTTTTTGGTTTCCCGATTTATTATCTTCCATTAAGAGTACTTTTGAAGTCCTACGCGAACAATCACATAGAACCTTTCATGTAATTAGGGTCAAGTTTTTTCACTTTATCAAGGTCAGCCTGGCACTGTTCGTCCTTTTTTAATTGACGATAAGCGCTAGCGCGTTCAAAGAAGACGCCCGGGTCGTTTGGATTCAGTTCGGCGGCGCGGGACAGGTCTTTTATAGCCTCCTCCCACTGTCCCAAGCCTTTAAAATAGACGCCGCGATACTTATAAGCGGCAAAGCAATTGACGTCAATTTCCAGGGCCTTATTAAAATCGGCCAGGGCGGCGTCCCAATTTCCAGCTTCCTGATAGATTTTTCCACGAATGGCGTAATTCATAGGATTCGCGGGATCCAGTTCAATAGCTTTTTCCAAGTCCTTAATTCCGTTATCGAATTCCCCACGTTTTTGGAAAAGGACGCCTCGATTGACATAGTAATTCGGTTGAGTCGGAGCGTCTTCGACACATTTATTCAAGTCATTCAACGCTTGATCAAAATTTCCGAGTCCAACATAAGCATATCCACGATTTCCGAGAACGGTAGTTTGATCTGGTTGCGCTTCAAGGACAACGTTGAAATCCTCAATAGCGTTTTCGTATTTACGCAAACCGAGATAAGCTTCTCCTCTTCCAACTCTCGCGGAAATCAGCAACGAATCCAATTCGAGGGCTTTGTCGAAATTTTCTTTTGCAGCGTTAAAATCCAGTTTTCTCAGGCAAGTTTCTCCAACCCCGAGGTACGCGGGCGCAAAGTTCTGGTTCAACTCAACAGCTTTCGCAAAACAACTTGCGGCGGCGTCGACGTCGTTTTCAGCCAGTCTTTCCATCCCAGAACGACAATATTGTTCCGCTTCTCGTTCCGCTTTCGAACATCCCCCCACCGACAAGAGGCACGAGAGAACGACAACCGTCCCCAGCATTCTGTAAAAATTAACGAAATTTATCGCTTTCATAATCCCTTATCCTCGCGATCTCCAATCGTCGTCGACGACTAAAGAGTCAGAAATTTTGTTCCGATTCAAATAAAGCAGTTAAATTTGGAATACATTCCGCCAAAGTCAAAGCGACGGCAGTATCGTTTGCACGAAATTCAAACTCCGCGTTCGGAATGAGCACATTGTTTTCTCGAATAACGGCGGCAATGAGAGTTGGTCGCGGAATCCCGACATTTTTTAGTGGAACTTTTGTAATTCTGGAGTCCTCTTCCACTTCTAACTCGACGACTTCGATAGGGCCGCTGAGCAAGGACGAATTCTGAAAGACCAGGGCTCCTTTGTGCATAAGTCCTTCGACTTGTTTCCCAACCACCTCAAAAGGGCTTACAACATCGTTGATACCCAATTTACCGACGACGCTTGCGTAATCCTGATGATTGACTACAGCCATGAGATTTTTGGCGCCGAGTTCCATAGCCTCGACACACGCCATAATATTGTATTCATCGTCGCCAGTACATGCGATAAAGACGTGCCCTTCTCCGACTCTCTGTTCATCTAAGATAGCGCGCCGCCGTCCATCGCCGTGAACCACAGTGGTTTTTTTTAGGTTTTCGGCCAAAATTGCGCAACGTTGTTCGTTACGTTCAAAGAGCTTGACGTTGTAGTTCCTTTTTTCCAAGACGCTTGCGACGTAGAAGCCGGTTTCCCCTCCCCCGACGACAACGACGTCTCGACGATTGACCGAGCGCGTCAAAAAGAGTTTTTTTACACTTTCGACCTGCGGTCTTGCGCCAAGTAGAGTCACGCGATCCCCCACCTCAATTTTATCATCGGCGGTAGCGATAGCGATTTCACCATCGCGATTGACGGCTCCAATTCTAACTTCGGAAGGCAATTTCAAGTCAGCGAGCGGAATTCCAGTCGCGGAGGATTCCTTTGTAATAACGACGTCCTGCATTTCAAGCTCACCACAAGCGAAATGTTCAATGAGCATGGCGCCAGGTTCTCTAACGCGAATAGCGAGTTCCACAGCGGTGAGGTACTCAATATTCAGCAATCTATCGATATTAAAATGTCTTCGATAATCAAAGGAACTGACGTCTCTAAACTCTGGCGCGCTAACCCTCGCTGCGACGCGTCTCGCCCCCATAGCCTTCGCGATACTTCCAGCCAGTAAATTTGCGTCGTCCTCGCCGGTAAGCGCAAAGCAGACGTCGGCAGACGCGGCGTCCGCTTGAAATAGCGCGCTTGCCAAAGCGGCGTTTCCAGTGATAACGCGAGCGTCGATAGACTCATTAAACAACTCGGCGACGTCGTTTCTTTTTTCCACAAGGGTAACGTCGTGTTTTTGTTTTACCAATCTTCTCGCGACGGACCCACCTACAGTCCCCGCACCTAAAATTAAAACGCGCATAATCTCCGCCGTCGTCGCGACGTTCATACAAGGAATAAAAACGTCGTAATTATAAGCATTTCCGGCGTATTGGTCAAGAGTCGCGCGAGTAATCCAATCGTTACTTTCGTAAAAGAGCTAACGTTTGCGGATCATCCAGTCTTTCGACGACAGCTACAGCGCCGGAGAAATTCGCATTGCGATTATGCTTAGCACGCAACATGCAACAAGGGGCGCCGGCGGCATTTGCGGCGGAACATCCCGCGCTGCTATCTTCCAACACGAGCATTTCCGCGGGTTCGACGTTAAACTTTTCGGCGGCCTTCAAATAAACCTCAGGATCAGGCTTTCCATTTTTCACATCGTCAGAAGTAACGATAAATTTTAACCTATCGACGACCCCATGTTTCTTCAAGACCTCGTTTGCGACAATCGGCTTACTACTAGTACAAACCCCGTAAGGAATCCCTCGCCGATCTAATTCGTCCAAAAGTTCAATCAGTCCAGGCATCGTCTGATAGCCGTCTTTTAGAAAGCGTAGGAAGTACTTTTCATCTTCACGTTGCAAATCTCTCCAATCCTCTTTCAGATTGAAAAGTTTCACAAAGAGTTTAAAACAGAACTCAGGCGGACGCCCCATAATCTGGTCACACACTTCTTGCGTGTATTCAAAACCTCTTCTTCTCAACAATTCCGAGGCAGCTTTGAAATAAACAGTCTCGGTTTCAAACATTAGGCCGTCCATGTCAAAAGCGACGGCAACCGCAGGTTTGAATAAGTCGCGATTCAAAGTCATGTTACGTTTTCCCTTTCTTTATTCCGCGGCTTAGATCTCAACACCATCTTGAAACAACTTCATGAAATAGATTAGTTCATCGACTTCTTCCGGCGTTCTTTTTTCAGTAAAAGCCAATAGAACGGCGTCTTTCAGTTCGTATCCCCCAATAATACCCCATTTCCTTAGATAACGATTGAGTCCTTCCGGGTCATTGATTTTTACGGCAAATTCATGAAGATAGGGCGAGCTATGCATGAAATCGAACCCTGCTTTTTTGAATTCCTCACGCGCATATTTAGCAATACGATACGACTTACCAGCAGCTTCCAGAAAAGCGTTGGAGTCGAGGAAAGCATAGTACATAAGGGCGACAGTAGCGTCGAAGGCGTCTTTCGGACGTTCGATTTTTTTCGGGAGTGAATTTGAGTTCATCGTTTCCCGTTCAATCAATCGATGCACGGCTAGCACAGGCTTATACCTGGTCTGTTTATCCATCAAGCCGTCGTCAGCTTTTTCGAGTAAACGTTCAGGTAGTCTTTCAAGGATTTTCGCGGAAACAGCAATGAACCCTTGATGAATAGAATCGTAGACGTTTGCAGTTCCATTTGGCGTAACGTCTCCGACAACGATATCAGCGCCCCACTCACCCGGCGATTTTAAAACGGCAAGCGAAACGGGATCCGTAGCAACAATAGAAAGCGCGCCCATTTTTTTGGCGTTTGCAATAATTTGCGGCACGGGTTCAAGCAATCCGTAGAAATTAGGGTACTGAACTAAGACGGTCGCAACGTTTTTTCCTTCTTCAAACAAAACGACGTTTAAAGCGTCCAGATCAACAAGTCCGTTCTTTTCTTTGATAATCCGCAACTCGAACGCCCCGTCGCAAGAATATGCTTCAAGGAGATTAAGTTGATCGGGATCGAGCGAGTTGGGCGCAAGGACAATCTTTCTCCGCGTTGTTTCAACGGCAATTTGGCATGCTGTAACGAGCGCGGTCGCGCCACAATATAGCGAGGGGGCTGCGGCGGCCATACCGGTAAGTTGACAAATAGAGTCGCGATATAGAATCAGCGCGCGTAAGATATCAATCGCAGCCATTGGCGAACGCGCTTTCGAACTTGAATAGTAGTCCGTTTTATTCGCCATTTTTTCGACGGCCATGGGAATATCACGGTCATAGCGTCCCGCTCCAAAAAAGACAGGAATATCCTCATCCTGCACGACGCGCTTCATTTCTTTTAGCCTTCGACCGACGGGAAAGTCGAAATTTTGCGGCGTTTTTTCGATTCTGTCGCGCACGGACTTTGGCAATTCAAGAATTAAGTCCTCAAACCGAGAAAGTCCAAGCGCTTTTAAGATATCCTCAGCAGAATCAAATTCAATCATATCCAACGACCTTCAAACAAATTGATAGCGGCTAGTCCAACCATCACTTTTCTCATGGCGCGTCATCGCGCCAACGTTTTCGTTTGTAAGGCAAGGGTATATTCCTCGCTCATTTTGTCAAGAGGAAATGATATGCGGCATAACAAGCTGCGGCGGCCAAAATGAGCCAAATGATCCTCGCGCCCCAATGCGGGCCACGATCCACGCCATTCGTAAGGTATGGATAAATCGCGCGCAACCAATATTTTGATTGTTTCAATTCTTCCTCGTCGATAGTTTCACCGTCATTCGCGCGTTCACATATTCTCACCAGGTAGCCGATTTTTTCGCCGACTCCCACAGGCAACTGTTTTTTAGCAGACGCGAGCTTGTCTTTAATGTTTTCCCCGGTCGCGCCGAAGTTACTATCAAGCAGAACTTCAATTTTTTTCATTTCGTCAAAGAGCTTATTTATATTCATCATCATTCACCTCTTAGAAAAGCATTTAAATAAACAACACCGAGCTATACTAAGTATTCTCTCTCGCGAAACTTTTACCCAAGAGAGCGCGCGGTCAGTTTCGAACGAATTTATACACGCGAAACATCGTCGGTTTTGGAACGCCGTCAGGATGAGGCTGATCGCGATTGACGGGTAAAGTTTCCCATCTGAAGACCCACCTTTTTTCGGCGAAATCGACGCTGATCATACGATTCACCAACCTTTTATCTTCGGAGTCAATCGCGTTGACTCTTTTGGAATCTTCCTCACTGAAATCCGGAGTAACAGGCGCATTTTTTACGATAGGAGCCTCTCGCGGTTCAAGCGTTTCGAAGTCAAGGTATGTCGAGCCGGATTCATGTAGAAGTACTTTATTCCAGGGAACGGCAATAACGTCGTCGTCAACTTGTCTTGCCCCCCCGAGAGAAAATTCATTTGGTAAACAGCCGCCTCCGGAAAAATTCCACGTGAAGTCCCAATTAGTCGCTTTTACCTTTCTCCATGTATTTTCTTCACGTCGAGCATTCCAAATTTGCAGATTTCCTTTTTCGTCATATTTTGTATAAGTCAACAGAACTCTATTTTTACGATCAAACGCCATACGGAAGTGCGAATTCAAAATACCCCCTCTTGCAGGGACAGGGTCAACACATTCCCCATTTTCAATCGTAATCGGCAATTCATAAGGTTCTCCATACGAATTTTGCCAGCGCACAAGGTCAGGCGAACACGCATAAGAGAGGTCGTGATTTGTGGCGGCGTCGGGCGTATCCCTCCAAACCCAAGCGATATGAAAGAGCCCGTCTGGACCCAGGATTGGCCCGACAAAATACGCGTTCATCCTCCCTTGTCCATCGAACAGCGGTTTATCGAGCAATCTGGTCCATTTTTTTGTTTTTTCGTCGTAAACGTTCCAAAATTGCGAGCCGTTTCCACTCCCCCCATCTCGATAGGTAAAGATCAATCTATTTTCCTTATCGCGTATAAAATCAGGATAGGTACACTTTTGTTCCGAAAAACCGGTCATAGAATCGATTTTTTGCAAAGAAGCAATATCGTTTGGGTTATCAGCACGAAAATAGTTCAAAGGACAACCATGCATATTTCCCGCGACATGTAGACAATCGTCGGAATCGAAAGTCATCGTAACATAATTATGCGAGTCCCACCCGACTTTGGTAGGAAGCTTTTTTAATTCCCAACGATTGGAATCGAGAGTTCTCTTTGCAATCGTCATATTTCGATCATATGAATAGAACGCGACATAAAGCGCGTTTCCATGCGGCAGGACGTCGAACCCGACAGAAGTTCCGTTCCAAACGTCGGAGATTTCCTCACAATCTTGTAATTTCCATACGGACTTATCCTCTTGGGCTTCCAAAGAAGACACGCAAAAACACAACGCCGCAAAAATAAAAAATTTAATTACCAACATAGAGGGCTCTCCGAAATTTTATGGTAAAAGCGAATCAATCTCTTTTTTCAATCTTGTCTTTGTACAAACCCGGCGGCAATAACCCACGCGATTTTAACGGGTTCTTTATTGACTTGCGCGATCAAACCGGAGTTTTGATCAATAGAGAAGATATAGATAGACCCAGACTTTTTATTACTAACAAGCAGTCGTTTTCCAGTTGGATCCAGAGTCATAAAACGCGGAAACGCACCGTTTGTCGAAATTCTTTGTAAGAGGGGAAATTCGGAGCTATCGTCATTGATAATATTTGTCGCGTCAAAAGCGACGATAGTGTTTTGGCCTCTATTTGTCGCGTAAACGATCGTTTTTCCATTTTCCAAAGTCGCCGCTTCAATGGCTGCAGTTTTGTTCCCGTAAAGGTATTCTTTTCCGTCGACCAGGGATTCTTCGTCGGTCAACTTTTGTCGATACTCCTCCTCAATAGTGGACCACGAGCCAATTAAACGACACTCTCCGGCTTTAAAGTCAACGCGAAAAGCAGAGATAGTAGAATCCAGTTCATTAATCGAAAAAACAACGGTTCTACCGCGCAGATCGTTTTTGAAAGCAAGGTGTCTTGGTCCCGCCCCGGGTTCTGTCGCGAGGAATGGGATTTTGGAATCTTGCGTAAGTTCCCCGGTTTTTTCTTCAATTTTCGCGACGTATATTTTATCCGAACCAAGATCACTCATGAAAACACGCCAACCGTCGTTTGTTTTAACAAAGTATGAAGAATGTCCATAGGCATGGCTCTGTCTTCGCACATTCGGTCCTTTTCCCTTTCTCCCAAAAAGCGCGGAGACGTTTCCAAGCGCGCCACCATCGTTGAGTTTTAAGACAGAGAAGTTACCGCTGGAATAATTTGCGGCGCTTAGGAATTTTCCATCCGAACGAACGTCAACATGACAAACGCCTTCCCCCTTCGTCGGCTCGCTATTGATCAACGTCAGGTTACCTGTTTTTGGATCAACATTACAAGCATAAACGTTTGCCCAACCGTTTTTTCCGTCTAACGCGCCAACGAAATATAGCAGATTTTTATCCGGCAAAGTAGCAATATATCCGGACGAGAGCGCCTTCATCGCGAGTCGAATATCGGAAACGTCGCCAGTTTTTGCGTCATATTTTCCGACATATATACCTTCCGAACGAGCGATACCAGCCTTATCCATTTCCTCAGTCGTTTTTTCAGTAGAGGTTCCGAAATAGACCCAATAATCACTTACAGGTTCAGCAGCGCCGGCGACAACGGCGAACGCCGTCAAAATGAACGAGGCGCAAACGCGAAAGATCAAATTCATAAGAAACTCCTTACCAATCGTCAAGTGGTCACATATGTTAGTATATCGCGGACAAAAACCAACGTCAACGAATCGTCATTTTGTCAGGATTAAGGTTTTAGGTTCAAGGCTAATAGTAATGTTAGGAATCGTAACCAGTCCGGAACTGTCGGCGACAACGTCGCCGCTCAGTTCACCGAAAGTCCATTTTATTTTAGCGTTAGGAGTTGTTTTAAATTGTTGCAAGCGCCTTAAGGAAACGTCGGCGTTAGAAACGAGAGGGGCAGAAAAGATTTTCGATTTTAATTCCTCGGAACTCGCAAGTCTCAAGACAATCTCCAATCTTTCCGGATTATCAATTTTATTTTCCCATCGAAAATAAGCGCCGCGTTGTCCTGGGGCCGCATTTTCGCGTAGATTTGGCCATGGACATACGTCGTCGGTTGAAACGCTGGTAAATACAGGATACGCCTCATTTTTTCTAATGGAGGTCCAGTCGAAAGTGTTAAACAAGTCGTTAAAGAGAGCGACTTTTTCGTCTCGATTTTCGTGTCCGAAATTTCCCCAGTACGCGACGTAGGAGTACTTTCGTCTTTCCATAGCTTCAAAGAGCGCTTCGTGGTAGTCAGACCAAGAATCGTTTGGAGCGGAATAATCCAGGCAAACAGGCGGATCCGGCATATTTTCCGGGGCCTCGTTTCCCCCTAAATTCAGTCGGTCATAGGCATGCCAAATTCCGGCGGGGACATTTGCTTTTATGGCGGCAAAGACGTCTCCGTTTCTTAGCCCTATCCCCAACGCACCGCTTCCCCCCATGGAATTTCCACACAAGTAAATACGATTTCGATCAATGTTATACGTATTAACGACCCATTCAATTTCCGCTAAAATTCTTTTTTCGACCGGCATAAGTCTCGTAGAAGCTTTTTCGGCCAGTTCTTCGGTAATATCTTTTTCTTGCGCCTTTCTGGCTCCGTACCACCAATCAGTATCGCGATATTGTCCGCAATCAGGAAACATAGCGTAAAACCCGTCAGGAATGGCGTAGATGTTCCGTACATCAGGATGATTTTTTCTCCACTCAAACTCTTCTTGCCCGGATCCTCCCGCGCTATGTAAAGCCACGTAAAGCGGACGACCTTGCGCGTGTCCGTCTTTTGGTCTTGCAACGTAAAAGTAGTTTTTGTCCTTTTGCTCTCGATACCCCCAACATTTCAGACTCTCGTGCACAAATTTAACCACTTGCGTACCACGATAATCGTATTCTTCCACTTTTTCGGGCGCGATAGTTTCTTGCGCAAACGCGGGGAGAGCAATCACAATGAATAACGCTAGAAGTAAAGATTGATTTAGCCAGAATCTAAGCCAAGTCGAAAGTTTCATGAGAGCGCCTCTGCAAGAACTCGCCAAAAATAAAAGACCGAAAACCTGACGCGCAACCGCCGCGTACGAAGACGATTCCAAGTTCCGCGACGTCAAACGTACGAAAAGTTGTGAATAACCAACATTTTCACCACAGTTTAGTATAACTAAAACCCAATCGTGTTGCAAATTAAAAATTTGTCTTTGTCAGAAAATAGCGCGTAGTAAAATTCATCATTTTTCATCCGAGTTTACTCCCAATAAAAATTCAAGCGTACTCTCATTCAAAGACCAATTATTCTCGATCAAGTATTCATAGCAAAAAATTTGACTTCATAAGTAAAGTGTGCTACGCTTTTAACGGGACGTCGCAACACGCGCGCCCACGATAAAGTAATTATCAATAGAACTACTCCAACGCCTTCACAACAGAATTAAGGGACTCGACATGCATAAAAAACTCATATCCGTACTCGCGTTTCTTTTGGCGTCATCGTCGATGATAATATCGCCGACAGTCCATGGAACAGACGCGGGGACGTACGACGTAGTGATTTACGGCGGCACTTGCGCGGCGGTGACAGCGGCGGTACAAGTAAAACAGATGGGTAAGACCGCGGTAATCGTATCCCCCGACAAACATTTAGGGGGACTTTCGAGCGGCGGTTTAGGGGCGACCGACTCCGGTAATCGCGTGGTAATCGGCGGTCTTTCCCGCGAGTTTTATCATCGTCTTTGGGAACATTACCAACATGACGCGGCTTGGACGTTCCAACCCATGCCGCGCGCCAACGGCATCCCGGGTCAGGGCGGACGCGGCATCGATAACGATAGCCAAACGATGTGGGTATTCGAACCCAGCGTAGCCGAACAGACGTTCGAAGGCTTCATTTCAGAATACAAGATACCAGTTTTTAAATCAGAAAAGCTCGATCGGGCGAACGGAGTCGAGAAAGACGGCGCGACCATACGTTCAATCACAACACTTTCAGGCAAGACGTTTTACGGCAAGACGTTTTTAGACGCCACCTATGAAGGCGATCTCATGGCGTCGTCAGGGGTATCTTTCCGCACAGGTCGCGAATCGAATAAGGAATTTGGGGAAACGCTCAACGGAGTCCAAGTAGGTCACGCAGTCTCTCACCAATTTAAAGGATTTGTCGATCCCTACATAGAACGCGGCAATCCTTCCAGCGGTCTTCTTCCAATGGTTCACGAGAAGATTAACGCAGCCGACGGAGAAGCGGACGCCTTTATTCAGGCGTACAATATCCGCATGTGCCTAACGAACGAACCGACGAATATGGTTAAGATCAAGAAGCCTTCCGATTATAACGAACTCGATTACGAAATTCTTTTCCGTTCGATAGAAGCGGGTCAGAATATTTTCACCACGTTCAGTCCTATGCCGAATTATAAAACGGACTCAAACAATAACATGGCGGTCTCGACGGATTATATTGGCGGCAACTACGACTATCCTAACGGGAGCTACGAGCAACGCGAAGCGATTTATCAAAAACATCTTTCGTGGCAACAAGGTCTTATGTGGACGTTACAAAATCACGAGCGCGTACCGAAAAAAATACGCGACGAATTTTCGAAATGGGGACTTGCCAAAGACGAATTCACAGACAACGGCAATTGGTCTCATCAGCTCTATGTCCGAGAAGCACGTCGTATGAAGAGCGATTTTACAATTTCCGAACGTCATTTGCGGCGCTTAGAGGAAACGGAACGCTCAATAGGCATGGGGTCTTATAATATGGACTCTCATAATATTCAACGCTACGTAGCCATCGACTCGGAAGGTCGGGCAACGGTCCGCAACGAGGGAGACGTCCAGGTAAATCCAGGCGGTCCCTATCCGATCGACTACGGGGGGATTATTCCTAAGAAAACTGAATGCGACAACTTACTCGTTCCAGTTTGCGTGAGTTGCACCCACATCGCTTTTGGATCAATACGAATGGAACCGGTATTTATGGTATTAGGTCAAAGCGCGGCAACAGCGGCATGTCTTTCCATAGACGCGGGAGTAGCGCC
>CAYUUL010000002.1:48487-64993 GCA_964447865.1 uncultured Planctomycetaceae bacterium | reverse complement strand
GCCCCAGGATCTTGATTACGCGACACTTAAAGCACGTCTTCTCGCGGACGGTCAAGTTCTTGAGTACGAGGTCGAACGCCCGAACGTATCAATAGGGCGACTCAAGGGTTACATAGTCGACAACAGTCAGGCGGCCCTAACCGGCGAATGGATAGAGAGCGTATCGACGCCAAAATATGTCGACAACAACTACCTTCACGACGACAACACAGGCAAAGGCTCCAAGAGCGCGACGTACACATTTTCCAACGTTAACCCCGGTCTTTACGATTGCCGCTTTTCGTATTCCCCCCATCCCAACCGGGCGACGAACGTGCCAATCAGCGTTCAAACGAGTAAGACTCATATATCTCTAGAAGTAAACGAGAAGGCGGCACCTCCAATCGACGGTCTTTTCATATCGCTCGGTCAAGTAGAGGTTGGTAAAGACGGTCAAGTGGTCGTCGTAATTAGTACAACGTGTACGAACGGTCACGTAATCTCAGACGCCGTACAACTTGTCCCAGTCAAGTAATAACGCTTTGTTAGAAGTTTTTTATAACGCATAGAAATAACAAAAGTCCGCCGAACCATTCGCGTTCGACGGACACATTTATTCTAAGCGCGTACACGCGCGTTTGTAAAAACGAATAGTTATCAGAGTTTATATTGCGGGAGTTTAATGACTTCGCCGTCTTTCACAGCGGAAAGGTGCGCATAATATCCCGGGACGGTCATGTTTAACGCGTCGCAAATACCGACGCGCGGCGGTTGTCCCTTCAGAATGGCGTCGACAAAGTCGCAACAGAGGTATCCATGTGAACCTCCGTGATCTTCGCTACCAATTCCTGGCGGCAAGGCAGGTCTTTTAATAGAATCTCCGAGCGAAGCGACAATTTTATTTCCATCAGAAGTACCAGTATAGCCGTCTTCAACGGAGGTATAAGTGGCGTCAAAACCACCAATCTGTCCTCTAACACGCCCGGCTTCCAGATATTTCCCAAACGCGGTGCAGCACATCATCCTCGACAAACCGCCCTCTGTCGTATTGAGCATAGCGACCTCGCCCATGAAAATGTTTCCAGATTTATTTGGGGTCGGGTTCGGGTTATCAAGAGGAATAATCCCGCGAGCGCTAACGTCGACAAAAGCCTGGTGCGTAACGCCGACATAATAAGCGGTCGCATGAGTCGGGTACCATAGAGGCGACCCGTTTGCGCGCCAATTTCCGTAAGACGGATAAGGGGCTTGTCCCGGGACTTTCGTGTGACAATACTCTCCTTCGGAATAAATAATTTTTCCAAACCCTCCGGCCTTATAAATTTTTTCCATGGCGTAGAGGTCTTCGTGGAAAGTCGAGGTTTCGAACATCGCGTAAGTCAGATCGGGATTTTTCTTACAGCATTCGAAGAGCATATCTCCGGTCTCGGGATTACCGTGAAAGACAGGGACGGCATGACAAACGTGTTTTCCATGTTCCAGGCACAAAATAGCGTGTTTCGCATGGGACGGCGCGTCAGTAGCGCAAAAGATCGCTTCGATGGAATCGTCTTCAACCATTTTTTCGAGCGATTCATATGTTTTTTCACATTTAACGCGCTTAGCAAGGGCGGCGCAGCGTTCCGGAATCAAATCGGAGACGGCGACAACTTCAACGTTTGGGTGATCCTGAAAGAAGAACTGCGCAGAGAATTGGCAGAAGCCGTATCCCACAAGTCCGACGCGCAATTTACGGTCGGTATACGGTTGCCATTCTTGCTCAGGTTGTTCTTCGGAATCCGTTCGTTCAAGGCTGGCGCCCTCATGATTTTCATTTGCTTTTGTCTTTGGGCTAAAAAAATATGGGACGAACGCGGAGGCCGCGGCAGTTCCCAAAAAACTTCTTCTGTTTAATTTACACATTATGAAATCCTAATTGATATTTAAACGCGAATAAACGCGACAGGTAAAAACCACCATCGAGGCGTTCAAGTCTCGGTTCTAAGTTATAAGTCAAAATACAAACCCAATCCGAGCCCCCCTAGCGAGTCCACAAACTAGAGTGTATAAACCGGCAATTTAATTTGTTCTCCGTCTTTTGCGGCAGACAGATGCGCATAGTATCCCGGAGTCGTCATATTGAGGGCGTCGATAATACCGACGCGCGGTTCCTGGTCTTTCAGAACGGCGTCCACGAAATCGCAACATAGATATCCGTGCGAACCGCCATGCCCACCCGGTTCGACTCCGGGCGGCAAAGCGGGTTTCTTTATAGAGTTTCCAAGCCTGGCCACGATTTCCATCCCTTCGCGAGTCCCGGTATAACCGTTTTTTACAGGACGATAAGTGGAGTCGAATCCTCCGATTTCACCGCGAACACGACCGTTTTCGAGATAGGTTCCGTATGATTCCGTAATGACCATTCTCGCGAGTCCCCCTTCTTCCGTATGAAGTAAGGCAGCTTCCGCGCAAAAAGTATTTCCAATTTTATTTGGTTTAGGATTTGGAACATTCAAGGGATTCATCCCCTGGGCGCTGACGTCGGTAAAACGTTTATGAGTCACTGAGACATAGTAAGCCATCGCGTGAGTAGGATACCAGAACGGCCCCCCCGACCCTCTCCAACTACCATAAGACGGGATCGGCGGTTGGTTTGGAGTCATAGTGTGATGATATTCGCCTTCGGTATAGATTAATCCGCCAAACCCTCCGGCCTTATAAATTTTTTCCATAGCATAGAGGTCGTCGTGGAAAGCAGACGTTTCGAACATCGCGTATTTCAACCCACGATTTTTTTTGACGCATTCGAGCAACATTTCCCCTTCTTCCGGTTGACCATAATGTACGGGGACGGCATGACAAACGTGTTTTCCGTGTTCCAGCACAAGTCGACAATGTCTTGGGTGCGACGGCGCGTCAGTCGCGACAAAGATTGCTTCAATAGAATCGTCCTCGACCATTTTTTCAAGGGATTCGTAAGTTTTTTCACACTTTGCGCGTTGAGCGAGTTCGGCACATCGATCAGGAAACAGGTCAGAGACGGCGACGACCTCAACGTTTGGGTGATTTTGAAAAAAGAAATCGGCGGCAAATTTACAGACGCCGTACCCAACGAGTCCGACACGTAATTTACGATCGGTGTACGGTCTCCACTCTTGTAGGGGATCATATTCGGTATTGGTTTGGTCAAACCCAGCAATTTTTGCCGATTGTTCAGAGGCATTTCCAGAGTTTGTCAAATAAGGAGACAGAGCCGAGACTGTCGTCGCGCCTAAAAAAGTTCTACGATTGAGTTTTGAAGCCATTTCCCAACTCCCTGGTTAGCGAAAAGATCAGCAACAATTTTGTCTTGTGGGACAAATTGTAAAGGAAAGAAAATAAAAAATCAAGATTTTATTGCAAATTCCCCTCAAGAGTTTTAGAATACAGTAGTTTTGGCTTTTTTCTGCGGAACCTGAGTAATTCTAAACAGACAAATCAAAATCTTTTGTTATCAAGGAGAAGTCGGAATGCGAATAGCGCTTTATTTTTTTATTTTATCATCGACATTTCTTTCAGGGCTAATTTTTGCGAACGACGTCACAATACCTTTGCACGAAAGTTTTACGTATCAACTCGACGGAGTGAATCGCCGCGGTTTTCTTGACGAAAATGGGGACCAACTTCCCGACGTGGAAGCAATGGCGGCGTCGTCGATATCCTTCACCCCCGATGAACTTGGCGACGGTTTTCCCTTTGACGGACGCGGGTATGAACACCGTACATATTTTGACGAGCCATCGGGCCTACGCATCAAATATGAAAAACTTTTCTATGATCATTATCCAGTAGGCGAAACGCTTGTTTGGTTTGAAAACGTATCAGAACACGCGTCAAGTCGTCTTAAAGACGTAAAGATATTCGACACAGTTCTTCCGACCGGCGGATCCGCCCGACTAACGACAGGAGCAGGCGAAGATCCTGATCCTAAGCGCAACTACGGCTTAACCACAATCTCTCTTTCACCAGGGGAGACCAGAACCTATTCTCCACGCGAGGCGTATTCGTCTTTTGGAGCTTTTCCCTATTTCGTCGTAGAAGGGTCAACGCGTTCTTACCTGATCGCAATAGGTTGGACGGGTGAGTGGTCGGCGACATTCGAGTGTGAAGCGAACGGCGACGTACGGGTAAGCGTTGGTCAGAAGACAGTAGATCTTTATTTAAAACCGGGCGAAAAGTTTCGTACGCCGCGCTTTACCCTTTTTGAATTTTCCACAGGAACGGACTACGTCAATCTTTGGCGCGATTGGTACCGACGTTACATAATGCCGCGTTCGAATTATCAGGTATTACGTCCAATATTCGCCCTTGACGCGTATTACCATGGCGAACTTTACGAAAAGATAACGTCAGACGACCAAATCGCGGCCATTAAAGAGTTGCGATCTTTGGGCTATCCTTGCGAAGCGCTTTGGGTCGACGCAGGTTGGTATCTTCGTTCATCCTCGCAACCGATAGAAACAAGTATTGGTCAATGGTTTGCCGTTGGCGATTGGACTCCGGATCCGTCGCGTTTTCCCGAAGGCTTCCGTCCAGTTGCGGACGAACTTGGCAACGTTTCGCCCGGCGAGCGTAAAGGCAAACTTGTTCTTTGGTATGAACCAGAACGCGTTCATCGTTCGAAATTGACGGACGAATTGAAGAAGTATATCATTCCAGATCGCGAAATAATCGAAAGCTACCGCATGAATATGGCGTCTAGCGAAACAGTCAAGTATCTTTCCGAGACAATCGGTTCCTCCTTACGAACCAACGGAGTCTCCATTTATCGCCAAGATTCCAACGGCGCGGGTCCCGGTCCTTTTATCGAATCGTTAGAAGCCAACGATCCGGAATATCGCGATCGAAAAGGGTATGCGGAAAACCTTTACGTACGCGGTTTATATGAATTTTTGGAAGCGTTGCGAGCCACGACGCCAGACTTGATATTCGATTCCTGCGCAAGCGGCGGACGCCGCAACGATTTGGAGGCGCTTCGCCACGGCGCCGTTCCACTTCACTACACCGACGTAGGTTACTTTGATTTTGTATCAAAGCAACATATGCACGATACGCTCAATCGTTGGTTTATCTATTATAAGAATATAGACGCACATGATTTCGATTTTGCCAATTCAACTTACGACGTCTACAAGACAACAATCGACATGGCGCCATTTACGACGGTTCGACCTTATTTTCTTTCCCATCCGACGCCGGAAAATCGAAATTATGTCGATCGATATTTCGCAGTACGCGATCTACTCGTAGACGGTGATTATTATCTTCTTCATGGCGATTTTACAGAGCGCGACTGGACGGTATGGCAATTCGACGATTCTCGTTCACTTAATAGCCAGGGTTTTCCGGTCTCTTACGCGTCGGACACAGTCGAACGTTACGTCACGAACATATCATGTAAAACCGACGGACGTCAAATCGGCTGTATTTTCTGCGTTCGCAACGAACTTAACGAAGAGGAGACGTTAAAAATCCGCGTGAAGAAGCTTGATCCCAACTCGAACTATGAAGTAGAAAACCTGGACACACACGACAAGTTTGTCGTTTCTGGAAAAGAACTCTCCGATGGTTTTCCGGTATCGTTACCTAAACGTAGCGGCACGGTGTTAAAGTACCAGAAACAGGAATGATTTTCCGTGACAATACGACGCCAGTTTCTTTCTATAAAACGTTTTATTCAATTCTTACGGAGCATTCCTTTGAATAAGTTCGTATTGATAATTTTAATATTTTTTCCTTTTTCAATCACAACGGCGACTTTGTGCGGAGAACCGCCGGAGGCCCATACGCTCTTTGAATTGACCTCCAGTAATATTCTTTCCGGCATTCAAGGCAAGCAGTACGGAACCGTAGTTCAACACGAAGGAGTTCTTCGTTGCGAACTTCCAGAACCGGTCAACAATCCGTGGGATTTCGGACTTCGCTACATTGTCGACGCGTCGGTACAAAAGGGAGAAGTTCTTGTATTGAAATTCAAGGCGAAAACGCTCCACGCCCAAACAGAAACAGGTCTTGGAGCAATCCGTCCTTTTTTCGAACGTTCTTCCCAACCGTTTAGCAAATCGCTATATAGTTTTGTAGAGATTGGTCTTACAGAACGCGAATATACATTTCCATTCAGTTGCGGCGAACCCCTTTCTCCAGGTCAGTCCGCCTTTGGCCTTTTCCTTGGCGACTTCAAACAGGCGTTAGAAATTCGCGACCTGCAGTTATTATCCTACGGAACCGATTACCAAGTCGCCACCCTTCCCGACTCGAGCGTTTATTATGAAGGTCAAGACTTAGACGCTCCGTGGCGCCATGCGGCAATTGAGCGTATCAATCGTATCCGTAAGGGCGATCTTACGATTCAAGTTCTCGACAAGACCGGGAATGCGCTCCCTAACGCAACGCTTAAAATTCACGAGACGAACCCACTGTTCCGTTGGGGAACCGCAGTCGTAGCAAATCGAATTTTAGATCCAAGCGAAGACGGTTGTAAATATCGAGATTTTATTGAAAAACATTTTAACGTCGTCGTATTCGAAAACGATCTTAAATGGTATGGCTGGTTGAACCCGGATACTCGCGCATCAGTTTTTAAAGCACTCGATTGGTTTGACGAGCGCGGGATAGCCGTACGAGGTCATAATTTTGTCTGGCCTAGTTGGCGAAATTCCAACAGACGTTGGCGCGAGTTAGAAACGCGTCCCGACGAACTTCGCAAAGTTGTTAAAGATCATATTCTGTCAGAGTCTCGCACCCTTGCAGGTCGTTGTTTCGAATGGGACGTAGTCAACGAGCCGTACGATAATCGCGAACTTTGGGAACTTCTCGGCAAAGGCGAACTTGTCGAATGGTTCAAGACAGCGCGTCTTGGCGATCCGACGGCCAGGCTTTTTATTAACGACTACGGAATCCTTACGGGCGAAGGTCTCGATCGTAAGAAGCAAGATTTTTACTATGAGACAATTCAAGATTTGCTCGAAGCAGGAGCTCCCCTTGGCGGAATTGGTTTCCAAGGTCACTTTGGGGAACGCGCGACCCCACCCTCTCGAATCGTGGAAGTCATCGAGCGTTTTTCTCAATTTGGTCTTCCAATCGCCATTACAGAGCATGACGTAGATACACAGAACAGTCAGTATCAAGCCATGTTCACACGCGACTTTCTCACGGCGGTTTTTAGTTGCGAATCGGTCGAAGAAATTCTTGTTTGGGGATTTTGGAGTAAATCGCACTGGCGTCCCAACGCCGCTTACGTAGCGGCAGACTGGACGCTTACCCCCGCCGGTAAAGTCTGGTTAGACTTAACAGAACGCGAATGGCGCACTAACGCGACATTGGTCGCGGACACGAGCGGTTTCGTCCATGAACGCGTATTCCTGGGCGAATATGAAATAACGGTCGAAGACGGCGCAACGCGTAAGTCTTTTTCCATTTCAGTCCCCAAGGAAGGCGCGACCGTCACAATACAACTTGAACGCTAGCCGTACTCCTCACAAGAGTTGGCGTTCAAGTAATAAAAAAGCGCGCGAAAACATCAAGCGACCGTTTCCACACGCACAAATGCTTTCAAGTTTTTTATACGACAAGTTAGGACGACGTCTCTTTATCCTCGCCGTTATAACAGAAATTATTTCGTATAACCTTCAACGGATGGTCTTCGAGCTGATCGGAGAATTGCATCAAGCAACGTCCTTTAATAAAGTCGTCGATGTACGAACCTAGAAAACTCTTTCGCCATCCTTCCAAGAGTTTTGGAAAATCCCCTTTTGGCAACGTTCCGTCGTAAAAAGCGATCATTTTTCGAACATCCGCAACAGTAGCGACAATTCTCGAGGCAAGGCTATGGTTACGACAATACTGACCAATTAAGACATTGAAGAGCTGAGTTGCCAGCGAGTATTGCGGGTAACTATGATTCTGCGTCATTCTAGGTTTTTTATCTTCCGGAAGGGCTAAGGCCACTTCAATAGCGGCGCATAATTCCTTAACCAAATTAGAACCAGGCAAACTTCTGATTCCGCGAATGTTAGCAATCAGTTGTGGGTCGCAGGTTTTATGTTTAGCCACTTCCAAGATCATATCGTCGCGAAAGATCCTTGACGGCGCGGTATTTTTATCGAGAGCCTTCCGGCGTCTCCATTCCCATAATTCACGAACAATAGCAAGTTCGTCCCTGGAATATCGCTTGTTTCCGAGTAATTTCCTCCACCGTTCCTCCGTGAAAGATTCCATGAGCGAATCACAGAAATTACACATTTCCTCCTCAAACCACTGCACACGATCAAAATTTTCCAGTTTTTGATTAAGGAAATTCCTGATTTTGTCCAAATGAACAACGTCGTTGAGAGCATATTCCAATTGTCCGGTAAGTAGCGGACGTCTCGACCAATCAGTGCGCGTTTCCGTTTTTTCGATATCGACGCCAATCGTCTCATGCGTGAGAGTTTTAAAGTTCAAAGGATACTCATAACCGACGAACGCGGCAGCCAGTTGCACGTCAAAAATTCGGGAGGGAAACCTTCCAATAGCACGAAAACAGAATTCCAGTTCGCTTCGACAAGCATGCACAATCGAGGTCGTATCATCACGACAAATTCGTTCCCAAAAGGGCTTCAAATCTCCGATTTTAATAGGATCGATCAAATAATTTCCCTTATGAGTCGCAACTTGCGCGAGGCAAAACTCAGCCTGATACCTCCCTTCGGAAATAAACTCAGTATCATAGGCGATCCAAGACTCCTCTTCAATTTCATCAAGGAAACGGCTAAGTTTAGAAGGAGAATCAATGAATTGATAGCTTATCATCACATCCAAGTCGCCCTTTCAGGCGTCAAATCTACGCGAACAAC
Source organism: uncultured Planctomycetaceae bacterium (assembly GCA_964447865.1). Lineage (GTDB taxonomy): Bacteria > Planctomycetota > Planctomycetia > Pirellulales > Thermoguttaceae > RUG369. Next base: position 56,162 of record CAYUUL010000002.1, on the reverse strand, counting down.
GCGAACCCCCAAGACCGTTCCAAGCGTCGTCCCAAACAAAATATCGCGTCGCAACAGTCTCAATAACGAAAACGAAAGTTTTAAAACTCGCAGAGCATGGACGCCATCGACAAGTCGAACGACGTCAACATTCCAACGGCGGCTTAACGTTCGTCTCTACGGAGCGTTTCCCAAGCGGCTTCCAAAGCTTGCGGAATAGCTTTCGCAGATCCGATCGTGGTGATAAAGCTTGCGTCGCCGTTCCAACGCGGCACAATATGCCAATGCATATGTCCGGGCAAACCGGCGCCGGCGACGCGTCCTAAATTGATACCGACATTAAAGCCTTCGGCATTCATTTTTTCTTTGATCACGCCCACCCAATAAGTCAACTCGTTCATTATAACAAGGCGTTCTTTTTCGGTAAGTAGCTCCATAGAAGCGACGTGCCGTTTTGGAGCGACAAGCAGGTGTCCATTGTTATAGGGAAATCGATTCAAAATGGCGATAGAGACGTCGGTTCTTCCGACGACTAAGCGTTCACGGTCGAACTCAGTAGAATCGGCGACAGCCTGACAAATGAAACATGTGGGGTCCCCACCTTCCGCGACTTGCACATTTCTCGCATTTTCTTTTTTGTCCGAATTGATATAAGCCATTCGCCATGGGGCCCACAACACGTCGTTTTGCACGCTACGTCTCTCCAATCTAGAACAACGCGACGCGACGCGCCGCATCTAAGTGATAAAAATGAAGACACCGGGCAGACGTTCCCCCGGTGAAAAATTTATTTATTGCCGCACTCTCTTAGTCGACTTTTCTCCTTTTGTGACAAAGGGCGAACGCAACTTAACATTTGCGCGAGGTTTATCTTCATCGTCAAGAGAAGATTTTGAACTGGAGTTCTTTACAGGCGTCAAAGTAACAGACGCATTCTTTGAGTCGGAGTTCGAATTCGAGAGTTCCTCAATATAAGGTTTCGGATTCATCGAAGGTCTACGTCGAAAACCGTTATCGTTTTGCGAAACGTTTTCCTGATTTTGATTAAGGGGAACGGAGTCGTCAACAAAATCAGAGTCGTCGCTTTCATTTACTAAAACGCCGTTTTCATTCGAAAATGCTTTATCGACCGCTTGTTTGTCATTTACAGGCTCGTCGCTTCCATCCGACAACAGCGCGTCATCATCGTTAATTTCCGAAAGATTTTTTGTTTCATTCACAACCATGTCGTCGGAATCATCCAATTGGAGGTCGGATAAACCTACTTCATCGTCGGAGACGTCTTTATTGACATTTTTATTATCATTTGCCAAACGCGGTTCTTGTTCAAATTCCTCATCAAGCCCATCAATAATAAAATCATCGTTCATACCGGCAGGTTCAGAAATCGGCGCATTGTCGACGCGATTGTTCCTGGCAGTTTGAAAATCACCAACAGAACGAGAATTGTTTTCCTCAGCATTCTGCTGAAGAGCGGTCGGCTGTTTTTGATCTTCGATCGAGAACAAATGATTATTGTTCTGGATGAAAGCAGCGGAGATGTCGCCATTCGTGGAGATTTCGAATCCGGAATCAATAGAATTCTTGTTTTCAAGAACGACTTTAATTTTTCCTTCTTCGGCGCCTTTTTTAAACGCTTCCAGTTGCTCAGAATTAAATAAAGCGGAGAGAATAGAAGTACGCGCGACGCCTTCAGAACTGATTCTACTCGAGTCTTCCACGGCAAAGACAGAGGCGTCTTTAACAATAGTCGTACTTACCAAACGTCTTCGTTGCGGAACGGCAGAATTTGGATCTTGCGCACTTTCTTTTACAACAACGACGTCGATTTTATCGCCAGGTTTAAGAATTTTCTCAAGTTTAGTCGACTTGAGATAATTTCTACTTCCGTTGATTTTCGTAACGGAACAGATTTCGATAGGCACGACGGAACACCCCGGCGGAATAAACGCCATTTCCTCGTTTTGGCTTTCTTCTAACGCCTCGACGTCGTAGATCGAGATAGGTTCTCCATTTTTATAGCTACGAGTCGTTTTACGGCCAACAAAATCGGCAAAAGAGAAGACGCCATCTCTCGGCACGTCCTTTTCCGAGGTCAAAATAAGACTAACGTTTGAAGCGTTCAGTTCAGTTCCCGCCGCCAAATCCCCCTTTGCGACAAGCAATCTTTCCTTTGGACCATCGATTGTTGAATCCTCAACAGCTTGATCCCCTTTATTTTCAAAGAAAGCCGACTTTACGGCATAAGAGGCCGCCGACCCCGCCGCCAACGCAAGTAATAAAAGCAACCAAGTTTTCCAAGTCATATCCCAACCCATTCAACAATCAAGTCAGAACCTACAGAACTCTCGAAGGATCAGTATTTTCTAACCCGACGTAAATATCAAAATAAAATTGTCGACGACACAATCGTCAGCCCACGCGCCCCCTATAGCCGCCAATCGGTCGCAGAAAACGCGAGGGTCAGGATTCAGTATCGACAAAACCAGTATAGTATTTCACAAAATATCTCAAAAGGCCTTACAGAACGCATAACGAGACGCGGAAACGCCCTACGCGACGTCTCCACGTTCGCTATTTTTTCTAAGTATAAAAAACGCTCAAAACTAGCATTTTTTTCAAGTTACGCGTATTACGCGAACTTTTCACATTTTATCCCGTCACACATCACTGCGGAATGTAAGAAGCGTCAGGATCAATCGATTCGCAATACCGCGCGAGCAAGTCGGCGGCGGCGGACATATCGTCCCAAGAAACGATTTCAACCGGCGTGTGCATATACCGATTGGGGATAGAAATCAAACCGGTAGCAATGCCGGCGCGCGAAACTTGAATCTGCGCGGCGTCAGTCCCGGTAATTCGGTTTTCAGCGGCGAGCTGATAAGAGATTTCATTTTTTTCAGCAACGTCGAGAAGTTGATCGACAAGTTTCATATTCATGTTCGGACCTTTTCCAATAACAGGGCCAGAACCGAGCAACACTTCTCCGGAAACTTTTTTATCGACAGTCGGGGTATCAGTCGCGTGAGTAACGTCAACCGCGATTCCCACTTGCGGATCAACACTATAGGCGCTTGTTTTTGCCCCGCGCAGTCCAACTTCCTCTTGAACGGTAGATACGGCAAAGACGCCGACCTTAAGTTTTGCGGGGTCAATTCTCCGCAACGCTTCCATCACGACCCAAACTCCCGACTTATCGTCGGTAGCGGCGGCAGTTATACGGTTATTCATAAGCTCGCGATATTCGAGCGGAACAGTACAACAGTCTCCAACCCGCACGACGCCATCCAACTCATCCTTCGATTTAGCCCCGACGTCGATCCAGAGATCAGTGATTTTCGGAACGCGTTTTCTCTCTTCTTCGTTGAGGAGGTGAATCGCTTTTCTTCCAATAATACCTTCAAGGGGACCTTTTTTTGTCCAGATCGTCACATGAACGCCAACCAAGGTTTGCGGATCCCAACCGCCAATCGGCAAAACGTAAATAAACCCGTCGGGATCAATGTAATTGACCACGAGTCCAAGTTGGTCGCAGTGCCCGCAAAACATAACGCGGAACGGCGCTTTTGGATTACGAGCGGCAATCACATTTCCGTGCACGTCCGTTTTTATCTCGTCGGCGAAATCTTTCGCATAGTCGCGCACGGCGGTTTGAATTTTCTCTTCGTACCCGGACGGACTTGGGGTCTTAATCAAACGATAAAAGAAATCTCGCGCTTTATCTTCCATAATAATCCTTCTCTTATTTTAAACCGACCACGAACAAACGCTAATCGGAGACATCACTGTAGTATGCAAAATTCACGCCTTATTTTTACCAGATGCGAAAGCGAGGTAAAAAGTTACAAAATGCGACCGATAAGGCTACGGTTTATTATAAGCGGCAGCAGTTACGCGGTCAGTCGCACCGTTCATTTTTCCCCATCTTTTGCGGCAGTCTCAATCATTTGGTCTTTTTTCGCAGCTCTCCGAAAGACGACGAGACATTGATCGTCGGTTTGTGGAGCGTTTCCGGCAAATTTTCTAATAGCGGCAATAAGTCTCCGTCCCAAATTTGCGGCGTCTTCTCCTTTTGGATTACGCAAGGCTTCGGTAATTCTAGCCTCAGAGAAGAGATCTTCCTGTTCGTTCATCGCGTCGGACAACCCGTCGCTCATAATAGAAATAGCCTCCCCCTCTTTGAGTCGATAAACAAATTCGGGATAGTCGGCGTTCGCAACGACGCCTAATGGGAAGCTATTAAACCCTTCGCCAATACGTTCGACCGAGCCGTCAGTTTTTGAGACGACAGGATAGAGGTGTCCAGCGTTAAAGACGCGCACGACGCCATTTTTTGGCTCTAAGACAAGCATAACCATCGTAATGAAGCGATCGCCCCAGTGGTTTTCAGAAAAGATTCGATTGAGTCTTGCCATCGCGAGGGCGTGTGTTTTTTCGAGCAAGAGTCCATATCTTGCTTCCGAAGAAAGCTTTGCCATAAGTAAGGAAGCGGAAATTCCCTTCCCGGCGACGTCGCCGAGTATAATCGCGATCGAACCGTCAGAAAGAGGAATATAATCGAAATAATCACCGCCGACAAACTTTGCGGGTCTGTAGTAATCAAAGAACTCATAGTCGTCGATTTTTGGCGGTTCACTTGGCAGGAACCCACGTTGCACCTGGTTTGCAACCTGCATTTCTCTCGACGCAACTTTTTCAGCCACAAAGGCGTCACGATATTTTTGGTTTTCCCAATAGACAGCCACCTGATTTGCGACGACAACGAGTAATTTTAACTCATTTTGATTGAAACGTCGATTCGAGGCTCTCGAATCAATTTGAATAACGCCGACCAGTTTGTTATTCGCAAAGTCGTAAATAGGCGCCGCCATAACAGAGCGAATTCTCGACTGCACAATACTTTCAGACGGATTGAAACGCAAATCGTTCGCGGGCGACTCAGAAAGAACGGCAGATTGAGTAGAGACGACATATCGCACAATAGCGCGACTAATTTTAAAAGGAATATTACTAAATTCGTCTCGTCGCTTATAGTTTAAGATTTTCCAAACAGCGCGTTCCGAGTTATCGTCTTCATGAACAGGGGCGAGAACGCAGGCGGAGTCGGCGCTTGGGAATAACCGCAATAAGTTTGTTAAAAAACGCGGCGTTAAGTCGACGACGTCTTCCGCCTTTCCCAGAATGCGGGCGAAATCAAACATAACGCGTAAACGTTCTTCAAGCAAATCAATTTCTCTTTCGTATTCTTCGATCGACTTGAAGCGCGACTTACCAGAACCTAAGCATAATGACGAGTCAGGAATATTGATCGCCACTTGAGATTTAATGGAATCGACGACGCCCTCGTCTTCGTGTAGAGAAAACGACTCGCTATGCGCGACGTTTTTAGTAGCGCCATGCTCGGAATCCGCAAGGAATATTAAGGTCGTTTCTCCGATACGAATTTCATCTTTATTCGCCAAGAGAGCGCGTCTGTCCCCAATACGTCTTCCATTGATCCACACGCCGTTTCGACTCTGCAGATCCTCAATAAGCCAACCGCCACGCGTTTTTGTCATTTTAGCGTGTTCACGGCTCACAGCGCTGTTTGGCAAGACGACGTCGCAGTACGGCTGCCTTCCAATAACGACAGAATCAGAAGTCAGTAAAATTGTCTTCGTCGAAAGATCGGCGTTTTTAACGATTAAGCGTTCCATACAATCCTTTAACCGACAAACGATTCAACGAAACACGCGGCAAATTTTAATCAAACGCCACGCTCACACATCAGGATAGACCACATCTATCATATACAACCCATGCGAAGGCGCAGTAGGTCCAGCCAACCTTCTATCGGCATTTTCAACAATATCACGCATAAAGGAGGGATTTTGAAACCCTTTATGTCGTTGTCCGAACAAGTACAAAGTTCCGACGATGGCACGAACCATATTATACAAAAAGCCATTGGCTTCAACCTCAAACGCGATTAACTCCGGCACGCCAAAAGGGGCGATAATTGGAGTACTACCGTCCGGAGTCGAACCCACGCAGGTATTACGAATAATTTCTCGCTCAGTTGTCTGTTGTTTCTTTAGTTTGGGAAAACTTAAAGCTTCGTCAAGAGGGAGCCGTTTAACACTCAAATCAAAAATAGTTCTCACAGTCGATTTTCGAGGGGAGCCAACAGTTTGAAATGCGCTAAAATCGTGTTCACCAATTAGATAATTCCCCGCCTCACGCATAATATCAACGTCAACGCGTTGTAACAGTAGCCAAGCGTTTTTTCTAAAAAAAGGATAAGCGGGACGGGAATCACTGGCGAGGTATCGGTAGCGTTTTCTAACGACATCACGAATAGGATGAAAATCGAGCGGCACGTCCGACGTTCTCCAAATTCGGATATCGGGGGGTAGAAAAGCATTGATAGCCCTAGTCAAAACCTCTACTGACAACATTGATTCCGTTGTAAAAGAAGCAACTTGGCACAAAGCGTGCACGCCGGCGTCGGTTCTCCCGCTTCCCAGGACTTCAACCTTTTCACAAACAACGCGTTCAACCGCTTTTTCGAGCTCCCCCTGGATTGTCTTAACGTTCGGCTGTTTCGGTTGAATCTGCCATCCAGAATAATTCGCCCCGTCGTAACAAAGTTCCAATTTGAGTCGGCGCATACAAAAGCGTCCTTATATTTTAATAGAATAAAAGCGTCGTCATTTCAAGAAACAACGACGCTTAACAAGCCCAATTACGCAAACAAGTTTACCTCAAAGGGGCACATGAAAAGTATGAACGCTCATTGCGCGGACTTTCCGCCAAATTTTTCGTGGCAAGTGGAATTACACGTAGCTTCAACTTCTTTCGCGGCGGTTTTCAGGTCGTCAAACGATCCTTTTTTATCCGCGAGTAAGTTTGCCTGCTTATTGAGTTCCAATGAAGCGGAGGCCAGGCGTTCACAATATTGGAGCCACAACTTTTCTTCAGACGGAGCCAAAGTATCCTCGACATTCTCACGGCATCCAAGGGCGATAGCAACCAGGATTGTAGAGTCATCGATAACCTTACGAGTATTTTTACCTCGCAAAAAAGTTTTTTCATTGCGAGTCAAGCGTTTAACGTCAGTCGCAAGAGAGGGAACCGCATACTTCATGAGCGGATGCAGAGCGGCAACTTTTTTCCAATCGAGTTTTTTAGCTTTTCCAGTTTTAGCTCGGACAGCAACGATTTGTTGATACGCTTTTTTAACCTCGGCGCCTGACTTAGCTTGTTCAACCAAATTGGCGGATTCAAGCAAATCTGTCACAACCCCTTGCAACGGCGAATCGTAATCAGAAGCGCCAAGGGTCATCGCGACCACAGCCAACGCGTTTGCATCACGGCGAACCCCAACGACTCCATCTTCAAAATCAGGAGACATATCCAGATCCTCAACCGAACGCGCCAAAGATTCAATCAAGGAATCGACGGCGCTTTCAAGATTCTCGGCAGAAGGAATTTCTTCGAATTCATCAGCATAAGGTTCGCTGAGTTCCGTCAAAAAAAAAAGAAACTGAATTTTCAGGAGCGGCGGCCTCGGCGGCAGCGGCTTCTTCCGCGGCTTTGCGCTCAGCTTCGGCTTTCGCGGCGGCTTCGGCGGCGGCTTTTTCCTCCGCGGCTTTACGTTCGGCTTCGGCTTTCGCGGCGGCTTCGGCGGCGGCTTTTTCCTCCGCGGCTTTACGTT
>CAYUUL010000002.1:19704-48387 GCA_964447865.1 uncultured Planctomycetaceae bacterium | reverse complement strand
CGGCTTCAGCTTTCGCGGCGGCCTTTTCTTCCGCATTCTTTTTCGCAAAACTTGCAAAATCAAAAGAAGGAGCTGAATCGGTAGTCGTAGCGGCGGCAGCGGCGTTAAAGTTAAAGGCGGGGGCGTCGCCAGTCGTAGCGGCGGTAGCGGCGTTAAAGTTGAAGGCGGGGACGTCGCCAGTCGTGGCGGAACTAAATTTGAAGACAGGAACGTCGCCAGTCGTAGCGGAGCTAAATTTAAAAGCGGGGACGTCGCCGGTCACACCTTGCGCGGCAACAACTTGGCCAGCATTTTGCGCAGGAACGGCGCTGTTCATCATTTCTTTTTCAAAATTTTTGACCCATTCGTCATATTCACCGTCGCTTTCAGCGTCGACGGCAACGTCGCCAATAACGTCGGCAGTAAGTTGGTCTTCATTAGCGCCATTACAACCTAAAAAAGCGGCGCAACCGATCATACATAAAACGGCGCTTACTTTGGCCGAAAACGCCAAACCGAATTGTTTGCTCATCTCAATCCTCTCATATAATAGCGCAAAGGGTCACGGACGCTACAGCAATGTCGCCCAGTTCAAACATTTGCGACACGGATTCATCCCCAATGTCGGAGTCGAAACAACGACAAGCCACAGAAACCCGTCAAATCTACCTAGTCCGACTTTGGAATTGTATTATAATTTAGCGTAGGATTTTTTCGAGGGGTTGCGGAACAAAAAGCGATAAATTATCCAGTTTTGTCAAATTACCGTTTTCCCCATTTATATGATCCAAGCAAACGCAAGAATCACTATAACTACTACAATAGACAATAGAAATTTGCAATAAATTGAGTTTGTCATCCTAACGATACGCCCATTACGCGAAGGTCGCGTCATTTCGGTTGTCTTAGTAGCACGATCGGCAGGTACTCATGTCTCATTCAACGACTCCTCGCGTAGCGTTACCCGCGCGTAATGTAGAAGCTCCGACCTATGTATTTGAATCAGGCTCCGACGCGTGTAAACATGTTGCGCAACAGATAGCCAGTATAATTCGCGATCGTAATTCCCTCGGTCATTCGGCGACCCTTGGTCTTGTCGCGGGTTCAAGTCCAATCGGAGTTTACCAAGAGCTTGTTCGAATCTACCAGTCAAACGAGCTTGATTTTTCCCGCGTGTCGATATTTATCGTGAACGAATATTACGGAGTCGACGCGGATCGTCTTCAGAGTCTTCGTCGTTGGCTTCTTGAAAATTTCGTAAAGAAGACCAATATGAATCTTTCGAACGTTCACTTTTTTGACGCAAGCGTCAAGATGGAGGATATCGACGCCTACTGTCGTCGTTATGAAGAAGCAATAGCGACGGCCGGCGGAATCGACGTATTGCTTCTTGGAATAGCGTGCAACGGCGCGGTTGGCTTTAACGAGCCCTATACGTCGCGCACAAGTCGCACGCGTCTCGCGACGCTCGATTATCAAACGCGCCGCGACGCGGCGTCGCTGTTTTTCAGCGAATCTAATTCCCCGACCCACGGTCTCACGATGGGCATCGGGACAATGCTTGAGGCGCGCAAGATAGTGGTCTTAGCCTTTGGGGACAGTAAGTCGTCGGTAGTTCAACGCGCATTGGAAGAGCCGTTATCAGACGAGACGCCCGCCGGTTGGCTTCGTGTCCATTCAGACGTATCGTTTATTGTAGATCGCAGCGCGGCGTCCATGCTTCAAGACGTTGCGACGCCGTGGCGCGTCCGCAACGTCGAATGGACGGAAGCCATGATGAAGCGCGCAGTTCTCTGGCTCAGCGAACAATCAGGGAAATCTCTTCTCAAATTGACAGATTCAGATTTTCGCGCCTATGGATTGCATTCACTTTTACGGAACGTTGGTCCAGCGTCGGTGATAACGGAACAGGTATTCAATACAATGATGGGGACAATCGCCAATCACCCTTGCGGTACGACGCGTAAAAAGATCCTGGCGTTCAGTCCTCACCCGGACGACGACGTAATCAGCATGGGCGGCACAATGATCCGTCTTGTGAACGACGGTCACGAGTTGCACATGGCCTACATGACGAGCGGCAACATCGCGGTCAACGATTACGACGCTTATCGTTTGGCGGATCTTCTTGTCGAACTAAATCGCGAGATCTCCGGGACTCCGGAAGCCGCCGCGTATATGAAGGAGAAAGTCGAACAACCTCTGAAGCTGAAGCAGCCTGGCGATCTGGACGTTCAAGAGGTATTAGACGTCAAACGTTTGATTCGTTGGAGCGAAGCGCGCGCGGCAGATCGAGCTTGCGGTATTCCAGAAGATCAGATACATTTCCTTAATTTACCTTTTTACGCGACGGGCGCGGTTGAAAAACTTCCTCCAACGGACGTCGATTATCAACTTGTCCGGAATCTTATAGAGGATCTGTCCCCTGAAGTGATATTTGTAGCGGGCGATCTTTCCGATCCCCACGGCACGCACCGCGTTTGCGCGCTTATCGTATTCTCAGTTCTTCATCAAATGCAAGAGGAAGGCAAAGAGATCCCTGAAATTTTACTCTATCGCGGCGCCTGGCAAGAATGGCCTCTTGATCAAATAGAGATTGCGGTACCGCTCACGCCCCGCGATTCGGAAAAGAAACGCGAAGCAATATTCCGTCACGCGTCTCAAAAGGACGGAGCCTTATTCCTTGGCGGCGACGCTCGCGAGTTCTGGCAACGCGCGGAAGATCGTAATTTAGCGACCGCCGCCGCGTATAATCGGATAGGTTTACCCGAATACTACGCAGTCGAGGCGTTTGTTCATTGGGACGGTTCGTATGATTTTTAAGCGTTCCAGTCTATAGTATTGTAAGTATTAGAACCAGCTTCACATAGTCGTCGACCTTGGCGAAGCTGGTTTCATATTTGTTCAACCTTCGCCGTAAAAATCACCAATAAATCACTCAATATTAGATAAGCGACAACGCAATTAAGTCGAAGATATCGTCATCTAACGAGAGGCATTGCTCAAGAGCAGACGATTCTTGCGCTTGCGTAGAGAAAGTCCCTTTTCCCCAATTTGAGTTTAAGTAATAAATTTTGTCGCCAACGCCTTTTACACGAAAGTTATAAATCGTATCAGGATTTAAATTAGCAACCAAGCAAGTGTTCGAGGTTATTCCGACAATCGTCTTATACGCCGTCTCATTTTCCTCTTTATATTGCAATATATACCGGAGAGCGCCCTCAATAGCGTTCCACGAGATCCGAATAGAGTCGTCGGTCGCGTTTGCATTCAAAGTCGGAGTCGCTAAAGTAACTGGTTCAGTCATAAACGCCGCTTTAAGCGAGACGGTCGTCCAAATCGAGTTTGTATAATAAATTTTATCCCCGACCGCTTTGACTTTGACGTCGTACCATGCGTTTTCGACAACATTGGGAATAGAAAACGCCGTATTTGTAACGCCGGCAACAGTAACGTACGCGGAATCAGATTTTAATTTATAACTAACGATATATCTGACGGCGCCACGCGCAGGATTCCAAGTAATGTTGACATAATCGGGAGCGGTATCAAAAGTAACAGTAGGATTTTCGATAGCGACTGGAGCGGCAACAACCGTTAAAGTCGTCCAATTTGAATTTAGATACGCAACTCTATCCCCAACCGCTTTAACGCGAATATTGTATGAAACGTTCGCGGTCACGTTTGGCACGGCAAAGCTGTTATCGAGAATCCCCGAAACAGTCGTATAGTCCGTATCGTCAGCAGCTTTATAAGCGACAATATATCTTACGGCGCCGACGGCGGGTTCCCAAAAGATCTCGACAGAATTATTCGAGGTAACCGCGTAAGCGTTTGGCGGGGCGATCACGCCAGGGTTGGCAGGGGCGCCAGTTTTAACTTCCAAGTTTGTCCAATCGGAGTCGACTCTTTTTGTCGCGTCATAGCTTGCGCCCACGCGCAGATAGTAGAGCTGGTTTGCGTTAAGCCCGGAAATAGTTTTGCTTCCTGGGCTACCGTACGTCAAGGTTGTAGCAGACTCAAAAGAGGCGTCGGTAGAATATTGGACGACATACCCCGAAGCGTTATTGACGTTCCCGATCGTGAGAACAATGGAATTTCCAACAGCTTGCGCGTCCACAACGGGGGCGTGTAACTTCACGGCAACGTGAATTTTACAAGTAGGCGCATCAGACGCGCCATCATAACAATTGATTTCAATCGGTTTATTTTGTTCGCCGTCAATTACCGCTCTCCATACGGAACGATAATCGTCCATAGGAATTTCATTTCCCTGGGCGTCATACGCTTCCATCGTTTCGCCGTCATTTAAAACGGTAACAAAAAGAGAGAAGCCTTGTTCTTTCGCAACATAGAGAGTCTCGACGTCATGCGGAACTTGCAACGAAATCAAATTCGTACAAGTCGACACGTCCAATGAAGTAAAAGCGTTTCCACTACAATTCAGGTATTGTAGCCCGAGGCAATTTTCAACAATCAAATTATCAATCTGGTTGTCATAACAATCCAAATACCTGAGCGCAAGATTTCCCGACGCATCCAGCGAAGTAATGGCGTTATTATAACAATCAACATAAGTTAACGCGCCGTTTTTTGGCAACGACAAGCTTGTCAAATCATTATTATAACATCGGAGATCCTTCAAAGCAGCGCAATGAGCGAGTTGTAATTCTTTGATGGAATTATCATAGCAGAAGATCTTGACAATTTTTTCACAATCGTCAAGATTCAGCGTCGCAATCGCGTTACCATAGCATAACAACGACTTCAAGTTTTCACATCCCCCCAACTCGAGAGACGTAAGAGAGTTGCTGTAACACGATAGAAGTTCTAACGAAGCCAATCCATCACAATCGAGGTCATTCAACGTATTATCGTAACAAACAAGTTTTTCCAAAGCCGAACAATTTTCAACATTCAACTCAGTCAAATCGTTAGAACTACAATCAATAGCTTTTAACGCGACACACCCTGACGCGTTCAACGTCTTGAGTCTGTTCTTAAAACAATCGAGTTCGGTCAAACTGACGCATCCAGAGACGTCGAGCGTTTCAAGTTTTCCCCCGTTGTAAGCAAGTTGCGTAAATACGACGCAATTTGCAAGATTGAGATTTACCAACATTCTCGAGTCACAGGAAAGCAACGTCAACGCGACGCATCCCGAAGCGTCGATACTTGTAATCAGCTCGTTGTTATAACAATAAAGTTCTTTTAGGGCGACGCATCCGGAGACGTCAAGCGAACCAGACAACTCCATACCAGACAAATTCAAAAAAGTCAAGCGACCTTCGTCATTCCAGAGCGTTCTGTCACTATCCGGAGTCAAATTTAATGAGTTGAGAAGCACAAGGTCATGCTGATGATACGACGCGGTTGAATTCAAAAGCGTAATCGAACTGAGGTCGAGGGACGCGTCGTCAACACGCAACAAGGCTTCATCGCTACTTACGTCGCCAATGTTCAAATCGAGTCGAGTCACGAGACCATCGCCGCTAAATAATGTTCGAGATTCAAGTTTTTCGAATCTAGCCAAGCGAAAGCCATTCTTTTTAGAAGGATTCATAGGTCACTATTCTCCGTTGTTCAGAGCTCAATCGCTCACGAGATAAGCGTCTAGCCTCCCCCAAGGCAGAATCAGACTTTGTTGTAATCGAAGCCCCACGTTACATGCGCCTCGATCCCCCTTTCTAAGGATTATTCGAAAAAACCAACACTTTGTAAAGAGTCGCGTCGCCACTTTTTTCAAAAAGCGGAAAATTTTGTTTGTACGGTTCGCAACAACAAAAAAGGCGTTCCTCAACCAGAGTCACGCCCTTTATTATCTATCAATTTATGAAATTATTTAACCGACAACGCTTATATCTCAAATTTCATCGTCGAAATAATTTTCAAAGAAGTCGTCAATTTCCTGGACGCCGAACCCCGCAGTCGCGAGCGGTTCAGTCTCATCGGCAACCTCCAACAACGCGGTAGCGAGTTCAGAAGCGCCAGTTACCGTATTGTAAGAGTTCACAGTCCATTCTGAAGTAAGCTCGTCGGCGACCGCCTTCACGCGGAAATAATATGTTTTTCCATAAGTCACACTCGAGAGAGTCGCGGAATTCCCGGAGGCAGCCATGTCGTACCAAGTCGATTGATCAACAGAGAACTGCACGACGTAAGAGGCGGCATTCTCAACCTCGGACCAAGTGAGAACAATCTGTCGTTTACGCGTCGAATACGAATAGTTCTCAAAGTTCGGAGCAAGCAACTCACCCTCGGAATCGAGGACGAGAGTCGCTTGATTTGAGGGGTCGGAACTTCCGTAACTATTGAAGGCGACGACGCGGAAGGCGTAAGTCTTTCCGGCGCTCAATCCAGAAACAACACACCCGGTAGAATCAGCGTCAACACTTGCACATTCAGTCCAAGCCGCGCCATCGACACAGACTTCGACTTTAAATCCTTCTTCATTTTCAGCGGAGTCCGTCCACGCAAGTTGGGCAGTCTTAGCTTCGGCGTCGAGACTTGCGGTCAAACCGGTTGGCGCGGCGGGAATCTGATCCGAGGATGCGGCAAAGAACTGCTCGCTATAAGCCCAATCAGAAGTTCCTTCGTCGTTATAGGCGCAAACGCGGAACTGATAGGTTCTCCCACTTACCAAGCCGTAAGTTTGGCGCGACGTAGTATTCTCCGCGCAAGACGCAGAGACGTACCAAGTTCGTCCTTCGTCGTAAGAGTACTGAACGGTAAAACCTTGTTCGTTATTGGAGTTATCAGTCCAAGACGTCACTAAGGTTTTCGCGTCGGCGTCATAGGAATCAATAACGACGTCGGTAGGAGCGTTCGGAATATTTTCAGAACGATTAGCGCTATAGGAGACGACGACCCATTCGGAAGCGCCATAGTAGTTATAGGCGCGCACTCTGAAGAGATAGTCTCCGGCCCAACGCAGGTTGGAAACGTTTTTCGAAACGACGTCTTTCGCATTATTACCGGCCGAGATCCAAGACTCTCCGTTATTTACCGAATATTGTACGTTAAATCCAACTTCAAGGTCTGCGGCGTCGTTCCACGACAACTTAGCGGTATTATTCGCGAATTCATCAACAACCAAATCAACGGGGGCGTTTGGCACGTTTGCAGGAGCGGTATACGCGTCGCTGTAGAGCCAATCGGAGTAGTTAGCGCCGTCGTATGCCGCGACGCGGAAGTAATAAGTCCCTCCGGCTTCAACTTTCTCCGCGACGCGTTCTGTAACGTTATAACCGGTGTAACTTGCGTGTCTCCAAGTGGATCCGTCGACGGAGTATTGTAAGATAAAACCACCGTTTTCCTCGTCGAGTTTTCCGTCGTAGGACCAAGAAGTTTCCAGTTTACCGTTGTCATATTTTCCGAAAACAAAATTCGTCGGCGCAGGCAAGACGGAATCGACCGAGAACTCGCCATATGCCCATTCCGATTGTCCAGCGACGTTACTGGCGGCAACGCGGAAGTAGTAGGTTCGTCCGACAATCATACCGACAGCAGAACGAACGGTAACGTCGGCTGCAGTGGAGCCGGCTTTACGCCAGGTATTCCCGTCGAAACTGAATTCAATGACAAACGAATCCTCATTATCGGAGTTGTCAGTCCACGACATCTGCACCGAATTCGCAGAATAATTGTATTCGCTAAACACAACATCGGAAGGCGCGACAGGACGGAGTTTTCCATCGATCGGAATCTCGTAAGACCCGTAAGCGTAATCGGAGATTCCGAAGGAATTCCAAGCGGAAACGCGGAACTGGTAGACTTGACCCTCAATCAAGTTAGCGACGCTCAACTGAGTCGTATTCGCGGCGACCGTATACGAGCCATTCCAATTTTGTCCGTCGAGCGAATATTCAACTTTGAAGTAAAGTTCGTTGACGGAGTTATCGGTCCACGACATAACAAAGGAATGTTCGTCTTTGTTATACTCGCTGAAAGCGAGATCAGACGGGGCGGCGGGAGCGCCAGAGGGGACGGTATATTCAACAGTCGCCCAATCGGAAGTTCCGAATTGGTTTTCGGCACAAACACGATATTGATAAGTCGTTCCTCGTTGTAAGGCGGAAATGGCGCAAGTTGTAACATTAGCGTCAAGGTAGGCGACATTCGTCCAGTTTTCACCGTCATAACTACGTTGCACGACGAAACGCTCTTCATTCTTCGAATTATCGTTCCAAGTCAATTTAGCGGTAGAAGTCGCTTCATTGTACTCGACGACGGCCAGCTCAGACGGCGCGTACGGAGGTCGCGACGGATGCGTGTCAAGCACAACCTCAACCCAATCGGAGTACCCTTCCACACTCGTAGACCCAATGAAGTTACAAGCGCGCACATAGTATGTGTATTCAGAATCTTCCACTAAACCGTCAGCGGTATAATTTGCGACGTCACGTTGAACGACGACCCATTCGTCGTTGACATTGTAGCGAACCTCATACCATTGCGCGTAGGCGACGTCAGACCACGACATCGTAGCTTTTCCAGTTTCCGCGACAAATTCAGAGAACGCGGCGTCAGCGGGAGCAGCCGGAGGCGCAAAGGTGAAGAACTCGACAGAATCGTTCGATCCGTCGCCCATTTCGTTGAAAGCCACGACGCGGAAAGTATATTGAGTATTATCGGCGAGAGCAAGTTTATATTCGTTCGAGTCCACCGAAGCGACAACAGTCCACGCATCGCTCACAAGACGTTCGACGCGGTAACCGGACGCATGTTCGACGACGTTCCACGACAGAGTCGAGGAATCCTCGTTGTAATCGTAGTCGGACACGGAGAGGACGATATCGGCGGTCGGAGTCCAAGCTGTATCAAGTTTTGCGTCGACGTAATCGGAGTAGAGTTTTTCCGAACCTTTTGTAGCGTACGCAGCGACGGCATATTCATACACGTTGAAATTCTCGATTCCCGCAAGCTCAAACGAAGTTGAGGTTGTTGTCGCGAGAGTAGTCCAAACGCCGTCGACTTTCTGTTGGATCGAGTATCCCGCGGCATGCTCAACAGCATCCCAATTTAGTGCGGCGACGCCGTCGCCTTGATAAGAAACGCTTTCTCCGAACGTGAACTTGAGGTTTTCAGGCGCGGCGGGAGCAACAGTCGTATCGAGCACAATGGAGTCAGATTTAGCCGATTCACCTTCGGCGTTGAAGGCTACGACACAGAAAGTGTAGGAGCCGTAATCGGCAAAATTGAAGATCGTCAAGGCATTTTCATTTGCCCCAAGATCAGAGCCGAACTGAGTCCATCCGTCAGCGGTTTGCGTATAAACGCGATATCCCAAGGCGCTGTCAGCAGGGCTCCAAGACAGAGTCGCGGTATGTTCAACATAATCTCCAAAAGCGAGATTTGTCGGGGCGGCAGGAACGGCGGCGGTGTAAACGGAGATCGTTTCCGGATTCGAAGCGCCCTTTTCGTTGACGGCCACAACGTTAAAGGTATAGTTTTCGTTTTCAGCGAGCCCAGTCGCTACGTAAGTCGTATTCGAACCTTGATAAAGGACGTCTCCGTCGCCGTTGGAAACGACGTAGGAAGTCGCATAATCTGCGTCAAACGACAGCGTAATCGACATCGTTTCGGAATCATAGACATACTTTACGACAGGCGACGCAGGAGCGGCGGCAGTGAAGAATTCCACAGAATCGCTCGACCCGTCGCCCAGCTCGTTTGCGGCGACAACGCGGAACGCATAGTTCGTATTGTCGTCCAGCGAAAGTTCATACGAAAGTTTATCAGTCGTAGCGACAAGAGTCCAATTTCCGTCGACATACTGTTGAATTTTATATTCAGTCGCCGCGCCGACAGCATTCCAAGAGAGGAGAGCCGATTTAGCGGAGGCGTCGTATTCTCCGACAGTCAGCGTAATATCGGCAGTCGGAACCCAATTCGTATCAAGGGTAGCGTCGACAATCGCCGAGTAGAGTTTTTCAGAACCTCTCAACGAATATGCCGCGACGCCAAATTCGTAGCTTGAGTAATTATTCAGCCCCGTCAGATCATACGAGGAAGCTGCGGTACTCGCAACGGACGTCCAGACGCCGTCTACGCGTTGATAAACGGCATACCCGACGGCGTGTTCGGACGTATTCCATGTAAACGTCGCCTTTCCGTCGCCCTGGTAACTATCATTTCCATTGAAAGTAAACGTCAACCCAGTCGGGGCGTTAGGCGCGACGGTCGTGTCGAGGGTAGCGGAAGCGGACTTTGCCGATTCCCCAATCTCGTTGAACGCGGTCACACAATAAGTATAAGATTGATAATCTTCCAAACCCGCAACGTTAAATTCAACGACGTCGGCGGCAAGATCTTGCACTTTGACCCATTCGGAATTTTGCCATTTGTAGACGGAATACCCTGTCTCAGCTTCAACGTCATTCCAAGACAACATTGCGGCGTTTCCGGCGTACTCACCAAAAGCGACGGCATTAGGAGCATGAGGCACCGCGGCCGTATAGACGTCGACGGAAGTTTCCGCAGAAGATCCGACCGCATTTGTAGCGGCGATAGTGAATTTATAATTTTCGTTCTCTTGAAGTCCCGTTACGACGTACGAATTCTCAGAACCATTATAGAGAATTTCACCGGAAGCGTTCTTGAGGACGTATGAAGTAGCGTATTCAGCAGCAAACGTGAACGTAACAGCCCCCGCGGCGGAATCGTAGACGTAAGAGACGGTCGGCTGAGTCGGGGGCGCCGCAGTGTAGAACTCATCGGAGTATCCTACGCTTCCCTCCCCCTTGGCGTTATAGGCGACGACGCGGAACGAGTACGTCGTATGTTGAGCCAAATCGTTCAGGTCGTAAGAGACGGCGGAGTCGGAACCAGCAACAACTTTCGAAGCAACGATCGAGTACTCAGAATCGTCGGACGTTTTTTGCGAAACAACATAATAACTTGCGAACGGCAGATTATTCCAAGTAATTTTCGCAGTTCCGTCCTCGTAGTCATAATCCCCAACGGCAACAGTAATATCGCCTTGCGGAGGCACGAGCGTATCTAAGGCCGCAACATTGCTTGCATCGGCGTAACGAGTCTGATCTCCGACGACGTTGTAAGCGACGACGCGATAATTATAGGAAGAGTTTTCACGCACGGAAGCAGTATAACCGACGGAGTCCACATTCGCGACGGTCGTCCAGACGCCGTCGACTTGCTGTTGTACGGCATACCCAGAAGCGCCTCCAACCGAAGCATTCCAAGTCAGCTTTGCGGAAGTTCCTCCGGCATAGTCAAGGAAACGCGCGGAGCTCACGGCGGCGGGCGCGACAACCGTATTGAGGTCAATTTTGGCGTAATCGGAATAAAGATTTTGTCCGTTTAGCACAGAGTAAGCGGCGACGCCAACAACGTATTCTTGATTGTCAGTCAAACCGGAGAGCACAAATTCGGAATTAGCGGTAGTTCCGACAGTCGTCCAGACGTTATTTTGATAGATAGCGACAGTATACCCGACGGCGCCCTCCGAAGGATTCCAAGCGAGCGTCGCGGCGTTATTTGCGTACTCAACCTTCCAAACGAGATCCGTCGGCGCGTCAGGGGCGACAGTCGTGTAAAAAGTCGTTTGCGTGAAATCAGACACAAGTTCTTGTCCGTTCTTTGTCGCATAAGCGGCGACGCCAAGGACGTAAGTAGAATTATTTTCGAGGTCTGTAAGCTGATAGGAATTCTCGTCAGTCGTCCCGACAACTTGCCAAACGCCGTCGAGCAAAACGGCGACTTTGTATCCTTCGGCATTATCGACGTTGTTCCACGAGAGGGACGTTTTCCCATCTCCGGCATACAGAGAGGTCTCAAGTCCAGTCGGAACCTCTGGCGTAACGGTCGTATCAAGAGTCGCCGGTTGCGAAGTCGCTTCTCCGCGAGCATTGATCGCGGTAACGGAGCAGGAGTAATTTGTGAAATCACTCAACCCCTCGAAGGAATACGAAGCGTCCGTCACGGTATAACTCTCAACGACGCCGGTATTAAGATTTGTAAGTTCAACGCGGTAAGATTTCGCGTTAGAGACAACGTTCCAAGTCAACGTCGCAGAATTGTCAACGTATTCACTGAAGACAAGGTTGGTCGGCGCATCCGGAGCCACAAGGGTACTCAAGTTGACAGACGCAGAACCGGAAACTCCGTATTCGTTAAACGCGGCAACGGCAAACTTATAGGAGCTATTATCTTTGAGCGTTACCAAGTTCGCTAAATTATCAAGGGAAGTAGCGGTAACAGTAGCAATCGGCTCGTTACTATTTCCGAAGTAGACGTAATATCCGTCGACGCCGTCGACAGCGACAGAAGCCTTCCAGGAAAGAGTCGGGTTTTTCATAGACTCAACGTAGTCGGAAACAGTCAATCCGGTCGGAGTATTCGGGGCCGAACCTTGATATTCGTAAGCTCCGGCGTCAACGGTAGCGGAGACGCGCGGGTTACCCGCCAAGTCGACAACAAGTTCTTCGCCGGTTACGTCAAGCATGTAGTCTTGCGAACCAATATTGATTGCTTGCGAATTAGTCGCCAACGCATACGACCCATCGTTTACGAAGAGCGGTTGGGTAGAGTCATAGGTTTTTGAACCAGTCCACTCGGCGTTGACAAGATTATTTGCGCCAAGCGTTGAGGCCGAGACAGGCGCGACGTTATCGTTGACAATAATGGAGTTCCCAACGACAGCCCCAGCCAAGGCATAAATAGCGGCGTTCTTAACGGAGTTATCGGCAATCGTGGAATTTGTAATAGCGGCTGCGTCGTCAGCCGAGACATAGATCGCTCCAGATCCATTCGTCGCGGTATTGCCAATAATGAGGGAGTTGGAAATTTTCAGGGTATAGGCGTCGGCGTTAGCTACGTAATTTTCGTTGTAGTCGGCAATAGCCTCTTCCTCGCCAGTAGCGGCGACAGGCGTATAATTGTAGTTTTTATCAAAGGAGACGCCTGGCAAAGAGGAAACCGGCTCGGTCGAGTTCGAAACGCTGCTAACGTAAGTAATCTGCGTCGGATTGATCTTCGTGTACGTACGATTATCGGCGGTAACCGGATCGTCGTACAAACGGCACATAGAGGGCAAAGTGAAGTCGGTGGAATACTGTGAGATTTTGACGGTCACCGGTTGAGTCGGGTCGGTCGCCTTGATTTTGAGGACGTCGACGAGGAGCGCGTCGTTATATCCAAAAGGAGTACCACTAGAGTAGGCGATAGCGATGTGATAACGTCCGTCGCCCAAATCTTCACACCCATACGCGGAACGGGCCCAGGTATCCGCCGAATAAGACTCGACGAGAGTCGCGTTTGTCAATTCGACAATGGCTTCATACCCGGTAATGATATATTCGCCACAAATCCAAACATTTTGCGACTCACCGTCTTCGTAGCAAAAATCCGAAGCCCAAACTTGTACATAGAGGTCGTCGGAATTGAGATCAACCAGTTCAGAATCAGGCGTTTCCTCAGCCATAAAGCCGTCCAAGACGACTTTTTTACCTTGTTTGTGAGTTTGCGCGTAGGCGTCGTAAACCTCGTCATACGTCATATTGGAGAGAATCGCGGCAATCTCGACGGACGTTTGATTTTTGTGGGCGACGTTGAAAGATTGAGTTACAGTTTCCGAACCGTCGGAGGCCGTCACGGTAAACTCGACAGCGGAGAAATCAGCTTCCGCAGTTCCATATTGGTAATCGTCTTTGCTCAAAAAACTGAGAGTCAAGACGCCGTCGACCAAAGTCGGTTCGGCAGAAAAGATCTCAGAGTCAGGCTTCGAGCATGTAAAACTGTAGGTCCAATTCCCTTCGTTGCAATAGTCGGCAAGATTAATTTTAACGGTAGTCCCTTCCTCGCCAACCTGGTCTCCAATCATCGAGGTCCACTCAGGCGCCACGACAGTCGGCCAGGCAAAATCCCCGGAATAGATCGCCGCGCCGTCGCCAGCCGAGGTATTGTTTGAGACAACAGAATCTTGTACGGCGAGCGCGCCCTTGTTTGCAACAGCGCCGCCGGCGATAGAAGCGGTATTATCGCTCAACGTCACATTTTTAAGGGTCAAATTCCCGGCGTTAGCAATAGCGCCGCCGTAGTCCGCGGAGCCGTTCGTCACCGTAACGGCTTCAATCGTAACGTTTCCATTTTTGATAGTGAAGACGCGCGCGAGTTCGTTTGCGTCAAAAGCGACGCCATCGCCGACTCCCTGAATAGTGATCGAGCCGTAGGCTGCGGAATCGATATCGATTTCGATAGTATCATTTGCGGAAGTAAATTGCATTTTTCCCGCGGCAATTCGAATGACGTCGTCCTCAGGGGACGCGGCTGCGGCCTCGACGGCGGCTTTAATAGCGTCGATCGAATAATCACTTGAAGTGATATTAATGACGTTGGCGGTCTCAGTGGCTAAGATATCAGATCCAGCGTTCATGACGTCGACAGCGAGTAGTTGTCTTTCTTCCAGGGCTTC
Source organism: uncultured Planctomycetaceae bacterium (assembly GCA_964447865.1). Taxonomy (GTDB): domain Bacteria; phylum Planctomycetota; class Planctomycetia; order Pirellulales; family Thermoguttaceae; genus RUG369. The sequence goes on along the minus strand of CAYUUL010000002.1, from coordinate 33,974 downwards.
CGTCAAAAGTCGTCGCGGCTTCATAGGAAAACGATCGCGTTTAACGCCTTTTGCTCGTCCTTGAGCTCGTTGAGCTTTATTGTTAAAAAACTGAAAGAAACCAGTCGTCATCCTATTCTCCTTCATTTTGACTTGCGTCGGGGTCGCACATTAAAGTTAGCGACCGCTGTCCTCGCGTTACTAGTAGACGCTTGAGACAAACAGAATATGAACCAATTAAATTGACGCGAAGCCTTCGTTAAGTCGACGTCGCAGAGAGCCGCGCAGGGGGCTCTTTCAATCGCATATTTATAGCGGCGTCTCGCATGAGGTTGAAGCCGCAAACTACACTAAACGCCGATAGTCGCAATTCCGGACGCTACCAAAAACAACTACGGGTTTTCAAATTTTCGTCGCGCCCCAAAGCAATCTTGAGGCAAAAGAGTCGTCAATAGCAACAAAGAGTTCACAGAAATATCAGAAATTCCGATTACAATCTTTTACATGCTAATACCGACTTTTATAAGGGAACCCTCCAAGTCGACGAGAAAGTTTCCACACGCGTCATCGTCATTATAGACGCACTCCACGAGAATTTGACGTTCGAGGCGACTAAAAATTCAGTCACATTTTCTCAAAAAAGTCAAAGTTTCTCAAAATGGAAAGAAACAAACGTCTTTATTATATAGAAGACGTCTTTTTTTTGAAATAGCATTATAAGCGTATTGGGTTAAAAAAGCTAAAGAGCGCGAGCGCTATCATGTTAAAAAGAGAGGAATAGGATAAAAATAAAATTGACATTTTTTCCTAATTTGCCATTTACACAAATTATAATGTTTGCTAGCATGATACAGTTGGCGGGCGCATTCTTTTTATTATTACCTACGTTTAAAGTAGGAAGAAGGCGAACCGAAGCCATTTTGACCTGTTTAGGGACGGTATTCGTCTCCCCTTGTTCGTTTATGTTTTCAGGCAGAGTCAAAATATTTTGTCTCGTCCCAGTAGAAATTAGCGAATTAATGGCTAAAAGTGATCAAATCATGAAAAAGGGGCTTGTCAAAAGGCATATAACACACAAAATCCATTTTATCGTTGTTTTCAATCAAACGTAAGGATATACCATTAACAAACCGCGTATCGAACCAATAGAACGCCAAACTTTAGCCGATATAGCCAAGCAAAGCGGATAAGAATCGACACGCAGTAGAGTTATGGTAAAAGTCGCGAAGTTGAAAACTTATCCGCGGGAAATTAGGAAATAGCGCCGAAAAAGGCGTTTTCATGCGAGTCATTGTCTCGCATGCGGCGAACCCCCTCGACGCGCGTCGTTTCGAACTTGTAATGAAACGTAAACGCGTTAGGCCGCAAACGAAAACGTATCGTAGATTCGACGTTAATCGCGAGGTTGCAATGCGTCGCTTGGCACTACTACTTTCGTTGATTTCGTTTGTACTATTATATTCACGCGTAAACGAAATTAGCGCGCAATATTCGTCGTCGCAGATCTTTACGGAGACTGGTTACGATTTTCAAGGGATTCCACGCTATACAATGCCGAAGCATTCCTTTATTTTCACGAATAATTCGAGCGAGGATCTTCGTCTAATAGCGGTTCGGACGTCGTGTCAGTGTACGAAAGTGTACATACCGGAAAAGCGCGTGTATAAACAGGGCGAGAAAGGCGAGCTTGTCGCGCAAATCGACGCGGTTCGTTTTACAGGAGCGCGCCACGCCACAGTAACGACGACGTTCGAGCGCGGCGGTCGAACCTTTGAGGTAGCTCTTAATGTCGTCGGTATGGTATTGGAAAATGTACGCGTCGAACCGTCGCAATTAAGTTTTGTGGTCGACGAGCTCAAGGGGTCGGAGGCGGCGTCCAGAGCTAAGGGAACGCGGACGCAACAGGCGGTCGTAACGTACCCGTCAAACGAGACGGTCGTTCGTTATACTTGTTCCACGCCGTACATTGACGTCAAAATAGGTCAACCGCGTCGCGCAAGCGCTGGGGTACAGACTCCGATATTTGTGACTATTAAAGACGACGCGCCGGCAGGTTATATCAGCGACGTAGTTCATCTTTGGTCGAACGGAGCTTACAGTTCTTCTCCTCTTACGCTGAACGTATCGGGATCCGTCCGGGCGCAACTGAGCGTTTCGCCTTCAACGTTGACATTTTTCACGTCTAAGGACGGAGAGAAGATCACCAAGAATATCGTCATAACAGCGTCTAAGGAATTTACGTTAAAGAAGATAGACAGCGATTCCCGGGCGATTGGTTGCAATATACCAACCAAATCAATCCGTCCGGCGCGAGTTTGCGTTATCCCAATCACGTTTGATCCTTCGAAACTTCAGGCAGGTTCGACGCGAACGCGCGTCCGCATCGAGACGGCCGACGGTCAAGTTCTTTACCTCTCAACGCAGATATCCGAAGGCAACTTTGCAGAACTTGGCTTGAAGGTTACCGACGACGAAATAAAAGAGGGAGACGCGCTTGAAACGCCGACAGCGTCAGGAAGCGCAGTGGCGGACAAAGGGGCGCAACAGGTTCTTGAGGGCGGAATCGACGCGACGACGACGCGCGCCTCGGGTAAAGTAGTATCCCAGATTCCGCAAACTTCAATGAGGACGACCCGTCAACCGACGCCGCAACAAGGCAATACGTATAATCGTAGGCCGCAAGCGCGCCCTCGTCAGGAAGGTTCGCCGATTATACTTCCCTTCCAACCTTTTGGCGGCATATTCCAGTGACCTCAGGTTGTCTTTCCGCATTCCTTCGCATCGCAATTTTACTCGGGAGGAGTTTTCCTTCCGTTTTTTTTATTTTACACGCGGCCCCTCCGGCGCCAAACCACCCCCTAACGACGCATGACGACTCCTAACACTCACGCCCTCGAGTCTTGTCCCCCACCATCCGCCGAAACACTCGAGCGTCTTCTTGTCGGTCTCAATTCTGCGCAACGCGAAGCGGTAACGCATAAAGACGGTCCGTTACTCGTTCTCGCAGGTCCAGGCAGCGGCAAGACGCGAGTAGTAACCCATCGAGTAGCCTGGCTTCTTGCGAACGGCGTACGCGGTTCTCAGATAGCGGCGCTTACCTTTACGAACAAAGCCGCGGACGAGATGAAGACGCGATTAGCGACATTAGCGCCGGGCAATCGCGTTTGGATTGGCACCTTCCACCGATTCTGCGCTTTTCTCTTACGGTATTACGCGTCCTACGCAGGCTTAGATCCTAACTACGCGATCTACGACGCAGAACAAAGTAAAAAACTTTTGGAAAGTCTTATTGAGAAAAACGACCTACCTAACGGCGTGGACTTACCAAAGATCGCGTCGGCCATAAGCTGGGCGAAGAACACGCTCGTATCTTCGGAGGCATACGACGCGAAGGAAGGTAGTTTACTTGGCAAGGTCGTAGAAAAGGCTTATCCAGCTTATCAAGAGGCTCTTCGTAAAGCGAACGCCGTAGATTTTGACGATCTTCTTTTTCATATCGCCACATTGTTAAAAGAGCACGAAGAAATCAGGGCGAATCTTGATTATCGATTCCGTTATATTCTTGTGGACGAATATCAGGACACGAACCTCGTTCAGTATGCGATCGCGCGGGCGCTTTCAGTGGATTATCCGAATCTAGCAGCGACAGGCGATCCTGACCAATCGATATATGGCTGGCGCGGCGCCAATATTCAAAACATTCTCAATTTTGAGCAGGATTTTGAAAACGCAAAAGTGGTTCGATTGGAGCAAAATTACCGCAGCGACAAAAGTATTTTACGCCTGGCCGACTCTTTAATTAAACACAACGTCTATCGGAAAGACAAAAACCTTTACACGGAAAATAAAGAGGGCGTTCCTCCCCGTATCATCCAATGTTTAGACCAATCAGAGGAAGCGGAAATTATAGCGGCGGAGATCGCGAGCGAAATTGCGTCAGGTAAACGCCGTCCGCGCGACTACGCTATATTTTATCGCATGAACGCGTTATCCCGGAATTTAGAATATTCTCTAAAGCGTTATAACGTACCATTTCAACTAGTTCGCGGGCTCGAATTTTTCAATCGCAAAGAGATAAAAGACCTTTGTTCTTACCTTCAACTCGTTCATAATCCGAACGACATAGTTTCCTTTAAGCGAGTGATCAACCTTCCAACGCGAGGAATAGGACGCGTTTCTTTGTCACGATTGGAGTCTTACGCAAACGCTCGCGGACTGAGTCTTTTCGAGGCGTCGCAGAACGCAAAAGAAATATTGGGACTCTCTTCGCGCGTTCAAAAATCGCTTGGCAAATTCGTAGAACTCATCGACCAATTGCGTGAAACGGTCGCGAGCGGTTCCGATCTTGAAGTAGCGTTAAGCATACTCCTTGAAAAGACCCAATATCTGGAATATCTTCGGACGTCAAGCAAGACGGAAGAAGACGAACAACGCCTTGCTAATATTCAGGAACTTTTGTCGGAAGTTCGGGAATTTGACAGCGATTTTGAGCAACTCCAAGCCGAGTCAAAAAATACGTCGCCATTTCCGGAATTTACGGTTTGTACGAACAAATTGGGGATGTTTTTGGAACAGGTAGCGTTGGTGAGCGACGTCGACGCCTGGAACTCGAACGACGACCGCGTCTCCCTTATGACGCTTCACGCCGCCAAGGGCCTTGAATTTCCGGTTGTATATATAGTCGCTTTGGAAGAAAACGTCTTACCTCACGAACGTTCAACCCACGATAAGCGGCAGTTAGAAGAGGAGCGTCGTCTTCTTTTCGTAGGTCTTACGCGCGCGGAAGAAGAAATACGTATTTCTCATACGCGATTTCGTGAATTTCGCGGTAGTTTTTCGGCGTCAATCTCGAGCCGTTTTCAATTTGAATTTCCTCACGACGGCATAGACACCTACAAGACAGTCGACGAATGGCTTGAATCAATCAAGCGCCAGCAAGAAGACGATCCGGAATCGACGGTCGTTTTACCTAAAATATTTGAACGCAAGTCAGGTCTTTCCCAACATCATATTTTTTGGGAAGAAGGAGTCGACCCAGAAAATCCGGACGAAGGCTTTTCTCGCATAGACGACTTTTCATCACGATTTTCGGGTCGCGGGTCGTCTTTTGATCGGCGCAACGCCATCAAGAGTCGTAAAGCGTCGTCAGAAGACGGCTTTGAGATCCAAGAAACGGAGGACGATTATTCCCAAGCGCAATCGGAAGAATACGACGGAATCGACGAACCGTCGGACGAGAGCGTATTTTTCGAATCTTGCGACGCGTCTTCAACGCCGCCGCGCAGCCATTCTCGGGTTAAAAAGACGGCGTCTAAGAAGAAGCGTCGCGAACTTAGCCTGAACGCAATATCAACGGGGGACGTTTTTGATAAGTTAACAAACGAACATAAGTCTAAGGCAAGTATTCCTCCGCAAACAATCCAAGTCAATTCATTTGTTCGTCATCGTCAATATGGAGTCGGGGTGGTGAAGAAAATAACGGAAACCCCACCTGGTCGAACGTTTACGGTCTCTTTTCTTTCAGGAACAGGTCAAGTAGAAGTTCCGTCTTCAGATCCGGATTTAAACCTTGTCGCGATCGGTCGCGGAGAAGAAAAGTGAAATAAAGTCTGCAAGAACAATTTCGATTTTATTATAAGATAAAGAACGCCGTAAAATTGGATCGCGGCGTTTTTTATTTTTATTATTTCCATCCAAGTACAACTCGAGATACAAATTCGCCACTTTATCCCAAATATCAAAAAATTTCCAAGATGAACATTTTGAGATCTAAATATTGAAACAACAACGTTCAAGGGCGTTTTACAGCGACAATTTCACGAAATTAAACATGTTGCGCGTTAGGAAAACGCACAACAACTTATAAACTGCTCTTGAGCGTATCTTTATTTTCCTTTACTATTACCCGGTTATTATCCTTCGAGAAGAGACATACGCGTCTCCGAGTCGGCGAAGATTAGGGACAATTCTTCGCAGATTTACGACGCGATTATGGAATCGCACTAGAATTCAAGGATTGTTCGGCGTTGTATTCGCCCTCGTTTTTGCTCGTTACGCGTTTCAGCGTCCGGTTCATCGAATCGCCGCGTTCATCGCGTTAAAAAACAAGAGTACGGTTATGTTATTAGATCAACAGACGCGAATGATTATCCGTTTTCGTCGGGCTCCGAGACCCGGCGTCAAACGACGTTCCTCTTTGCAAGCGGTTTGGAGTATCAGCGTTCTCGCGGCGCTCTCCATCATTCTGTTCATAGGAGGCCTTTCCCCCATCTATGGCGCGCAACGAGTTCTTCCGAAACGCGACTTGGACAAGGAGTCTCCAGTCTCTTCTTCCAAGTCGTCGAACAATCAAACAGTCGCGTCGCCATCCCCACGCACCCAAGCCTACGGGCAGGGCGATTCTTATACGTCGTCTTATAAATCATTGGAAAAACGCAAGCCGACGGTTTACGCGGACGAAGTCGAGACGACGCGCAACGCGCAATGCGTACAGAAGACCTTTCACGCTCCGACGGATAAGAACGCGGCGTTAATAGGCGCGTTTTTACTTCAACTTCTTCCGGATAAACTTCGTAGCGAGACTTCGTGGCGTTATAACGAGAAGGAGAATACGCTTACCGTATACGGGCCCGAAAAGGCAATTGAGTATTCGGAGCAGCTTTTACGCGATTTTAGCGAACCTCTTTACGAAGAGTTTTTAAAGTCGGAAGAATACGTTGGGGTAGCGGGCGTAGCGCCCGGTTCACCTCTAAAACTTGACGAGGCGGAAGCGGCGGCGGCGTTAGCGGAACGACAAAATTCAGGCGAGGAGTATTATGATCCGACGCAAAACGACGTGGTCAAAGTGGCGTATGACGCGGAAGGGGCAATCGTCCCGAACCGTCAGGAGTACGCGGTAACCTTTGGCGGCGGCGACAAGGCGTCGTACGAGCAACCCGCTCCACGCCAAGTAGCGACGGCGGCTCAAGTCTGGGGTCAACCTGCCAGCGCGCAAGCGGCGGCCAATAACGACGACGCCATATTGGACGTCGTTTCTTATCGTTGTCTTCCCAGCGCATGCGAACAAATTGGTCTTCTCGTGAAACGCCAATTTGCGTCGAATCCGTCAATCGCTTTCAGCGTCGATCGTAATCTCGGAACGATCGTCGTCCATACGAACCGAAAATTACAACGCGAAGTTGGCGAATTTCTCGCGTCGATCAAGGTCTATCCGGATCAAGAAAGCGCGAACGCGCCCGACCTTCGTTTGGCAACAGGCGCGCTCACGGAAGTCGACGGTCTCGACACGCGCGAGACGACCTCAGAGCGAGCGATTCGTCAAGCGTTCACAGGCGGTCAAACGAGCATGGTCGCCGAACAAATTTCAGACGAGCCGTCCAAGGGCGAGATTGACGATTTCTATACTCCTCAGAATCGTAAAGCGTCAGAACTTAGAGACGCGTTGCTTCAACTTTTCGGCGATCGTCTTCAACGTAAAGAGGTCGATCCGAACAGTTCATTTACAGATCGTCAAATAGCGACGTATCGTTTTGTTAAGCGTCAACGCCCGAACGACGAGACTTATCAAGCGTGCTACATCGCAGTCGACGTATTACACAATCGCGTCGAGATCCAAGGGAACGGAGTTTTATGCGCGCAGATGCTGACCCTTTTACGCGCAATGGATCAACGTCCTCTTCAGAACGGCAACGTTCGTCGTTTCATCCCGATTAAGAACGGCGATTCGTATAAAATCCGCCAGATTCTCGAGTACGACTCTCAAAAGAGCGTTAATACGGCGCGGACAATGCGATCACGCTACGCGCTCGACCTTATACTAGACCGCTTCAATACGCGATCAACATTGGAACGCAGATACGAAAGCGCGCTTCCGCTAACAGAACGTTACGGACGATTTTTCACGGAGACGTCCAGCGCGACCGATCGTTCCGTCATAGCGAAAGTATCCAATAAAGCGCCACAAAGCGTTTTGAAGGGCTTGCAAGCGGCGTACCGCGCTACGGAAAGTCTCGCCCAAGCAGGGTCGTCGCTTTCCCCGAACGCAACAGTTCGTCAAGTAGCCTATCAGGAAGGCGTAGCCGCGCCGACCGGCACGGAGTCGTCCAGTTCCGACTACGCGCCTAATCCGGGCTATGAACCTAACGGTTATGATCCAGATTTTGAAGACCGCGGTCGCCAAGGCGTAGGAATCGTTCAGGACTTCGCCCCTACAGTACTTCAAGATTTGGACGTCGTCATAGTCGACAACGCGACAGAGGCCGAGTTCGAACGTATTAAACAAATGATCGAACAGATTGAAGAACTTGCGAAGATCGCGGACATTCAGACTGAGATATACAATTTAGAGCATGTTAATTGCCTGATGCTTCACGGCGTATTGACGACGCTCTACACAGAGATGTTCACAACCAAGCAGGGTCGAGTAGTCTTTTACGCGCTTCAAAACCCGAACGCGATATTGGTCGCGGGTTGGGGTCAGGCGTTCAAGGATATGAAAGACTTGATCGAACTTTTTGACCAGCCGATCGAAGACGGTTCCGGCACACTGCGCGTGGTCCACTTGAAATACGCGTCAGTGGACGAGATCGCGTCGCTTCTCACGGAGACGTTCGTGACGCCGCAAACAACGGGGACAGGTGGTCTTGCGCCACGCATTCGCGCGTTTGCCGACGTACGCACCAATTCTCTCGTAGTACAAGCCGCGCCGAACGATTGGAACGAGATTCAAAAATTGTTGCTTGAATTGGACGTTAATAAAGCGACGACCAAACTTTCGACCCGAATTTTCCCGTTAAAAAATTCTCTTGCGGAAGACATTCGCACAACAATCCTGAACGCGATATTACCGGCGAAACAAGGGACGCTCGACACGTCGGCGGCGAAGTTCCCCATTTTGGAACTTCTGTCAGTCGACGAATCCGGACGCAAGCTTGTCGAATCCGGAATCATGATGGACGTCGACGTAATAGCGGACGTGTATCACAATCAGTTGATAGTGAACGCGCCGGACGATTGCATGGAATTCATGGAACGTCTAATTGAATTACTTGACATAGCTCCTAAGAAAGCGCAGATTCGTTTCTTCCAGGTTCGCCATGGGGACGCGTCTCAAATAATAGAAACCCTTCAGTCGTTGCTTGCGACGTCGGACAACAATCTTTCGGCACCGACAATTCCTCAAGCGGAAGGCGAAGAGACGTTTGTTCCGGTGCGTTTTGCGCTCGATACGCGAACAAACGTGATCATCGCGGCGGCCGCGCCTAAAGAACTCGCGATAGTCGACGCACTGATCGTCGCGCTCGACGTGAAAGATCTTTCGGAACGCGAGGAGGTCGTAGTTCAACTTCGCAACATTCAGGCGCTTGTGGTAGCGCAAGCGATCGACGATTACCTTTCACAAAAGCAGACGCTTGAAACGGCGTCGGAAGTTCTTTCGAACTACCAACTTTATGAATCGCAAATAATCGTGATTCCCGAATCGATATCGAACTCGATTATCGTGAGCGCGTCTCCCGATCAAATGGACGGTATTCTCGAGATGATCCGCACCTTTGATAAAGACCCCGCGCAGGTTGTAATTCAAGTTCTGATCGCCGAGGTCACCCTCTCTAATCAAGAGGAATTTGGAATCGAGGCAGGTTTGCAGGACTCGGTATCTTTCGAGCGCAGTCTGATCACGACCGACTCAACCGGCTCGGTAGGCAAACCTGGATACGATATTATCGGAAGCAGTTCACCGGGTCAAAACGTAGCGGTCGGCAACACGAAGGACATCGCGGGTCAGGTCTTGAATAACTTCGCAATGGGGGCGTCAAGTTCCTCTCTCGGATACGGCGGATTCGTTTTATCAGCGAGCAGTCGCTCGATAGATCTTACACTACGGGCGTTGCGCGAAAAGAACAGGTTACAAGTATTGAGCCGTCCTCAAGTCACGGCCATGGATAACCAGCAGGCGTTTATTCTCGTAGGTCAACGCGTTCCTCGAATCAACGGCACGACGACGACTAACTACGGCGTTCAAATGAATACGACAGACACGCCGGTCGGTTTGATTCTTCTCGTGACGCCACGCGTAACCCAAGACGGTAAAGTCGTAATGGAGATTGGCGCGGAGAAATCGAGTTTAGGGAACGATTCCGACGCGACTCCGATCTACTCACAAGACGGCGAAGTTATTAAGTCGAAGTCAATCGACACCATCCAAGCGATGACGGCGATCAGCGCGCGCGACGGCGAAACGGTCATGCTTGGCGGACTTTTAACGTCTTCCAAAGAGAAGATCAGCCGCGGCGTACCGTATCTTTCCGACGTACCGGTTCTCGGTTGGCTTTTCCGTTACGACCAAGAGGTAGAATCACGCAAAGAACTGTTGATCGTCATGACTCCGCGTATTATGCGCAGCTCGGCAGACTATGGCGAAGCGTTGCGAACGGAAATGAACAAGACTCACGTCAGCCTCGACGAAGCGATGTCGATCAACGGCAATATGGGCTTGTACGATCCGCGCACGAATCAAGGCGCGCGCGACAAGAAGACGAAGCGTCTCCTCAACCAGGTCATCCATCCGGACAAGATGGACGATTTGGAATCCACCTTAGACTACTCTCCCGACCGGGACTACGCGCCTCGACCGGCAGGCGGACTCAACGAACCTGATCCGTATTCGCGTCCGAACCGCTCGAAGAGTACGAGTAAGACGGTCGCTCCTACGTCCAAAGCCGATCAAGTTCAGCAAACGCGCAAGCAGTATAGCTGGGATCAAGACGACTTAAACGTTCAGCAGACTCAGACAGCCACGCCGTCTATGAACGAGGACTTTAAGCTTGACGACGACATATACATACCGGTCGACGACGATTTTACGAGTAACGATCGCCGCGAACCAACGACGCGCGTAGCGATGCGGGAACGCGAATCCGGACGTAGTCAACAGGCGCGCCGTTCAAGCGAAGCGTCGTCCTCACTTAACGAGCGCGGAACGAAGTCGTCCAAGAGCGCGCGTCGGAACACAGAAAGTTCAGAAATTAAGGCGCGTTCTTCCAAGTCCGATAAAACCGCGCGCGAGTCAGACGACAACGTTTCCTATAACCGCGCGGTTCCGCTTGATACGGCAGAACGTTTTGATTTCGTCAATAACGGAACGATACGCGGACAAGACCTCATCAAGGGGACAAAGCGCACGCCTCTTTCCCGGATGAAAGAAGATCGCGGTTTTAAATTATTCTTCTGGAAGACGGTCGAAACCAAGTAATTTGTTTCAGAGCGACGCGAAAGGCGTCGCGGTCGCAACGCGTTTGGCGCAATCCAACGCGTTGTCTATTTTGTACGCGCGGATTTTTCCGCGCAATTTATTCCGCAGTGTTTTTCGCGAGATACGCGTCGAGTTCCCCTATGCAAAAATTAGTGTCTCTCACGCTCTTACTTGGGCTTTTTGCCGTTTCGGCGTTAGGTTGTTCGAGCGCCGGTCCGCGCAAGTATGTTTTATTTGGCGAGCATGTAGCGGAAGAAGTCGAGCTTTTTGAAGATTTTTGGTCCGATTATCCTTTTAAGCCCGACGATCCGGAGCTTGCGTTACGACGCGGCAAAGGCGGCGTGATACGTTTTTACAAGAAGAACAGTTACACGCGTTCGATCATGGTGGACGGGGATTTAACAGTCAACGTATACTATAGCGTAGACGACGGCGTGACCTTAACGCAACCGGACGCCCAACTTGTCATGACGTCAGAGGAACTCAATCAAAAGCATCGTAAATTCGATAAGAAGTTTGGGTATTCCTATCACGTTTATCTCGACCTTGGCGAATATGATCAACCCGTCGAGGAGATTACGATTCTTTCAATATTTAAGGACGCCAAATCCGGCAAGGTGACGCTTTCCAAGGAAATACGCACGACCACAATGGGAACGACTCCGTTAAACGAGGACAAACACACGGAGGACGATTCTTCAATGGCGTCGGCGGCTCGTCGTTGGGCGCAAAAGCAATTAGGGGACGACACAGGCGTTCACGATCCGATCGCGGCGTTACAGGAGAAGTATTCTAATCGAAAGCGAGTGAAGTTCGACAAGGAAGAGGCGTCCAAAGACACTCGTCTTCGCGACGTAATCGATATTGACGACTCTCGTTTTGAGAATATCGACGAGGAACGTTCAGTGGCAGGCGCGTCCTATCTTGAAGAGCAACAGGCGCGTCACGACGCGGCAATAGCGCACGCGCTTGCCGAAAGTCGGGAGAAATCGGCGTATTATCGCGAGCAACGGCGTCGCCAAACCGAAGAATACCTTGGGGAGCGCGCGTCACAAACGGATTCAGTATCCTCTCTCCGCGACAGTCCGAACCTTTCCAGCGCATTGAACTTCAAGGATCAAGCGCAGACGTGCGCAGACTTCCAAGAAGCGACGTCGCGACATTTTAACGAGACGTCAAGTCAGTTGGAACGCAGAGCAAGCGAAGAGTACGCGAAAGGGCCAACCGAACGTTTGAGCGCGGAGTCTCCGTACACGCCTGGTCACAACCTCGAAAAATCGAAGGAATCGTCCAAACGTATCGGCGCGTCTTCGAATTCTTCAGCGCCGGAAGGATTCTCTCGACCGAAGGGACAACAAATCGTAGATCTTGATAATCTTCGCCCGAGCGAGATGGATCGGCTCGACGATTTCCAACCGGACGTTAACGCTCCGAACACGGAAATATACACACGCGATAATTGAAATTAAACGAAATACCTAACGGGAACAGGCGCGCATTCTTCAGTTATTGGAACGCGCGCCTGTTTTAATATTCAAAGTTTAACGGAATCTTTTTGTTTACAACTATTCTTCGACAGGATTTCCAAAGAGATCGACGTTTTGCGCGTCGCCCATTACTTCCAACTCGTTGACAACGCGGTCGACGCCCGTTTGCATTCCGAGCACGCTTTGCAACAATTTTGCCATTCTTGGCGACTTAACGCGCCCTCTCAAAAAGAGCACGTTTCCCTTACTTTCAACATGAATTTCTTCGACAGCCTGATCAAAGTTGAACCGAGAAACAACGTTTTCAATCTGCCAATTCAGTATTTCAGTCGTTTCTTTCGAATCAACTCTCCGTCTTGGAAAGATTTTAAAGTCGAGGGCCAGTCTAGCGGGATACATTCTCGCAGTATCGACATTCTCCACTTCATTGTCGCCTGAATCGAGGTCTTCAAGGGCGTCGACGCGCGAACTCGTTAAACGCGAAGAATTCAACGTGCCATCCCCAAAAAACTTTCCGAAATTTTCGGTATCGTATCGCGAAAGAATTCCTCCAAAGGAGCCGCCGGAATTCGACGACATAATGTTACTCATTGTCGAATTGACAGTCATCGGAGTCCCCGGAACAATAGAGGTTCTCGACAGCTCAATCGGTTTAGCGCCCGAGGCAAATCGACTTTTTAACCCGACGCCCATACTTTGAGCCACATCCGTCTCACTTGCGGCGTTTGTTTGCGCCGAAACGTTCGAAGCCATAAAAGGCAAACACAAAATAGCCCCTAAGACGACAATTACGCGCCAATTGAATTTCCGATTCATCCTCGAACTCCTTCCAGCGTTCGACGCGATAATACACCCCAAACGCACACGTTACCCTTACATTTCGTCCACACGCTCGTCATTTTCCAATAAAAAGCCTTACGGCGTCACAATCGACAGATTTCACCAAATTCAAAGTTACGACACAATCACACTAATCTCTACAATTCAAACTTAATTCGTCACAACACGATTTATTATAGGCGTTTAATTAAAATTTTACAACCAGCCCAAGCGAATGATAAAAAACAATAAAAAACGCCCGACCGATAAGGAATCGTTCGAGCGCTAGAACCAGAATTCGGGAGGGTCGTCTATACGCCCCCCATCAAAAGTCTTTTACCTTCAGGAGAGCGACAACAATCAGGTTTCGTCATCCGCAGATTTCGGTTCACGTCCAAGGAGCGCGAATATTACCGCGAAGATAATACAGAAGAGACCGGGGACGCCCCAGATCTTTTGCCAGTTGTAATTACCTTTTTTGCTTTCGTCAATAATCTTGTACCAAGGGGTCTTTTCCCTGGCGTCTTTGGCGTCGGCGGCTTCCGCAGGAGCTTGTTCAGCAGGAGCTTCGGCGTCGGCGGCTTCCGCAGGAGCTTGTTCAGCAGGAGCTTCGGCGTCGGCGACAGGCGCTTCTTCAACAAGGTCTTCTTCAACTACGGAGTCTTCAGCAGGAGCGGTAGCTTCTTCAACAAGGTCTTCTTCAACTACGGAGTCTTCAGCAGGAGCGGTAGCTT
>CAYUUL010000002.1:4984-19604 GCA_964447865.1 uncultured Planctomycetaceae bacterium | reverse complement strand
CTTCGGCAGGAACGGCTTCTTCAACTGTGGCTTCTTCAATAACAATTTCGTCGGCAGACGCGGCGTCTTCAGCGACGGCAATGTCTTCGTCTTGAGCGTAAGCAACAGAGGTCAAGGAGAAGAACGTAACAGTATCTTCTTTCGCTTCGGTCTCAGTCGCGGCAGGGGCGTTTTCTTCAACAGCAGTCTTGTACCTTTGTTGGAACCCGTCGGCGGCATATCCGGAAAGAGTCTGAGCGACGCCGAGAAGCAAGAAGGCGATGAGCGCTTGTACGGAAGCTTTCATCTCTTTTGGAGCAACTTTGTCGCCATACATATAGGCGGCGGTATAAAGGAACGCGTAGGCAAGACCGTGCATGAAGACTCCGACGAGAGCGCAACAATCGTTGACTTGCGCGAACAGGAGGTAACGAACGCCCCAAGCGGCGAGACCAAGAGTGACGGTCCATTTGAGGCCGATTTTGGCGACGGCGAAGGCGAGCGCAGCCATGAAGATAATTTCAGAGTATTGGTTGTAGACGCCCTTTGAATTGTCGAAGTATTGTCCGAACAAAGCGAAATAGTAGTTTGATCCGAAGATACCGACGAGCGTGGCGCAGATCATGAAGATCGCGAAATCCCAACGACCGAAGAGCTTGAGAGCTCTGAAACCGAAGGGGTCGCCTTTGGAGGAACCAGCCGGCGGAGTATTTGGCAACGTCAAAGAGTAGGCGGCCAAAGCGAGAGCGCAAATGACGTCGACGAGGTAGAATTGTTCAACGCCCTTCTCTCCCATAGCGCCCAGAATCAGATTGACGGCAATCCAACCGAGTGTACCGAAGATGAAGACAAACGGACTCTTCTTATCGTTTGGAATGTGCTTGAAGACGATCGCATTCAACAACGGGATGGACGGCATGAACATCAAACCGGCGACAAACATCAAAATCCACCACGCCACGCCGGGATCTGAACTACCGGAAGCGGCGACGTTTTTAGCAATGGTAAAGCAACCGGCAAGAGCGGCGGCGCAAATGAATTGCATAAACGCCAAAACCTTTTGAGCGGCAAATTTTTTATCGGCAATTGGACCGACGAGTGGAGCAAAAAGAGCTCCGAGAGCAAACGCGGCATAGAGCGAGCCAGTCTGAATACCATGTTGAGCCCCATAACCTCCCAACATGTACGACCAACAACCCCAGATTGCGAATTCAAGGGCGTATGCAATTTGCAAACGAATGTACATTGCAACGCCGCCTTTTCCTTCAGCCATGGAATAACTCCTATTTAAATTTTTCGCGAAAAATAAACTTAACCAACCGCACTAGTAAGAGACCGCGTCCAAGAACTTACTCGCGTCATCCCTGTCGACAATTAAGATAAACGTCACATAGGAGGTCGTTCCCGGAGGAACGCCTTTACCACGCGGCATTCCAAAAGTTTAACGGCTAGCGAGATCGTTTTCAAGTTTTTTTTTGTAAAAACAGTTTTTTTTGAAGAAATTCTGGATTTGTGAAGTTAAGGATACGAAAGGCGCTCAATCAAACAGCAAGTTGTGACGATTATAATAAAAAGCAGGGTTATGAAAATTTTATCATATTTATCAATTAAAACAATTAAAGTCGAGAATAGTAATGACGCGCACCGATCAGAATCCTCGAAAACGCGACTTTTCAGTTAAACGGAACGTTTGCGCAACTCGTCCTCGTCGTCAACGAACACGCGGAATACTCTTTGCGACATTGAGCGTCACTTTTACGAGTCTATTCGTTCTATTTTCAACAACGTGTTTTGCGGACGATTCCAGCGTAACGGGCAAGCGGGCGCGCGCAGAATTGACGCCGAGTTTCGGCTTGACGGCGGACTTTTTACCGAAAGTTCCCGCAGAACCGCTTGTCGCGCCCAGTTTGACCGATAACGCGTCTTCACAGCAGGAGGTAAGCGACCCTTCTTTGGAATCGAGCGTATTCTCTGAGCAAACCGAAGAGCAAGCCGCCGAAGAAGTTCCTGAGGTAGCCCAGCCCCTCGCGGAATCGACGTTTCCAGCCAAGTCAGACACGCCAAACGCGACGAAAAAACCGACTCCAAAACCAATTCCCTGGACTTCAAAACACGATACGACGTTTGCCGTGTCAAAACTTGACTCGCTTGTAAACGTCGCGTCAGAGTCTTCAAGTCTTAACGACGGGACGTCAGAACTCAAAGAGCGTATTGTCCAATTGGCAATCGAACTCGTTGGTTCCGACATGAATGCATCTGCTAACGAACCGATTGCGACTGACGACGCCGATTTAATTTTTGAAGAGGAACTTTCAGACCTTTATCAAGAACAGGTCGAAACGCCAGACGCTACTGAAGATGAAGATTCAGAACCGGCGTTCGCTTACTCGAATCCAGGTTTGGCGGCGTCGCCATTGGGCGTAACGCGTTCATTTTCGCCAACAGTCGCCAGCGGTATGATTACCAGTCAACCTCCGCAGAATCAAGAGCCAATTAAGGTAGCAATGGGGCCCGAGTTACAAGTTCCGCGCCTGACGTCGGCTCCTCGCGCCATTCCCTCGCCAACGCCGATTCCTTACGCGCAGTCAGCGCAAAATGCGTCAACATTCGCGGCGCCAATTCCCGAGTTATCAGTTCTCGCGAATCCGTCGTCTTCAGTCGTTTCTTCTAACGTAAATCCCAACGTATCGTCCGTCATGGTTCCCAATGTGTCGTCGAACGCGTCCGTACCGACGTCGGCGTCTTCGAGCGCGGGGTTCGCCCAAAGTAATCCTGGTCTAAGCGTCTCGCGGCAAGACGTTAATTACGCGCAACCCCAAACGAGTAGAAAATCGTCAGTCGACAATTTCCACGCAAAGTCAGATCCGACATTCAACGGTAAACTTCCTGGCAAAACCTATCGAACGTTTGACGCTTCCTCGTTCTCACGCCAAGGCGCGACAAGCAATACGAAAACGCGCCGTCAGAACGAGGACTCCAAATCTTCGGGCAACCAGTTGCGCAACCGTTTCGCCTTTTCTGAACCCCGCGGAAAGGACAATCATATCGTTCAGGTTTCCAATATCGTCCGCGGCGCGTCTTACGACGAAGACGATGAAGTCGAAAATGAGCAACCGGTAATCGCATGGAGCGCTCTGGATTATAAATCGCATGAGTCCACAGATTCAGAGTCTTACGATAACGAATACGAAGATGGAAAAGTATCGTCAGAATCTTTTCTTGAAGAGGAATACAGTAACGAGGAGTCAGAATCGGAGGACGTATCTGAAGACGTAAATGAAGAGGTCGAATCAGAGCCGTCGTCAGAAACCAACTCTTCCAAGGCACACGCGTCGCGAAACAACGTCAAAGAAAGTAAATCACAACACGAACCAGAGGGCGACGAGGAATTATCGAAATCTGACGCCGACGCCAAGTCTCGCGAAGACGACGGTCGTTTATTCCCTAATCTTAGGCCGTTTAAGCGCATACGCGAACGACGCTTATTCAGGCAAGACGCTCCGGCCCCGCCGTCAGTCGACGAACTTGAACTCAAACATGAAGAAGTCGAGATCGCGAAGGAGCCTCTTTTGACTCGCGAAAGCGCGTCGTTACCCCCCCTTTCCGTCGCAACCAGTCCCAGTTATGGCGACGAGGTTCAAGAGACGCCAGTCACTCGTTCGGAACTTGAAAAACTCCGAGAAGAAGCGAAAGGATTTTCCTGGAGCAAAGGTTCCATTAAGGTCACGCCTTACGGATTCCTCAATCTTTCAGTCGCGTCCGACACCCAACGTTCAGTCCCCGGCGATTATATTCTTTACGTACAATCGGAAGAGGTCGACAAGACCTCTGGATTTTCGGTCGACGCGCGTATGACACGCCTTGGAGTCAAGGTCGAGGCGGGACGTATAGAACAGCTGAACTCAGACGTTGGAGGCGCGTTGGAGTTTGACTTTGAAGGTTACGCGAACGGCTCTCGCAACAAAGGCGGAGTTCAGTTACGTCACGCATATGTAGAGCTTACCGACAAGCAACACGAGCGTCATTTCTTATTCGGTCAGTATTGGGACGTCATTTCGCCCGGCGGACCTCAAATGTTGAATTACTTACCGTTAGGATTTTTTGGAGACATTCAGTACCGTCGAGCTCAAGCGCGATTCGAGCAGGGTTATACGGCGAGCGAAGATCTTCATTTTTTGACGCAAATCGCGGCGTGCGATAACGTGATCGGCGATTACGCGTCGACGTCGGGCGTTTCGGCGCGGTCATCCGGTTGGCCCATAATCGAGGGACGCGTCGTAGTCGAACTTTTTAAAGAGACATTCGAAGGTCGTCCTATAACGATAGGAATTTCAGGTCACATAGGCGAACAGAACTATAAATTTTCCAAGATAGCCGGCGTACCAATGTCGTCGACAACAGAAGACAAATCGATTAAGACGTGGTCCGGTAACGTCGACTTTGAGACGCCGCTCGGCAAGACGCACAAGTTACACGGCGAATACTACTACGGCGCGAATTTAAGTACCTTTACCGGAGCGATAAATCAAGGGATCGATCTTTTTACCCGCGACGCAATAGAAGACGAAGGAGGTTGGTTGGCGTTCCATTCGTCGTGGACGTCAAAAATGGCCACCAATTTGGGATATGGTTTCGACAAGCCCAAACGTAGCGACTTAATCGGCACGTCCTCGGCGTCGAACGGGATAACGACGTCTCGCACGAAGAATACGTGTTACTTTGCCAATGTTCTTTATAACTGGACGCCGAATTTTATGACCGGTCTTGAAGTATCCTATTGTCGTACGGATTACCAAAAGGCGGACATATCCGGAAGCGCGCCGATTTTTTACGCGATGAAGCCCGGTCGAGATTTCCGTACGGTATTCACGACGCGTTTGACGTTCTAGTCGTTTGCGAGCGTTTATCGCGCAGTAGACTTTTGGACGAAAGCGCAAGAGCTTTTATGAGATTGTAGATTTCATTAAAAGCGCCGTTCAACAATAAGGGAGATATCCTCATAAAAAGCGCGTTTTTATTTACGTATTTCAATTTAAAAAGTGGCGTCGAGGAGGGCCGCGTCAAGATTTGACTCGTATCGAAACCCAATCAAACGCCAAGAATTCGTCGAGGCGTCCTGAGTTTTAGGTCGCGGTCGATAAAACGTAAAATACCAGAATATAGGATACTCCTCGCACTTGTAAATATACCTGAAAACAATTAGATCGTTTCCAATCGTTTTCACGCCGATCGGTTCGTAGGACACGTAATCTCCAAACGTCGCGTTGACATTTTTTAGACCGTCGACGATTTTCGTTTTTGTTTTTTCAAAATCCGCCATAGAGGAGTTTTTGAGAAATTCATCAACGGCTTTTCTCGGTCCCTTGCTGGAGTCGGAAAGATTTTCGAAGAAGTTGCCGATCGATTCTCTTAACGCTTCCACGTCCGCGTTTGGAGTCGCGTTAGTTTGCTGAGCTACAACTTTTTTCCCATCGTTCCAATCACGAACGGCATACGCTACGACCGCGAAAAGCAACAATCCCCAAAGTATGGAGACGCGATATTTTTTCATCTGAGGCCCCCCAATTGATTAATAACGGCGCGCACAACCCATTCGAACGACGCCCTTAACCTTGGATTACGATACCAGAAAGGTGGCGCCGCGTCAAGTTACGACGCGGATTTTATTGTCGTAGCTCGTAGTTTCCAATAGCGTCCAAAGTCTACTTAAGTTTTCCCGACATTTCCTAATTTGATAATGGAGTCCATTGTTCATTGTCACCCCCAATATTTTGCATAGCGAATCACGTCCATTTTCGTTGCAGTTCGACACGTTAAATGAAAAAAACTTGAAAAAGCCGAATCAAACGCATACAATGAGTTAAGGGGGCGAGACATATCGCGTCTTTTCAGAAACAGCGAGACGCCGCGCTCGATAAAATCAGGAAAATTTTGGAGGCAGTTATGGAGATAAAATTTTGCGGCGCAGCCGGGAACGTAACCGGTTCGAAACATTTAGTTCTTTGCAACTCATTCCAATTTCTCGTCGACTGCGGGCTCGTTCAGGAGCGTAAATATTTGGAACGAAATTGGGATCCAGTAGTCGAACAACCTCGGGCGTTAGACGCGGTGTTTCTAACCCACGCGCATCTTGACCACTGCGGTCTTCTTCCGAAGTTAGTATCCGAAGGTTTTCGCGGACCGATATATGGCACGCCGGCGACGTTAGAACTTGCGCGACTAATTCTTTTTGATTCCGCGCATATTCAATTGGAAGACGCTAATTTTAAGCGTAAGCGTCACGCTAAAGAAGGTCGCCAGTCCCCACATCCGGTTCGTCCGCTGTACGTCGAGAGCGACGTTCACGCGACGCTTTCACTTTTTAAGGCGATTCCTTATAATCGTCGTTCACGCGTAGCTCCGGGCGTCGAAGTAATATTCCACGACGCGGGTCATATCCTAGGGTCGGCGTTTATTGAGATAATTTTAACGAAGCCCGAAATAGACGAGGATTTTCCTCGACGTCTTCTTTTCTCCGGCGATCTTGGTCGGGCGAATCGTCCGATATTGCGCGATCCGGAATTTTTCAAAGAAGCGGTAGACGTTTCATCGTTGGTCATCGAGTCGACGTATGGCGATCGTCTTTCGGAATCAATCGATACGGTCGACGCACAACTTTCGGAAGTAGTAACGCGAACGGTATCTCGCGGCGGCAAGGTAATCATGCCGGTATTTGCGGTGGAACGCGCCCAGGAGATGCTTTGTCGTTTCGCGCGTCTTATCACGCAACGTCGCATACCGACCGACGTTCCGATTTATTTAGATTCTCCAATGGCGGTAGAAGCGACTCAAATATTTAGTAAACAACAGGACTGTTTTGACGAAGAGACGTTGGAATTGGCGAAACATGGTAAAACCACGTTAAAACACCTTCATTTGTATAAGACGTCGGACGAATCTCGGCAACTCAACGACAAGGAAGGTCCGGCAATTATAATGTCGTCCTCCGGCATGTGCAACGCGGGTAGAATCAAGCATCATTTGGCGAACCACATATCCAACCCGGCCAACGCGGTCGTATTTCTCGGTTATCAGGCGGAAGGCACGTTGGGTCGTCTCATATTGAACGGAGTCTCTCCGGTACGAATTTTAGGGAAGCAGTATCCGGTACGAGCGGAAGTAACGTCGATCAAGGGGATTTCCGGTCACGCGGATCAGAGCGAACTTCTCGCATGGTATCAGGCCATACCACGGCGACCCTTCAACACGTTCGTCGTTCATGGCGAGGCGTCAGCTTCCCGCGCGCTTGCCGACAAGATTAAGGAGTTAGCGCCGGAAACTTATGTCGACACGCCGGAATACTTAGAAGTCTTTAAAGGCTGAAAATCCGTGAAATGTCTTTTTTTAAGCGAACGACTCAAGCTCCGCGTCACGTCGTCGCGAACGCGGAGTTTTTTCAGTCTCTCGCAATAGAAGAAAAGTTCTTTTCAGCTATTCCGCAAGGGAGTCGAATTAATTATTTATAAATAGTTCGACGTTTTTTACGCGTTATTTTTTCCCCCCATTCTTCCCTAAATCAGCGCGCACTTTTAAAGCGTCCCAAACTAGAAGTTCACACTTTTCGTATCTCGCTTTTCCAATGTATCCGTTTTCTTTTAGAAAATTTACGACGTTTTTAGGGGTCAAATCCAGATCCATTGCATTCGCGACGACGTCGAGCACGACGTCGTAAAAAGAACGTTCGTCCTCTTTTCTCACGACGGCGCCGGCCGAGCAAGTTTTATTGAACATTAACGAGTTAAGTTTAAATCTTTTACTAAATCTATAGCAATACGCTTCAAATACATAAATATTCCAGTTCCAATTATTGCTAAAAGACGGAAAGTCGTCCAAAGGTTTAAAAGCCTTCAACGGCAAACTTGTCGCATTTCTCATAATTTTAGCGAGACATTCGTCCGTTTTTTCGCAATCGAACTTTAGAGAATTATCGGGAACAAAAATATCTTCCCCGACGCGCGTCAAAGTCTCCATTAAGATAGGCAACGCCGATTTCCGTACGTTTTCTTCCAATCTTTTTGAGATATTTGTCGCATACTTGACGACGCCGTCCAAACACACGAACGGACAATCATACATTAAGACATTTGAACAATAGTCTTTAACGACCTTGTTCAATGTATTCTTCACCGCCATTGACTGAGCCCTTAGTCTTGACAAATGTAGCGCTTTTTCAAGTCGCCATCGAACCAAAATTATCTAGAACGTCCTTTATTCGCGTTCATAACAAACGCGACGCACAACTAAACGAACTCATACCCCAGTTCGCGCCAGCCGACATTCTAAAATCGCTCGGGTTACTATAAACCGTTTGGTTTACAGGTAAAAGTTAGCGTTCCGAGCCGCGCCGCCAACCTACAACGCGCCGTTCAAGCGCATCGCAACTAATACCATCCTTAAACTTAAACGACGAATTTATACCCAAACAACGTCGTCGCCCAAATACCCCCATGCTCGAGATTTCCCAACGCTCGCGACAGGCGACAATAACCAGAACCTGGGAATCTCGCGTTCGTTTCTTACCTAACGAGGAACGCGCCACGCCTTTATACCCACAATCAAGACGCAACGCGTACAACTCAACGTTATCGACTTTGAGGAGGTCTACGCCTCTTCTGCAAAACTCGGCGTCTACGTTTACCATCCTCAACTTTCTTTAGCGCTCTTACCCAATATCCATTTGAACGATACTCAAATTCGGGATCGTCTTTGAGGTTTTCGACGAGCGCATCGGAAGTGATATAGGTAAGCTCAACAAGTTCATAAGTACGTCTTGCAGGTTTCTCTAACGACCAAACTCTCTCCAATTCCATCTTAATTTTATCGCCGAGTTCCATGTCGTTTTCCTTTGGTTCGACATATTCGTCGGAACAAAAGAATTCAGACAAAGCGGAAGGGGCAATTTTTAGAAAATCGTCAAGACTTCCGACTCCGAGTTTTTTCAAATCTTCTTGCCAACGATCCCAAAAGGCTTCGTAATAAACGAAGACGCCGCCCTCGTCGAACCACGTTTTTACTTTTTCGTAAATAAATGCCGCGGCTTCGGCAAGTTTTTCCTTATTTTGCGCCGTTTTTGATGTTTTTTTGACTTCTTTAGCTTCTTTTTTAACTTCCTTAACCTCGGTTTGAGCGACTTTTTTTGGCTTTCTTACCCAGAAACCATTCGCAGAACTGGTTTCATAATCAGGATCGTTCTCGAGGACCGGCGCAAGGGCGTCCTTAGTTACATAAATCAGGTCGACAAGTTCGAGAATTCTTCTTGCAGGTCCCTTCCGCGACCAATTTTTGTCTAAATCGGCCTTAATTTTGGCGTCAAGTTCGAGGTTATTTTTCTCAGGTTCGACATACTCTTCGGATCTGAAGTAGCCTTTCAAGGCGGAGACGGCAACTTTTAAAAAGGCTTCGTACGATTCGAATTCGAACTTTTTCAAGTTTTCTTCCCATCGTCGCCAAAAAGCCTTGTAATAAACAATTTTTCCTCCGGCGTCGAACCACTCCTTAACCTTTTCGCGGATAAAATCGGCGGCTTCCGCGAGCAACTCTTTATTTCGAGTTTCTTTTGTCTTACCGACGCTAACATTTCCCTCGCCAACAGTCGCTTCTTCCTCTTTTCTTCCTTTTGACATTGATTCAACAGAATCAGAGAAATCAAAAAGGCTTAATTGAGTTGGAATCGACTTATCATTGGAGCTGGACACGTCGTCGCTCGCATCATCGCCTACTTCGTTTACTTGCTCGACACTCTCGGGATCAAGTTCTTTTTCGCTAAATTCGACGTTGAATTTTTCGTCAAAAAGGTCGTCAAGTTCTTCGGAGTCATTTACTTTAGCATCCCTAATCAACTTGAAGAATCCGTCCCCCATCGGTTTAAAGGTACCCGGATCCAGTTCCATCGCATACTGAATACGATTTTTCGCGATGTATAAACGTTCGGCTAACCCATCGGCGGATAAAAGTATTTCACCATCCAACACGCGATATGTTTGACTCCCCTTTCGTCCATTTTCCTCAGAGGTCAAAAGGATATCTCCGCCCCATACGCGCATAATTTCCAACGCCACTTTTACGCGGTCGGATTCTTGACGTTCCCTTGGTTCGAAATATCCCGTTGGATAAAAGAGATAAGTCGAATAACTCTTCATCAAGTAAGCTTTAAGCAGTCCTGGCGAAATGACATTTCCTTTACGGAGCCAATCGCTATTCTTTTCAAAGAAAGGCTTATAATAAATCATTTGTCCGCCGACCGCAAAGCAATTCGCGACCAAACTCTTTATTTTCTCCATATCTTTTTTAGGTAAAGAATAAAGTTTCCCTTTGTATCCGATGCAAGTTCTCGCGATGATTGCCGTCAACTTACTATCGTCTTCTTCTTCAAAAGTATTTCCATACCGCGTCGCCCCCAATCGGAAGCGGCGAATATCCTCTGGCGAATTCGAGTCAAATCCATCGATACCGAAATCTTCACAAATGACTCTCTTAACGATAGTAGGACGCGAATACACAATATTCGTTTGTTCCAAACGCTCTTCGGCCAATCTTCCTCCAGCTTCCAGGAAGACTTGTTTAATTTCATCGTCGCTTATAGCTGTAGGCTGACCGCCGGCCTCTTCTCTAAATTTCGCACAAAAACGTCCGAAATCAGAATAATCGCGTTGGAACAACGTATTTGGGAAGAATTTCCTCAACACCCACCCGGCGATCTTACGATAGACAACTTTTGCGGATTCTTCTTCCGATTCCAAGGCGCGATCCCAAACCGTCCATTCGGCTTTGCTAATCAGACGTTTAAGAGTATCTTCCTTAAGTTTGACGCCGGGGAATTTTGCATAAAAGAGATTTGAAAAACGCTGCAATCCGTCGGGAACAAAAACGACTCCGTTGGGGAAATACGTTTTTAAAATTTCTCTTGCCCCGTTGTACAACAACTTTTCCGGGGACGTTCTGACAGTCATATTTTGAGCCGAGGCGCGGGCGTTGGAAACAGAATAAGTCCCTCCGCCATAAGAGACAAGTTTCCTCAGCAATTTTTCATCGATTAAATCGCAATTCAGTTTTGGACACTTCTGAGCCAACATTCTCCGTAAGGTCTTAACATCCTCAGGAGTGGAAATAATTTTACCAGGAAAATATTTCGTCAGGATATCCGCAACGACCGGAGAATAATTCGCTAGTAGTTGACGTTGCGCGGCATTGTCGGAAGCAGGTTGAGCGTTATTTTGCGCCGCAGGTTGAGCGCCCGGCGTCGTTTTTTTAGCATTAGCGCTTCCCACTTCTGAAGAGCGCGAAACAACAGGTTCGCTACGTTGGCGATCAAACAGACTATTCCACTGATTTCCCCTCGCGTTTCGAGTCGGACGTTCCAAATAACGCTCTCGTTCATCGCGACCCAAATTTTGGTAAGGCTCGTCCTGATAAGGAGAGTAAGAACGGTAATCATTTCTCCGCAAATCTCTTCGATCATAACCGTTCCCATAATACCGGTCGTCATACGCGTTCTCCTGTCGTTCCCTATGTTCGTCGTCAAACGTCTGCCGCCCATAAGGACGCGACTGCTCATAAACAGCCGCGTTTCCAGCGTCGTAATACCGTTCCTGCTCGTAACGATTCCTTTCTTCCCAGCGTCCTCTTGCAAGATCGTCGCGTCGCTGAAGGTAAGACTGGTCGTAATCCTGCTCGGCGTCATAATAATTATCTTCACTATGACCGTCGGCTTCACGCTCGTCATATCCAAACGATCGTTTAAAGGTCTCTCCATCCTTTCCAGCGTCGTCGTCTTTTGACGAATTACCGTAGTTTAACCGCGATCCATTAGAAAAGTCGGTTTCGCAGTCGTACCGATCGTACGAGGAATCCTGCATGCGTTCTCCCCACGAATCTAACGGGAATCTCTCGTCATTCACGGGTCTTTCACGCCCAAGGTTATCGCAAATTTGCCCTCCGACATAGTCGTCGAATTGCGGATCCTCATTGCAAGGCGTTTTTGGAAAGACGGAGGCAGGCTTAGGCGAAGTCAGTTCAATTCCCCTTCTTTTAAGTTCCGCCAAACGTTCTTGTTGCGGCAATAACCGACCAATCAAAGTTCCGCCCGCCTGAAAGAGTAAAATTTTAAGTTGCTGATCGGAATAATTGCTCGCGAGTCGAGGGGCTTTCTTTTCAAAAAGCAAACGAAATTGATCGAAATCAGTAACAGCGTTTATTGTTTTAAACGGATAATAAACGTTAAGCACCTCGTTCACAGCGCCCAACGCTTCACTTCGTTCTATTATTTTTCGCTGTTCTTCACTAATCGGGCGATTATCAGCGGAATCATTTGTTTCATCGCCAGCTTTTAGAACGTTATTATTTTCTTCGGCAGTTTGCGTTTTCATATTACGTTGTTCATTGAGGCGAGGATTTGTTCCGCGCGCGAGATCTATACCATTTTCTTTTATCAAAGCAATCAATTCCCTACATTCGTCAAGTTCCAAATTCTCAGCTTCAGGCGCCAGTTTAACAAGGGCGGAGCTAAAAGAAGATAGATCTTCAGGTTTGACGATTCGACGTCCGGCGAATTCGTTTGCCAACACAGATTGCGCAACTTTAATTAGCTCTTGTGAAAAATGCATATAACCACACCTATTCGTCGTTCAGGAAAAATCAGGGACGACAGAAGCGTCAAAAACTCAAGCTCCCAACCAGCTTTCGCTTCTTTTCAACGCAATCCGCCAAGTCTCACAAACGTTACAATGCACAAGCGCGTCGCATCATACAAAACCATCGTCAAATTTCGAATCGCTAACAACTTCGAAAACCAAATCCACAAACGACGGCGCGCACAAAATCCCCAGCGCGCAACGCGCTTAAACGTACTAACATCATTCCTAATGAGAAACATCCAAAAAGGACGTAAAGAGAAAAACACGCTTTTCTCCCTTCGTTTTTTTAATAATAGTCTCGCATTTTACAATTGTCAAGGAACGTGAAACAAATCTTTAGTAAAGCGCGCAACAAAAAGTAACAAATTTACCGGTTTTACGGGATGCAAAGATTCATTTTTCCACATATGGCGTCCAATCTGAAGCCAGAATAAACATTAACGCGTTTCACCCTGAAAAACACGACTCAAATACCGAAAAAAAAGAAAATCGTCGTTTCCGATCATCTTACTTGAACGACACATTTTTACAATCACATAACTCTAATAAAATAACATGTTAAAAGAAATTTTACAAGGACGCCCGATAAAACGTCAAAAAAAAACCGCGTCCAACCTGGAGCGTATCTAGCGACTGGATTATTGCGACTATTCCAGAAAAACAAAATTCCCCATAAACCGATCATAACCAGGCATAAAATCGGCACAAACCTCAAAACAAAAATACTTTAAATAAATCCACGCGTCTTTATGTGGCTATGTAAAATAAAGTTATGACTAAAAAAACACCAAAATACATATTATTTCTTTTCATCAAAAATCTTATGATCGAATATAAAGTTTCAGACAAGATTAAATAAGACTAGAGAAAAGTTTAGTTAAGTTACAAAATAGTCGACAACCATCGTTAAAAATGAGATTTCAAATATATGCGTTACATTTTACGAACAGTAATAAGCAACATCTGTTGGTAAAAAATAACAATAATAATCAAAATTAGTCGTTACGGATTGGTAACATAGTATCTTAACAATTAGCGCATCTTGAGAAAGAGAATTAAAAATTTGTTGTTAAAACGTTCGACTAAAAGCACATATTCTTAATTACTAAATTCCCTACAATCAAAAAAACAAAGTCAAGCGCACGTAATCATCGTATCGTTACAGTTCTCACCATCGTCATAGACAACAAAATACAAACAAGTATAAAAAGAGTTAAGTTACAGTTATCGCAAGAACAAAAAAACAACATTTTATTAAAGTCAATGGTATAAGTTCAAATGTCATTTTTACCACAAACATTTTATCCACCATTCAACAGCCTCAAACGTATAAATAAAAAAATCCATCTATAGTTGACGTCGAAAATGAAGAAACTATAATAAGGGCAAAATTGAATAGGAAAGGAGCCGTTATGGCTTACAACTCGAACAAAGCGTATTCTTGGCCAACTGGCTATTTTTATGCACTTTGCGCGAGTTTTTTTTCCTCTTTTGAAATTGCGTTCTTCCTCTTTACGGGCTCCTGCAGGTATTATTATTACTTTACCAAGGTGTGCGCATTGAAGGACGCTACATGACGTTACGGCTTGGGTAACAAACGGATATACAGATAGAACGGCGTCCTTATCAGGGCGTCGTTTTTTTTTACGTTTTCCCCAAGCGAGCGTTTCCAGCGCGTCTTACCGAAACGCGCCTTAAAGAAAAAAGAAGATAAAGCGTTGTTAAAACGCAAGGAAAAGAAAGAAAATGACCGAACTTGACCAAGCCAGAACCGAGATAGCGTCCATCGATATCGAAATGGCCAAACTTTTCGAAAAGCGAATGAAAGCGTGCGAATCGATAGCGGCGTTTAAGCGTGCGAACGGTCTTCCAGTCCGCGATCCAGTACGAGAAAACGATTGGGTCGTTCACTGCCATGGTCGCGTCCAATCAAGCGCCATAGAGTCGTATTACGTTCCTTTTCTCAAAAA
>CAYUUL010000002.1:0-4974 GCA_964447865.1 uncultured Planctomycetaceae bacterium | reverse complement strand
AAGGTAGTCGATCTTTCTTGTCAGTATCAGTCTCAAATTCTTTCAGACCGTCGCGTTGCCTACAGTGGAGTAGAGGGTGCGTTCGCCCATCTTGCCGCTAAGAAATTGTTCCCTGAAGCGCAACACATAGCCCAGCCCGATTTCGCAACGGCTTATCGCAGCGTCGAACAAGGCGAAAACGATTGCGTAGTTCTTCCTCTTGAAAACAGTTACGAGGGTGAAGTCACGACGGTTATGGATCTTCTTTTCTTTGGTAATCTTTTCGTAAATCAGACGACGGAGATCCCAATACGTCACGCGTTATTGGCAACGCCCGAGACAAACGTCGACAACATTAAGACAGTCATAAGCCATCCTCAAGCGTTAGGTCAATGCAAAACCTATCTTGAACGTCACAACTTCCAAACGCACCCGTATTCCAATACGGCGTTAGCGGCCCAACATGTCAAGGAACTTGCCGATCCGACAGTGGCGGCCATAGCGTCCGAAGAGACCGCGGAACTTTTTGGTCTTAAGATTCTTGCGAGCGGTATCAACGACGCGCCCAACAACACGACGCGTTTCGCGGCACTTTCTCGCGTGCAGAATATGCCTAATTCTTCCAAGGTACGCGAAGACGAGAATTTTATTTTGGTATTTACAGTCCAAAACAGGGCTGGGGCATTGGCGCAAACGCTTAATATAATAGGTTCTCACGGCTTCAACATGCGTAATTTACGGAGTCGTCCTATGAAAGATCTTCAGTGGAGTTATTTCTTCTACCTTGAGGCGGAAGGGAATATTCACAGCGCGAACGGACGGGACATGATGCGCGAATTGAACGCAATTTGCGCGCGACTCAAACTTATTGGAGCATATTACACGGTCGGCAAGGGCTGTTAATCACGAGCGCGGCATTACTTCCCTACGCTTCTCTATAGCGCAGGTTCACGCGCCAAGTAGGAAACTGAATGGAACCAGACAAATGATGAATATGGAATTCAAGCGCGAGATGCCCACGTCTCGCGTTATTAAGGAAATGTATCCTCTTTCCGAGGAATTAGTCTCTCAAAAGTTATCGAACGACGCGAAGATACGCGATATATTCCTTGGTAAGAGCGACAAATTACTTCTTGTAATCGGTCCTTGCTCCGCCGACCGCGAGGACGCAGTTTTGGACTACGCGACAAGGTTGCGTAAAGTTCAAGAGAAAGTCGAAGACAAGATAGTCATCGTTCCACGCATTTACACCAACAAACCGCGCACAACGGGGGCGGGTTATAAGGGAATGTTACATCAACCAGATCCGAACCATTCCCCCGACCTTCTTAAGGGTCTTATCGCGATACGTAAATTGCACGTCGACGCATTGGAGCAGACGGGATTTTCATGCGCCGACGAAATGCTCTATCCCGAGAATCATCGTTATCTTTCGGATTGTCTTTCTTACGTCGCGGTAGGCGCGCGCTCGGTAGAAAACCAGCAGCACCGTCTTGTCGCGAGCGGTCTTGAAATTCCAGTAGGAATGAAGAATCCGACAGGGGGCGATCTTTCCGTCATGATGAATTCGATCATAGCGGCGCAAAGTTCCCACACGTTTGTATTCTCCGGTTGGGAAGTCCGCAGCAAGGGGAACCCGCTCGCACACGCGATATTACGCGGTTACTCAAGCAAACGAGGGAGCGCAATGCCGAATTACCATTACGAAGATCTGCAGTATCTTGACGAGCTTTATTCCAAGAGCAACCTGGTAAATCCAAGCGTAATCGTAGATTGCAATCACTCGAACTCAGGTAAACGCTGGGCGGAACAACCTCGAATCGCCAAAGAGGTTCTTCACAGCACGCGTTGTTCTAATGAAGTTTATAAACTTGTGAAAGGTCTAATGGTCGAATCTTATCTTGTAGACGGTTCCCAAAAGCCGGACGGCGGAGTATACGGACAATCAATTACCGATCCTTGTCTGGGCTGGGAAAAGACGGAGCAAATGATTTACGAGCTTGCCGATCTTCGCTAACGCGTCAGAATAAAGTAGAGCGCGGCTATTTTTGTAACCGCGCTCTTTCCATCACAATTATCTCCCCCCGTCTCTTTTTTTTGTTTATTCACGGGTCGTTTTTTCCAGTTTTTCTTCAGATTTTTCATTAAGTTGTTCGTCAACTTTTTCTGAAGTTTTTTCCTTATCGTTCCCATCAGAATCATTGGTACGTAAAAGCAACGCTAAGACGTCGTCGTCAATTTTTTCAGAGAGCAAACTCCTTTCTCCGCCGCAAAAGACAACTAAGACGCCATTTCCATGCCACGAAGCAAAACTTACGCGCTCTTTAACGGGCAATTTATTTTCCTCAAGCGCACATTGTTCGGTAATGTCGGAATTGGGGTCCATCCAATTGACCGGATTTTTCCTTTCAGTATATAAAATAGTGTTCGCCGCTCCGTCAGGCAAATTTTTTGGATCGATCGCAGCCCCATCGCTTGGGAAAGCCGTTTTTTCGCCAACGACGCACGAAAACGCGCAACGATCATATTGAGCCAACCCGTTATCTTCAGTTGGCACAGGCATAGAGGCGCACCGATAAACGTTTGGAGTTTTCGTCCAAAATTGTCGATTCCACTCGCTGTCCCAAGGTTCGTCCAGTCTAATCTGCGAGTACAACTCAGCCTCTTTCAGGTATGGGAGTAGAAGAACGCGCCACGAATGCAGTTTATTTCCTTTTTCATCGGTCGTAAAAGCGGGGGGATATGTACCATGTGCGTCGCAATATTCGACAGAGGCGACATACAAGTCCCTAAGATTTCTATCACAACGTTCTTCACGCATTTTTTCTCTCTGGGAGAGCAAGGACCCCATAAGAGTGAAAAAGAACGCGAGCATGACGAATATGATCAAGACGGCGAACAGCCAAATGACGGCTCGGCGTCGTCTCAAAGCCATGCGTTCTTCCCAATTATCATTCATCATTTTTTTCCCTTATTACTGGCCTCAAGTTCGGCGCGTGCGAGTTCAACGTCATTCTTGAGCATGTCGTTAACGAGATCGGCAAAAGAATATTTTGGAGTCCAGCCCAGTTTTTCTCTCGCTTTTGAAGAATCGCCGCACAAGTAGTTTACTTCAGCCGGACGGAAAAATTCCGGATCGATTTCCACGAGAGTTTTTCCCGATTTACGATCGAGTCCAATTTCGTCGAGCCCTTCCCCTTTCCACACGAGCTCAAAATCGAGCGAACGAAAAACAATCTCGAGGAATTCGCGAACGGAATGTTGCTCTCCAGTAGCGAGGACGTAATCGTCAGGTTCGTTTTGTTGAAGCATGAGAAACATTCCTTCGACATAGTCTTGGGCATGCCCCCAATCTCTTCTCGAATCAATGTTTCCCATTTTTAAGGAATCTTGCAAACCGAATTTAATTCTAGCGGCGGCTCTTGTAATTTTACGCGTAACAAAATTTTCACCGCGGAACGGGCTTTCGTGATTAAACAAGATTCCGTTACAAGCAAAGACGCCATACGCTTCTCGATAGTTGACGGTCGTCCAGTAGGCGTAGAGTTTTGCGATCGCGTACGGACTTCTCGGCGCAAACGGGGTCGTTTCCCGTTGCGGTTTTTCTTTGACGTCTCCAAAGAGTTCCGAAGTCGAGGCTTGATAAAACCTTGATTTTTTTTCCAGTCCGAGGCGTCTTATTCCTTCGAGTAATCTTAGAGCTCCTAAGGCGTCAACCTCGCCCGTATATTCAGGGACGTCAAATGAGACGCGGACGTCGGATTGCGCGGCGAGATTAAACACTTCATCGGGCTCGCATTTTTCCAGAATGTGCAAAAGGCTCGAGAAATCGGTAAGATCGCCCGTACAAAAGACCAACTCGGAGCCGTTTTCCTGCATACCCGGTTTAATATTGGCCAGGCGACTCAAATTAGAGGTAGAGGAACGTCGCACCAACGCGTAAACGCGTCTTCCTTCCGCCAAAAGTTTCCGAATCAAATAAGCGCCGTCTTGTCCTGTCGCGCCAGTCACTAACGAAGTTTTCATAGAACGTCCTTTTCAAGAGCAGAACCGCGCGGACTCAAGAGAGAAATCCCTCGGCTCACGCGACAATACTATTTTAAAACGAAGGCGACTAAAAGGCAAGTTGTCGCGCGTATAAAAAAAGCCCGAGTCCCCATGCCAGATATTCGCGCGAGGACTCGGAGCTCAGCTCGTTGGACGTAATAAATAGCTTACCAGACGACGTAGTTCCCCCCATAAGTGAGACCTGCGCCGAATCCAGCGATAATAAGTTTGTCCCCGCGGGTCAGTAGTCCGCCGCGATTCATTTCATCGAGTACAATAGGTATAGAAGCAGAAGCAGTATTCGCGACGTCTTTCACATTGATATAGAACTTATCGTCATTTGTGAAACCGAGTCTTTTTCCGGCCGACTGGATAATCCGATAATTCGCCTGATGCGGAATAATTCTCGCCACATCGTCGAAAGTCAACCCATTTCTTTCCATCAAAGTATTGACGGTTTCCTCAATCGCTTTAATCGCAAACGTAAAAACCTGCGTTCCAGCCATCTGTAAGATATGAGCCAACGGGTGGTTTAAGGAATCTTTCGTACGGCAACCGCCTTCCAGGAGCAAATATTTTCCACTAGAACCATCGGCTTTCATCATCGTATCGACAATATCGCTTGGATCGTTTTCAGTGGCGGGTGTAATGACAGCGGCGCCTGCCCCGTCGCCGAAAAGAATACAAGTTTTGTAGTCGTTCCAATCGACCTTCCTCGTCATAACTTCCGACGCGACAACAAGAATAGGTCTATTAAAACGAGGGTTATAATAGAAATTTTTCGCAATTTCCAAGTTGTAAATGAACCCACAACACGCGGCGCTCATATCGAAAGCGGCGGCGTTTTTAGCGCCGAGCCGATCTTGTAAGAGACAAGAAGTCAATGGCGTAGGAGCATAGTCAGGAGTCGCGGAACTGACCATAATCATTCCGAGGTCCTCAGGCTCA
>CAYUUL010000001.1:154750-243245 GCA_964447865.1 uncultured Planctomycetaceae bacterium | reverse complement strand
TTCGTCGCTGTCGGCGATTCGTTTTGTCGCTGACAACAGGTAGAGTTATACCACGACGCCCAACTACGTCAACGACCTTTTTTTTATTTTTTTTGTTTTGGCGATTGAAAACGGCGTCTTTTTTTATTCTAACGTCTTTTACTTCAATTCTTATACATTTCGTAACGACACATGTTACTTTTCGTTTTTTTCAAAAAATTTTCACTTTTATAGCCCCAAATATATCTTTTGAGACTCACAAAATCCACATTTTTATTTATAAAAAAACCTGACATTTTCCTCGGTTATTAAATCTTTATTATCCGCAGGAAACGTCAGTGTTTTTATGTCCTATTTATTTTTGTTTCTACTACTCGTCAAGATTGAAATCAAAAACGTTTTGCGTCGGGTCGTTCGATACTGTTACGCTCAGCGGCGTAAGTTGAGGATCAAGGTATTTACGCGGCGTTAACAACTCGCCTCCAGCCGACTTCGAATACGCTCCTTTTTTTGCCTTTCGATTCTGTAATTCGTCGTAGTCAATCTCCCCTTTTTCATACGCCTCCTGGTCTTCATCGATAATTTCAGAATTTTTCATTATCGTGACTTTGTATTGACCGGGCTTAAGTCCAGTCCCTCCGTTTGTAGCGCCGGTGGAAGTCACTTCATACTTTCCTTGAGCGTCGGTTATTCCGCCGCCGCCTTCACCGGTCGCAGTATCTTGTGGAAAAAAGGAAATAATACACTTATCAATAGGCTGTCCATCCATCGTGATAGTACCGGTGACAGCTCTATAATCTTTGTCTTTTCCACATCCAACCAAACAGCAGACGTCGGCAACAAGGAACAAAACAAGCAATAATCTTGCAACTTTCATTTTGATATATTACCCCTGTTTTAGAAAAGAAAGGCGACCGTAACGACACGCCTTCCCTAATTTAAAGCTCACAACATCTCATAAACATGTAAGACCAGGCTCTCCCAATCTCACGCCCAAAGACGTCAAAGAGAAGTCGTTTCACTTCCAGAAGAGGATCCCATAGCGCCCCAGACTCCATAGACGCTCTGACCACTATAGTCTTGTGGGCGAGAAGAATTACGAACGACAGAAGTCAAGTCGTTCGTCTGATCGCCGGCGTCGACCGTATCGCTTACGAAGCGGACAGAACCGTCGCCCATGCACACGTTGACGCCGCCGGAATGGTAACTGGACGCAGTGGTAACTACGCTATTTTCATTCGCTTTTGCGCAAGTGGGAGAGTTTGGCGGAAGAATTGTGTAGAACATCGTGTACGGATTTTGAGCGTCGCCCCAACGTTGTCCAAGGAGTTGGTCGTCAACTGTTACAACAGAGAAGGATTTTGAAATCTCGCCATTGCTTCCGCGAGCAGACGCGCACGTCGACGGACGGAAATAGAAGTTATCCCAAGAGGTAGAAGCGCTGTTAAAAGCGCCGCCAAGCGAAACTTGACCGCCGCGAATCTTTTCCTTATTCGTCGTAGTTCCGATACATACTTCACTAAAGAAAGCGGTGTTGCTCAAACCGTCGGTAATATCGCTAAAAGTCATAACGTGCTTTGCGCCGTTAGAGAACGCGCCGCGGTATTCGTCCCAATCCCAGTTCAAAGTAATGTCGCCGCGATTAAGGTGATAGTTAGTGCACCCGCGCTTACCGTCAGCTGTTTTACCATTACCGTCGGACGGACAAAGAAACGCGCCAACTTGATGGCAGGTCGCGTATTCAGTACCGTCGCTCCACGGACATGTGCTGTCAATATTTTCAATATTGTTAATAAACGTTGTGTACAGCGAAGATTGTTCAATGTACGGAAGCATAACGGTCAAACCGGAAAAACGGC
Source organism: uncultured Planctomycetaceae bacterium (assembly GCA_964447865.1). Taxonomy (GTDB): domain Bacteria; phylum Planctomycetota; class Planctomycetia; order Pirellulales; family Thermoguttaceae; genus RUG369. The sequence continues at coordinate 241,407 of CAYUUL010000001.1, read as the reverse complement.
CCCAGTTTCCATGTGAACTATACTTCGACAACACCTTTTGGTAACTGGCGTTCGGAAGATATTGCTGAACGTCGTGGAAATTTTGAGCGGCAAGACCAAGTTGTTTGATTTGGTTCGTGCACTGCATACGACGAGCCGCCTCGCGAGCCGCCTGGACGGCGGGAAGAAGCAGACCAATCAAAATACCGATAATAGCGATAACAACAAGAAGTTCGACAAGCGTAAACCCGTCTCTTCTACTACGAAGATAATTCATTTCTTTCTCCACTTCAAAGCTGCTGAAAAAATAAAAATAAAAAATGTACATTGAGACGCTAAAAAAAACGACGTCTCAACGAAATACTCAAAGTTCTACGTTACGGCAAAAACGAAAATTCATTTTCACCTTATTCTAACCTTCAAAAGCGATTGCGTTAAACCGCAATCCACTTCTTTCCAATCGACTTATTAGATGATACCACACACAAAAAAATAATACAAGATTGTAGCCAACAAATAAACTCAAAAATACCATTGTAATCGTCACTAAATTGCCTAAACAAAAAACTCCGCGTTTTTCCGACGCGGAGTTTTTCAACGAATAAAGAAATTGCGATAAAACTTTAAAAACCAAAAAATTACAACAAAGCGACCGTCTCGTCAAATCCATGAATTAAATTGAAATTTTGAACGGCGGCTCCGGCGGCGCCCTTGACCAAATTGTCAATAGCAGAGATCGTCATAACTCGCGATCCAACAATCCGAACAGTGAGGTGGCAACGATTCGTATGAATCACGTCCTTCGTTGACGGAAGCGCGTCCACTACTTGTACAAACGGTTCGTTAGCGTAAAAATCTCGTAAAAAAGCAAGGAGTTCTTCTTGCGTAGCGCTCACTAACGGTTTTGAATAGGTCGTAGTAAGAATTCCGCGATCCATCGGCGTAAGATGCGGAGTGAAAATAACTTTTACCTTTTTTCCACTCGCAGTTTCCAAAACCTCCTCTATCTCAGGCGTGTGTCGGTGCGTTCCAACCGCGTACGCGGAAATCGCTTCGTTACATTCCGGATAAAGATTCTTTAAACTTGGTTTACGTCCCGCGCCTGATACGCCGCTTTTGGAATCGATAATAACGTCGTCCCCGGCAATAAAACCGCCTTTAAGCAACGGCGCCAACGGAAGGATCGCCGAGGTAGGATAACAACCGGGATTTGCAACCAAAGCAGAATTTCGAATCTGTTCGCGGAAAAGTTCAGGAAGCCCGTAAGGAGTCAGAGGAAGTCTATCCGGATCCGGATGCGTCACGTTATACCATTTATTGAAAACCGCCGCGTCATTAAGTCGATAATCCGCGCCAAAATCAATGACTTTCATACCGAGCTCAAGTAATTCCGGAGCGACGGAAGCCGTCGCGGTATGAGGCAAACAACTAAAAACAGTCTCCACCCCGCGCGCTTTTAAATCTTTTGGGGTAAGATTTTCACAGCGAATCGAATATTGACCGGTCAACGACGGGTGAACTTCATCAATTCTGCTCGTGTTTTCACGGCTCGTAACAGCCACGACGTCAGCCGCGGGGTGACGTCGCAACAATTTCAGCAACTCGAGCGCGGTATATCCTGTCGATCCTAAAATCGCGATCTTGATCTTTTCCATAATTACATTCCAGACACATAAAATCAACCAGTTGCGAAAGCAACGTCTAAATTCATTTTCTACCGCTCTCGACGAGCCAGTCCCTCGTTTCAATCACGATTTCATCTAACGTTCTTTTCGGGCGCCAATCGATCAAACGTCGCGCCTTATCCAAACATGGCACGCGCCGTTGCATATCGTCAAAATTTGGACCATACGCTTCTTCGTAACTAACAAGTTCAATTTTCGAAGATGAATTACAGAGTTTGACGACCCGTTTTGCCAAATCGGCAATAGAGATTTCCTCGTCGCTTCCCAGATTGACAACCTCTCCCACCGCTTCTTTCGATTCAGAAACGCGAACCAACCCTTCAACTATATCGAACACGGAAGAAAAACAACGCGTCTGTCGACCTGTTCCGCAGACTTTCAACGTCTCGTTATGTAAAGCGGCCGAAATGAATCGAGGAAGAACCATGCCGTAATTTCCGGTCTGTCTAGGCCCTACCACGTTGAATAATCGAACAATATACACAGGCAAAGAAGACTGTTCGCGGTGAGCGAGAAGATAAAATTCGTCGAGTAATTTGGCAATCGCATAAGCCCAACGATTTTTACAACTTGGTCCTAACGTAACGTCCATTTCTTCCCTAAACGGGGTTTTTTCAGACTTTCCATACGTCTCGCTAGTCGAAGTAAGAAGAATCGGTTTACGATATTTCGCGCACAAATCGACAATTGTCTCTGTCGGACGGACAATACGGCGAATCGACTCTACCGGTTGCGAAACAATTAACTTCACGCCGACTGAACTCGCAAGATGAAAGACAAAATCAGCGTTTCTTATCTCACGTTCCATTAGAACAGGATCGGCTGCGTCCGAAATGTAGGCGTGAAATTTTGGATCGCCGTCAAGCCGCGCAACGTTTTCCCACATGCCGGTCGAAAGATCGTCTACAATCGACGCTTTATCGCCGCGACGCAAAAGAAATTCCGCCAAGTGAGAACCAATGAACCCCGCGCCGCCGGTTATGAGATAATTCATTCGACGATTCCTTCCCATCGTAATAGTAGGCGTTCCAACAGGTAAAATTTGAGGGGCGTCTCTATGAAACAAACGGCGTTATAAATCGCCAAGACGCGCAAGCCTCTTTTTGGTAATTGTAACCGTTAAGCGCATGCGCGCAAGGGCAAGCGTAAACGCGCGCTATCAAGTAATTCAACAGAATAAGAGGTTACAATTTAAAAGTTCGTTTCTGTCAAATTGGCAGATTTTCTCACATTTGACGTTTGAAGTATTACGAAATTTTCTAAGACTCTTTTTCTGTGAATAAACATGGGTTTTCTTAACGTTGAACAATCCAAAAACAAACCTACTTAACGATTTTATGAATAAATAAAAAATTATTTTAGAATTGGCGCTACGTTTGCTTTTAACATTAACGTTGTTTGAAACGGCGCGAGAAACTCAAAAGTTCCGCGCCGCAAGCAATACGCAAAGTAAATAACAACCAGCCCCGTAAACTTTTAAAAGTCGCAAAGAAATTGCGGGGGCGCGAGTTGAGAATATATACTAGATTGAAGGAGAATTCACCATGGTTCAAGGCGAAAAGATTATCGGTATCGATTTGGGAACAACCAACTCAGTCGTAGCCGTTATGGAAGGCAAGGAAGCAAAGGTTATTCCAAACCCGGAAGGTTATCGGACGACGCCTAGTATCGTAGCGTTTACGGATTCCGGAGAAGTTTTGGTCGGCGAGCTCGCTAAACGCCAGGCGGTTATGAATCCAACGCGCACCATCGCGTCGATCAAGCGTTTCATGGGTCGTAAACGAAACGAAGTAGGTACGGAAGAAACGACCGTTCCGTACAAGGTTTGCGGCGTTGGCGACGAGTACGTTAAAGTTGAAGTCGACGGTAAAACGTATACGCCCGCTGAAATTTCTGCGAAGACGCTTCGCAAGCTTAAGGAAGCCGCCGAGTCTTACCTTGGTCATAAAGTCAATAAAGCGGTTATCACGGTACCGGCTTACTTCAACGACGCGCAACGCCAAGCGACGAAAGACGCTGGGCAAATTGCCGGTTTGGAAGTTGCGCGTATCGTCAATGAACCGACGGCGGCCGCGCTCGCTTACGGTTTGGACAAAAATGTTAATCAGAAGATCGTTGTATTCGACCTCGGCGGCGGTACGTTCGACGTTTCAGTTTTGGACGTTGCGGACGGCGTGTTCGAAGTGGTAAGCACGAACGGCGACACCCACTTGGGCGGCGACGATTTCGACAAGGTCTTGATCGATTACATGGCCGACGATTTTAAGGGTAAGTACGGCGTCGATCTTCGTAAAGATCCGATGGCGTTGCAACGTCTGCAAGAAGCCGCTGAAAAAGCGAAGTGCGAATTGAGTCAACAACAATCGACCAGCGTAAACCTTCCGTTTATCACGCAGGACGCGACTGGTCCTAAACACTTGCAGATCAGCATTTCTCGTTCTGAATTTGAACGAATGGTCGATCATTTGATCGAACGAACAAAGGGTCCGGTCATGCAGGCTCTTCGCGACGCGAACCTTTCACCTTCGAACATCGACGAAGTGGTGCTTGTCGGCGGTTCTACTCGTATTCCGAAGGTTCAAGAGACCGTTCAGAAGATCTTCGGCAAAGAGCCGCACAAGGGCGTCAATCCGGACGAAGTCGTGGCGGTTGGCGCGGCGATTCAGGGCGGCGTGCTCGCGGGCGAAGTCAAAGACGTGTTGTTGCTTGACGTAACTCCGCTTTCACTTGGTATCGAGACGCTCGGCGGCGTTATGACCAAACTGGTCGAAAAGAACACGACGATTCCGACCGCTAAGACCCAAGTTTTTAGTACGGCCGACGATAACCAAACCGCCGTTACGATTAAGGTATATCAAGGCGAACGTGAAATCGCGTCCGCAAACCGTTTGCTTGGTCAGTTCAACTTGGAAGAGATTCCGCCAGCACCGAGAGGTTTGCCGCAAATCGAGGTTACGTTCGATATTGACGCCAACGGTATTTTGAATGTTAAGGCTAAGGATCTTGGCACGAAGAAGGAACAGAAGATTCGTATTGAACAATCTTCCGGATTGAGCGAAGCTGAGATCGAACGTATGCGTAAGGACGCGGAAGAACACGCGGAAGAGGACAAGAAACGTCGCGAACTCGTCGAAGCGAAAAATCGCGCCGAGTCGATGTGCTTTGAACTTGAAAAGTTGCTCAAAGAGCATGACGCGCAATTGCGTCCGGAAGATAAAACGGCTCTTAACGCGGCTATTGAAAAGACGCGCGAAGCGTGCAAAACGGACGACGCCGACAAGATTAAGGCTGCGTTCTCCGAACTTGAACAGGCTTCTCACGCGATGAGCAAGGCTTTGTACGAAAGCGCGCAAGCAAAAGCGCAAGCTCAGCCTAACGCGTCCGCGGACGCTTCTTCGCAATCGAAACCGAGCGCCGACGACGACGCAATTGACGCCGACTTTGAGGTCAAGTGATCTTCAGGCGTTTTCTGTAAGACGTTAAAGCGTTAATATTTGGCCCCGCGTTGAAATTCACGACGCGGGGCTTTTTTGTTTTCTAATTGTATACGACACAGTCCTTCTTGTCCGCCGCCTTAGAATTTGCTATACTAGTCATAGCGGCGGCGGTTGACGCTTTTGTAATAAAGGACTCGAGGCGCGATGACTTTCACTACCTTTTCTTTCTTTCTCGCGGGACTTGCCGCAACATTGATACCAATCGCGCTTCATCTCCTTAGTAAAGGCAAACCGAAAAAGATCGTCTTTCCAGCGCTTCGTTTTGTCCAAGTTAGACTCGCGTCAAATAAACGTAAATTAACGCTTAAGCGTCTACTCCTCCTACTACTCCGCGTAAGTATACTTGTCGTTTTTGGACTAGCTCTCGCGCGTCCCTTCATTGCACCTTCGCAACCGGATAAATTATTTGTGGAATCCGCTCAGGACAACGCGTCGGACGAGTCAAACGAAAACGCGTCGACAAACGAGCCGACAAAATCAGGAATCGCGGGCCGCGACGAAGAAATTGCGGCGGCAATTGTAATTGACGCGTCTGTTCGCATGGGACGCATACGCGAAAATGTAACGTTATTTGACCGCGCGTTAGCGACGGCGCGAACAATTTTGGAACAAATTCCTCAAGGTAGTGAAATCGCAATACTAGACGGATTCTACGAGGGCGACGTATTTCAACTCGATCGATTTGCGGCAAAAACGCGGCTTGATAAATTAGAACTCGAGCCGACAGGTAGAACAGTTGCCGAATCAACACTTGAAGCAATCGCCCTGGTAAATCGTTCGCAACATCCTACTCGTGAAATATTCGTCATTACAGACGAAACGCGAGCTGGTTGGTCGGAACGCGATATTAAAAAAATAAAGAGTCAACTTCAGTCTGCCGTCGGTAAAGGCGTCAAACCGCCGACGCTTTATTTTGTCGACCTGGGCAACGATTCTTACCGAAACGTTTCGATTACCGACTTGGCGCTTTCAGCTGAAACTCTTTCCACTAAAACAACTTTAAGAATAGACGCGGATATTGAACGAGTAGCGTTAACGCCAGGCGACGTAACCGTAGAAGCAATTTTTTTCGACTCCGACAAATTACCAAACGATTTAACGCAATCTGATCTTTTCTCAAATCAGAAACTCGCCTTTTACCGGGAATCTCAGACGCTTTCATTTGGCGAAGGACGTTCAAAACGATCCATTAATTTCCAGAAGTCAAATCTTCCTGCTGGAAATTGCGCGGGAGTTGTTCGAATAGTCGGCGGCGACGCGTTAGCGTCCGATAACGAACGCTGGTTTGTGGTCGACGTTAAACCGGAATGGAGACTACTCGTCGTCGCGCCAGATCCCATCGATGAGCGAGCGCTTTTCCTGTCTCAAGCTCTCGCGCCAGAAGAGCTTCAGCGTTCTGGACGCGCCCCTTTTGAACTCGACGTCATACCCTACCAAACAGATTCAAAGAAAAAAAAGCGCTTCCCAACGATAAATAACGGAGCGCCGCGAGACCTTGCCGCCGTCACGCAAGAAGATCTTAAACGTTATGGCGCGGCGCTTTTACTTGATCCTCCAAATTTGAATACGGAAACGCTTAAAACTCTAACAGAATTTGTCAACGACGGCGGAGGTTTAGGCGTATTTCTTGGACGGCGAGCGACGCCTATTGCCGGATTCCAAAAAACGGACGCCGTCAAACTTCTGGGATTCAAACCAACAAAACAAACGACAATCCCGGAATGGGACGTCAAAATCACTCCTAACGACTACGACAAGCCATTACTTGCTCCGTTCCGACAATTCGAGCGTTTAGGCATACCGTGGGACGCGCTCCCAATCGGACGCTATTGGAATCTAACAGAACTGAACGAAACGGCGACAGTCGTCGCAAGATTTTCCAAACTTAGCGGACGCGCAAACGCCGCGTATCAAGGCGCAAAGGAAGAGCTTGAGGAAGCGCCCGCGATTATCGAAAATCAACTTGGACGTGGTCTTGTCGTTACGCTAGCGACGCCAATTTCCGATTCAGCTCAAGAAAACCCATGGAATTCGCTTACTAACGGCGATGCGGCGTGGGTCTTTGTGACGTTAGTTGACGGCATAGCTAGACGTTTAGCGTCCGGTTCGTCGTCAATACTAAACTATTCGACGGGCGAAGGGGTCGTTTTACGATCGCCTCTTAAAGTATTTCCAGCGATAGCGACTTTTACCACGCCTACTGGTGAAGAAATCTCCGTTCCAACAGACGTGGAAAGGAGGCAACTTCGCTTTCCAGGCGCTAAACAAGCCGGGGTCTATCGAGCGCGAACGACGCCTAATCAAGACGGGGAGTCTATAGACGCGGCCTTCGCAGTCTCCATTCCCGCCAAAGAATTTGACATGACGCGATACTCCGCCGAGGACTGGACTCAACAGTGGAAGGGGACGCCTTACAAAACGCTCGATCTTCAAGCTACTAGCGAAACGCTTAATAAGGTTCGCCGCGGAAAAGAATCGGAACCTTACGCATTCTTAATCGTCTTGCTTGCAACCCTGTTTGCGGTTGAGTTTGGAATTTCTAATCGATTCTACAAACGTTGAAGACAAAATAAAACGGTTCAACCGTTGAATTGAATATCTCTCTTGCACAAAATCATTAAAAAAAGTACCCTGTAAGGGACGCGCGGGGGTTCCGCGTCCCTGTTTTTTTCGTTCACCATTACTTAGTCGATTCCAAAGCTGATTTTTCAATGTTAAAATCGATCGAATTATACGGCTTCAAAAGTTTTGCCGATCGAACTCGCATGGAGCTTGACGAGGGCGTCTGTGCGCTTGTCGGCCCAAACGGTTCTGGTAAATCCAACGTAGTCGACGCGATCAAATGGGCGTTGGGCGAACAAAGCGCGAAGAGACTACGCGGCGAGGAAATGACAGACGTGATTTTCAACGGTTCCGCGTCGCGATCAGCGCTCGGTTCTGCGGAAGTAACTCTCACATTTGACAACAGCAAACGCATTCTGCCGCTTGACTCGGATGAAATCCATCTTACGCGTAGAGTCTATAGGAGCGGCGAATCAGAATATCTCATCAACGGACAAGCGAGTCGTCTAAAAGATTTCCGCGATCTTATCAGCGGGATTGGACTCGGTTCGCAAGGGTACGCGGTTATTGAGCAAGGACGCGTTGAAGCCCTTTTGCAAAGTTCGGGAGCGCAACGTCGCGCCGTACTCGAAGAAGCCGCCGGGGTTTCGCGTTTTAACGCAAAGAAGCAAGAAGTCGCGAGACGATTGGAACGCGTAGAACAAAATCTTCTACGGCTTTCCGATATTGTCGCTGAAGTTGAAAGTCAGTTGCGTAAAACGAAAACGCAAGCGGGAAAAGCAACCAATTATCGCAACTACTCCGCGAAACTACAAAGACTTCGTACAGAGGTCAGTCTTTACGAATGGCGTCTCAAAACGGCGGAACGCGACAAACTGAACGAAGAAACAAGCGATTACACCGAATTTGAAGCGGAATGTTCCGCTAAAATTTCCTCAGCGGACAATGATATAAACATTTTATCAGAGCAAATTAAATCGATAGAGACGGAACTGCGCGACGTTGAATCTAAACTTTCAGATACGCGCGCTCGAATCGTTGCTGAAGAATCGACTATCGAATTACAATCAAACCAACTCAAAGAGTGGAAAGAGGAAGCGACGCGCAACGCGTTTCAAGCGTTTCAACTTACTGCCAAAGGAACGGACGACGTCGCTGAATCTCGAAAAACCCAAGCTGAACTGGAATCAGCGCGAGAAAGCGTCAAAAAAATTCAAGCAAATTTCACGCGAGAATCCGAAGAAGCAAACGCGCTTGGTGAAAAACTCAACGCGTTAACGCGTCAACGCGACGCGATTCAACATGAGCGTCAGGACAAAGCAGACGAAATAAGTCGTTACGCAGTAGAGATTTCTGGTCTTGAAACACGCTGTCGAACGTTCAAGCAAACAAAAAATCAAAAACAAATCGAAGCAGACGGAGTAGCGCAAAGACAACAAGAGCTTACCAAAGACGTCGATAATCTTAAAACCAAAGAAAAAGACTTATCCGATAAAAAAGAGGCGTCTTTCAAATTGCTCGGCGATTTAAAAACCCGCCGCGAAACATTGCGTAAAGAACTTGGATCGAAACAAATCGAATTTTCCAATTTGGAAAGTAAACGAGCTGGAATAGAAGCGCGCACGACGCTTCTTAACGATCTACTTCGTAAATATGAAGGACTTAGTCCCGGCGTAAAAGAGACCTTACGTTCGATGCGCGACGAAAATTCTCCATTCCGTAACGCGTACGGTCTGGTTGCGGATCTTATTCGAGTGAACGTGGAAGCCGCGCCTCTTATCGAGCTCGCGCTTGGACAAACGGCACAATATGTCGTCGTCCCTCCCGAACCTGAACTTTTCCGTTACATTGAACGTAATGGAGTTCAATTCTCCGGGCGAGTTGGATTCATTTGGCTCGACCCCAACCCAAGCGCGTCTATTCCCCTCGACCCGAAATTAGAAAATCATAAGGGAGTTCTAGGGCGCGCCGATCAGTTTGTAGAGACAGAACCCCAATTTGCGTCTCTTGTGCAGAGATTACTTCACAGAACGTGGATCGTTGAATCTATCGCAGTCGCCAAGCAACTTTATCGAGACGCCAGCGAGCCAACCAACTTCCTCGCAGCCGACGGTTCGTTGCTTTCCGCCGACGGCACGCTTGTCGTAGGAGCCGCGCAGGGTGGCGCTGGATTAATTTCTCGTCGTAGCGAACTTACCGAACTTTCAAACAAGATGCAAAAACTCGCAAGCGACTTTGAACGTCTAAGCGGAGAAGTTCGTCAATTAAAAGATACGTTAGCGCAAGCGGAAAGCGACTTCGAAAAAGAAGCGGGGGCGCAACGTCAAACTGTTAAGGATCTCGAAGATCTTCGTTTGCTTAAAACAGCTGCTGGAGAACGTGATTCTCAACTCGTCGCGCAGGCGAAACGCCTTGTCGAAGATTTAAAAAACGTTGAACAAAATCTTGAAACTGTCGAAAAAGATCTTGCCGCTAAGCGCGTTCTCAAAGAGCAACTTGACGAGCAAGTCAGCAACCTGACAGCACAAGAAAACAAACTAAAGAACGAAATCGAGCAATCGTCGAAAACACGCCGAGAAAAAACAAGCTTAACGACAAAATTAAAAATCGATCAGGCTAAGGCGGAAGAACGAATCATCTCGCTTGCGGAAAAAGTCAAACTTCTTGAAGAATCGCGAGGCGAACAAGCGCGACGCGTTCAAGAACATGGAAACAAAGCTAGCTATTTCGAAAGTCGCGTAGTACAAACAGAGTTGGATATTTTAAACGCCGAATCAGTCCTGGCGGAACTCTACGTTCAGAAAGAGACCTCGACAGAACGACAGAAAACGCTTTCCGAAACCCACGCAAAATTAGAAAGGCGTCGCGCTAAAGCGTCTTTTGAACTTCGTTCGAATCGCGACGCATTAGAAAAACGTCGTGAAAAAAATCGAACAAAAGAGCTCTCTCTCGCGAAATTTGCCGAGGAAATTAAATCGTTAGAAGAAAGAATGCATGAAGATTATGGCCTCAATCTTTCAGAAATCGAATTTGTAGTGGAAGGAGACGACGGATACGACCTGAAAAAGAGCGCGTCGTCAAGTTCTTTACGAGCTATTATCGAAGCAAAACATAACGGCGACAATTCGGAAGAAACTTTTAACGACGACAAAATATTGGTCGTTCCAAACGACGCCGCAAGCGCGCGACGACGTAAGAAAGAAATCGAAGAATTACGCGGAAAAATCCAGGAACTTGGTTCGGTCAATCTAGAAGCAATCGAAACGTTAGAAACGCTAAAAACACGTTATACAACTTTATTTAATCAATACAACGATCTTGTTAGCGCGCGAAAATCAATTCAAAAAATTATTGAACGCGTCAACGTCGACTGTCGGCGTTTATTTGAAGAAACGTTCAACGCGGTTCGCGAGTACTTTTGTAATATATTTCAAAAGTTGTTTGGCGGCGGACGAGCGGATTTAATGTTAGAAGATCCGTCCAATCCGCTTGAAAGCGGAGTCGACGTCGTAGCGCGTCCACCGGGGAAAGAACTGAAAAACCTTTCACTCATGAGCGGCGGTGAAAAATCGTTGACATGCGTGGCGCTCCTACTGGCAATCTTCCAGTATCGAACCAGCCCAATTTGTATATTAGATGAAGTCGACGCCGCGTTGGACGAAGGAAACGTCAATCGTTTCTCAAACGCTTTGCTCGATTTTATTCCAAAGACACAGTTTTTGCTTGTGACGCACTCCAAAAAAACGATGAGTTCCGCCAAAGCAATCTACGGCGTTACTATGGAAGACTCGGGGGTTTCGAAGATTTTGTCAGTCCACTTCGACGACGTTGGAGAAAACGGCGAAATTTTGATTAAATCAAAATCACCTATTGCTGAACGTCAAAAAGTTGTTGAAAACGGAGCCGCCTAACAAAATATCCGCCCAATTTTATAAGCTTTCAAAAAAATAAAAAAGCTACGTTTTTGCTATTCCTTTTTTATAACAGTCACGATATAATCAGACTGTTTCGAAAATTCGCAAAAACCATTCAAAAATGAATTTTCACAAATTACGTTTCTAGTGACTTTATCTCGTCGCGGGGGACGTCCAACTATCCAACAATAGGAATTAATCCCGACGCCCGTTGATGATCTATTTTGCGAAAATGAACACTGAAGTTCACAAGCAAATTTGGAGATTAAACAAGCGTTGCAACCAAATTTTTCCTGACTTTCAAGGAGTCTAATCGTGAAATTTGACATGACTACCGCTTGGAAAAAAGCCTGTAATTCTTCGGAAAAAAACGTCGTGTGGTTCCTCTTTAATTCCGAAGCGATTAAACAACTTTCCGCGCGTCGCGCTGACGAAGACGACGACGACGGTTGGGAAGGAGACGACGACGAAGACGACGATGAAGATTACTTCGGCGATGACGACGACTTCGACGAAGACGACGACGAGTGGCTCGAAGAAGACGACGACGATGATGACGGCGACTGTTGGCGTGAAGTTGACGACGACGATGATGAAGACGACGACGATGATGATAATGACAATAATGATGATGACGATGATGACGATGATGACGACAGCGACTGGGACGATGATGACGACGACTACGATGACAATGACAATGATGACGACGACTATGGAGACGAGGACGAATGATCTTTTGGTCTATGCCGTTTAAAAAATTTTAGCGCACCAATATAAATTCAGTTGTTTGGTAATTATCAGACGACTGAATTTATTTTTTTTCTTTGTCCGAACAAACGTTCGCGACGCATACAAGCGCGCTCTCTTTCAAATTCAACAGTCTATACGCTTAAGAGCCCGCACAGGAGCGTCAAATGCCTACAATCGAATCTTTAGAAGGTAAAACAGTTTGTGTTGTAGACGCTTACGGTTTACTTTACCAAGTATTTCACGCTCCCGGGATGGAAATGACCAATTCCCACGGAGAACCTACCGGCGCGGTATTCGGATTTGTTCGCGATATTTTATCGATAATGAACAAGTTGCGTCCAGACTATCTTTTCTGCGCATACGATATGCACGCGAAAACATTTCGTAGCGACCTCTACCCTTCTTATAAAGCAAAGCGTTCAGCTACACCGGACGATCTCCTTCTCCAATTTGATTTTACGCGCGAATTTCTCAAGGCGATTGGAGTTCCTTCAATAGGGGTCGTTGGTTATGAGGCGGACGACGTCATGGCAACGTTCGCCAAGCGTATTGAAAGCTTAAATGGTAAAACAATCTTAGCGACAGCCGATAAGGACGCCCGTCAGCTCCTTTCCTCGAAAACGATAATCTACCTTTTGAGGAAAGAAAAATACTATGATATTCCCGACCTCATGAAAGATTGGGGAATTCGGCCCGATCAAGTCGTCGATTTTCAGTCTTTAGTTGGCGATTCGTCCGATAACGTGCCTGGCGTTCCTCTCATAGGGCCGAAAGTCGCAGGTGAATTACTCGCTAAATACGACACGCTTGAAGGCGTTATCGCGGGAGCTATCGGTCAAAAGGGAAAGCGTTTTGAAAATATTCGAAACAACAACGATTTAGCATTTCTTAGTCGTAAGCTTGTCAAATTGCGCGACGACGTCCCGTTCGAGATCGACTGGAATAAGGGAAAGCTTGGTGGAATTGATCCCGAACGTTTGAGACGGCTGTTTCAATATTGGAATTTTCGTTCATTTGTTTCTAAAGTCGACGACCTGGCTAATAAGTTTGGAATCGCAAATGCCGAACATTCCGACTGGTTCGATAAAATCGAATCTGAACGCCGCGATTTTCTCGAAATCTCGACGAACAACGATTCGAAAACGTCAGGAACGTTGTTTGACATTCCCGACGCGAACGGTAATGCCAAAGACCAAACGTCTTGTCCGCAAGGCGCGGTTGACTTCGCGGCAAACATTCCTCTACTCGCGCGATTTGGAATCTCTCAGTACGGAGCAAATCCTAAACGGAGCCCCAATCAAGACGCCAAAACAAACTTAGACGACTTTGAACTTGTTAGCTCACAAAATTTTCCAACGCTAAATTCGATTCCGCTCCCACAAGATCACGTCGCGAGAAAAGATTGGACTTCAATAGTCGTAAACAATAAAGAACTGTTGGCGGAACTGCGCGATAAACTCGGTTCCGCGCAGTGGCTCGCGATCGCTTGCGTCACTCAAGAAGCGTCGGAAATCGGACGAGTTCGTCCGCGATTCGCGTCGCTTTGCGGACTTAGTTTAGCGTTTGAACCGGATAAAGCCTACTATATTCCCTTCCGCGTCCCATTAGGGGAATCGGCTCTCGAGTTCGACGCAACGCTTGATACGCTTAAGCCTTTCCTCGAGTCAAATAAGCTCGCCAAAATTGGATTCGAGTTAAAATACGACGCGCTTGTTCTACTCGATAATGGGATCCAACTTCACGGTCTCGCGTTTGACGTTTCACTCGCGGATTATCTCATACGTTCGGGGGATACTCGCCGAACGCTTTCAGACGTCGCGCAGGCTTATTTAGACGCCTCGCTCTTCGACATACGCCGCGCCCTTGGGATCGGTAAAAAACGAACGTCGCTTGACATGTTGCCATTACCGATAGTTGCCGAATATGCGGCTGATTCCGTTCTCGTTCCTCTTAACTCAGCGCCAATTTTACGCGCCAAACTAACGGAGGTTGGCGCGTTCGAACGGCTTGTAATCGAGCTTGAAACGCCCATTGTGGAAACGCTCGCGGAAATGGAATACAATGGAATCGCTATCACGCCTAAACGTTTTAAAGAGGCGTCCGCGCAATTCCTTGAAAAACAAAGAAAACTTGAAAATGAAATCCGCGCGCTTATTGCAAACGTGGATCCGGAACCTGATTTCGCCGACAAAATCAATTTCAATTCGCCCAAACAATTACAACGTTTACTTTTTGACGACCTAAAACTGCGCGTCCTACGTAAAACTAAGACGGGATCAAGCGTAGACGCGGAAGTTCTCGAGGAACTCGCAAACGAGCACCCTGTGCCGGAAAAAATTGTCGAATTACGTAAGTTGACCAAATTACGTGGAACTTATCTTGAACCATTACCCAATGAAACGTTAGGAACGTCAAATCGTATCTGCGCGACGTTCAATCAATCGGCGACAGCCACAGGTCGTCTCAGTTCAAGCGACCCTAATCTTCAAAACATCCCTACGCGATCAGAAGACGGTAAGTTCATACGAGCAGGTTTTGTCCCTGACCAATCGCTCGGATTTGACGTATTTCTTTCGTGCGACTATAGCCAAATCGAATTACGAGTTCTCGCGCATTTTTCAGGCGACGCGGAACTTAAACGTTCCTTCGAACTAAATCAAGATATTCACACAGCGGTCGCAAGTAAAATTTTTCAAGTTAAACCTGAAGAGGTCACGTCCGATATGCGACGTAAAGCCAAAGCTGTCAATTTTGGACTTGTTTACGGTCAAACGTCGTTCGGTCTCTCAAAATCACTTGGCATATCTCAAGGAGAAGCAACCGCGTACATTGACGCGTTCTTTTCCACCTATCCCAGCGTGCTAAACTTTTTCGATCGAGTACTTGAAGATTGTTCCAAACTTGGGTACGTTCAAACTGCGTTGGGTCGGCGTCGAGCTTTAACGGGCGTGAGAGGACCTCGCGGTCGTAAAACATTGAACTTTCCCGAACGAGCGGCAATTAACGCCGTGGTACAAGGAACCGCCGCCGATATTATGAAACTCGCAATGATAGCAGTCTGGAGTCGGCTCAAACGCGAGGGATGGGTTACGTCTCATTGGTCTCGCGACGCCATTGCCAGGAAACCGTCATTCCAAGACGGCGATTTCGCAGATTTTTCCAAGACGCCATTATTTTCTGCGTTTGAACCACAAACATCCGCGGTCAACAATGAACGAGCGCGATTGTTGTTACAAATTCACGACGAGTTACTCTTCGAAACGCGACAAAAAGACGTGGAAGAACTTACAAAGATAGTCGTACAAGAAATGCAACTTAATGATCCGCTTTCCGTTCCGCTGAAAGTCGACGCTGAAATCGGATCAAATTGGGGCGAACTTTAATTCGTCTACTAACTCTATCACTACCCAGGAATAACAAAATGAAAATAAAAATTTATTTGACGGTCGCCGTTATGGGCCTCGTCTGTTTCGCTAACTCAGCGTTCGCAAAAGTCAACCTTTGGCCAGTTCCAGAAGGCGAACCCGTCAGTCAATTCTGGTCGGTTGAGGTCAATGGACAAAAGGCCGACGCTCTAACGGCGCTTACCGCGCAACCTCCCTTCGAAACATACGATTACGGCGGGGAATACGCATTCTTGTCCGTTGACGCCGACGAACCAATCACGCTTAACATTAAAGAAAATACTGGAGCAAACTTAGATAATCTGACAATACGTCCCTTTTCTCTCGGGCTTAAACCGACAATGAATGGCGACGGTACGTTTAGTATTACGGTTGACAAACCTTGCCAATTTTCAGTCGAATACGACGGACGAGTTCATCCATTGCTTGTTTTTGTCAATCCGATTGAAACAGCCGTTCCTAACGCCGACGATCCGAACGTTATCTACATCGGACCTGGCGTTCATAAAAAAGGAAAAATTTCCGTTGGCGACAACCAAACGCTCTATCTTGCGCCGGGAGCCGTCGTTCAATGCGGTTTACAACTAGAAGGTAAAAATATTAAAGTTTGCGGACGAGGTATTGTAGACTCTACTCCGTGGAAATGGCGTGAGGGTCCAACCACGCACGTCGTCAATATCGCTAATTCCGAAAATGTTTTCATCGACGGTATTATAGTTCGCGGAGCCTCGCGTTGGACTGTCGTGCCAGTCAATAGCGACAAAGTAACCATTAACAATATCAAAATTTGCGGCGGAAAAGTTCAAAACGACGACGGTATCAATCCTTGTAATTCCCGCGACGTCCACGTTTCCAACTGCTTTGTACGTACTGACGACGACTGTATGGCGCTCAAAGGTTTAAATGTCAATAACGGTAATTGCGAAAACATCACCGTTGAGAACTGCGTCTTTTGGTGCGATCGCGCTCGAATCGTTCTTATGGGACATGAAAGTCGCGCGCCCTATATGCGTAATGTCGTCTTTAAAAACATTGACGTCATCCATTCTCAAACGCGTAATTTCTTACTGGAACCTGGCGAACGTATGCGTATGGAAAACGTCCTGTTCGACAACATTCGTTTTGAAACGGGAAAAGAAAACGCGTTGTCTGAAGAAGCTCTGAAAAAAATGAAGTCTATTGACACAACCAAACTTCGATTCGACATAGACGTGGATAATAAGGACAACTGGCTCTTTGTTGGCCGACCGACAGTCAATCGTTATATGGAAACGCAAGAACCTGGTTACATTAAAAATGTTACAATTCGAAACGTCTCCGTTACTGGTCCGGCGTCTTATTGCGGAATTCTTTTCTCCGGAGCTGATGAAAATCATAAAACGGAGGGACTCGCCATTGAAAACTTTGAGCTTTTTGGAGAAAAACAAGACGTCAATTCACCGTTAATTCATATTGGTGAAAATATTACCGACGTCAAAATCAAGTAAAGAGAGGCTAAAATGGATCATATCACAAGAGACGCCGCGCTTACGCTCTTAAAACAATACAACAAAGATCCGTTTCATATCCAACATGCTTTCACAGTGGAAGCCGTAATGAAGTGGTTCGCTCAAAATCTTGGCTACGGCAATGACGCCGAGTATTGGGGAATTGTAGGACTGCTCCACGATATTGATTTTGAGTTATATCCCGACGAGCACTGTCTCCGCGCGCCTGAACTTCTACGTCAAGCGGGCGTTGGCGAAGACGTCATTCATGGAGTCGTTTCACACGGTTACGGGATCACTGTCGGTTGCGGGAAAACAATCGAAGTCGCTCCAGAACATGAAATGGAGAAAGTTCTCTTTGCGGTAGACGAACTCACAGGCTTGATTTGGGCGGCCGCGCTTATGCGTCCTTCAAAGAGCGTGAAAGACATGGAGCTCAAGTCGCTTAAAAAGAAGTATAAGAGTAAGGGATTTGCCGCAGGTTGTTCACGAGAAGTTATCGAACGCGGCGCGAAGCAACTTGGATGGGATCTTGACACGCTCCTTTCCAAAACCCTGGAGGCTATGGTCGCTTCTGAAGACGAAATTAACGCCGAGAAGAATTAGCGGCGCGGTATTACTCTAAAACGTCTAAAAGGGGATGACGAACGTTAAGTTTGAATGTTCATCATCCCCTCTTATCGCGCTTTTATCTAAACTGACCTAATTGACGCAAATTTGCATAATTCTAACAGCAGTTCCAGAACTTTTCTCGTTTTTTTCGGAACTTACGCGAATCTTTACCAAATGCTTTCCTTCCGGAAGAGCGTCGGCAAGAATGACAGCGCGCGGATAATGAAGACCGCCGCTATACGGATGGAAAAGGTTGACTTTCTTCCATCCTTCTTCGTCTATCTGAGTCTCAACGACCCCGGCGTCCGGTCCGGCAAGGACATAGAGAGCAACAGCGTTCCCCTCGATTTCAAAATCAGCTTCCGCGCCCGGCTTTTCCGCGCAAAGACACGGAACGCCAGCAAACGTATTACGAAAACCTCCCGGTATTTTTGACCACTCGGGCACATAGACGCTGAACCCGTCGCTCATCTTTACTCCGTCAAATCCGCGAAAACGCCCTGTTGAATAGGAATAAGGATCAAGCGGTTCAGGAAGCTTATGCGCGTGAATTTCATGTTGATCCGATTGTTCCCAAGCAAAATTAAAGAGCTCCGCAATCATGTCGGCGCAAATCTTGTTTCCTCGCGGAGCCGGATGAACGCCGCCAAATTCACTCCACGTAATCTGTTTAGCGTCAATCTGTTCCTGTATCTCCTTTGCCAAATCAATGGTCGAAATACCGTAACGTTCAGCAACGGCGCGATGCGCTTTAATACTTGTCGCCACGCTCCCTTCACGATATTTTTGCATGAGATTCTCATTTACAAAGAAAGTCATGACAATATCAACATTTGGACAAGACGTCCGAATGTGTCTAATAATTCCTTCCATTCCTCTGACGGAATGTTCGTAATCAAACATTCCATCCTGATCGTCGTTCACCGAAAATTCTACAAAGAACAGATCAACTGGACGATTCGCAATCACATCGTTCTCTAAACGAAAAGCGCCGACGTCAGAATTTGTCGACGCAATTCCAGCCGCGACAAACTCAAATTTAGTTTGAGGGAATTTCTTTTGTAGATATTCGCAGACCATTGGACGATAACCGTCCATTTCTGTGATCGAACCGCCGAGGAATGCTACGCGTCCGCGTCCGGTAGTTTCAAAAACACACTTAGAATTTAAATATGAACCTCGAAAGACAACATTTTTTGGTAAATTACACTCCCCACCTAAAAGGGCTTTTGCGTTCCAATCGCATAACAACGCCGACGCGCCAACCGCTACCGTACCGCGCAAAAAATCTCGTCGTAACACTCTCTTTTTCCTTCGCTAAAGACAGCTTCTTATGTTATTTCCAGTCGTCAATCAACGCCGACGTCCGCGAAAATCGCGTCTTTCTCTAGACGCGCGTTCATCATAACGCTCGCCGTTTACCTGCTCTTCATAACGACGTTCATGTCTGTCTGATTCGTAATAATTTTCATCGGCTAAGTCATTCTCATATTCATCGTCTTCATCTTTCTTCGGAAACAAGAAGACAAAAACAAAATAGAGAAACGTCGCGGCAAGTGAAAAAACACATGCTACAAGAAAGCCAAAAGGACTAACAGGATCATAATTCTTAACGTCAATAAATAATTTTACAATATGCGGACCAAGCGCGACCCCAATAGCTCCAAGGCAAAAAGAAGTCCATGGTTTATGAAAACCGCGTCCAGGTAAAAAAAAGCGAACGACCAACCCAACCCAAAACGCATACCCAGACCAGAACAGCGCATACACCGCCCAACACCGAACTACGGGTGTGAATTCCAGCGACATTAATTTCTCTAACAAAGTATTATCCCCTATTGGTTAGATAAACGCCGTTATTTTAAGGTAAAATATACGCTACAGCGATAACAGTTCAATATAATCAAGAGAAACGTACTTGAAAAGAGACGCAAAAAATTTTTCAACATAGAAACAAAAAACAAGACAAACTCAATATTCATTATAAAATAATTGAGTCTATCTTGTTCTATTCAAACGGGTTTAACCGGGTAATTATCAATCAATATTGACCATTTTGAACAGCGGCGGCAGCCTTTTCAGCATTAGCCTTATTCATATAATCAACCTCTTGTTGATACTGGAATTCCGTTCCAGACGGATGATATTGAATATCATCTTCCAAATAATGGGGACTTGGCAAAGTCTGGCCGTTACGCGTAACTTGACAACCAACCAAAGGCGCAACTAGCAACGCAACAAGAATCGCGGCGCTAAACGTCTTTAGCCCTTTAGTTTCCATCAATCTCATCTCAAATCCTTTATTTACGAAAACCCTGAGACGTCTTAACAAGCAGTTCATCCATTCTAGAACGCCTTTGTCAGACTCGACTATACGTCAACTAACTTCGTTCGATAGAACGATTAAACAAGCAA
Source organism: uncultured Planctomycetaceae bacterium (assembly GCA_964447865.1). Lineage (GTDB taxonomy): Bacteria > Planctomycetota > Planctomycetia > Pirellulales > Thermoguttaceae > RUG369. Next base: position 221,099 of record CAYUUL010000001.1, on the reverse strand, counting down.
GCAAAGACTCTTTCGAGCTCACGTCTCCTTGTCTCCAATACTCAACAAACGTCATTCCTTTAACGCACGTCGATAACAATGTCTTTCAACATTGCTTTTATCTGGGTGATTTATCGGACAATCTAAAACATGGTCTTCAATAAAATCAAGATTTTAAAATAAAAATACAAATTCTTTCAAAGAAAAAGGACAGCGCTAAAAAAAGAAAAAACAAAATAGATAAAATTACTCAACAGAGAACATTCAATTTTAGCGCCACAACAACGCAACTTCACCGAACATTACGAATTACAACACAAATAAAGGGACTTCCAAACAGTCCCTTTGCTTAAAAATGAAGTCGTCAACTTCATATCCAAAAATTACGGCGCGATATTCAATTCAACAACGTCGCAATCATGAATCACATAGTCGCCTTTAACAACAGTTCCATCATGAACGGCTTCTCCCCAAACCCTCGCGGACTTAAACCGCGTCGCATAGTCCTTATGAATTAGATCGCAGAGATCAAGAACGCAACACCCTTCTTTTAAAGTGAAAGGCTTGTCTCTATCCGGTTCTTTCTGGGTTGGTTGTTTAGTATAAACGCGAATAACGCCCATTGCTTCATAAATCGCGTCGCGCAATTCCTCCATCCCAGTCCCTTCGGTTGCGGAAATTTGAAATTCGCGGAAATCCGTCTTACAAAACTCACGAAACAACTCTAATCGATCATTGAAATCGGGCAGATCACATTTGTTAAAGACAAGAAAAGTCTTTGTATACGTAAGACCAACGTCGTCTTCATCAAGTCCAGTCTCTCGACCTAGACGAGTTTTACCATTTTGTAAACGTTCCAACACATCTTGGCATTGCTGGATTCCGTCGTCATCGCCAAGGTCAACCATAAGTAAAACGAGCTCGGCTCCGCGAATATACCCATAAAGATAACTTTCAAAAAAATCGGGTGTAATCGGCGGCGTATCAATTAACTGAACAAAGACGTCCTTCCAAGGCATCATGCCGGGAGTCGCGCTTTGGGTCGTAAAAGGATAAGGCGCCACTTCTGGCTTTGCTTTCGTATAAAACGTTACTAATTGGCTTTTACCAGCGTTGGGACCTCCGATCACAACAACAGTTCCGGCTCCTTGACGAGGAATTTTAACAGATTTACCAACCTTTTTACTCGAACCCTTCGACGACTCAATCTCCTTTTTAACGTCGGCGATTTTCGTCTTAAGCATGACCTGCATCTTTTCGCTCGCCTTATGTTTAGGGATCTCGGCGAACATGACTTGCAGCCACTTTAGTTCTTCTTCTGGAGTTTGTGAACGACGATATTCTTCTTCTGCACGTAAATATTGCGGGGTTAAGTTAGCGGCCATAACGGTCCCTCTATAATTGTCGCTACGTAGTCAAAACGCGGCCTTTAAAAATTTATAGGCGCAAAAAACGGAAACGCCCCGCGCGTCCAAATCTCTTAGACAACGCGGAACGTCTACTGTAAGTTGTCAAACGTTATTCATTTTACTTCGTCAAGTTTGACCCAACGTCTCTCGCGGTATGAGCGACGAACCGCCTCGATAACGCGTTCAACTTCATACGCGTCGCGGAAAGTCGCAATAGGCGCTATGGGATCCATACCTTCAATCGCTCGCATATTCTCGTAGCAAGCGGACGTAAGGAAATCGCGATAACCATCCATATGACCGCCGCCAAAGTGGCAATACGCCATACCGCCTGCATTACACAAAACATGACGCCAGCCCCTGCCGCGAATGCTCGGATCATAAACCCAAAGGTAATTTACGTCGTCGTAACACCATCGGATAGCGCCGTTTTCAAAATAGAATTCATACCCTTGCGTATTTTCAGCGCCCCACGCGTTGCGAGTACACTCAAACGACCCTATCGCGCCGTTAGGGAGATTGTAAACAAACCGCGTGCCGTCGTCCACGCCAATAGGACGCGATTCGCGAACGGTTGAACCGTCCTCTTTAGTAACGTTGAACATACGTTCTTTGACGTGAGTCACTTGTGTCGCGACTACCTCGGAAGGACGCATTCCGGTTACAAAATAAAGCATGTCTATCGCGTGAGAACCCAAGTCGCCCAACGTGCCGCCGCCTGCTTTTTCATCGAATCGCCAACCTCCGCCAGTTCCGGGACCACCCCAGCTTTGGTTATAATAAGAACGCGCTTCAAGCAACTTTCCAAACCAATTTTCCTGAACGATTTTACGAGCGTAGACATTCGCAGGACAACGGCGATAGATAAAATTAACAGAGTTAAGTAAACCGGGACACGCTTCCGCGGCCTCTACCATTTCACGCGCTTCATCGACTGAAATAGCAAGCGGTTTCTCACAAAACACGTGTTTTTTCGCTTCGATCGCAGCAAGAGCAACGCTATAATGCAACGCGTTTGGCAAACAAATATCAACGTATTCTGATTTGTCGTTTCGAACGGCGTCCATCATATCAAGATTAACTTCCCAGCCAAGTTTGCGCGCGGCTTCCGCTTCATGAGGAAGAACAAACCCTTGAACAACTTTCGGATTGATAGGGGCGTCGCCGTAGTATTTCGCAACGTTGGCGTATGAAACGTTGCGAGCGCGGCCCATCGCGCCAAAACCTAAAACTGTTACCGGCATATCTCTCATCTTCGAAACTCTCCTACAGTAACTTGCTTCTCTGTCAATCTACGTTCCCAATGGAACAATCCTATCGACATTATACTAAGTAAAACTCGGAAATACTAGTTTCTTTTGATATTCTTCCATGTATTTTACAGGTCTGGACTATTCTCGCAACGACGATAAAATGACCAGAATCATGTTCTTGTATTATGCCGTCGATTTATATCGCTCGGTGTTGGAAGTTTATTAAAGCCAAATTTGGAGCTATCCTCATGACCTCACGACTTTCTACAGGCGTTCCCGGTCTCGACGAACATCTTGGCGGCGGGCTTCTCGCCGGAACAACAACGGCCATTGTTGGAAGTTCCGGAGCTGGTAAGACTCAATTTTCACTTCAATTTCTCAATGCCGGCCTTTCTGCGGAAGAAGCCAGGCGAGGCGTTATTCTTGACTTAACCGCGCGCGGCGACTCTCAAAATCATAGCCAATATGCTCAATCGCTCTTCAATTGGGAAATAACGGAACAGGATCCAAATCAAACGTTTGATCCCCATAAATTTTTTGAAAGTTTCGAATCAGGGCAAAGATATTCCGCCGACTATTTCCAAGCTTTTCCTTATAGCGGACGTCGCGTTACTAAACGCGATCTTGATGAAGACGAATGGCGCGAGTGGAAATACGATCTTACGCGTCGACTTGACGCGACAATCGCGTTTCTTTATACCAATTTTTCACAAGGCGCTCGACGCTTAGTGATCGATGGAATCGAACCGGTAGACCATCAAGGAGATTCAATTCAGTTTGAACTCCTTGAATACGTCGATCGACAGATTGTCAAAAAGGACGCTGCGTGGGTCGCGAGAGATCTTTTCAGACAAGATTATCGAAGTTACGAAAAAGAAATTGAAAAATACGCGTATTCCTCCGACAAAATCGCTTCAATACTAAGCTATACAGCGCGAGAAACGTCGCTGGAAGCTCTTATTGAAAAACCGTTGGAAGAAGGGGATTATTTTGCGCAAGCAAATACCGTTATTTACCTTGGTAAGATTCGCGACGGATTAAAATTCCGCCGGGCCATGTATATTTTCAAACATCGCGGCAGCGTATGTTCAGACGATATAATTCCCTACGAAATTGACGCCGCCGGAATACATATCGTTAAATAAACCTCAATTGAATTTAAAGGCAACGTAAACCAAAATAAATAACGGTAGATTAAAAATGTCCGAAGACAAAAAGGAAACGCCCAAAAACGGAGTTGTGAAAATCACAAGCGGGGGAAGCGCCGATAGATTCTGGAATCCGCGCATCTGGGACGGTATGACCTTCTGCGCATGGATAAAATTACTCAATTCCGGTAAGTGGAGAATCGCCCCCGGTCGTATGCCGATGTGGTTTGTCGTCTCGTTGTTATCCGTTAGTAATTCTTTTTTTTCCGGTCTGCAGAAATTACGTTACGGAAGAAAATTAAGGGAAACCCAACTCGTTGGAGAACCAATTTTTATTGTTGGACACTGGCGAAGCGGTACGACGTTGCTACACGAATATATGATGCGCGATCCGCAATTCGCGTGTTCCGACACTTACGAATGTTTCGCGCCGGCTCATTTTCTCGTCTCCGGTTCTATATTTCGTCCTTGGGTTAAATATCTTATGCCGAAAAAACGCCCCATGGACAATATGGCCGTTGGACTTAATCGACCGCAAGAGGACGAATTTGCGCTCTGTGCGCTTGGTATGAACTCGCCTTATCGCGATATTGCGTTTCCCAACAATAAACCAATCGATTCAGACTACCTCACGTTACGCAATCTTTCCAACGAAAACCGTAAACGTTGGCTCGATTCGCTCGAATATTTGCTCAAAGCGCTTACTATCGCCTACAATAAAACAATCGTTTTAAAATCGCCGCCGCATACCGCGCGAATTAAAGCGATACGAGAAAGGTTTCCGAACGCGAAGTTCATACATATTTCTCGCGACCCGTTCACTCTTTTTCCATCAACGGTCAACCTTTGGACAAAACTTGCCAAAACTCACGGGTTACAGTTTCCTAAAGGAGGTCCATCCCTTGAAGAAAAAGTTTTACGCGACTTTGAAGAAATGTATGACGCGTTCTGCGAAGACGTAAAAGATATTCCCCAAGGTAGTCTCTGCGAGATTTCTTACGACCAACTCGTCGCGCAACCGGTCGAAACTCTCGAAAAAATCTACAAAGAGCTTGGGTTACAAGGGTTCGAAGAAAAAAAAGACGATTTTACGCAATTTGCCGCAACTCAGAAGAATTTCAAAAAAAATAAATTTGAAATTGCGCCGGAAATCAAAGAAACTATTGCTAAACGTTGGAAGAAATATTTTGATCGTTACGTGAAATAACGTAAACGAAATGTCATGAACAACTCGCAATAAACACACGGCGCGCGAAAGTCAAATAAACCCTCGCGCGCCTTTTCTCATTTGCCTTGCGCGCCGTCAAACCGACGCGCTACGCGACAATTCTTTCATCAAGTAAAATCGGCCAATTTAGTCCAACAACGATTTTCCCAAGAAGCGCGAACAGCTTCAATAGTACGTTCAACGTCGTAGGCGTCGCGGAATGTCGCGATCGGGGCAACTTCGTCAGCTCCGGCAATCTTGAGCATATTTTCATAGCAAGCATTGACCGTAAAGTCGCGATAGCCATACATATGTCCATCGGCAAAAGATTGATAGGCAAAATCTTTTCCACCGCGATTAGTCAACACGCGAGACCATCCGCGTTCCGGCATGCTGGCGTCATAAAGGCTCAGATAGTTGACGTCGTCGTAATTCCAAGCAATCGCGCCATTTTCAAAGTACAATTCGTATCCGTGGGTATTCTCAGTTCCCCACGCGTTACGAGTACATTCCAGCGACCAAATGACGTCGCCGGGGAGAATACCCATGATACGAGTAGCGTCGTCGGTTTCAACGTCAACCATTTCAACTTGACCTTGCGTCCCGGCCCCGCGATTCATACGAGCTTCAAGGTCAGAACCAACGGTGGTCGGCTTACGACGTTGTTTAATATGTGTAGCTTGCATCGCGCAAAGTTCAACCGGACGAAGCCCCGTCACATAGTAAAGCATATCGATTGCGTGAGAACCAAGGTCGCCCAACGTGCCGCCTGCCTTACCAAAACGCCAGCTATACGGCGTATCGGGACCGCCCCAAGATTGATTATAGAAGGAGCGAACTTCAAGAAGTTTGCCAAATTTATTTTCTTTAACAAGCTTACGAGCGTAAACGTTGGAAGGGCAACGACGATAGATAAAGTTGACGGCGTTAAGAAGATTAGACTTCTTCTCTGCGGCAGTCATCATTTCACGAGCTTCATCAACGGTCACGGACAACGGCTTTTCACAGAAAACATGTTTGTCGGCGTCGAGAGCCTTCATAACGGCGTCGTGATGCATCGCGTTCGGCAAGCACACGTCGATATAACGACATTCCGGATCCTTGATAACGGCGTCAAGATCTTTACTCGGCTTCCAACCAACTTCTTTTGCGGCGGCAAATTCGCCGTCTGTATAGGTGTAAGCGCCGTAAAGTACTGGTTTGATAGGAGTCGAAGGATAATAACGAGAAACCGCTTCGTACGCTACCGCGCGCACCGTACCCATCATACCGTATCCTAAGATACTAACGCTCAACGCTTCAGCCATGTGTAAATCTCCTAAAGTCTATAAAAACAATCAGCCGGGGGCAAACGCCAACGCGCCGACAACGTAAATTTTCATATAACGACGGCTAACGCGCCGACGAACAAAAACGTTTGTGTCTAATCTGCACAATCACGCTCCAGTTGTCTACATTGTACAAAACACCATGATTTATTTCAATAAGATAAACTTTTTTTTCGTTTGTTTTTTTCAAAATATTTATACGTGAACCTGTACATAATTTCATAAAAAATTACGCTGTCTACGTTTTTTCACACTCATCATTCCTTACGTCTGTTAAACATATAACAAGCGAATATAAGGGAAAACGCGGCTACTAACGCCAATGGGATTAATCGAAGCACAATAACTTCCGTAGACGTTCCTTTAAGAAAAAGCGATTTCATAACCTCCATTTCCCACCGTACAGGATTAGGAATCGTTATTACTCTGAGCCAAAGAGGCATATTCTGAATCGGAGTGGCAAATCCTGAAAGCATAACGGCGGTTGGCATAAATAGAAAAACGCCAAGAGTCGATTGTTGTTGCGTCGACGAAACCGCACTGATCACAAGTCCAACGCTAACAATAGACGTTAGATAGAGAGTGGAAGCCGCCAATAAAATCCAAAACGATCCAAGAAGAGGAAGTTTAAACCAATAGATAGTCACGCCTGTTATAAGAAAAACAGAACATGTCGCAAGGATAACTGACGCGATAGCCTTTCCAATTACTATTTCGAACGGTGAAGCTGGAGAAACTAACAACTGTTCAAACGTTCCCATTTCACGTTCGCGCGAAATAGACAAGGCTGAAACCATAATTCCAACAGTCGTGGTAAGAAGACAAATCAATCCGGGAAGAAACGAATTACGCGCTAATAAATTCGGATTGAACCAACGACGAATAACAACGTCGTTTGTCGACGCTAATTTCATGTCTGTATTTTGAACCGTCGCTTGAATTCCGTACGTCTGAACGATGTACGAAATATATCCGCTCACAATTGCCGAGGCATTCGCGCGTCTACCGTCTACTAACAATTGTAAATCCGCAGTCTCATTTGGAGACAAATACTTTTGAGAAAAATCCTGTGGAATTGCTATCGCTACAAAAATATCGCGTTTTTCAATCGCGTCTTTCAATTCATCATAACTATGGTAGAAAACAGTTTCACAAAAAACAGGCTTAGCAGTCAAAGTCTTCAAAAAAGTTGAAGATTCTACGCCAAAATCCATATTACAAACGCCAACGCGCACGTTTATCACTTCTAACGATACCGCATAGGCAAACATGACGAGTTGCATAAGAGGAGGAACAATCAAAACCGCGCACATCTCCGGTATTCCAATCGTTATTAACAGTTCCTTCAAGATCAACCGCCAAACGCGACGTATCGAACTAAACGCGTTCCTCACACTTTTACGAAACACCAATCTACGTTACCCCCAACCCAATGATCGACGCGCTATAAGCGTTTTGGCGTCTTAGCGATCGCGGAAATAAAAATAACAATGCCAATAATTCCCATACCTCCAAGTTGAGGACGCAACACAGACCAGACGTCTCCAGCCATAAAAATTGTCTGCATACAAACCACATAATATCTGGCAGGAAAAACAAATGTGATCAGTTGCAAAATTTTAGGCATTGCGTCAATTTCAAAGAGTACGCCTGAAAGTAAAAAATTGGGCAAAAAACTCGTCAACAAAGCCACCTGCGACGCCATACTCTGATCGCGGCATACGGACGATATCAATAATCCTTGCGACGTAGTCCCCAGAAGAAATACGCTGGAAGTCAATAAATACGCCAAAAGTGAACCGCGAAACGGCGTGTCAAAAAGGAATCGAGCAATCGCAAGACTTCCAAGAGCCCCTAGTAAACCGAGTATAAAGTACGGTATTAATTTTCCAGTAAACATCTCAAACTTGCCGACGGAAGTGGCAAGCGTCGCTTCCATCGTTCCGCGTTCCCACTCTCGCGCTACGATCATACAAGTTAATAGAGTTCCTATCATCGCTAAAACAAGCGCAATAGAACCAGGAACAATACTATTGCGAGAAATCTGCGCTGAATTATACAAGGTTTTCGTTTTCAATTCGAGCTTACTCGCAATTGAAGCGCCTCCCGATTCGTTCAATCGTCCGGTCGTCCAATTAATAAACGCGGCTCGAATATAATTTTCGGTAATCAACGCTAAATTGGCGTCGCCGCCGTCAGAAAGAACCTGAATAACGCCTAAATTTCCCTGTTCTATTTCACGAGAAAAATTATTCGGTATTACAATCGCGGCTCCAATCGTCCCGTCTTGAAGTCCCTTTTCTGCGGAAAATCGATTCGAATAATACAAGACGTCAAAACTTGGCGAAGCAAACAACGCGTTATAAAAAGATCTGGCCAACGAATTCGAATCTTCCAAAACAATGCCAGTTTTTATATCTTTTGTATCAAGGGAAAGGGCATACCCGAAGATAAATAACATTATTGCCGGTAAAACAAACGCGATTAAAAGCGCGCTAGGATCGCGAAACACTTGAAGCCATTCTTTTCCAATAATCGCCAAAAGACGTTCTAAGCGTTTCATAAAACGCTCCCTTCCCTACCGCGTTCAATCAATCTGATAAACGCGTCTTCAAGCGTTGGTTCGGGATTATCAAGCGTAGCGGCGGCTTGTTTAAGATCGTCTGGAACGCCTTCCGCTATCTTATGTCCGTCAAGAATCAGAGCAAGTCGATCGCAATATTCCGCCTCGTCCATAAAATGTGTAGTTACAAGCACGGCCACGCCTTGCGACGCAAGACGATTGACGCGATTCCAAAATTCACGACGCGCGAGAGGATCAACGCCTGAAGTCGGTTCGTCTAAAAAAAGAGCGTCTGGAGCATGTATTGTCGCCGTTGCAAGAGCAAGGCGTTGTTTATACCCCAATGGAAGTAATCCGGCTTTTTCTGAACGGAATCGTGTAAGATCGCATTCGTCCAGAACGCGCTCAATAGCTTTTTCTCTCTCAACGGAAGAAAGACCATATAGTCCGGCGTAAAAATTCAAATTCTGTTGTACTGTCAAATCGGTATAAAGCGAAAATTTTTGAGCCATGTATCCTAATCGATTTCTAGCGGCGCCGGGAGCTTTAAGTAAACTTACCCCCCCCACGTAACCGTCGCCAGAAGTTGGACGAAGTAGTCCGCACAACATTTTAAAAACGGTGCTCTTCCCCGCTCCATTTGGACCTAACAAACCGAAGATTTCCCCAGGCTTAATACTAAAACTAACGTCGGAAACAGCGGTAAAAGATCCAAAATTTTTACACAATCCTCGAGCGACAACGACGTCGTCTCCATAATGTCGTCGCCCCATATTTTCAATATTTTCAGCCGCATTTTCCTTTGGCGCGCCTCCCAATCGCTGGATAAAACCGTCCTCAAAACACGGAGAAACAATTTCAACGTCTCGACCTCCAAAAATTTCTATTTTATCGCGAGTCAATTCGAACGCTCGAGATAAAACAACGCGAATTGAACTTCCCTGAATTGTCGCGTCAACAATCTCCGGACGCTTTAAAAGCGTCGCAACCAAATGTCGTCGTTCCTGAGACGCCACTCTTTGAACACGAACAACGCAATCATTCATTTTTTGCGTCAAATTTTTTGGAAGTCCCGCAAAAAGAAGTTTTCCTTCATTCAAAAGAATTGTTTCGTCACAATGTCCAGCCTCGTCCAAGTACGAAGTACTCCACAAGACGATAGTCTCGTCGGTAGTTTGTTCACGAACCATACGCCATAACTCTCTACGACTAAGCGGATCGACTCCAACGCTTGGTTCGTCTAGAACTAGTATTCGCGGCATTGTAATAAGAGCGCACGCCAATCCAAGTTTCTGTTTCATTCCCCCTGAGAGCCGTCGAGCTAAACGTTTGGTAAAACGCGATAAATTAGTAAATTCAAGAAGCCTTTCAAATCGATCTTTTCGTTGTGAACGCGGAAGATTGCGAAGTTTTGCGTAAAGCGTAAGATTTTCCATTACGGTAAGATCTTCGTAAAGACCAAACTTTTGAGGCATATAGCCAAGTTCGGCGCGAATCTGCGAAGTCTCTTTTGCAACGTCTCGCCCACAAACGGTAATTTTACCGGAGGTAGGAACCAATAAACCGACAATAAGACGCATTACGGTTGTTTTACCAGCTCCGTCAGGACCAACAAGTCCTGTAATTCTCCCTGCTTTAATCGTCGCTGAAAAATTGTCCAGGGCAGGTTCAGACTTGCGAGGAAATCGCATTGTCGTCGATTCAAATACAATCATTCGCGCACGCCCCTTGATAAATCCGAATCATAAAGAGTCGATTTGTTCAAAAGAGGAATCTTTACGTCAACCGGCGCTCCTTGTCTCAATCCAAGATCTGGCGTTTCCACAACAACTCGAGCGCGGTAAACAAGATTTGTCCGAAGATTTGGCGTCTCGACAGTCTTTGGGGTAAATTCGGCTTCCGGTGAAATATATCCAATATGTCCAGAATAAACCTTTTTTGAAGAATCAGTTGAAATTTCAACCTTCATTCCTGGCGCAACTTTTCCCAAATCCGGTTCTTCCAAAAAAATATACGCCCACACAGCGTCGCGAAGAGATAAAGTAGCTACAGTTTGCCCAGCTGAAACCATCGCGCCAGGTTCGACGACGCGCGTCAACAATATTCCGTCGTTTGGGGCCAAAAGTTCCGTATCCGCGAGAGAAATACGAGCGCGTTCCAACGTCGCCTCAGCCTGAGTCAAAGCGGCTTCCGCTTGAGTTACAGCCGCCCGAGCGGAATCTAAATCTTCCTGACGAGTTCCCTCTTCCAATAAGCTAAGACTTGCCTCAGCGCGAACTAAACGAGAAGTAGCGACGTCACGCGTCGATAACGCGGAATCCAAACCGCTCTGACTAACCGCGTTTTTACCGATAAGATTCTGATTGCGCGCCAGATCAGTTTCCGCTAGTAAAGAAACGGCTTTATATTCTTCTACCAATGCGCGCGCCTCGTCGATCTCTTGCTTACGAGGTCCAGCAATAGCCTTAGCAAGTTCTGCTTTCGCTTGTTCTAACGCGGCCTCTGCCTGGTCGCGAGCGGATTGGGCTAATTTAACTTCAACTTCAAACAATGAACGATCTAAACGCGCAAACGCTTGGCCCTTTTTAAGTGAAATTCCTTCTTCAACCAGGACGTCTTCAAGTCGACCTCCAACGCGAAAACTCATATTGACGCGACGAATCTCAACGTTCCCATAATACGAAAGAAACTCAGAGTTCGTTACGTTTCCTCTTTTAACATATTGTAACAACGCCCAACTACAAACAGCAATTATTAGTAAAAGTACGAGGAACTTGACGGCTTTTTTCACAACGACGAATCCTTTGCGTCACAAACAATGAAAGAATTTAGAATCGACACAAGCAAACGTTTACTATCCGCAAGACGTTGAACACAGTTCTCAGCGCCCAACGCCATCTCAACCAATACGCCGCGAAAATAACGAACCACAATATACGCTAGTTCTTTGTCTGTTAAACGAAAAGAAACGCCGCGTTCCAATCGTATTCGTTGAAATATATTTGTAATCGGAACGTTAGTGCAATCTTCAATACGGGTAAGAGCCTCTTGGCGACGACTACCCAATACGTTCGTTTCCAGCAACGCTACGCTTAAAAGTTTAAATGGTATATTAGAAGCAATGTGCTCGACTAACGTTGTAATGTCTTCGGCAACACTCGTTCCAGAAAAGCGAATTGCTTCAAATGAAGAACGAACAAGAAACAACCTTTCGCAAAGCGCGCCCCAAAAAAGGTCGTCTTTGCACCCAAACCATTTATAGACGTCAGACAAGGACCCGCCAGTCTCGCGAATTATTGATGAAATTGAAACGCGGGCTCCTTGTTCTTCGAATAACCGTTCGGCAACCATAAGGATCTTTTTTCTACGAGCGCGTCCGCGTTCCGTCTGTGGAATTTTTAGTTCTTCTTGCTTCTCCCGAGCTTGCTGTTTCATCGCAAACCTCCAAAACGTAATGTAATATACATTACGTTTTAAATTACGTCAACAAGTCGTCGGAATGTTTCCTCCAACGACTTGTTCACCAATCTTCAAAACAGTTGTTTTTTTTATTTTTTGAGCGACTTAGTCAGTAGCCACTCGTAAAGTTCTTTCTCCGCGTAAGCGCGAGTCCAGGAATCGTGACCAACGCCTGGGTAAACCGTAAATTTAACGTCTGAATTTCCGGCTTTTTTAACCGCGTCAACAACCGCTTGATCGTCGGCAAGCTTCACAATCGGATCGTCGGCCCCATGAAACGCCCAAACCGGCATGGTAATTCCGGCGGCCTTTTCAGGTTTTAATAAACCGCACACAGGCGCGACCGCGGCAATTTTATCAGCGCCAATCGCAGCGCACCCCCACGTTCCCATACCGCCAAGAGACAATCCCGTTACATAAATTCGCGACCTATCAATTGGAAATTTGTCGCAAATTTTGTCGATCAAGATAAGCAACTGCTTTGGCGACCACACCGCGCCTTGTTTACATTGCGGACTAACCGTAAAAAATTTCCAAGTCTTTGCAACCTTGGGATCGTCGCACAGCTTCGTTGGTCCGTAAATTTTAAGAACTTTTGGATCTGGTCCGCATTCGCCGATACCATGAAGGAAAAGTAAAAGCGGATAACCTTCCGACGTTTTCGCCGAGTCGTCGATCGGTTGGAAGAGCCAAAATAGAACGTTCTCTTTCCTGTTTAAATCAATTTCGTCTTCACCCCAAACAGCATTTCCGATATTAACAGGTAAGGAAGCGGTTTGCAAAACTTGCTTACCGGGGACAGGTTTCGGACCTGTGATTGTTGGAGAAATACTTTTCGATAAAAACCAATCGTACAACATCGGGTTGGAGTAAGTCGCCGTCCAACTATCGTGTTCAACGCCGTGATAAACGGTAAAAGCAACGTCGTTATTTCCACCGTCTTTTGCGGCCTGAACAGCAGCGCGATCTGAATCAATACTAACGGCGGGATCCGCGTCGCCATGAAACGCCCAAAGAGGAATAGTTATCGTTGAAGCTTGCTCAGGAGGAAGCCACCCGCAAATCGGAGCCGCGGCGGCTATTTTTTCAGAACCAATAGCGGCTAGTCCCCAAGTTGCAAATCCCCCCATCGATAATCCGGTAACATATACTCTGGAACGATCGACCGGATATTCGGCGCAAATCTTATCGATCAACAACATCATCTGTTTAGGAGACCAATAACGACCAGACTTACACTGAGGAGAAACTGTAATAAACCGCCACGTTTTTGCGACTTCTGGATCATCGCACAACATTGCCGGCCCATTCTCCTTCACAAGCTTCGGATCGCTTCCGCGTTCGCCGGCGCCATGAAGAAACAAAATGAGCGGGAACCCTTCGTCAGTCTTTGCAGACTCGTCGCTTGGCATAAAAAACCAAAAATCGACAACTTCCTTCTTCTCAGGATCTATTGAGTCGTCGTTTTTTTTCAAATCGCCCAAACTTGCGGGTAATTCCGCCTTCATTAAAACCTGTTTACCAGGTTCTGGAACCACTTTTTCTTCAGCGGCGCGCGTAAAACTAGAAATTGTTCCAAAGAAACACAATCCAGTAGCCACCGATAGCAAAAATATTTTTTTCATCCCAAAACCTTTACTTTTGAAGTTTTTTAGAAAGAAGCCAATTATATAATTCAGGATTTGCATACGTGCGAGTCCAAACGTCATGCCCAGCGCCGGGATACGTTGTAAACCGTACGTCGTCGTTTCCCAATTCGCGAACCTTATCGACAAGATTACGAGAATACTCATATTTTACAGCCCCATCCGCCGTACCATGAAATGCCCAAATTGGCGTTTTCGTCATTTTCTCGGCGAACTCTAGCGGATAACCGCCACAGAGAGGAGCGGCTGCCGCGATTATATCGGAGTTATAGGCAACCATTCCCCACGTGCCAAACCCACCCATTGAAAGACCGGTTACATAAATTCTAGAACGATCAACCGGATATTTCTCACAAACCTGCTCAACTAAAACGCGCAACTGCTCAGGCGACCAAAATCTCAAACCTTTTGTTTGTGGAGAAACTGTAATAAACTTCCACGTTTTAGACTGTTCCGGATCGGCGCAGAATTTGGCGGGTCCATGCGTTTTCACTACTTCCGGATTATCGCCGCGCTCCCCCGCTCCATGTAAAAACAGGAGAAGAGGAAATCCGTCGTCTGTTTTCGCTGATTCGTCAACAGGAATAAAAAGCCAGTATTTAAGCGTTTCCGTCTTAGTTTTATCTATAGGGTTAGGACCCCCGAGAGGCATTGCGTCGCCGCCAGACCACTCGCCGCCAAGCGCCAATGGTAATTCCGCGGTCATTACCACCTGTTTGCCCGGTTGAATGTCGTTACTCTCCGTCATATTTTCAGCCCACGACGTCGCGATACAAATATTAAGAGCCAAAATCGCGGCAATCGACGTCAAAATCGTCACACATTTCATTGAAATATCCTTCGTAAAATTCGCGCGTACCATTGCTCATTTTCCAAACACACGCGCTAACATTAATGTGATATACAATATTTTCATGTAAAAAGCAACATGCGTAAAATATTGAAACTATCTCATATCAACTCACACGCGACGGAACTTTTCAATTTTTAGTAAAAATTAAACTAACAACTGCTTACAAATTTCTCAAATTTGTTTCTAATCTGTTAAGTGAAAACGACGAGAAATGAAATTTTAACTAAAAATATTAGAAGAAACAGAAATCATATCGTCGTAAAATATACGACATGCGTGTAAAAGACAAAAAAACCGGTCTAACGCGACGGGCTCCTACAAAGAACCTGGCTTAAGAAATGGGCAAGTATTCCCAAACCACACGGTGCGTCGCCGACCGGTTTGATATACATATTTGCAAATAAAGCGCCAAAATAAATTTTAGATATAAAAAATCTTATTAAATTATTCTACAACAACACATAAAAATTAAAAAAATTTTTAAAAGCAAACTATCTAAAAAAGCGTCCTAAAAAGGCGTCTCATTTTAATACAACAAAACGCCAATAATGTTTAATAAACAGCGTCTCTTACTACTTATTTCGAGACGTCTCTCATAGTAAAAGCGCTGGAACGCCCAACAAAGTAACAACGTAATCTTCTAAAATTCCAATAGTCGGCTTTTCCATTTTAATCGACCAAAAACCTGGCGTGGGCGCGATAGGAACGCCGACGTCATTAGTCTCCACTTCCCAGGTTCCAAGAGTAGAAACATCAGCTAATTTCACAACTTCATTTCCATTTGGATCAATAATTGTCGCGGTAACGCGTTCTAAAGGACTTCCAACAATTCGAACTCCCAAATCGTTCGTTTCTTTTGGAACATAAAAATGATACGCGCCAGATGAACCAAAAACATTGAGATTTGGACGCGCCGCCATTAGTATTGGTACGTCGCATCGCGACGTTAGCTCGACAGTACTGGAGCCGTAACTTGTTGTCAGACGAAACCAACCTTTTTCCCTGGTCGTAAACGAATAATCTTTCGATTTAGCGCCATCTTCTGGTAAAGCGTCAAATTCAATCTCTTCCCCTGATGGCGTCGTCACAACAACGTCAACCTTTCCTTTAGGATACTGGCCAATTTCACGGTGAGTTAAGTTCCACCTTACATTCTCTCCGCTCTCTGCATAGAAGTAATAAAGACCTCCCCCGCGAATGCGAATTCCAGAATCAACATTAGGAATTTCTTTTTTCTTCGCGCGCCAAGCGTCGGATAATTCCTTCGATAATTCTAAATGATCGTCGTCATTTAGAACTTCCAAGTCAAAAGCTCTTACGCGACGAGCGCCAAGTTGGGGAAAAAGTTTTAGTAAAACCTCGTCGGTCAATTCAGTAACAACGCTTGAACACTTAGCTCCCTTGTCGTTTAGTTTTGTCGAACGAATAGAACCAGAAACGTTTTTAAAGCCAACGCATTCGCTTGATGCGTCGCGTAATAAAAACAATAACTCCGGCGAAGTCGTAGTCGCGTCGACAATTTCAAAATTATCCAAAAGAAACCCGCCGTTTGCATCTGCGTCGTTGCCTACGGCAATGAAGGAAATTCCAGAATCAATCGTTGTCGTCAATCTACCGTCGTAAATTTCGTCTGTCACAACGTTGAAATCATAGTCGGCGTATTTTCCTCCTTTAGTCGCTTTATCCGCGCTCGGAGTTACAATTTTACAATCCTTAAACACTAACGACGCGCCTTCTGCCCATTTACTTCTAACGGCGACGCCGACATTATTACCAACTAGCGCAACGTTGACAAACTCTACCTTACCGGGTAATACGCAATCCGAACCGTTGGCCGTCTGAAAAGAGATACCGGTTTGAAAATTACGAATTGATTCGCAGTCAACAATTTTAATAGAAAGATCTTTTCCAGTATTTTTCATGTTGACTAGATAAAACGCAAAACCGTCGCCCATATTGTCAATGCACTTTACATTGCGCATAACAACATTTGAAATTTGTTCATCCTCCTTATTAGGTTCAAAGTCTATTCCCGATTGAGGCGCCGTGCCGACAGTATCGCGTAATACGCAATTTTCAATTAGTAGACCATCGACGCTAATAACGCTAATTCCCTGACGATTATTAGCGACGCAATCAACGTTTCTAATCGTAATGTCGCGACACGGAATGCCTGGAATCTTCACGCCGATATAAACGCCGTCCCCGCCGCTTTCCGCTATAGTCAAATTCTCCAATGTAATCTTAGCGGAACTTGTAAGAGCCACGCAATGTCGCCACTCAGATTTTTTATACGGCTCATTCCAGTAGTCTTTCTTACGCATTCTAAGAGTCGCGCCTCTGCCTTCTCCTCGTATTATGAGGTTGTTCACATTTTCGGCGGAAAACAAAACCGCGCCAAGAGATTTAAATTCACCTTGCTTTGCAAGTATCTCTACCCCCTCTTCAAGAACTAATTCCAAATCGCTTCGTAAGGAAATCGGTCGTACAATCCATGGACCTTCCTGTTTGTCGACAATAACTTTTTTCGCACCGGAATCAATTGCTCCTTGTAAACAATCTGTCGCGTCCAACGAATTATAGCCAAACGCTGAAGCCACTACTGCGTCTTCCGAATAAACAACGCTTGATTCGCTTAGCGCGATAATCGCCGCTAAACACAAAAAAATAAAATTTAACGTCTTCATGACGCGCGACCTCCAACCAAAAAATAACCGACGCATAAACGCGCGTTGAGAAGCGTTGCGTCGGTCGTATCATAACCAAGCCAATGTCCAATTACGCTATGCCTTACTGGCGGCCTTGCGTTCATCTTCTTCCCGACGTAATTCAGGAGACGCGGCGTTAAAGATTAATGCAAATAAAATCATCGCAATCAAAGAAGACGCCACAAGCATCCCAAAAATACGCGGCCAACCGGCGGTTGATATCTTAGCGCGACCGTCGATAGAAGTCTGAATCGCCATCTCTTTAACATTAGTCAAAATGGATTCGTCAACAGTAGAACCGCCAATAATATCCGTTACAACAGATTCAAGCGCCGCATTTTTCTTTTCAAGTTTTTCGGTTATTTTTCGACCTTTATACGACTCTCGATCTCCTTTAAAATTATCATAAGAACGTTGCGAATCATACGATCCTTCCGACGCCTTAATTAAAGCTCCAAGCATATTTTTATCAAGTTTTGCGTCTACATTTTCTACGGCTCCGTTAAACGCTTGTACAACGGCGGCGCGAACATTCTCGTCGCGGGCGTCTTTATACGGCGCCGTAGCGGAGTCTACAATAAGTCCAACGCCAAATCCTGTGACAATTGTCGCGAGATAACCAAATAAACCGGTCAAACCGCTAGACGCTGCGCCCGACTTTTTCGTCGCTATAGTAGACGCGACGCAACCAATCAGGCATTGAGGACCGTAAATAAAGAAGCCGATCAAACTCATAATGAAAATATTCAAAACAAGCGATTCGGAATCAAGTTTCCAAAACATAAACGAGGCAATTAAACATCCGCACATGTAGACAAAACAAGCCTTAGCGCCGCGGCCATGGAATATTTTATCCATCAAAATGCCGCTAAGAATGATACCAAACGCGCCAAAAATCTCATAACAAGCGGTTGCCCAACCGGCTGATTGAAGATCGAGTCCTTTCGATTGCGACAAAAACGTCGGAGCCCAGTCCAATATCGAAAAACGTACGATGTATACAAAGAAATTAGCAAAACATAAAACCCACACCGCCCAATTAGAAAAAACGTTCTTACAAAGATCGCTAAACCAACCGGTCTGTTCCTCCGCGACAACAGCGGCTGTCTCAGCGACTTGCGCTCTATCTACTCCGTGTTTACGTTCGTAATAAATTTCAACAGGATCAAACCCTTCTTTTTCAGGAGAGTCGCGCAACGCCCAGAACAAACCAATCGAACCGAGAATACTCAAACAGGCCGGAACCAAAAAACAATATTTCCACCCAAAAACTACAACGAACGAATTGAGAAGGAAAACCAATCCGGCTCCAAAAGAATGGGAAATGTTCCAAGTCGCAAATTTGATTCCGTGTTCCTGTGGAGCAAACCAGTGCATTAAACTCTTTGCGCAGGGCGGGAACCCCATTCCTTGAACCCATCCGTTAATAATCCAGAACGAACCGATAATCCATGCGATTAAATTCGCTTTCGAATCCCCGGTAACGCCTATCGCTGTCGCAATGTCGGATGAAAAACCGCAAAATACGTTAGTCAATGCGGCAAGTAAAAGCCCTATCGACATAAAATAACGCGGATTAACACGATCGCTCCAAACTCCGTTCACAAAGCGCGCCACGCCATAGAGCACTCCGTGAATCGTAAGAAAAAGACCAAGCGTCGTCTTGGTAACGCCGATCTCTTCAAGACCGGGCATTGCCATCGTAATACTCTTACGAACGAAATAAAAGAACACATACCCAATCATCGTACCCAAAAGGATACGCCATCGCCAATATTCGTACTCTTTATCAGATCGAACATGTGGAGCGGAACTCGTTGAACTTGACATAAATGCGACTCTTTAACTTTCTTTTAAATACCGTAATAAGTTTAAATTAGTCTTTTGCGTTCATTTCTGAGTTTTCGCTCGAACAAGAAGATCTCGAAGAACAGAAATGTCGTCAAGAACCAATTCTGGAGTAAGCCCGCTTTCTTTAAGTGTTTCAAGCGTCGCTTCTCCAGTTAAGACAAGAACGCCGACAACTTTGGCGCGGCGCGCCATTTCCAAATCGGTATAAATTCGATCGCCAACCATCATAACTTCGTCGGCTTGAAGTCCATATTTATCCAGAATTCCGCCAATCATAGCTGCGTCGGGTTTACCCGGCACTGCTTCAGGTCGTCTTTTCGTCACGTCGGCAATAAGAGCTTGCACCGCGCCGCAATCGACCAAAATTGTCGGCTTATCAGTTGGACAAACAGTATCCGGATGCGTCGCTACATAAGGTTTACCTTCGCCAATCCAATAAGTTGCCTTACATAACCGATCATAAGTTAGCGTCGTGTCAAAAGCGACAACCACCAATTCCGGCTCGTCTGTTTCGTTATCTTCATTAATCAAAGTATAACCGTGGTCGGCAAATTCCTCACGGAGACTAGCGGTTCCAAGAACATATATTTTCTTAACCTTCGGATAATGTTGTTTAAGATAAAAGAATGTGGCTGTCGCGGACGTCGAAATATTGTCTGGAGTCGCTTTCAATCCCAGATTAATAATTTTTTTCAGATAATCTTTCGCGCTTTTTGAAGAATTATTAGTAAGAAAGGTATACTCGACGCCAATCCTTTCCAGCGTTTCAAACACGTCTTTCGTAAAAGGAAACAAGGTTCCGCCCTTGTAAATCGTACCGTCCATATCAAAAACAACACGCTTAATCCTGGTAAGATCGACCGTCGGATTTAAATAATGAACCGGATGTTCGTTAAGATTCGTAGAACCAGCCATAAAAGTCTTTCTATATGTATACAAGGAGAAATCATTTCTCAAACGCTTTGATAAGCGCGGAAATCCGGCGCGAAAACGCCAATCGGCGTCGAGTCGACATAGCCTTCCTTTATCATTCTATAAGTGATTATACAACGCTGTAAACTACGATTTCAACCCCCCTAAATACAAATTTATTCCGATCTGTTTTCAAAGGATTGAACGAAATTCATAACAATCGTCAACCCCTTAACAAAAAAACGTAAACGTCTATAATATTGAAGCTATTTTAGAATAGGCGCGGCGGTGTTAACGTCCGTTCCGCGCCTTGACCGTCTGAGAAAGGAGCGCTTGTTATGGGCTATCAACTCAACACGATCGAGGAAGCGATCGAATCGTTTCGCAAAGGGGAAATCGTCATTGTAATGGACGATGAAAATCGTGAAAACGAAGGCGATTTCATCTGCGCGGCGGAAAAGGTTACGCCCGAACATGTTAATTTCATGCTGAAATACGGACGCGGTCAAACTTGCGTTCCTCTATTGCCTGACGCGTGTAAACGCCTTGAACTTCCCCAAATGGTTCAAGATAATAAAGCGCCTCTTCAAACAGCGTTTACCGTGCCGGTCGATCATCGTAACGCGCGCACCGGTATTACGGCGCAAGAAAAAGCTATGGCAATTCGCGCGCTTGCCGATCCTGAGAGTACGCCGGACGTTTTTGTACGTCCTGGCCATTTGTTCCCTCTTGAAGCCAAAGAAGGGGGCGTGCTTCGTCGCGCCGGGCACACAGAAACAGCCGTCGATCTGGCGCGTCTTGCGGGATTATATCCTGCAGGATTGCTTACGGAAATTCTCAATGACACTGGAAATCGCGCCACAACAGACGAACTCGTTGAAATAGCAAAGAAATTTGGTCTAAAAATCTGTACCGTCGCCGATCTCATTAAATATCGCCGCCAACATGAAAAAATCGTCGAACGCGTGGCCGACGCGGATTTACCAACCAAGTATGGCGACGGACGTATTTACGCATATAGAATTAAGTATGAATCTGGCGAGCCAATCGCCATCGTTTACGGAGATCTTTCAACCCGAGAGGCGCCTCTTGTGCGCCTTCATTCCTCCTGTTTTACAGGCGATCTTGTCGCCTCTTTACGTTGCGATTGCGGTGATCAACTCCATATGGCGTTGCAAAAGATTTCAGAAGACGGCGTTGGCGTACTCGTCTACCTTCCGCAAGAAGGACGAGGAATTGGACTCACTGAGAAAATAAAAGCGTACGCGCTCCAAGATAAAGGAATGGACACTTGCGAAGCTAATCTCGCGCTTGGTTTCCCCGTCGATTTACGTGATTACGGCGTTGGGCTCCAGATTCTCAAAGATCTCGGTCTACACAAAGTTAGACTTATGACAAATAATCAAAAAAAAGCCGACGCGTTTATCTACGGAGGATACGACGTTGCCGTCGTTGAACAGGTCCCGATTCAAGCGCCTTGTAACGAACATAATCGTTTCTATCTTGAAACCAAACGCGATAAAATGGGACATAAAATTAGCGCCGACGTCTGAACCCACAAATTCAATCCTGTCTGATTAGTTAATTGGACGGGATTTTTGTGTAGTATATCTATCTAAATATATGCGCTAAAAAAACATTTTCACTTAACAAGAATTGAATTCTATAAAAGGAAAGAAGCGTCATGGCTGTTTCTAAACTCGCTAAAAAATATCACGACAAAGTATTTCCAGGAGAAGCGCTTCAATTCCAGTCGACGGATCCTGAATTTGCGGACTTTTTCACAAACTTTGCTTTCGACGAAGTAATCAATATGCCCGACCTCGGCGGCAAAGAAATAGACGACCGCGCGCGTTTCATGGCAATCTTAGCCGCGCTTCTGGGCGTCCAGGGACTTGATGAATTCAAATCAATGCTTACCGGAGCTTTTAACGTTGGCGTTACGCCTTACGATATGAAAGAAATTGTTTATCAGGGAACAGCATATCTTGGAATTGGACGCGTCGCGCCTTTTCTGACCGCCGTCAATGAATTTCTAATCTCGAAGGGGGTGCGATTACCATTAGAAGATCGTTCGCAAACCGATTCAGAAACGCGGTTAGAAAAGGGGGTTCAAGCGCAAATTGATATTTTTGGCGACCAAATGAAAGATTTTTGGCGTTCTGGTCCGGACGAAAGTAAACATATCAATCGCTGGCTTGCTGACAATTGTTTCGGCGACTACTATACGCGAAAAGGTCTTACCTTAGCGGAACGTGAAATGCTTACCTTTTGTTATATTGCCGCGCAAGGAGGATGCGATACGCAATTAACTTCGCACGCGGCTGGAAATATGCAAGTCGGAAACGATTTACTTTTTTTAATCAAAATAATATCTCAAATTCTTCCATATATCGGATATCCACGAAGTTTAAACGCATTGGCTTGCGTCAACAAAGCGATTGAGGCAATGAAATAAAAATGAACGCTTGATTTCAGATCTAGAGTTCGGACACAAGCAAAACGTCAGTATTTATATTTTATATAAAGCGTTAGAAAGAACAAAATGAGTAAGATTACCAATAAACAGGAAATGGAAAAAAACGACGCGTTCGGCGTTGGTTCTCCTAACGTTCAGTACTCTAAATTTTTTACTGGCGAATCCTACCTTAAGCCATTGACAGAACTTGGCAAAGCCCCCATATTCTTGGCAAACGTCACATTTGAACCGGGTTGTCGCAACAATTGGCACATTCATCGCGCAAGTAAAGGGGGCGGACAAATTCTTATTTGCACAACAGGCGAAGGATGGTACCAGGAAGAGGGAAAACCGGCGGTTAGTTTAAAGCCGGGTGACGTCGTAACAATTCCGGCAAATGTAAAACACTGGCATGGCGCCAAAAAAGACAGTTGGTTCAGTCATATTGCGATAGAATGTCCGGGTGAAGACGCAAGTTCCGAATGGTTCGAGCCTGTGACAGACGAACAATATCCCCAGTTATAAAAATTTATTCGCAACGTCATTACTAAGTTAGAACGACGCTTTCCCCAAAACGTCGTTCTTTTAGCGTTCGCGAATTACTTTGCAAAATCGGTGGTACGAGTTTCTCGAATAACAGTCACCTTAATTTCCCCAGGGAATTGTAGCCGCGCTTCCAATTCTTTAACGATATCATGACAAATTTTCGCCGCGCTTTCGTCGGTGGTTCTCTGTGAATCGACAATAACGCGCATCTCACGACCTGCTTGAACTGCAAACGCATGATCTACATAAGGAAAACTCCTTGCGATTTTTTCAAGTTCTTCCATACGTTTGACGTAATGTTCCAAAGTTTCGCGCCGAGCGCCCGGTCGAGACGCGCTACAAGCGTCCGCCGTCGATACAATCACTGTGTAAGGATTAGTCGCGTGCGGATCTTCATGATGGTTTAGAGCGGCTTGAACAACTTCCAACGGTTCGCCGTACCTTTTTAGAATATCGGCGCCAATCTTTGGATGACCGCCTTCAAATTCATGGTCAACAGCCTTTCCAAGGTCATGTAATAGTCCGCAACGTCTTGCCAACCGTTCGTCTAATCCCATTTCTGCGGCGATTGCGCCCGCTAAAAATGCGACTTCAACCGAATGTCGGAGAACGTTCTGACTGTAACTTGTCCGGAAATAAAGACTACCTAAGAGGTTAACAATGCGTTCATGCGGACGCGCTATCTCCACTTCTTGGCAAGCTTCCTCACCGGCGCGCTGAATAAACGTAAGAAGTTCGCGCCTGGACTGCGCATAAATTTCTTCTATTCGCGACGGATGAATACGCCCGTCAGCTATCAAACGTGAAAGCGTAAGACGCGCGGCTTCACGACGGATCGCGTTAAAAGCGCTTACAATAACAACGCCCGGCGTATCGTCAATTATGACGTCAACACCGGTAATCTTCTCAAAAGCGCGAATATTACGTCCTTCACGTCCAATAACGCGCCCTTTCATGTCGTCGTTTGGAATATCTACCGTACTCGTTGTCGCCTCTGAGGTATGCGAAGCGGCATACCTTTGAAGAGAAAGCAATATCATATTCCGAGCTTTTTCTTCACAATGCGCGGCCACCTTCTTCTCGTGGCGTAAAATAATCGAACCTTCTTCTTCTGTTAACTCCTTATCCAGTTTTTCAAGCAGACGTTTACTAGCTTCTTCTTTTGTAATATTTAGAACTTCATATAAAGCTTTATCCTGTTCAGCAATTTTTTCTTGAAGTTCAGACGTCAATTTTTTCTGTTCTTCAATTTTTGAATCAAGAAGCGCCTGAGAATCCGCAATATTCGACTCGCGTTTACGTAAATCCTCGGCTATCTGCTCAAGAAGATTCTGTCTCTTATCAAGTTGTTTTTCCTTGTCGTTGTTAAGTTGGCTTTGCTTATTTTTTTCTTTTTCCAATTCTTCCTTTTGTTTCAGCGACGCTTCTTTCAGAGCCAAATCAACCTCGCGTCGATAACTCTCCGATTCCTGTTTCGCGCGCTCAATAATTATCTTTGCCTCGCTCTCTGCGTCTAATTTGCGAATCTTATTCAGATACTGAACGCCCCAAAAGACGCCGCCGCCAGAAAGAAGCGCGACGACAACCATTAATATTACCACCGTTACAATAGTAAATGTCACAATATATCCCTTGCCCGAAAAACCAAAGGATAACGTACTCCGCCAAAGCGCTCTATCTATTCAACAAGACGAGCGATCTCAAAAATTAGCGATGCAACCGCGCCTAACGACGGCAACACAAAAAACGTATAATTTTCACTATCAAATACTTAAGCGATAACTTCTCGTATTGACGAATATATTAAGTAAACTTTGCCAGGTCTCGCAATCGGCAAAAAAACGAAAATCCACGTTTTCAAATCGCTTCATAAATAAACGCGCGATTTTAATATGTCAAACAACCTCAACAAGTCTGTCGACAATCGTCTATCTTGAAATCGGAAATATCGTCAAACTTTCGTTTAACGGTTTCAATTACAAAAAAATCTAAAGACAGCGTTTTACAACAAGCAACTTACGCAGTCAAAGCGACTCAAACGCTTTTTCAAACCAAAAAGCACGCCACTCAATTGTTATTTTAACAAATAACGGCGTTTTACACAATGAGAAAAAACACAAGAACATGACCGATAGAAAAAACGCGTCGTCTAACATATCATATCTAGAAAACGCGTTAAGATAAACCTTAGAATAGAAAATGGATTATCAGTCCTCCATTACATCCTTTTCACGATTCTTAGCAAGCTCAGACGCAGTCTCTTCATATTTCTTTGTCAAATCTTGAATCTGTTCCTTTGCCGAATCACGCTCGTCTTCAGAAATTTCCTTAGCTTTCTCGGCGGCGTCGACCTGCTTATTACCGTCGCGGCGTACATTGCGGATCGAAATCTTACATTCCTCACAAAGATCGCTAATCGTCTTAGCCATCTTGCGACGAACTTCAGTAGAAAGAGGCGGAATATTAAGACGGATCACTTTTCCGTCGCTATTAGGCGCGTATCCAAGATCAGAGTTAATAATCCCCTTCTCAATATCCTTAAGGGTTCCGACGTCAAAAGGACGAATCAAAATCTGCTGAGGTTCAGGACAAGCAATCGTAGCCAATTGTTTCAGCGGAGTTTCACATCCGTAAGCCACAACCTTAACGGGATCAAGCAATCCAGGATTAGCTCGCCCAGTACGAACGCCAGCCAATCCTTTACGAAGGTGCGATACCGCCTTTTCCATTCTATCTTCAACGTCGAATAAAATTTCTTCCGTCGACATATTAACTCTTTCGTTTGTTTGTTTTACCGCAAAGGCGACTCGCTCAACCTCGCGACGCAAATCTCCTTAATAAGCCTATACAACTCCTTATAAGCGCCACTAGTATAAAGCTAATCAATGTAAAACTCAAGAGGATGAAAACAGCTTTTAAAAAATTTCTTTTACCTTTTCCAAATACTCCCCATAAAAAAACTACCCTCGACAGAAACCTGTTGAGGATAGTTTCAAAATTAACACAGAAAACTGTATTGATTTCAATATCGCTAACGATTAACCTGGATGGTTCATTTTTTGTCTATGGGATTTTTACCGTTAGGTCCACTACCAGTCGAGTCGTCATTACTCGCGGAACCATAACCGCCGCCATAACCGCCGCCATAGCCGCCAGATCCTGCGCCGTAACCGTAGCCAGCGCCGTAACCATAGCCGCCGGATCCTGCGCCATAGCCATAACCCGCGCCGTAACCATAACCACCGGTCCCTGCGCCATAGCCATATCCGCCGCCGTAACCGCCATAGCCATAGCCGCCATAACCATAACCGCCATAACCATAACCGCCGCCGTAACCGTAACCATAACCATATTCATTCGACGTATCGTCAGTTGCAAATTCGTTATAGAATCGATGCTTTTCATGGCAGTTAACAACGCAACCAAGAAGGTTGGCATTGACTTCCGCAAGCGCGCGAACGCCGGAAACGACGTCGGGGCGACCGCGACGACGAATACGGAACACATACAAAACTCCGTCAACGCGAGGCGCTATTGTAGCCGCGTCATTTACATACAATACCGGCGGAGTGTCAACGAGGACGACGTCGTATTTCTCACGAACAGTTGCAAGTAATTTATCAAATTCCTGACCGGCAATCAATTCAGCAGGCGTTCTCGTTCGAGCGCCGGCTGTCATGATTTGGAGGTTCTTAATCGGCGTGTCGGTAATAGCCTCGTCAAAAGAACATTCTCCCATGAGAAGATTCGACAAACCGCACTTATTTTCTAAGCCAAACATCTTATGAATATCCGGCTTACGCATATCGCAATCGATTAGAAGAACACGCTTTCCGGATTCTGCAACTTTGATTGCGAGGTTCGACACAATCATTGTTTTACCGTCAGTTGGGTGAGGACTGGTATTCATAACCACAATACAACCGCTACCGGGACGTTGGTTAAACAAACGCGTACGCAATTGTCTAAAGACTTCACAAATCGCGTCATTGGGCTTGTAGTACGCAAGTAACTCCGGTTCCGGCTTATGAGCGTCGCGCAATTCCTTACGTTTCTTTGCGGTAATATCCTTAAGCCGATGTTTAAAGGAAACTAAATGCGTCAAGATTGGAATATGCAACGCGCGCGTAATTTCCGATGGAGAGTGGAACGTCGCGTCGGTCACGTCAATTAAGTACGCCAAGATTATTCCAAGCGCAAGACCTAAAACAAACCCAGCCAAAACAAACTTAATTACATTCGGATAAACAGGTCGAGAGGAAGGAAGCGCCGCCGAAAGCACTTCCACCTGATACGAGATAACGTCGCTCATCAACGACAACTGCTTCAAATTCTGATCGAGATGCTCCAACATTTGTTTTGAAGATTCGATCGAAATTTTCATTGTGTCGATTGTTTCTCGATACTGAGTAATTTCTCTAACTTCACCGTCGCGTTCCGCAACGTAATCGGCGATTTTATTCTTTTCCTCAATTAACTGAGAAAGACGTCGTTTCAAAGCGCCTTGATATGACTTAAACAGCTCGGCATAACTAACAACACCTATCATGCCGCGCGTATTCGCATTATCTTCAATATCCTTTGCTTGTTTCTCTAAATCGTCGATCTGTTGCTTTAAAGCCACTACTTTTGTATGACCTTCGCCATAAATCTGCAATTGATCCAAAAGTTGTAATTTCAAATCTTGGATTTTTTGCGCCATCGCATTTTTGGTAAGAGAAACTTCAGAAGCGCGGACGGTTGTGTCGTACGCGTTACCACGCGCAATACTGGAAATGGTCGTTAAAATCGACTCGCTATCCCCGCCGCCCATAAGTTCGATCAATTCAGCGTCGTTGATATCTTCAATCTCACGACCTGCTACGGCATTCTCGAGCGCGCTCAATTGATTTTCTAATCGAAGCTTTTGAAAATCAATCTCAACCATCTTCTCGCTCATCCCAATCAAGGATGTAAGAAGAGGGTTATTCTCATCGCTTCCAATAAACGAAGTCGGAGAGTTTTGAATATAATCAAACAACGCTTGTTTTTTCGACTCAATTTCCGTGGCAATCGCTTTTTGTGATTCTTCAATAGCAAGACGGACTTCGTTATTATTTTGCGTATATTTGTCGGAAAAGTGCAGCTTATACTGTTCAACAACAGTGTTGACAATCATAGCGGCTTCTTCCGGGTCTTCCGACTGACAAGATATCGTGATCGTGTTCGTTTCATTAAATCCGCGTTGTTCACCGCCAACACGAATCGAAATCATCTCTGTAAGAGCCCCTACGTACTCAGCTTCCGTCAGCAACTCGTTATTGGGATTATTTGGATCAATCGCCTTTGTTTTTAACATTGCGCGAGTATCTGGATCGCTAACGATCGATTTCCACGTCTTAGACATGATCTCATACGATTTAATAATCAACGCATGAGTCTGAATCGTATCGCCGCGAAGGTTCTGCATCGTGGAAAAATTGGTTCGACTCAAGGTATTCAACATCGACATCGAGTTCATCTCAGGGATATAAACACTCGAGGAAGCGGCATACCGAGGCGTTACCGTCTGAGAATAATATCCAGCCACAGCCATTCCTACAACAGTGGCTAAAATAACAATCCAGATTTGCCGTTTGAAGATCCCAAAAAGCTCGAAAAGATTTAATTCACGCACAACTTGGAAGCCGCCGCCAGTTGGGCGCCGTAACGCTTCGATCGTACGACGGTCAAGGCGAACGCTACCGCGTCCGCGCGAACTCTGGGAACTTGCGCCAGCTCTCTGTGCGCCGCTCGACGACGTCTCGCGAGGACGCGAGGACGCGTTTGCGCCGGCGTTTGTCGGCGATTTCGAGGGGTCGTTTTCCGGTGTATTTGGCATTTGTTAATCCTATCTTGATACCAAAGGGGGCTTTCTCCAACTTACCAACGCGTCACACTTGCCTAGTAAGAAAGACGCCTTTCTCACATAAACCAGCAGGCCGTAAAAGCAATATCCAACCAATCGTGCTCCAACACACAATTTAGAGCCTATACATTTTACGCTTAGGTGCAGTAAGATTTCTGTTTGTTCCCTAAAAATGCGGGACGATTCATTATAATAACCTGGGGATTTTTATAAAAGAGGTTTTATTTAACTTCTTAAAACACAACGTTTCAAAAGAAATAAAATATTAAATATACACATTCTTTTTAAAACATTAAATTCACATTAAACACACAAAAGACACAAACTTTACAAAAAATAACCAACTCAATTGCATTAAACTAAGTAAAATAAGCAAAGTATTTCATAGTAAAATAAGCATAAAAACCTTTTATTATCGCCCAATCTCAACAAATAATACCCCAATATTACACAACAAAAGATTTTTTAAATTTTGCAATTCTCTAAAAAATTTTTCGTCTGTATACTACGTACTCAAAATAAAATTAAATAAATTTTCGTCGTTCTAGGGTTTTAGATAAATGTTTTCTGATAACCAGGCAATGAAATGAACGTAATAAAGAACAAACGTTCTATCTAAAAGACGTTATACCTCAAATATAAACCACCTTTTATATGCGCGACATTTTTTTGCAGAACCACTAGCCATGAATAAACATAATCATATCGTCACAAAAATCGCCTGCAAGAAATAAAAAAGAGTCCCCAAGGACTCCTTTTTCAATCAAGCAATACAGCTCAGTCTTTTAATAATTCCAAACAGGAATCAGAAAACACGACGCATCGCGCTTGGATTCACTGGATGATCATTATTATCATTGGTAGACAAAGCCACAACACTAGCGGTGATAGCGCCAATCATTCCAATAGCCGCCCATCCACCACGAGCATAACCATAACCATAATTTTGAGCGGGTTGCGGATTAAAAGGCTGATTATTAAAAGTCTGAGGTCTAACCTGAGGCTTAACTTGCGTAGCTTTAGCTATTCCCTTATCTCGACAAGGACACTCCCTCGAACAATGACAAACTTCATCAGTGACGTTTTCATCAAAAACTTCACAGATACAGTTATCGTCACAGTTATTAGCGTCGCAATCGCAAGGATGAATACCTTCAAGGTAGGTCAATCCATTCTGACTCAGCAGGAAAAGCATCGGAGCATCTTGCTTTTCAGAGATATAAACGCTGACTGTTCCAAAAAGATGAGTAGACGCTTGTTCTACAATCAAATTATAGGCGCCTTCCTCAACGGTAACGGCAACATTCGGAGCCGTACCATCGGCAATTGCAACCTCTTCGCCATCAGCAGACGTCAACGAATAATGAGCGTCGTGAGCGACGGCAACGGGAGCATTGCCATTCTGTGAATAGAACATCAAAGTAACGTCGGCGGCTTGAGCTGACGAAACAACCGTCAGACCAAAGCAAGCGAACAGCAACAGAACGATACGTTTCATCAAATTCACCCGATTCCTAAACAATATTATCGTTTGTAACGTCTCTCTACTAAGTAACGCCAATCGGTCGAAACCTTCCTAAGTTTCCCAACACCGATTGGCGTTATTTTATACACGACGTTAAGAAAAATCAAGTAGTAGCCGAGTTTTTTCGTTCTTTTTTCTAAAAAAATCCGTTCTTTTTACGTAGTTATCACACAACAAAAACACTAAATACTTGATTTCACATAAAAAAACATTATTTACTTCTTCTAACCGCTACAAATTCAACACTATATTATAAATATAAAAATCTGTGTCTTCCAGTTTAAATAAACATAAAATTGACTTTTTTTCTAATTTCTATTGCGTGTTTAGACCAAAAATTTACTTCTTTCAAAATATTTTATAGCAACGCGTCATCGATTATTTTCCTATTTTTCAGCGTAAAACATAAATCATCGTGAACAAACTAATTCATTTGCCTATTATTTACCAGAACTCTTACTTGATTTAGCGTTTTTATTTTCTACTCTGAAATCATCAAACTCTACAATTCCCACTCCGTCGAGAATTCCAACTTGCAACGAAGCTTCCGTCGCGCGCGGCGGAACAGGAATAACTTGCGAAAATTCCGTCCACGAACATGGAAAACTTTCCGCTGACAATACGATTATCTCACCGCCCTTTCGAATTGGTTTGCGTTCCCTATCAAAGAAAAATAATTTTACCAAAGTTACGGTGGGTCGCGAATCAACATTGGAATTGAGTTGTTTTACGCGATACGCTCCGCTAAGAGTTATTTTTTTTACGTTTGAACCGTCTATCGCAAAATTCTGCCTCAAATGACAAACAGTTTCTTCCGCTCGTTGGCGAGTTCTCATAGCTGTTTCAGTCAAAGTTAACGAACGACGATTTTCTGGAAGAGTAGCGGCTTTAAAACGTTCTTCATTACGATCCTTTTTATTTTGATTTTCTTTTACGCTTGCGTTGTCACAAACGCAAACGCGTTTCCCTTCATATGCGTCGTCGCGTTCGTCGACATAAGTATTCCTGGTGGAAAACCACCCAACTGGGGACGGACGGCGACTCGGAAGTTTGATCGACAATTCGTCAACCGACAACTTTTCATCGTTCCAGTCTTCTTTATCCCCATTCTGAATCATACTGTCAGTTTTCCAAGTCGCAGTTGGCGCCACTTCGCCGGGAGTTGGATTAATTTCTTCAAAATTTCCTCCTATCAACGAAGGAGCTATCGGATCTGGAATATCCTTTCGTAAAGTCTCGGCTTTACCTGTCATCGGAACAAAACTCGCGGGAGTCAATGTAGTGCGAAGTAACTCGCCGTTTTTTTTCTCACATAACACAAAGTATTGCAGGTATCTTTCGCCTATAGGGATAAGCATTTTCCCACCCTCCTTAAGTTGATCAATTAAGGGTTGTGGAATATTTTCAGGAGAACAAGTTACAATAATCTTATCAAACGGAGCCGCTTCCGCCCAACCATTATAACCGTCTCCTAACCGAACAAAAACGTTGTTATATTCGAGTTTTTTAAGAACGTCGGCAGCGCGACGACCGAGAGACTTCACAATTTCTATTGTATATACTTCCGAAACAAGACAACTTAAAACAGCGGCTTGATATCCGCTCCCAGTGCCAATCTCCAGTACGCGATCAGTAGGTTGTGGATCAAGCGTTTCGGTCATATAGGCAACGATAAATGGTGGAGAGATTGTTTGCGATTCACCAATAGGAATCGCGGCGTCCTGATACGCATATTCGCGATAGTCCTTAGGAACAAATTCCGCACGCGGTATTCTCGCCATAGTTTTTAATACGCGAACATTTCGCAACTCTTTCGTCGGAATTAACGTTTCAAGCGTCATTTCCAAGGCGTCTTTTACAACAGGATATTTCTGATTACGTTCGGAGTCCGTCATTGGCGGAAGCGGGCTTTTTGGCGGAAAAATCAAATTTTCCGCGTTTCCCGTATTCTTATCGATTGAATCGTCAGAAAAGCTTCCTTTTTTCACAACGTCTTCACCAGCCAATTCCTCGTTGCCAAAGGATGAATCTTTATCGTTGGAATCGTCTCGAAAAGACTCGTCTCCCTTTTGACTTAAAGTCGAGGGATCGGAAGAGATTTTAAGAGTAACATTAGACGCTTCCAACGCGCTTGCAAAAACGAGAACCGCGATAAAAGCGGCTAAAACAATAATTCGCTCCAACGCCCCTACCTGACCTTTCCCAACGCTTACATCGAATATAAATATTTTAATTATACCAAAAGCTCGGACACGCTTACATTCGCAACGCATCCGAGCTTTTTAAATTTACTTTCAGGCGTTTCCTACGCCGTAATTCCACGCGTCAACGTCATAAACGCAGTTTCAAGGTTTATTTCCTCTTCGCTAAACGACTTAATTTTGAAATTCTCAGAAATCAGTCTAGTCAACAATTGTGAGTAATCGTCCAAACCTAGTCCTTTCTTGATAAAGGTTCGAATAACGCCTTTTTTTTGTTCTAGTTCAACTCTATCGACAACTTCATCATTAGCAAGGAACTTCATGCACCTCTCAATTTTTTTAATAAACTGCTCGTCTTTGGGTTCAGCCAATTCAATAAGTAACGCAATCTGATCGCGAACGCGACGCATAACGTCTTCAACTTTTGCATTAACAAGTAGTTCGCCGCGCTCGATAATCCCTACTTTATTACAAACATCCGCCAACTCGGGAAGAATATGACTTGAAACCATAATAGTCTTCCCCTTCCCTCCGAGTCGCTTAAGTAATTCTCTAATCTCAATTCTCGCGCGTGGATCAAGACCGCTAGCAGGTTCGTCCAACAACAACACCTGTGGATCATGCAACAAAACGCGCGCCAACCCAAGTCGTTGCGTCATACCGCGACTCAAACTTGTAACCAGGGCTTCGCGTTTATATCCTAAATCTACGCGTTCAAGAGCCTCGTTGCAAACCTTCCGACGCGCGGCGCCCTTAATACGATATGCGGCGGCGAAAAACTCAAGGTACTCTATAACTTTCATGTCGTCGTAGACGCCAAAAAAGTCCGGCATAAAACCGATAAGACGACGAATCTCCTTAGGTTTCGTATAAATCGACATACCGCAGACATAGGCTTCGCCCCAAGTCGGCTGCAAAAGAGTGGCAAGCATTTTCATCGTCGTAGTCTTACCAGAACCATTTGGTCCGATAAACCCGAAAAGATCGCCTTCATTAAGTTCAAGCGACAAATTTTTTAACGCAAAAAGTTTGCCGTACTGCTTTGTTAATTCTTCAGTCTTGATCATCAGTTTACCCGCGACGTATTTGTAAAACGCTAAATCTTACCTAGTAAACGAAAAATAAAAGGATTTTACCTGATCCCGCCACGCATCAAAGGAACAATCAAACGAACGACAACCGTTCGTTTATTCGCCAATGTCCATTCTTCGTTCGAAGAGCTACGTTTCCAATCGAACTTCGACGGCATAAATTCATCGCTCGTTCCAACAAGCCCGTACCGTTCAGTAGCCTTGTCTACGTTTTCTTCTAGAACTTCGCCTTTCTGTTCTGCAAGTTCCTTACGCAAACGGTCAATTTCGAGTACGTCGGTCGACTTTCTATCTAAATTACCGGCTTGCTGATATAACTCATATTCAGGATCGACAATAGTTCCCAAGACTACGGCTCGTCCGCAACGTAAAAGTTCACTCAAATCAACGTCGCGTTGAAGACGTTGAGAAAGCCCAAAGTTATCCGAACCGCCCCCAAATTCAAAGAAAGACGCGGTTCGCAAAATGTACGGAACTCGCGTAGACGACGCATTATAAGTCGTTGAAATCCAATTTCTCAACTGATCCGTCGGAACTGAACTTTGATGTTCGTTTAAAACGCGCATTGGTTCAAGTCGCGTCAAACTTCGCTCTATTTTTGTCTCGCCAGGCACAAGGGTTCCAAGCGAGTAGGCGCCCCCTTGGAAAATAATATACGCAGAATAAATCGGAACATTGAAAGGATTAACAACGCTTCCGTGTAACGCAAGCCCGTCGTCCCGAAGATCGGGCGAAGACGGAAGACCGCTTAAAGTCGAGATCCAACGTCCAAAGAAACTCTTACTCGAGCGTGTTGTCAATGGAACATTAGACAACTCAAATGCGTTTTCTTTTGCATTCAATGAATACGATTTAGTCCAAAATCGCGTCATATAGGACTTTTGATCTGAGCCGCCAAGACTGTCTCCAGCGAGAGGCAAAGGGGTAAGTCCAATAAAAAAGTCATTTTTTTCAACCCCAACAGGTTCCTCGTTGGAATTGACAAGAGAACCGCGAGTCAGTTTTAAATCATAACGTTCACTGGTAGGAGAATAAAATCCCAGCCAGGAAGAATCGCGAACTATTCCAGATTCTACGTCAACGTCAAGAAGATCAACTTGATTAACCAAAGGGACGTTGGATGTAGTTGACTTAAAAATCCATACGGCTAAGAAGCAAAATACCAACGCTAAACACGGAAAACTGATCCAGGTTACATTTGGCTTTTTTATCAGTTTTTTTACCAACAACCAATCCAACGGAGCTATCGCTAACAAATACGCAAAAATAAAAAAAGCAATTACTCCAAAAGAAACAGTCTTAACGCCGTCAAATTTATCTAACGCGCTACGTAGCTGACCGGAAAGATCAGAATACCCACGCTTAACAAAACTTGCTCCTGTTTGTTTTACGACATTTTTATCCGGGTCAATCCCAATTATTTTAAGCATTAACCGTCCGCGCCCGGACCAATTAACCAACGGAGCGGCTGAAAGATCGCCTGCAAAATAAACAATAGACCCCAACCCCACCGGACGCGCCACTAACAACGGGGTTTCAACTTCCAACATCTCCACTTGCGAACCGGACTTCAACTCAGAAATAACCGGCGTACGCAAATACGGGTGAGTCTTAGAACCGGTCATTGCAAGATTTTTAACGTTCTGTAATTCATTTGTCAAAGAATTGACATTACGAAATTCTTGCGCGTATTCGGCAACTTTAGTTCCTGGCGACAGATTAGACAACGCGCCTTCTCCGCTTAATAACGGAATTGCATGCTCGTCGGCAAGAAGAACAACCGAACCGCCGCTTTTAACCCATTGTTCAATCGCCTGAATTTGCAACGAATGGACATTCAGAGAATCAAAAATTTCGGGACGAGACGTTGAAATAAACAATTTATCAACAATCTCATACGAACGAGGGTCAGTCGGAAGTTCTTGAAAAGACTGAGTCGAAACAACAGTCGGTCTTTCTTCTTCCTTCCAACGCATTTCAGCAAAGGCTTCGGTAAATCCGAGATTTTCAGAACCAACCGTAAGATAAACAGGTTTTGTGGAAGACGTCGGCGCAAAAAATGTAACGGAAGTCTCTCCGATTTTGAAAGGAGCGGCTACTTTTTGTTTACCAGGCGCGTATACTTGTTCCGCTACAATCTCGTCGCCAGACAAAAGGCGAACGGTAAGTTTTCCGTTCGCCTTCGGCAAAATAATACGAGCTTCAATTCGCGAGAGTTTTAATTCATCGCTAGATACGACATGTTTTACAACAAAAGGCGTGCCGTCGGAATCAATAGTCTCCAACTCGACGGTCGTCAAATCAAACTCATCAGAAGTCCAAGACACGATCGCTTGCGTTTGAAAACCATTTTTGTAAACGCCGCAAATACCCACTTTTAGTTCATCAATCGTAGGCTTAAAAGCGTTTACCAACGAAGCCTCGTCTTCTTCACTCGCAATACACGCGAAACTTACGCTATTCCAACAAGTTATTGTCAAAAAATAAGCAAAAAAGCCAAAAATCACACTCCACGTTCCGCGCTTACCGCAAAACGAAAACGACGACTTTCCTTTACTTGATCCGTTTTGACTTAACCCCATTTTATTTCTCGTCACTTCCGCTTCGTCTTCGAAACTTCGTACTCTAAGAACGCCTACTTCCACTCGTCCAGCGACTATATTCACAACAAAGAAAGTCTAAACCAATTCATGGTTTATCAGAATCAGGACACTCGCAAACAAGCTTTCCACACCCTGGACATCCGGTTCCATACTTGTCTATCAAAGCTTTATTGAGATCAACGCCCACAACGTTTGCTATAGTGGTAAGCCATGCTAAAACGTCGGCAAATTCTTCTTCAATTTCCTTATGCGTACCACTGCGAAGAGC
Source organism: uncultured Planctomycetaceae bacterium (assembly GCA_964447865.1). Lineage (GTDB taxonomy): Bacteria > Planctomycetota > Planctomycetia > Pirellulales > Thermoguttaceae > RUG369. Next base: position 184,204 of record CAYUUL010000001.1, on the reverse strand, counting down.
GGTTGAAAGTTCGCCAACTTCCTCCATCAACCACATAAACGTCCCTGCGACGCCGCGCTCTATATCCTTTTCCACATACATTTTACGGATAAGACCTTGAAAATCGGGAATAGAAAGTTCCTTCTTTTGAACGTTTGATTCTGCCATGGTATCGCGCTTTTCTTACGACTTCTATCTGTAAAATCCTAATGAAAGTCGTCGCTCAAACTATCAAGCGACGCGTCTAACTCCGTATTATACAGTAAAACCAAGCTAGACGCCACCCCCCAACGTCAACGCCGCGTCTTCAAATATTTTCTCACGCTTTAAAATGCTAAAAACGACGATTGTTATTATCCAACAGTTCGGAGAAAAATGGCGACGAAAAGACCTCGACTTTGTCGTCCGTATATGGCGGTTCGGAGTCATTCGCCACTTGAATCAACAAGTACTCTAATGGTTCAGTCCTTTCCATTCCTTCCTTTACGCTTATTGTTCGAATATGCTTGGCAATTTTCTCAAACTCAGTTCCCCCCAGAATGCACAGCGAACTGGCTAACGCGTCTGCAGTCGTAGCGGTTGGAGCCAATACAGTCGCAACGCAACGCCTCGTAAGAGGCGTAAACGTTCGCGGATCAATGATATGAGAATAACGTACGCCATCTATTTTCACATACCTGTTAGCGTCGCCCGACGTACATATTCCTACATTGCTCAAAACGCAGTAAACAGCTGGTTCATCAGTAAGCGAAGAAACTCCTACGCGCCATCCGGCGGCGTTGGGAGGAGCGTCGCCTAACCTAAGATCGCCGCTCGCGTCAACCAGTATTGATCGCACGCCCAATTCGCAAGCAATCTTTAAAGCTTCGTCCATAGCGATACCTTTAGCTATTCCTCCTACGTCAAAACGTACGTCTTTATTGGTCTTCACCCCTCGTTCGTCGATTGTCCAAACATTTAAACCAACTCTATTCTTCGCTGATTCTAAAGTTTTTTTAGGGGGAACTTCATGAAAATATCTACTTCTACGCCATAACTTCACAATCGGACTGACAGTTGCGTCAAACGCGCCGTTTGTCAATTCGCAATATCTACGTGATTCCGTCAAAGCAAGGCGAAGATCATCGCTAATTTGTACATAATCGCCAGTTTCTGTCGATTTTCGACAAACTTGAATTATCTCGCTCTCGGGATCGTAATCAGACAGTTTCGAATTTAGTTCGTCAAATTTTTGCCAAATCGCGGTTGCAACAGTCTCCGCTTTACCCTCGCTTTCAGCAAATAAAATAATGTGAACCGGAACGCCCATTTTTTCTGCGGAAAATTCGTATCGTTCCAACAAATTTTCATTATCAGCTGAAAGAACAATTGAAAATCCTCCCCCAAAAATACACCCTACCGTTATCCAAAGCCTTACTAGGCTCAAAACGCTCACCCCAAATCGACGATCAAACATTTTCCATCCTCGTCCCGCTTACGAAAAACACAGTGAAAAAATGCCCCATAAAAACAACAAAACGCCGACCGTTATAAGGCGGCGTTTTGTAACTTGTTGAACATTCAAAGATCAATCAAGTCAACGGCATTACTACGTAGGAGTAATCGTCGTTTGTCTCAAAGAGAGCAGGTTTATCAGGTTGGAAGTAAAAAGCCAAGGTTTCAGAAGAAGGTATACAGCGTAAAAAATCATTTAAAAAACGCGAATCTAAACGCAACGAAGTTTTTTCCCCTTCATAGCTAATGGGAATATCAACGCTTGACTCCCCTACTTCATCGCCAGCTGCGGCAATATTGACCTTTCCGCTTTCAAAATTGAACCAAACGCCCGGTTTCTTCTCTGTTGCTACAATTTCAGCCTGCCGAACAGCGCTTGCAAGATCGCCAACAATGAAGTCTACGTGTAACTTTCCATTTTTTTCAGGCATAATCACCCGCCAATTAGGGAAACGCCCCTCCATCAATGTCGTCGATATTTCAACGTTATTTAAACGTATAATAGCTTGGGCTTCTTTAACGGCAATCCAAGCTTCCTCAGCGTCGCTGGCGGCGCGTTCTAAAAGATTTAATGTTTTAGGAGGAAAGATTGCTTTACTTCCTTGCTCTTGAACGGATTCGTTTTCACGACCTTCTTTAATTCCCTCCACTTGAGGTTCTCTAACCAATTCCGCTGATTTCATTTGATACGCCATACGTCGTCCGTCGGTCGCAACGCATGACATACGATCTTCTTCAAAATTGAATAAAACGCCGCCAAGAGCATAATGTGAATTTTCAACATCTGTTGCGAAAGAAGTTCGGCGAATCATTTCACTCAACGATTTTGTCGCAATTTTGTGATAAGAAGTTGCGTCAAAAGGAGCCACTACTGGAAAATCTTCCGCAGGCCACGTCGCTAGTTGATAACGGAAATTTATTCCGCGAACAGCCAACATGGATCCGTTGAGTTCTAACTCGATTTCTTCATCGTTAGTTTCCGCTAATATTTTACGTAAAAGCTTAGCAGGCAGAATAGCTTCACCGCCCTCTTCAACAATAAAACCGTCATTGATAGGCAATTTGCCATTTGCTCCTAACCCATCTCCAACCGCCGTTAGCAAAAGATGTTGCTCATTGACAACCATCTTTACATTCTGCAAAGCTGGACGTGTGTCGCGAGTAGCTGTAAACGAAGAGATCAGGGTAAAGAGGGGAACGAATTTATCGCGACGACAACGTATCTTCATATTTATACCCAGCAATTACTGTCAGGAAAAACTACTTCTTCAGTTATGAAACTGTAAACGATACCAATTAAAACTTTGAAATTATATTACAAATTGTCTGTTAAGAAAAGACGAAATTTTAACGAGTCAATCTACAAATAAAAGGTATGATATTTCACAGTCTATTAAATAAAACGGGTAGAATTTGTAATCAGATAAAAATCTTTGGATAATAAATAGACAACATTTTTATTATTAATAAATAGTAATTATAATAGACATCTGAAAAAAATGTAAATAAGACTTTAAAACAGTTTCTAAGTTTTTATGTTTTAATATTTTTAAACTATATAGCTGATGTTGAAAAGATTTAATTAGTTTAAAAATAATTTGTAAATAGTAATAAATATTTGTTCAATGTTTTTTAATAAAAAATAAACGCTTTTTTTATTAAATAAACGGTTTTAAATAAGTGTAAAAAGATTTACATATTTTCAACAGCATAACGGACTGGAAAAGCATAAGAATAGGAGTGTTTTTAGAAGAAACGGGATATCTTGAGACATAAAAGATAGAGTTTGTTTTGATAATTGTTCTAAAATACTTTGATTGATTCTGACTAACTTTTGTATGGACAACGGTGAATAATTGGAAAATTTAGCCTTACTTTGATATGAAAGTACCAATATAATGCAAACTTTTTACTCCCCCCTGAGGGGATTTTATTATTGAGGTTCACTGATTTTAGAGATGAAATGGACTAACCTGGTAATTGTGGCCCTAATTATCAAATTTGAAAAAGTATCTTTTTTGGGGGATAGAAGTATTAGATTTACAGATTTTATTCGTTGGCGGTTGAATCTAGCGTTTGTTTAATTTCCGTATGTGCGAACATATAAAAGACGACTCCGACGAACGCGACTAAAACTGTCGCTATTCTATACGCCACGCCAATGGTCATTCCATGTCCTTTTTCAAACGGTAATCTTCCAGTAATGGAGAATAAAGGGTAGAGCTCGTCTAAGATGTACTCAAACGGTCCTGCTGAAAGAGGAATAATAGATCCCACGTTTCCAACGCAGTATAGGATAAAGTGACTACTTAATGATGGCGCGTTGCCAAAGATTGCCAGCGCGAAAAAGAAAAGTGAAATGGCAAACAAAGAGTGAACGGCGAACGTTGCTAGAAAAGATAGAAAAAGAATTCGTTTTTTGTTACGGTAAATTAAGGTTGCGGACGTTAATTTATGCATAACATTGCCAATGAATGGAATTTTTTCTGCAAGTCTCAAACGTAAATTTTTTTTACTCGACGGCGTTACTACAATCCCTAAAAAAAGGGTGGTTAGGGTTGTTAGTAATATGAGTCCTTTTACCGCTAGTTGAGCAGTCGGCAACGCGTTGTGATAAAATCCTGTTGTAAAGAGCGCTATTAACCCTAGGATAAACATAGCGTATAGTCCAATTATCCTATCCATTACGACGCTTGCCGTGGCATGCTCTACTGGAACTTGTTTTTTTTGCTTGAGCAACATGACTTTGACAACGTCTCCGCCAACAATACCTACCGGAGACAAATTAAACATAAATCCGATAAAACCGTATTTGAGCGCGTGAGACAACGATAGCGTAAACCCAAGCGCTTCGACGAGAATGCGCCATCGGATGATTGTGATAGTCGTTGCCGCAAGATTACATAAAAAACCTAGTAGCAAATAGAGAAGATTGATTGAACAAATATTAAATTCCTGAAAAGCCGACCCTTGAAGAGCTCGATAAATTAGGTAAGTAAACAGAGCGGCGATTAGCGCCAATTTAACAACAAAGGAGAGTCCTTTTAACATAGTAAATCTCGATTTTAAATCGACGCGAGAGTGTCATGCCGAATTGTGAACGTATATGAATTCATAAAAACGAACGAATTCTAAACGATTTTGAAAGCAATTCAAGGAATGAAGATGCTGAAATACTATAGAGAACTTACTGATTGAGATCAGTTTCGAGAAAAGATTAGTTGATTAAAACGAGTAATAACGACATAGACGATATTATTTAAAAATAAATTGTGAAGGCAAACTTTTTTTCGTTTAGTTCTTTATCTGAGGAAAAATGAGGTTATAATTTGCAAAGATAGAAGTTTTTTTTCGTATCGTACCCAAACCATTTTTGAGCTTTACGGCGGTGGAAGGGTTCGTGTTGCGCAGTACGGTTGGTATGACGCAATATATATATATAGGAATTTGGAGAACATGAGAAACGTTAGCAGATCGGCGGTCGAAGCGATCGTTCGCCAACTTCTCCGAGAGACCGATGGAAATGCGGAAGGCGTAGCCGACGCTGTTGTTAAAATGTTGGGGCAACAGACCCCCGCTTTGGAACCGGTTGTTCAGCCGAAAAAATCAGAATTGGTTGTTAGCATTTCTGCGCGTCATATTCATTTGACCGACGCAGACGTTGAAACGTTGTTTGGCAAGGGAAAAAATTTGACAAAAATGAAGGATCTGTATCAAGACGGATTCTTTGCGGCAAATGAGACCGTCATGTTAATTGGTCCTCGAAAAAGAATGCTTCCGTCAGTGCGTATTCTCGGACCTACGCGAAAGGAATCTCAGGTTGAATTGTCTTATACCGACGCGATTTCTCTTGGTATAAATCCGCCTGTTCGGGAAAGTGGAAAACTTGAGAATACGCCTGGTTGTGTCCTTGTCGGTCCCGCCGGCGTCGTTGAGTTGAAAAAGGGCGTTATTCGCGCCGCGAGACACGTTCATATGTCGCCTGAGGAGGCTGCGTATTATGGTGTAAAAGACAAGGATATGATGAAACTTCACGTTGATTCTGGCGTTTGTTCAGTTGTTTTTGAAGACGTCCTGGTTCGCGTTGGTAAAAACATCAAGCTGGAAGTCCATCTCGATACCGACGAGGGAAACGCGGTTGATCTTGAGCATGCGACGAAAATTGAACTAGTTAAATAATTTACTGGTATACGAGTAAATTTGAATATTGGAAAAAAAGGAAAACAAACAGGTTCGAAACTTGTGCGTTTAACTGATTCAACGAAATTGGAGATAAAAATGGCCAAACCGATGCAAGCGTTGGGGATTCTCGAAGGCAAGGGCTTTGTTACCCTTTTTGAAGCGACGGACGCAATGATGAAAGCCGCGAACGTTGAATTCCTTGGTTGGGATAAACCTGGTAGCGGAATCGTTACCGTTTATGTTACGGGTGACGTTGCAGCTGTTAAAGCTGCGACAGACGCGGGAGTTGCCGCTGCTTCTCGTATTGGTGAAATTACTGGCGTTCAGGTTATCGCTCGTCCAAACAACGACGTTGAAAAGGTGCTTCCGCAACTTAAGAAGGCCGTTGCCGCTCCTGCGAAGTGATAGAGTAGAATGAACTTTGAAGTTCGATTTATCGGTTCTTATTGATAGATCGACTCGTTGAGTTGTAAGCAAATAACGATTTATTAAGGTCTTATATATAGGAAATTACAAAATGAACGACGCGATTGGAATGATCGAAACGAAGGGCGTGCTTGCTCTCGTTTATGCCGCCGACGCTATGGCGAAAGCCGCCGACGTTGAGATTGTTAAACGTATTCAAATTGGCGGCGGTCTCGTTGCTACAATCGTTCGAGGCGACGTAGGTAGCGTTCGCGCTGCTGTTGACGCTGGGGCTGCCGCTGCGGAATCCGTAGGCGAACTCAAAGCCGCTCATGTTATTCCTCGTCCAACTGAAGGGCTTATTGACGCTTGGACTGCGTGAGTCTGGGATAATTACGCGCGACGCCTCAAGGACGCTCTGAAACCTGAGCTGTCGCGCGTGGTAATTATTGGCTCTTAGCGACTGTATTGACAAAGGAACTGCTGTTTCTTTTGGATTTTGCCGTGACGGTGGAGCGTCGGAACGGTCGGACTTAGTTTGAGTTAGCAATGAAAATTTTAGTTGCGAATTTGGGTTCGACAAGCTTTAAATATAGCTTGTACGATATGGATGATGAGAAACTTTTGGCGCGCGGACGCGTCGAGCGGATTGGAGAAGCCTTAAGTCCTTGTCAGATCACGATCGGCAACTTTAAAAAGGAAGAAGACGTTTCCGCTCCTAATCATGGCGTCGCGGTTCGTGAATGTTTGCGTCAGTTGACCGATCCACAAAACGGATGTTTGAAATCTGCCGACGAAATAGCCGGGATTGGGTTTAAAGCTGTTTTTGCAAAGGGGTATACTGGAGTTCAACCAGTGACCGAGGATTTACTCAATGCTATGGAAGAATTTAACGACGTCCTTCCAGCTCATAATCCTCCCTACGTTCGCGCAATGCGAATGTTGATGAAAGAGTTGCCGGAAATACCGCTTGTAGCCGCGTTTGAAACCGGTTTTCATCAAAATATTCCCAACAGAAATCGCTATTATGGCGTTCCATATGAGTGGGCTGAACAGTTTGGCGTTCGGCGTTACGGTTTTCATGGCGCCAGTCATCGTTATATCGCGACGCGCTGTCGCGAAATTTTTGGCGAGGATAAGCGTATTGTGAGTTGTCACCTTGGCGGATCCAGCTCTGTTTGCGCTATTGCAGACGGTATGAGTCGATGTTCCAGTATGGGGGGAAGCCCGCAGACTGGTTTGTTGAATAATAATCGGTGCGGTGATTTCGACCCGTTTTGGTGTTCTTATCTAATGAAAAAGTTAGGCGTTTCGCTTGACGAATTGTTGAAAATTCTCGCTACTAAAAGTGGATTGCTTGGCGTAAGCGGGGTTAGCGGCGACGTTCGCGATATTTCAGAAAAGAGTCGAGCCGGAAATGAACGGTGTAAACTCGCTCTTGAAGTTCTTGTTGGCGATGTTCGACGTTACATTGGCGCTTCTCTTGTTGAATTAGGAGGCGCCGACGTAATTTCCTTTGCAGGCGGTATTGGCGAATTTCGTTCGGGGGTTCGCGAAAGTGTTTTGAGCGGACTTGAAGAACTCGGGATTGTGTTAGATAAAGAGGCGAATCGTAAGGCTATTGGGGTAGAAGCCAAGATTAGCGCGCCTACGAGTCGTATACAAATTTGGGTTCTGCCAACAAACGAAGAAATTATTGTTGGACGTCAGACTAAGGCTCTATTGGAACAAAAAAAAGCGTGATTATTCACTCGTTGAATCGTCTTGTACGTTTGAATTACGCCGGGCGGTAACTGCAAAACGAAAAAAATGAAACTGGGGACGGTTGGATGTTTATCGGAAAAATAGTCGGATCCGTCGTTGCGACGCAGAAAACTGAGTCGATGCGAGGTTCGAAATTGATGATGATCGAACCGTACGTGATTGATCCGAAGACGCGCGATCATTTAGTGACTACGAGTAAATCTCTTGTCGCTGTTGATGTTGTTGGCGCGGGCGAGGGACAATTTGTATTGGCTGTTCAAGGATCGAGTGCAAGAATGACTCCGGAAACTAAACCGCTTCCGGTGGATTGTACTATTATTGGCGTGATCGATTCTGTAACCGTTCAGAAAATGCAATTGCCATTAGATTAGTCTTTTAAGACAATCTTTATAAAACTGTACATTTAATGAGAATTGCGATGAGACTTGGGGAGAAACGTTGTTTGCGCATAGTCGGTCGAGTGGCTCGAAGGCGTAGTAAGCAACGTAGATCCAAAGAAAAGTCTGAGCGTTCTTTTTATCATAGGAGCGATAATAAAATGGCGGAAGTTAATGAAGCGCTTGTGCGTAGCGTTTTGCAAGAAGTACTGTCTCGCATTGGCGGTTCCGTGTCGAGCGCAAGCGCGGTAGGCGGCGACGTGGCTCCAAAGAGTTATGCCGGACGTTATGGGCTTTTTGAAGATCCAAACGAAGCTATTGCGGCCGCGAATGACGCGTTCGATCAACTTTCTCGACGCAAAATTGCCGAACGTAAAAAGATGATTGATGAGATCCGCCGCATTTGTATTGAACAAAGCGTTGAGCTTGGCACTATGGAAATGGAAGAGACGAAGATTGGACGTCTCGAACATAAAATAGATAAGTTGTTGAACGTTGGTTATAATGCTCAAGGTGTTGAAGCTCTTTCATCAGAAGTCTTTAGCGGCGATTATGGTTTGACCGTCATAGAGCATGCTCCTTTTGGTGTTATTGGCGCGATTACTCCTGTTACGCATTCGCTTCCAACTATTGCCAATAACTCGATTAACATGATTGCCGCTGGCAATACTGTTGTTTTTAATCCTCATCCAAGCGGTCGCAAAGTTGCTGTTGAAGGGGTTAAACGTTTTAATCAGGCTATTTACGCCAATTATGGTATTGATAACTTGATGTGTGCGATGGTTAATCCAACGCTTGAAACTGCAGACGTTATTTTTAAGCACAAGAACATTAACTTACTTGTTGTCACAGGAGGCGCAGGCGTCGCTCGCGCCGCTATGTCGCAAATGAAACGCGCAATCGTTGCGGGACCAGGAAACCCGCCGGTTGTTGTTGATGAAACCGCTGATTTGGATCGCGCGGCGCGTTGTATTATACTTGGCGGCGCATACGATAATAATTTGCTTTGCTTGGCGGAAAAAGAAGTTTTTGTAGTCGATTCCGTCTTTGATGAAATGATGAACGCGATGGAACGCGCTGGTGCCGTTCGTTTGAATGCTACTGAAACTGCCGCGATGACTCAAAAGGGTATTATCAAGGTCGGAGAAGGCGAGAAACGACATGACGCGCCAAGTCGTGAGTTCCTTGGAAAAGACGCCGCAGTGTTGGCTGCCGGTATTGGAAAGAGCGTGTCTGACGATGTTGAGATGCTCTTTGGCGAAACTGATTACGAAAACCCGTTTGTTCCTGTTGAACAAATGATGCCTTTCTTGCCATTCGTTCGTTGTAAGGATGTTGATCAGGCAATTCAACGCGCTTTCGAAATGGAGCATGGTTTCCATCATACGGCGATGATTCATTCGAATAACGTTGTTAATATGACAAAAATGGGAAAATTGCTCAATACGACTATCTTTGTGAAAAACGGTCCTAGTACTGCGGGTAACGGCGGCGGCGGCGAAGGTTATGGTTCCTACTCAATTGCTGGTCCAACTGGCGAAGGTATTACGCGACCGCTTACCTTTACGCGTAGTCGTCGTTGTGCAATGGTTGAAAGTCTCCATATTTTGGGGCGTGATTGATTTTTTTGAGTCGACTGTGGATTGTTAATTTCAACAACCCAGTCCTTGAAATTAGACTCTTTTAATATGTGATTGTGGTAAAAGAGTTTTGCGTTACGTTGGAATACGGCGTAGCGTGAATTTTTGTGTTAAAATGGAGAAATCTCAGAGATTTTATTGAGATGACCATCGATGATTTTGAATGGAGCCTTTTTTGGTATACGTTTCATTACCTGTCTTGGTACGAAATGGGCGCCTTGGGGTGTTTTGCGTTAGGTTGGGCGTTGTCGGTCTACAAAATGCTTAAGACAGGACGCGCAGATGAGAAAGGGTTGGGTTTCACTTGGCTTTCGATTATCGGCGGCGTTTTGGGCGTATGCTATAAGTTGTTTTTTTGCCTTGACGTCGTTGTGTTGCTATACATGGCGATCGTAGTGTTTGCGCTTGTTAATCTGGCTCTTGCCAGAAAGTTGTGTCATATTGAGAGGGTACAAGCGCGAAGAGCCGAATTAATTAAACGTAGCGGTCTCTATACCTCGCGAGGCGAAAGTCTGCGGCATTCCGCGAGTCGTCGGCGTCATCATCACTCGAGGAGCGTGCAGAGTGAGTTGGAGGGGGAATCTGAGCAAAAGTCCAATGAAGCGAACTTGGGAGTGAACGAAGCGGCTTGCGACGACGATAAGGAAAGGTGATTGACGTTGTCGCGAGGTATTTTTAGAGGGGGATGAGGTATGAATCTTGCTCGGATTATAGGATATGCTACTTCGGTTGTTAAGCACGACTCGTTGGTAGGACAAAAAATGCTTATAGCCGTGCATGTTTCGAATATTGATCATTCGCCTCAAAGTGATCCAATGATAGTTTACGACAACCTTGGCGCTGGAATTGGAGATTTAGTGCTTGTTACTAGCGATGGTTCTTATACGCGGAAAGAGATTGTTGGAGCTAAGCTTTCTCCGGCTCGTTGGGGTATTGTGGGGATTGTTGATTCCGCTAAGAATTTGAATGATAGGAACGAATGAACGAGTTAGTTTGGGATTTAGACGAATTAGTCGCAAAGGTTATGGAAGATTTGCGCCGTAATTCTACCGCTACTTCAGCTGGTGAAATTACTAGTTCCGCATTGACTCATGATTTTCGTTCTCTTCATTCAAAACAATTAGAAGAAAGCGACTTGGATTATTCCGCTAAGAATAAATCCGATGTGTTAATAGTAACGGAACGAGTTATCGTTGTCGACGTCGTTTCGCGTCTGGCGAAATGTTCGTCCGCTAAAGTATGGCAGGTTCTTCCTAGAGCTGTTGTTACTCCAGCGGCAAAAGATGAATTACGGAGACTTGGAGTTACTTTAACGTCAGGACAGGCTGATTCCGTTGGAATTTTAGCTTCAGAAAAAAATGAAAATAGGAGGGTGACTGTTTCTTCGTCGAATGTGGACGTTCATGGCGATTTGTCTTCGAATTCCATTAGTAGACCTAAGAAAGTCGGGGGTGGAGCAATTCCACGCGTACTTATCGCATCGCATCTTCCTGAAACTGAACGATTCCCGGAGACCGTTCGTGAATATTTGTCGCGCAACGCGGAAACTAGCGAACTTCATCTTGCTTGTTTAAAAGAAATTTCGCAAAACATAGCGAATGAGCTTGAGAAAAATAGTGCGCTTAAAGTGATTTTGGCGACGCATGACGCGGCTATTGGATGTATTTGGGTGAATCGCCTTTCTGGCGTCAGAGCGGTAGTCGCGTATACATTTGAACAAGCAAAGCGGGATGTGGCCGCAACCAACGCCAACGTTGTTATTCTTGATCCGTATGCCGTTGGTTCCTATCCATTTCGATTGATCGTCGATAATTTTATACGGTCATAATTGATGAGTTTTTTATGTAGAAACTGTTAATAGGGACGGATATGCGTATAGGACAAGTGATCGGTAAAGTTGTGCTTAGTCGCGTTCATCCTTCGTTGGTGGGCGCGCAGTTTAAAATCGTTTTGCCGATAACGTTTAACGATTTGGTTGAGCCTGATCCGGTTGAAGAAGCGCGTAAGGTCTGTGAACAGGAAAGAAATTTGAAGCCAGACGAGTGTGTTGCCGCTGCAATAAATCGTTTGGTTAATTCGGATATACCCCGAAAATGGGGCTCGGAAGTTGTTGTTTATGACGATTGTTGCGTAGCAGTGGACGAGTGGGTCGCGTTTAGCGAGGGAGCGGAAGCCGCCGCGTCTTTTGGCGGAGGTTCTTGTCCGGTAGACGCTTTTGCCGGCGCGATTTTGGATACTGTCGTGATTGATGCGCCAACGGTAGACGCGCTCGTTGCTTTAAAAGAAACGAAACGTGATTAGTTGGCGTAAACGGTATGTATGAGTAACTTGTTGAGTGTTTTGTACGCGAAAATTCGGATTTCAATGGTGCGTCTTTTTAAATTGGATGTTGTCCGAGAAAAAGAATTTTTGATAGTTTAAAAAGAGAAGCTCGTTGTAAGACGACGCTTTTAGAATAGAAGAATGATTTGGGGAACATCGGCGCGACCTGTGCGCCGTTGTTCGTGGCTTTATATAGCAAAAGGAACAGGGTATGCTCAATTTGCATCAAGTTAAAGACGAGATTTGCGACATTGGTCGTAGATTATATAACCGGGGATTTGCCTCCGCGAACGACGGAAATATCAGCTACCGTATCGATGAAAATCGTGTTGTATGTACCCCGACTCAGATTTGCAAAGGCTTCATGAAGCCCGAAGATCTTTGTATTGTCGATATGGAAGGAAATCAAATTTCAGGTACGCGCAAGCGTACTAGTGAAATATTCCTTCACTTGACTATTATGAAAGAACGTCCGGAAGTTCGTTCGGTACTTCATTGTCATCCTCGTTACGCAACAGCTTTTGGAATTGCGAAAGAAGCCATTCCGCAGTGTGTTCTTCCAGAGGTTGATATCTACATGGGCGATGTTCCGATTGCGAAGTACGCGATTCCTGGCGGACAAGAGTTTGCCGATACGGTTCTTCCGTTTATACATAAGTCTGATATTATCGTTCTTGCGAATCATGGTACCGTCAGTCTTGGTCCGACTGTCGAAAAAGCGTACTGGCTTACTGAAATCTTGGACGCTTATTGTAATATCCTGATGATTACCAAGGAATTGGGAAAAACCAGTTACTTCAATAAAGATGAAGCTGAAGCTCTACTTCAGCTTAAGACTAAATGGGGAATCAAGGATCCGCGTCTCCAAGCGGAAAATTGTGAACTGTGTGCGAATGATATGTTTCGCGATAGTTGGAAAGAGACTGGCGTTGGGCATCGCGCCTTTGATCCTCCTCGTTTTCGTCGCGACGACGAATCAGAAAAGGAAAAGAAACAACCGTGTGGATGTGTGTCTAATCCTATACTCGCAAATAATGTTGAAATCGGAAAAGATCCACAGACCGAAGCGTTGGTCAAGGCAATTGCGGATCGCGTAGTTGAAATGCTCAACAAAAAATGATGTTTTTCTGATTTGAAACGTTGAATACTGAGACGGAAATCGTCGCCAGCAGCGCGCGGTTTCCGTTTTTTTATGTAAATGAAAAAGGGAATGATATGGGGAAAAGAGAACAATTACGACGTAAAAATTTTCTATCAATTCTAGATAGAGAAGGGGTAGATGGATATTTTATTGTAAATCCTGTAAATGTCACCTATTTAACAGGGTTCAATGGAGAAGATTCGTATCTTTGGATTGGTGATTCAGGCGTTTGTTTACTGAGCGATACGCGTTTTGAGGAACAAATTAAACAGGAATGTCAAGATATAGACGCTCTTATACGGTGTAGCGGTCAAACAACGTTTGAACTCTTGAAAAAAGCAGTTACAGATCGAAGTTATTCGTCAAAGCTTCCAAAACGTATTGGCTTTGAAGCCGCGTCAACGACGGTGTCCTTATATAATTCATTGATGAAAGAATTGTCAGACTTTGAATTTGTTCCACGTAGGGGGGACGTTGAAAAATTGCGTGAAATTAAGGACGACGACGAAATTCGGGCTATTCGCGAAGCAATTGATATCTCAATTAACGCATACCTATATTTGAAAGAGAATGTTTGTAAAGACGCAACGGAAGTTGATCTTCGAGATGAGTTGGAATATCGTATGCGTAAGTTGGGGGGGGACGATGTTGCTTTTCCATCGATTATTGCGTTTGACGAACGCGCTGCATTGCCTCATGCAATACCGCAACGCGGTCGCCTTTTGAAAGACGCTTCAATGACGCTTATTGATTGGGGCGCAAAGAAAAATGGATATGTTGGCGATTTGACGCGCGCTTATTTAACTGAAAAAGGTTTAGATGAAACATTTACGAGTAAAACATATCGTTCAAAATTTCGAGAAATCTTTGAGATAGTCCAAAACGCGCACGACGCGGCTATTGTTGCGATGGGCCCAGGCGTTTTATGTAATGAAATCGATCGGATTGCCCGTGATATTATTGCCAACGCTGGATATGGCGATTACTTTGGACATGGACTTGGACATGGTATAGGACGTGTTGTTCACGACTCAGGAGGATTGTCTCCGCGTAATAACGTTCCTATGGAACCTGGGATGATTCTGACTGTTGAACCCGGTATTTATTTACCAAACTGGGGTGGGGTACGTCTTGAAGACGATGTGTTGATAACAGATGAGGGAATTGAAGTATTGTCTAAAAATTTAAGAGCATTGGGCTAGAATCATTGGAATAGACTTTTTTTAAAATGTTATAGTAATTCCGTTTGTGTGGATTGCTATGTTGGCGTTCTGCAGACGCTTGTTTTTAGACGTATTTTTTAATAAGATTTAAGATAACAAGGTCGATACAACCTTCGTTATAAATTTGAGATTGGATATTCACTCTAGAAAAAGGTTTTATTGAGTTTAATAAGAAAACGCTAGCTTTGAAGTTTATGTTAGTGTTCTTTTTGGGAGTGGAGAGTAGTGTGTAATAAGTAAATTAGCCGTTACGGAAACATAATGGTAAGAGATACAATTTCTTCTATTCGAACATTAGAGGATTTACAGAGTTATATTTATAAAACGTTGTGTGTTGATAATGATCTTTTGAATGATGCTTTTCCAAAATCAAAACGCTTGATACGATGTTCTAACGGTGAACTTTGTGGCGTTATGTTTTGTGTTCATGGCCCGAGAACGGTAGATTTTACGGCAATCTGGGAACGAAAAAAGAATCGAATTTTCTTTTACGGTCCGACTGGCGAACGATATCGTCAAACGTGTCTTGAAGGGACGTTGACTGATTCGAGTGAATCTTTGGAACGATTGTTGAATTTGGAAGATAAATCAAAGGCGTAACTAGTATCCTATTTCTATTAAGTCGTTACATTGGAAACGTCATGAAACGCTTGTTATTTCATTAAGAAGTAGCAAGCGTTTTTAAGTAATAACAAAAATGTACTAAATTCCAAAACTTGTTTTAGTACGAATATATAGAGTGAGAAACTCATTTTTTTTGATTTGTAAATAGATATTGTGTAATATGTTAGTGATTTTGACTATATAATAATTAAATGAGTATTACGATCTAATTCTATTTCAAGCGCTTAGATGTAATAAAGTAATTTATTTTGTTGATAGCTTTATATTAATTGATTTAATTGTCTACCAGAATTGAATTTTTTATTCATGAAATTTTCCGCGCGTCTTCATTTTATATGAAAACTCGGAGGTAAAGAAATGACGTCATAAGGTTGATATTTTTTTTGTGGGACTTTTACATTGACATTAAATGTAAAATTGAGAGAAGAGTTGAAAATACTTCAAATGTTATTAAATAATTATTGAAGTTACTTGACAATGACTTAGATAGCCAATGTTTGTAGATATAACGAGTTATTAAGCCTTGTTGAAATGACTATATTTGAAACTATGAATTAAGTAATAATTAAAGTTGTTTTTTAATACATTACATGTTGAGACAAAAGTAAGTTAAATATTGCTTTAACTTACTACATATTGTTTATATGGTTCTGTCGCTTTATATATTCTAATATGGTTATGTTCTAGTTTATAATTATATATAATTATTGTATTTACCTTACTTGAAGTTTTAAATTTTATGATTTGTTATTTATTTTTATAGGTTAATGATAGAGAATATTGACGTAATAGATTGGACTTTAATAACCAAATCTGTACTTTTTAAGTTGTATTGAGTTTTTTAGCCGTTTATTATTTACATTAGAGTACTATCTATTGGTGGCTGAGTTAGGAAATAAATATTCTACGTTCAAGATGAAATTTATAATTCTTAATTTAAGACTTGAATAACTTGAAACATCATTCTCAAATTTCAGTTTCTGTCTAGAAAAGAAAATTGCTCTTTTGATTTTAAACTTTAATTTTATGTAACTTAGTTTAAAAAATGTTGGGGGTATTCAATGGATAAAATTGTATAACTTTATCGCTTGAATAGATTATTAATTTTTTAAGAAGTGAGTAATACTTATAAAAGCGGTATTGAGGTTTTACTAGTAGTATGAAGATAAAAGAAAAGGCGCGACTTGAGCCGCGCCAACTTGAAAAGTTTTTTTACACCTAATGTGATATATTAAGTGTATCTCTGTTGTTTCACGTGAAACAGCAGAAATAATAAAACTCATTTTTGAGGAGTTTTGGTAGTAGTTTTTTTGACGTCTTTTTTAGCAACTGGCTTAGCTTTTTCTGGTTTGGTTTGTTTAACGGTTGTTTTTTCAGCCGTTTTAGCATTTTTTTCGCCTGATTTTTCTGTCTTCTTATTATTAGCTTTTACAGAAGTCGCTTTTTTAGATTCTGTTTTTTCAGTATCGGCTTTTGAAGTCTCTGCCTTTTCGGCTTCTGCTTTCTCAGCGGCAGCTTTCTCAGCTTGTTCTTTTGCTTGACGCATTTGAGCAAGGTATGTTTCTAAATTTTGCGCAAGCGTATTAAGTTCTTCAACGTCAGATTTTTTACAGTAATCGATAATCGAATCAAAAACTTCATCAAATAAATTGGCGTTATTGTTGGCAGTACCAATCTTGTCGATTGCTTGTCGCGCCATTAAAAGCGCGGTCACAGCGCGAGGGGCTACCGAAAGATCTGTTTTGAATTGGTCAAGCGACTTATTAAAGTCTTCAAGGCTACCGCCGTTTTCTGCAATTTTGGAAACTTTACCAGAGAATCGCGCTCCATAGATTTGCGCGACAGAGTCGGTAAGTTCTTCGTTACCTTTAACTTCTTCTATGAATTTTTGGAAACTGTCAAAAGACTCTGGATTTTGGGCAACAGCAGAGGTGATCAATTTGATTTTTACAAGGTAAAGATTCAGTTTCAAATCGTCCGCCGGGTTGTTAGCAATCTCTTGGTCAACATAAGAGAGAAGGGCGTCGTCGTCGCCATTGAGACGATAAGATTGAATTTTGAGTCCGATCGATTGAGTTTTAAGTTCCGGGCGAGTTTTTGCTTCTTCGACAATTTTGTCCGCGTATTCGGTAAGAGCCGCCAAGTTTGCCTTATCCTTTTGAGCGGCGATAAGGAGCGTTTGTCCTTTGACGGCAACGCCAAGCGCGTAAAGTTCAGAATCTTCTTCTTTGGAAAGTTTGTCAACTATCTCATCAATTTTAGCTTGATCTGGTTCTTCCGCTTCCATCAGGGTTTGAACGCGAAGTTGGTAAGTGTTTTTCTTAAGAGCAAGAGAATAGTCGCCGTCGAGTAATTGTGTGAATAGAGCTTCCGCTTGTTCAGCGAATGATTTATCACGTTCGCTTTCTGCTTTTTCTTTTTCAAGTTCTGAAGCAATGATTAAAGCAACAAGCTTCATTTCATACGCTTTTTCTTTGACCTTTGTGGAGCGAGTATTGTCATTAATGACACTCTCAACGAATTCAATGATACCTTTATCAAATTGACCCGACTTTTGAACAGAGGTCAAAAAAGCGTTTGCTTTGACTTCGATAGCGAAAAGTTGCAATTCTTCCTGTTCGCGTTGAAATGCCTCGTCGGCAAGCGCGTTGATCTTCTCGATGGGATTTTCCTCAGAAGCGGCAAGAACTTGAAGTTTAAGTTGGTATGCCTTAATTAATTCTTCATCGGTCTTGGCGTTTTTAAGATTATCTTCAACAAATTTATCAAGTTCGCCCGCCGCTTCTTTGTCGACATTGGCGCGCGTTGTCAATGCAACAACTTTAAGTTGAATCGCGCGTTCTTTCTGTTCGGGCGTTAGATCGTTCATTGCTAAAAGTTTATCGGCTACTTTCATGCAAGTTTGCGAGAAAGCGTCGACAACAGCGTAGAGATCCTCTTGGGATTGGGGTTGCGGTAGTTTCCCTTGTAAAGCTTCGATAAATTCGAACAGTTGTTCGGCGTTAGCGTCTTCTGGAACAGCCAAGATTGCCGGGTCGATTTTGATTGGCTCGGCTTTTTCTTGAGTTGACAGTTCGTCGTCCATAAGCTGGTTGGCCGATAGAGTGGCGGGCTGTTGCGTGGCGTTGGGCGCGTCTTGGGCGAAGGAGACCAAACCGACAGATAATGCGGCGGTAAAGCTAAGCATACATGGAATGTAACGTTTGAACATTCGAGAACTTTCTATTTTGATGTTGAGGATCGGAACGAACTACTAGAATTCAATGCGTTCCAAAAGGGCTACGACGTCAAAGAACGTCGAGCGTATTATACGCGAAACTTAACGCTCTATGTTATTTTAGCCGATGAATACAAAAATAACAGTCAACTATATACGTTTTTGAAAATTTTTTAAATTTTTCAAATTTTTCTTTTACATTCGATCTTAATCTAATAATTTTCTTTTACGAATTTTTATATTTAAGTGTGAAACAGTTGATATATATAAATAAATTTACCTTTGAGCGTAGATTATTTGTGTCGGGGTGATTACTATTGAAACAGGAATGTCAAATTCGTTTATTGGGGCTTCTTCAATAAGTTGTTCGTCAAAACAAATACCAACGACTAATGCGTCCTGACGTAACAATGGAATATATCGATCATAAAAGCCGGCTCCACGTCCTAAACGTCTTCCTGCTCGATCAAATCCTAATCCAGGAGTTATTAAAACATCTATTTCTTCAGGACCAATATTATAAGTGGGATCTTTACGCAGTTCTTGACGTGGTTCTAAAATTCCAAAAGGCTCCGTTGGTTCAAGATCTAAAAAAACAGGTTGTCCTGTTATCGTATCGATTTGAGGATATTGAAGTTTGTAAAAATTCATATTTGAACCAATACAATAAGGAATTGCGATTGTATTAGTCTTGGTTGAGTTTCGCTCGAATAACTTAGGTAAGAATTGTCTTGTTGGAGCTTCTGTTTTAAAGTCAACATAAATACCGACTGTTTGCGCGTTTCGAATAGCGTCTATAGACATTAGATTTTGAAATAACGCAAGCGCTATTTTGTCTCGATCATAAGATAATGTTGCAAGATGACGCTTTATTTTTTGGCGAAGTTGTTGTTTTAAATTTGTTTCTTGAGACGGCATTGTGTTCCTCTGCTATATATTGTATGGGAAAACATTCTCTAATATTCTAATTGAACTAAATCGAATATGACGGTACGGTTGATATTCTAACAATCGATGACTATCTTGCAATTGAATAAGTATTTACAGACTAAATCGCCAGACTAATCGCGTTAGTTTGGATTATTATGTTTCACGTGAAACATCGATTTGGAACAATTAATAATGCGTATTTGAAAATGTTTTTTTGATTGTAATAGTGTAAATGGTTCTATTTGTTATTACATTAAATGGCGCTGGTATTGCATTTTCTTAAGAATGTGAGTAAGATGTGTGTCACTTCACAAATTTTGACCCATGAGGAAATAGTAGACAATGGCTGACGAACAAAAAGAAAAATGTTGTTGTGGATGTGAGGATGGAAATAGCGCCTCCAATGAACATGTTTGTAATTGCGAACATGACGCCGAAAATAAATGTTCCTGTAATAAAGACTCTTCTGGCGATAGTTCTTGTGGATGCGGTCACGAAAATACCGAAAAAAAATGCGACTGCCATTCAGATTTTTCTGAGGCAGAGACTGATTTCCCAATGCCTAAACCTAATCTTGTTACCATGGCAACGACTATTGCTCAACAAGCAATGATTGCGATGGGAGTCTTACCGAATCCAGTTACGCATAAATCTACGTTTATGTTGAATCAGGCTTCGTATTTTATTGATACTGTTGAATTGGTCTTTGAAAAAACTGAAGGTAATCGTACTAAGGAAGAAACCGACGTTATTGAAAAGATTATTCATGAATTAAGAATGTTGTTTGTTGCAGCGACGTCAGAAAAAAATCGTCGCGATACCGAACAAAAAAAATAGCTTTTAGTTTGTTGAGTTGTATTTCGGAAGACAGTCGTTTACGCGACTGTCTTTTTTTATTTAGCTACGTTTCTTGGATAAAAGTTATATGAAAATATTATTGTTAATTGTGGCGCTAATGAATAACGTTTTGGGAAAATGATCCGTACTGACATTTTTAGTAAACTTGGAACGCGAGTAACATAAAGACGACGTTTATTTGTGATTGATAATTTTTTTACGTATTTGTACGTTCGAAAGTATTTAAAAAATAAATATAAAAGCAATGTATATAGGAATAATTGGAGTCATTATGTGATGATCGGAGTTACTATTAGATTCCATGTTAAATTTATGTTGTAAAAATAAGTTTAAACGGTATGAACGTACTTGGTTTATTATTTTTTCTGGAATGCTTATATATGAAGGCTTGTTCTTTAATTTAAGACGTATTAAAATGAAAGAGACATTTGTGAGTATAGCGAGAGGGTCGCGACTTGTCTTTGCTGAGTAGAATGTTATTTATTTAATATTCTGGCAAATTTAACCCAATGAAAGTAACCGTTAGGATTGTCTATTTCGACTATAGACGTGAATCTTGATACTATGTTTTTTATCTGGTTACTTTATGAGTGGTTGTTACTTGGCTTTGTTGATTGAATAAATTTTGAGTTCGTTTTTCAGTATACGCGTAAGAAAATTGTATCCCAATGTATTGTTGTAGACGTAAAATTTTGCGTGTTCATCAACATAGGAAACTAGCAATTGTGGGGGAGAACTAGGATACATTACTGGCGTAGTGATAAAGCGCTCGTATTCGTTTTTTACTCAGTACGGTTTGCGTTGTCGTTAGAATATTTCCTGGGTATTGATAAAGGTGACTTTTTTAGAAAATCTCTCGTATATAGTTGTTTATAGTTGTGCGAGCGTGGAGCCTGTCAGTAAGCTTATTTTTTTACAAAAATATTACGCGCGGTATTCAATAAATACTTTTACGAAAAGGGTTGAATACAATCAGTAGAAGCAAGCGCAATCATGTTATGTAAGCAGGCGGCTACTTCATCTTTGCTTAGATCACAACAACTTTGAAGAATCGGCTACTTGAAAAAAAGAAGCCGTCTATACCAAACGCGTCCTTCCCCAAGCAACGCGCCTAGTCGGCTTCCTTGTCTAAAATATACGATGTACATCCGGTACGTATTTAAATATCAAAATCACAAACCAGCGTACGAACCGGCAGGATAACCGCCGGACGCTGCGCCTGTCGCGCTACCGCAAGGCGTACAAGGACTGCACGGATTACAAGACGTCGGAGCGCAAGGAGCGCACTGAGAATAAGCGCTTGTAGTTCCCATCATGACAACTTCACCATTTCGCGAAGCGTTGACTACGCGAGTTCCACCAGCAAACGCCGCCCCGTCGTCGTATTCGGAAACAATCGACGAAGTTGGGACACGCGAACCGTTACGAGAGAAACAGCCTGTCCCGCTCTTGCAACCGACAAAGATTGGGGAAGCGAGCGCTACGATCAGCGAGAACGTGATTACTTTTTTCATCTTTACACAACTTGCCGACAATTGCCGGACTTCAAATCGAGGAAAACGCCGCCGCTAACATTGCATGTAAAAAGGAAAAGAACCTTCTCTTCGCACAATATCGATCGTTCGGCGATATCGTTTGCGGAAAAACCGCCTTGTTGTAGACACACACAGCCTACATTGTTATATTAATTCAAGCGGCAAAACTTGCAATTTGTTTTAACGGCGTCTTCCCTAGTTTCTATGTTTTTTAGAAATTCTCAACCGTGCTATCCGTTGTAATTGTTTTTATTCTTTTATTGCTTTTATTAGGTTTTACCGGCTTGTTGTAATAGGAAAAATTTAATGTGTATTTTTGTGAATATATGTAGGTTTGTTTATATATATGGATAATTGATATATTAGGTATATTTGTAATAAAGATTTTATTTAATATCTCTTTTGTATTTTTTTTAGTCTTGAATATTAATAGCTTTTATTTCATGGTTAAAAAAACCGCTTTTGATACTAGTGAAAATTTTTTCCTGTTTTCATGCGTTGGTCAATTTTTACATTAGATTGATCATTTTGTATTGAACCTTGGTTGGCGTTGTTAATGATGTGGGGATAATTTGACAAATGTGTAAGTTACTTTTAAATTTTTCAACAGTGGTTGCGCTCTCTTTATGCGCGATTTGTGTGTTGAGCGACGCAAATGCCTTGGCTAATTCTTGGAATATTGATAACGAGCTGGGGTATGAATCGCTTGATTTAGACCTTGAAAACTCTGATTCTGATGAGTGGAATGTTGATGACGAGTGTATTTCATTGGACGACGAGAATATTGTTATTGAAGAATGTAACGATTGGCTTGACGAACCATTACAAGATGAAGAGATTGTGTGTGAACCTGAAACCGACGCTTCTGGATTGTATAGCGTAAGTGAATTTGAAAAAAATGATTCCAATGGTACTCGGTCTAAACAAGGTGAATGTGATGCTGATAAAGAAACGAATTGGGAAAATGATGATATTATATTGAATGTTGATTCTGAAACAGTAGAAACCGCGCCGACGTATTCCGATTCTTTTGACGTTGATTCGTGGTTTGATCCTTCCGAAACAGTAGAAACCGCGCCGACGTATTCCGATTCTCTCGACGTTGATTCATGGTTTGATCCTTCCGAATCCGTTGACAATTTTGAAGCAGATTCTTTTGACGTTGACTTTGGGGTTGAAAGTGAATTAGCTGATTTATCAGACACTGATAAAGACGTATTTAAAAAGACTTCAATAGAAGATGTGAAAGCGAACTTTGAGAAAAATTTGGACGTTGATTCTGAAAAGAATTCAATGGACGATACGATTGTTGATATGAAGGTTTCCGTTTTGGGGCTGAATGAGAATAGCGAAGAGGAACCTTCTGTGGATGATCTTCCTGAATACTGTGCGGAAGAAAATGAAGTTGACGTCGTATCGTCTGATAGTATCGCAAATGAACCGAGGAAGATTACTTATAACGAAGGAAAGAACCCTCGTTACGGCGCGCAGATAATAGAATCTACCAATCAAGATAGTGTCGCTGGTTTGAATGATCAAATTTGGATTATTATGACGAGCGCAACAGGGTATTTTTGCCAAGTTTTAGATAATAATGTTTGGCGTTCCGCTTCTATTGATGAATTTTACGCTGGCGATTCTTCAAGCCGACCAACAATTTTTTGGGCTCACGGTTTTAAAACAGATATTAACAGCGCGGCTAATTCCGCTTATGCGTTACGTTCAACTATTAACCAAGCCAGATTATCTACTGGTAACAATAAACCCTATCGCCTTGTTGTTTGGAAATGGGCTTCTGAACGTTCTAGACCGCGTATTTGTGTCGACGCGAAAATGAAAGCTCTTTTGGCTGACTCCGAGGGCGTGGCGATGGGAAAATTCGTTGAGAGAATGAATTTGTCGAATAAGATTTCTTTTGTTGGGTTTAGTTTTGGCGCGCGCGTAGTCGGTTCCGCTTTACAGTATCTTGCGACGAAATCTGAAATTTCTCAGTCGTTGCGTTCAGGACGTATATCCTTAGTTTTGATGAGCGCGGCGTGTGAACTAGGAGCCTTTAATTATTCGTATGCTCAAGGGGCGACCTTACCAACGTATGTTTTGAATTTATACAATCCCGCCGATCAAGCTCTTAGATATTATCCTATGATTTCGGAGACTTCTTCGCAAGCGCAAGGCGTCGCGCCAGTCGCTGAATCAACTTTCCCGAACGCGATTGGAAAAACCTTTAATTGTAATGTGAACTTAGGAATGGGGAACAAACATTCGTTTACTACGGAGATTCAATTGGTTCCATATAACATTTTGTTGGATTCTATTTTTTAACCGTAGTTTGGAGTGTTTCGTTTTATAAAAATTCGATGTTTCACATGAAACATCGAATTTTTTTATGGAGAAACTCGTCAGGAAAGCGACATACATAGTAATAAAAAACT
Organism: uncultured Planctomycetaceae bacterium; assembly: GCA_964447865.1. Taxonomy (GTDB): domain Bacteria; phylum Planctomycetota; class Planctomycetia; order Pirellulales; family Thermoguttaceae; genus RUG369. Next base: position 160,081 of record CAYUUL010000001.1, on the reverse strand, counting down.
TGTTGTGTTGAGTGAAGCATGCATGCCAACGACGACTGGATAGCTGCCAGTCTTGTAGAAAACAAAACCTTCTCCAAGCGCAAATATAAAAATAGGAATGGGATCTATAATGGATTGGGGAAAGTATGACTGAGCAAGTATCTTAATACAGAAAATAATCGGCATGAAGTAAAAGAAAAGTACTGAACCAAAGAGAAAATCCTTACAAACTTTTGAACAGAATATTCGAAGACCGGGTGTTCTTGTTGGTAATGAAAGATCAACTAAGAGCGAGCGTCCGTATTTCCATAAGACAAGAACACAAATAACGCATGTTAAAATATTACTGAACAATCCAACAAGCGTCTTATTAAATAACTCTTCAACGGGAGTTGGAGAAGCAGGATCTTCCGGGACTCCTATATGTAAGGAAGCAAATACTAAAGCAGGTATGAATATTATTGAGAAGAGTTTTTTTAATCCTACTTTCTTATGCTGGAAAGAGACGTCTTCTTCAGAGCTGTTTTTATTCCATGAAGGATCGCTTAATTGAGAGGATTTTTGAAAGGCTCCTTGAAGTAAAACTCTGAATATTAATTCTTCTGTTAATGGCGCGAGTATGACGACAGAAAGGAAAAAAACAAAAAAAACAATAGGAAATTTCTTGGTGTTTTGAGATCGTACAAGCATTCTAGCGACCGGATGATAGGTCGATAGATCGTCTGTTTTGTCGATTGTTGGTTCGACTTTTTTTTCGGTATTGTTGTTATTAGTCGTTTGTTTTTTTACGTAACTTTCATTGTTTTCTTCTTCAATAAGAGTAGAATCGTTCTTTGAAACGTCCTGTTGAAGTTCGGTAGAAGTTTGTTTGACCTCAATTTTTGTCGTCGGTGAAAAATACTTTATAGCGTTGGAAACTAAAGCTGGCGATATCGCTAAATAAACAAATGTCAATAGAAAAACTACAAAGAATGTATCGGAGATTGATTTTTTTTCTAAAAGATTTACGTGATTCTCATCCCTTTTAAATAGCTCTATAGGAACTCGCCAATGTTTGATTCCGATAAAAGCATACGCGAATAATAGCGCTAATGGAATGACAATCCATAGAGAAACTGATTGGTTGGTCAAAAAAGTCGCGGCGAATGAGAAGAAAAGGTTGAATAACATATGATTCGATTAGATTGTTAAAAAAGCCCAACGTTGAAGAAGTAACGCCGGGCTTATCGGAAAAAAGAACGAACGCTTAATTTTTGCCTTTATTCATATTGATAGCGGCGCGAATATATACCCATCCCGAGTAAAGCGTTAGATAAACAACGACGTAGAGAAGAAGAACGAACGCGATTTTTATGAACGCTGGAACGACGCATCCGCGATCTTGTAGTACGAGAATTAGAAGACCAATAGGGATATCGATACATTGTAACGTCGTCTTCCATTTTCCAACCCATTTAGCGGAAAAATCTCCGCCGCTCGATTCGACCATGGCGCGAAGCATTGTTACAAATAATTCGCGCATAATAATCGCGACGACCATCCATGTTGCTAAACCAATCGGAATAGAACCAAGAGGACAAGAACAAGAGGCGGTAGTTTCAAATAAATTGTGTAACTCCGGTACTGCCGCCATGTAAATATAAGCGCCGCAGACGAGCATTTTGTCGGCAAAAGGATCCATAATTCGACCAAATTGCGTCTTTTGATTATATTTACGAGCCCACCATCCGTCGATGTAGTCCGTGATTGCGCCTAATATAAATAGAATCATCGACGTAAGGTAAAATTTGAACGGCATTAGTATAAAGATAAAAAACGACAGAACCATTCGCGCAATGGTGAGTACATTGGGAACGTTATATAGCTTTGTCGTGTGCGATGTGTCAAGCATATATGATAATCCTTGCGGTTTTTTTTTAGTAATATGTAAATACGTTTAGCGGTTTAGACCGCGCGTAATATTTTGTCCGTCTTTGAACGCGTCTATATTGGAGATTGTAGCAAGAGCTTGTATTAGCGCCTGGACGCCTTTCTTTGCGCCGCCTTGAGCCGCGAGCGCTTGATACAATTGTTTAACTAACGCGAGACCTGGAAGAGATAAATTCATCTTTTGCGCGTCGTCTAAAGCAATTCCCATATCTTTGATAAAATGTTCGACATAGAAGCCTGGACGGAAGTCGCCATGCAATATTCTTGGTCCATAGTTACTGAGAGACCAGCTACCGGCCGCGCCTTGGGAAACGCAGTTTAAAACAACGTCGAGATCTAAATTGGCGCGGTATGCGTAAAGAAGCGCCTCGCATACTCCGACCATATTGCCGGCAATCAAGATTTGATTAGCCATTTTGACGCGTTGACCAGAACCGGACGGCCCTGTCAAGTTGATGTTCTTTCCTAGAATTTCAAATATTGAGCGAACGCGTTCAAGCGTTGAAGCCGAACCGCCAACCATTATTGAAAGAGCGCCAGTTTTGGCTCCGACGTCTCCGCCGGACACTGGCGCGTCTAAAGATTCAAATCCTACCGCTCGCGCCGCTTCGTCAATTTGACGCGCCAGCTCGGGCGAACTTGTCGTCATGTCGACATAAACGCGTTTGTGACCGTCAAACGTCAACGGAACGGTGTTCCATGCCTTTAGAACCCCCTCTTCGCCAAAAAAAATTTCTCGAACGTCATGAGGATAACCGACGGTAGAAAAAACGACGTCCGCCTGGTTCGCCGCTTCATACGCGCTGTTTGCCCATTGTGCGCCACGTTCAAGTAATTGTTCGGCTTTAGCGCGCGTACGAGTATAGACGACGAGCGAATATCCTGCGTCGAGTAGTCTGTTTGCGCACGAACCGCCGATTACGCCTACGCCGATCCAAGCGACTCGAAGTTTCATAAAGCTACCCCTAAATATGTGCCAGGCGCCGCGTTCAAGACGCTTGCGCTTTAAGTTAAGTTTAATGTGAGAACTCAACTACTGATAAACAGTAAGCGCGCTTGTTTATCCTCGTGTATCCTCAAACTCTCTAACGAAATTGTTGTCGAATTTTGTAATGACGTCAAGCATTTTTATAAGCGCTCCGTTAAAATTTTTTGCTTAGTTTTAGGAAGACTGTTTTTTCAAAAAAATAAAAATTCCCTCTTGCCATACTAGAACACTTTGATATATTTACACGTGTTGATTGCAACGCGCGGGCGTGGCGGAATTGGCAGACGCGTCAGGTTGAGGGCCTGATGGGAGTTAATCCCGTGGAGGTTCGAGTCCTCTCGCCCGCACTTAAAAAGCTCAGAAGCTTATGTTTCTGAGCTTTTTTTTATTGTGTGCCCGGTTCTTGGTAAAAGTGTGTTGAATGTGTCTACCAATGCGTTTGAGTTCGTGTTGAAACTCGGTACAATCGTGACGTTTGGTATTTTTGCTCTTGCTTTTTCTTTAATTTTTTGTTAGCGTCTGAATGGTTTTATTCTGCGGTTGTGTTTGTCGATTCTCTTACGGAGCGCGTCGCAGGGACGCGCGCTTTAGTAGTTTCGTCTCCATGACCATGGAATGCGATTCGTTTCCTTAGGATGGGAAGAACGATGAGTTTTCAAAAAAAGACGCAAGTTAGCGTCGGTAATGAAAAGAAAAGTTGGTTGCGTGTCGCGGTTGCTATGACTTTGATTCCAACTTTGCTTTCTTTTACCGGTTGCAAAATGCTAAACGAAAGTCCAAAAAATAATAGGATTTGGTTTCCTACGATTGCTCCTCCAACTAAAAAAGAGCAGGAAATGCGCCGTTACAATTATCCAGAAGGCGGCGACCCTTATGTGGATTCAAACGTCGGACCAAAAATGTTTGACACGCGCCCGCGCGGTTGGACAGATCAACGTTCGAAGACTGCCGAGGTTTTAGGAGAATATCCCGACGTGAATTACGATTGATTCTTTAAGAACTTTTTTGGGGAAATCTCATTGAATGCGCCGAGTATATCGGCGTTTTTTTATTTCTTGTTGTGAAATGATAAAGACGTAATTTTTAGTGTGTTGTCAATATTGCGATAGAATTTTTTACGTCTCTTCTTGTTTAGGAAAAAAAGTAAAAACATGTTGTTTTCTATTTTTTTATTTAAGAAAAAATGTTATAATCATCATGAGTTAGCGCTTAGTCGCGCTGTTTTTTTGAAGGAGCTGAAAGCGTGGAAGAGACCGACCATAGGACGGCGATTGACAGATTCCGCGACTCCCCCCTATATTCCCCCCTTAACGAAAAATATATTAAGGAGACGGACGTTATGAAACGCCTCGATGGAACGACCTTGCCGAAGACGGGTTTTACTTTGTTAGAACTGCTTATTGTATTGGCAATCTTAATTGTCATTATTGGTATTCTTGGCACGACGGTTTGGAGTTCCTATAAGAAAGCGTTGATTCGTGCCGCGACCGTACAAGTTGAGACAACTTTACAAACTGCGTGCGAAGATTTCAAAATGGATTTCAAGCGTTATCCTACGCAGGCTGAGGGTCTTTACATTCTTGCCGATATGGACAATCCGGAAGCCAATAACGGAAATCAAAACGGTATGATGAACGCGACCGGTATGCAGAATAATGCAAACGGTATGAATAACATGAATGGCATGAGCGACATGTCCGGCATGAACAACATGAATAATAACATGAATGGCATGAGCGATATGTCCGGCATGAACAACATGAATAATAACATGAATGGCATGAGCGACATGTCCGGTACGAACAACATGAATAATAACATGACCGGTATGGGCGATATGTCCGGCATGAACAACATGAATAATAACATGACCGGTATGGGCGACATGTCCGGCATGAACAACATGAATAATAACATGACCGGTATGGGCGACATGTCCGGTATGAACAATATGAATGGCAATATGACCGGTATGGGCGATATGTCCGGTATGAATAATATGAATGGCATGTCTGGCATGAACAATATGAATGGCAACATGACCGGCATGAATATGCAAAATAATATGGCTGGTTCAAATTCGAATTATAAACGTCCAAAGATTATTGAGCCGCTTGTCAAGGAAAAAGATTTGTACGATCCCTGGAATAATCTTATCAAATACGAATGGCCGACCGCGAAGGGCGACGGTAAACGTCCTGCCATTTGGTCGTGCGGTCCCGACGGTGAAGATAATAATGGAGAAGGGGACGACATTATCAACTGGGATTCTAACGATACTTCTGGTCAGGCGCGTATGATGCGTACCCAGCAAGCGAATATGCAAAATAACGGTATGAATAATATGAATAACAATTTCAATACCGGCCTGGATCAGAATGGTATGAATAATATGAATAACAATTTCAATACCGGCCTGGATCAGAATGGTATGA
>CAYUUL010000001.1:112071-154650 GCA_964447865.1 uncultured Planctomycetaceae bacterium | reverse complement strand
ATAATATGAATAACAATTTCAATACCGGTATGGATCAGAATGGTATGAATAATATGAATAACACGAACAATATGAATAATTTTAATAATGGAGCGAATACTGGATTTAACAACCAGGGAAATACTGGCTTTTAACGGCGGAATGTAGAAAACCGCAAACGCCGCCGTTGCGTAGGCGGACGTTTGTTCTTCGTTTATCTTGAGAAGTAAACGACGCGACGCAAGCGTTCGACTTGAGTCGCGCCTTTTTCTATTCTAAGAGAGCGAAAGATAAATTGGCGTAAGGTAAACAGATAATTTTTATTTTAAAAATGGACGCGAGGACAATATGAGACGAACTGCGTTTACGCTGTTGGAACTCCTGATCGTTCTGGCGATCATTATTTCGATTTCCGCGATTGGGATATCTGGGTATCAACGACAGTACGCTCGTTCACAATTTAAAAGCGGCGTGGTTCAACTTCAAGTGGATCTTCTTAGCGTTCGTCTTTTGGCTATGCGTTCCGGCGACGCGTATGTTTTTCGTTATGTTCCCGGTTCTTCTATCTACGAAATAGCTCCTCTCAAAACATTACAGGAGGTTCTATATCGCGCGAACGGCGATTACAGTCAAGAGGATGACGTCGCGTTGGGCGGATCGCTTAACGAAAGCGGTGGAAATTTCTCTTACGAAACAAATTCGGGAACTTATGGTTCAAGTATTGGATACGGAAACGCCGCGCCCTTTGACGACGATTTATTTTCAGAGGCAAACATTAAGGCAGATTTGGAAAACGCCTCGAGGGCGAACGAACGCGCGGCGCGACTTGGAACTTCAAATGTAAATTATGTTTCTGGTTTAGGAGGCGGATTAAACGCAAGCGCGTCGACGTCGCCAATGGGAGCCGCCTCTGCGACCGGGGCGTCCGTCGTCTATGGACAGCAGGGACTTTCTGGAAGCGGTTTGTCCGGTTCCCCTTCATTGGATGGAACGTCCAATTGGGACACTTATTCTTCCTCAAATGATAATGAGTTATCCTACGCAATAAACGATGATTATAGCGGAATGGGCGACGAGTTTACTCTTTCTTCCGATATGAATTTTGGCGAGGAACGTTATTCGACAACGATTCGAGCATTGAACTCTTACGAAAAAACTCTTGCTAATGAAAATACCATCGCTTGGCGCGTCAACGCTGACGGAGCTATCCTACGTAAGCAAACAAAAGGCGACGTTATTTTTACTTTTATGCGCGTCTCAAATTCTACGCCTTCTAATCTTCGCGCCCATAGACCGGGAGGGGTTAAAAATTCTCAGACGACGTCCGGATTGAGTGTGAACGAAGGGGAATATTTAGGTTCTACTCTCGGAGGATCGTTGAGGAGTATTCCTTCCGCCGTTTCAAATGGAGAAGGAATTGGAGGTTCTCTAAACAAAAATTCTGAGGACGACGAGTATTCTGATTTGGCTGTTCTTGAAGAAGAACAAACGCCCGTTAGCATGTGGTCTGATCCCTTGGTCTTTTATCCAAATGGTAAAACGTCCAATGCTGTTATCGGGTTTGCCTGCGTTGGCGAATATTCTTTTTACTCTGAGATTGCATTGCGTGGAATGACCGGAGTGGCTCGGATATCTTCAATTTCTGCGATCCCGCCGGGTATGGATATGGCTGGTTCCGCTTTAACGCAAGAACAGCTCTTTCGTTTATCTAATCCCGGCGTAGCGTATTCGGAAAACGACGACTTGTCGGTTCAGACTTCGGGTGGGGCTCTAGCCTCCGCGTCCCAAGGTTCCGCCGGAGAAAAAACAAATTCGTTGACGGATAATCTTCCTAACAACGAGGGGGAAAGTTCAAGTAATACAAATGCCGCGAGCGCGGCGACCATTAATTATGGAACTTCAAAATCAAGTGAATTTTATGGTTCGCAAGACGGTCGTTCCGGATATCAATTCAATTCAACCTTAGGTTCTGATTCAGGAACCAATAATAATATAGAAAATGGTTCTGGTATTTCCATTGGGGAAGGAAAAGCGTTAAACGGAGGCGTTCAGGAAAATACAAATACGTCTGGAACTTTCGAAAATTCGACGTCTGTGAATGTGGACGTCAATAATCGCAGAACTGGAGGGAACTGATGATGGTTCGGCTTCGTTCCGCGTTTACTTTGCTTGAAATTCTTGTCGTTCTTGCTATTCTCACGTTTAGTATGGGACTTATTATGGAGATCACGTCTGTTTCAGCTCGTCATTCGGAACGCGTGGAGGAAGACACTATTGTTCAACTTGCGTGTGAAAATATGATGAACGCAATTCTTGCCGGCGATACTGGCGCGACTGTCGGCGTTTCTACTCCGATTCCCGACGCGCCAAACTGGGAGATGACGGTTGAGTTAGTTGAGGGACCGATTGATAAATTGCTCGGCGTACGTATTACCGCTCAACGATACGAGATAGATGAGATCCCGTCTCTAGAGAATCCTATGCAACCGATTATCACGCGCGTTCCCGTAGCGGGGAGAACTTACGTTATCAAAGAATGGGCGCGAAGATCGACCATTAAAACTGTCGTTGTACATACCGACGCGTCTGGCGCTCAAACTGTAACGGAGGGAACTGGAGAAACTTTTGAAAACGACCTCAACGCTATTGCAAATAATCTCGGCGGCGGTTTGGGCGAAAAGAGCGTTGATCCGTTTGCTTCGATTGAACAAACATTTAGCAATGTAAATTCTTCAGGAGTAAATCAAAACGAAGGCAACGGTTTGACGTCGACTCGTTCTGGTTATTCTTTGGGGAATAATAGGAGTAACGTTGGAAATGTCGGAGTTTCACAAAATTTAAATTCTGACTCCGCATCCAATTCTATTCCGTCAAATGGAACCTTGACTTCTGTTGGGGAACAGCGACTCGGGAATAATTGACCCTTTAAAAACTGTTTACTTTAACATGGTTAAAATCTGTGTAACGTGATGAATATGCGTAATTATTGGAATGTTTTTTCCGCTACATTTAATGCGAATCCTGTAGACGACAAATGTCGACATGGGCGGTCGCGCGCATTTACGTTGCTAGAAATGTTGATAGTACTTGTCTTGATTGTGGTATTGCTGGGAGGACTCGCTAGTTTAGTTCGCTTATTTTCCAATAGTTATACCATGGACGAACGACGCGTTGGGAAGGCGCAGTTGGCGCGGTCAATTTCTCAAATGCTTAGCGACGATTTAAGTTCGGCTGTACAAGATCCTATTCAAGCGGTGGCTGACGACCCCGACCGACAGTTTATCCGACATTTTGGACTTCGCGGCGATTCGCGATCTTTACAAATTGACGTCGTGCAACCAAACTTGTTCGTTTCAACTGCGACTGCTGAGGAAAATCAACGCGTGCTTTCGGGAGGCGATAAGTCGTCAAACTCGCGACAAGTTCCTGAATTGAAAACGATCTTTTATGAGTTTGTTCCGATAAACGCTACGGAAAAACAAGAGTCTGAGAACGCTGAAAATAATAACGCGACGGACGATAATTCGGGTGAAGATCTGGGTTCAACCTTATCGGGGGCATTGACGACTAATTCTTCCGACGATTCCTTTGGTCAATTATCGTCCAATGGATATTCGCAGGAGGGAACTTTTCTTGACGGTTCCCTTCCTCTTGTGCAGAAATTTGGACTTTCGAGACGTGAACTGGATTATGAAACTCCGGAAGGAGACGACTCGGACGAACAAAGCGCTAGACTGAATGAAGCTGCTACAAGTTTTAACTCGGACGTCCAAGCGGAGTCTGTCCTTGCCGGTTCGTTGACGTCTACGCCTGACTCGGCAAACTCTACATTGGCGTCGTCATCCTTGCAAGCCGATCCAAATCTTGTTTTGGGAAATAACGTAAATTTAGAGTTTAAAACGCCAATGACCGCGGAACAGATCGCGATGGACTCTGACGACGGAACTGTCTGGGCGCCCGAGGTTCTAGATTGTCGCTTTAGTTATTTCGACGGATCAGAATGGCTTGACTCCTGGGATAGTATCGAAAAAAATGGGCTTCCTGTCGCTATAAAAGTTGAATTGAAATTGGCTCCTCTTGACGACGTCGATCTTTATCGACAGTCGGAAATGTTGTTATTGCTTCCTATCGTCCCCTCTGTTGAATCTATTTCTAATTTATCGAAGGAACAGGGAACTGCCGACGAACTGGACGCGACCGATACGAGTAGGTTGACAGGTTCGTTGACGCAAGTTGCCGCTGAAAACGGCGTTCCCGTAGACGTCTTTAATACGTATCGACCGATCGAGATTATGCGCGCGGCTATAAGGGGAATTCCCTTAAAAAAATCAGCGAGTTCCGCTTCCGACGCTATTGCCGAGGCGTCTGCTATTACGCAAGCAACGGAGGAAAATGACGCCGCAACGAACCTTTCGAATGACAATGTTAATATTGGCGGTTCTCTTAACGGAACAACCTCGGGAACAAGTGATATAAATGGTAGCTTAACCTTAAATATAACAAATGATTCAATGCAGTCTGCTATACAAAATGTGCAGGACATGATTGCAAATGGCGCCGTTTTTAATGACGAGGGAATCTGCGTCGATTATTCTAACGACGGTTCTTATGTCACGCTCGAACAAATTGCGGCTGAAATTGGTATTGCTCAACCTACCGTTTATGAAGTTGTAACATATTTACCAACAACTCCGTTAAGCCGAGCGACTTCTATTGAGCGTCGCCGTCCGACCGTCGTGCAGTCTGGTCGCGTTTCTACGCGGAGGAATAATGTAAATAACGATAATTCAAGTCGTTCTCGACGTGAGCGTGGTGAAAACCCGTTTGCGACTGGTCGCGCGCGACAATATCAGGAACGAACCAGGTCTGAACGAACTGTTGCTGATCGATCGGCTGTCGAAAGAAATAGATCGGATCGTCAAGTGGAAAATAGAGGCTCTGCCAATCGTCTGGCCGCTGATCGAGGACCGGCGCAGAGTCGAGGCGCGACTGCTCGCAACGTGCAAGAGCGAACAGCCGTCAGCTCGCGAGGCGGTAATGACCGACAATTTAATGAACGTCGAGGCGCAAACGGAGGATGGAGCGACAGTTTAAATGTTGCTAACGACGATTTAAATATTCAGAGCGATTCTGGAAGTAGTCTGGGAGGAAACGCCGTTCCTGTTGAACCCGATCCTCTTGAACAGTCAAGCGACGCTTTACTTTCTAACCAGGAAGGAAGCGTAATAGGGGGTTCGGCAGGAGGAATGACAGAAACAGGAGCCGCCGATTCTGTCGGGGACGTTAATCCCTTTGCTATTATTGACCAACAAACTGGCGAAGTTCCGTTTGCTGGCGTTGATAGCGGTTTTTACCAATTGGATGTGAACTCCGTACCCGGGCTGATTGAGACCCCGGCGGGGGAAAACTCTGTCGCTTCACCGACAAGAAACGGACGCGCTTCCAAGCAACAATCTACTTGGATCAGGGGTAAATAACACGACGTTTTGCCGCTTAGTGCGCATTTTTCAAAAAACGCGGAGAGCAAAATATGGAAAATAAGAGTGAGAAAAAATGCGTAGAAACGGTTGCGTTGACTGCGAATTCTACCGACGACGTACGCTCGAAATCGCGTAAGCTTGTTTATCATATCTTAATTGTTATTGCGTTGGGCGTTGGATTCGGAAAAATAATAGGGGTCGATTCCGTTTACGATCGAGGAATTCAGAATTACCGTCTCGCTCAGATTCCGTCCGTAATGGAGAAAAAGGCAAAAGAACTTACTGAAAAGGGCGTTGAAGGAGAACGTTTCGAGTCCGAATTGAAACGTGTGTATCAAGCAACGTTAGCGGACGCAAATAAAGCTCGTCCAACGCTTTCCGCAAATGATCGTAGCCGTTGGGCTACAATTCGAGCTCTCGTCGAGCCAAAAGCGCGCGTTTATCGGTACGCGCCCGTCCTAAGTGACGAAATTAAAAAGGCTCGAATAAATGAGTTAAAAGAAAAGTTCCCTAACGACCCGTCTTCAAATCAATTTAAGTTCTATTGGTATGAAACGTTGCGAAATTGCGCGTCTGATTGCCCTGAAAAGTATGCTGAAGAAAATCGTAAGGCGGAACGTTATACAAAACGCCTTGTGCCGTATGCTCTTGATAAGGTATGGGAAATTCCAGGTTGGGATTCGATAGACGTTGTTAAGCACGGTTTAATAGATGAAATATACGACCCTTCCAATCCGGCTTCCGGTTATATTTATTCGAGCAAACCGACGTTGCTTCCGACAGTTATGGCGGTTCCATATTGGATCGCGTTTAATGTCTTTGGACTCTCGCTTGCCGATAAACCGTTTGAAACGGCGCGGGGGTTGCTTGTTGTTTATAATCTTATCCCGTTAGGTATTGCGTTCTTATGTCTTGTTTCGATTATTGATTCGCTTGGAAAAACTGATTGGGGGCGTTTTTTTGCCGTCGCCGCCGCGCTCTTTGCCAGTTTCGCGATTACTTTTGTCGCGACGCTGAATAATCATATTCCCGGTTTTTTTTGTATCTCAGTCGCTCTTTGGGCCGCTATGAAAATTCTTGTTGAGGAAAAAAAGAATTGGACGTATTTCGCGCTGGCCGGGTTCTTTGGCGCGTTTGCCGTTGCTTGCGAATTGCCCGCGCTTGCGTTTGCCGGTTTGTTATTTCTAGTCTTAGTCTGTAAAAGAACGATAAAAACCCTTGCCGTCTCCGTTCCATTTGGCGTTGTCGTGGCGGTCGGTTTTTTGGTTACGAATTATATCGCGCATCAATCGTTAGTTCCCGCTTACGCTCACAAACGCGATCATATGGCTTTACAAACGCAAATTGCGAACGATAAGTTGGAAAAAAAAGAATCGGCCATGTTTTCTTTTGATCCAAACGACTGGTACTATTACGTCTACTATCCGTCTGGAAAAGCAAGGAACGTCAAAAACGCGCGGTTATGTCACTGGGCAAATCGTACTGGTATTGATAAAGGAGAACCGTCGGTTTTACGTTACGCGTTTCACTCTACCATCGGGTCGCGAGGCGTTTTTTCACTTGCGCCAGTCTGGCTCTTGAGTATAGCGGGCGCGATTTGTCTCTTAGGAAAAAATCGAAGTTGGAACGCTCGTATTCTAGGCTCCGTCGCTTTAATTTTGACTCTCGTCTTTTTCGCGTTCTTTTTGTCGCGCGACCAGGGTGATCGAAATTATGGTGGAGGATGTTGTTATCCGCGTTGGTTCTTCCCGTTGATTCCGCTTTATATTTTAACGTTGGTTCCATGCGCGGACGCGCTCGCGAAATCAAGACTGGGAAGAACGATCGCTTATTTAGCGCTCTTTGTCGCGGTTGTTTCGTCGGCGTTCCCAACCTGGTCGCCATGGGTCGCTCCCTGGTTATATCAATTTGTCGTTAATTGCGGGTGGATGCAACCATATTGAAATATTGTGAATTTTGGGTAAAACATTGTACGTCGGGCGGTAACGCGCCGCTCGGTTGATTTAGCGTATTAACGCGGTTTGCCGCTGTTACTTATATTGGGGAAAGAACGCCCTTATGGCGAAAAAACAAGACAAAAAAAAAGAAGACGACGGAATTGAACGCGTCGTTTGTGAGAATCGTAAGGCAAGATTCGATTACGAGATCCTAGAGAAACTTGAGTGCGGTATTGCTCTTGTGGGAAGCGAGGTCAAGAGTCTTCGCGCCGGTACGATTTCACTGGCGGAATCGTACGCTCGGGTTCGCAATAACGAGGTGTTTCTTCTCAACTGCGATATTCCCGAGTATATCGACGCGAATAGATTTAATCACAAGCGTACCCGCGACCGTAAATTGCTCATGCATAAGCGCGAGATACAACGTTTTGCTAAACGTGCTACTGAAAAAGGATTGACGCTTGTTCCACTCAAGCTTTATTTTCGCGGAGGACGCGCTAAGTTATTACTTGGCCTGTGTCGCGGTAAACAAAATTACGATAAAAGAGAAGCAATGAAAAAACAGGACGTCGAGCGCGGATTGCGGCAGATCAAAATGTTTCGCAGATGATTGACGTAACGACGAATAAAAGAAAACGTGTTAGAACGACATTTGCAAATAACGAACGCGCGCGCCGCGAATTTTGATTTTACGAACGCGCGCAAGGCTTTATTGACGTGGTTTGACGCAAACGGTCGTAAATTTCCATGGCGCGACGTCCCGACTCCCTTTCGCGTGTGGGTTAGCGAAATCATGTTGCAACAGACGACGACGCAAACAGTCGTTGGATACTTTGAACGCTTTTTAGCGCGGTTTCCAAACGTTGTCTCGCTAGCCGCGGCCTCGGAAGAAGACGTCCTGAAATATTGGGAAGGTCTGGGATATTATCGTCGCGCTAAAGCTTTGCGTATGGCCGCAATAAAAATTGTTGAACAATTCGGCGGTATTTTCCCGTCCGAATACGATGACGTTTTGGCCCTACCAGGCGTTGGACGTTACGCTTCTGGTGCGATTCTCTCATTTGGTTTTGACAAACGTTTCCCAATTTTAGAAGCAAATACGACGCGTTTACATACTCGATTGACCGGAATGCGCGTGGAGCCAACTCGTTCTGACGCGCAAAAAATACTTTGGAATTTTGCTGAAACATGGCTTCCTCCTTTGACCCCGATACGACCGAAAGGCGTCTATCGACTCATAAATAGTGCGTTGACGGATCTTGGAAGACTCGTTTGCGCGCCGAACGATCCTTCCTGCGTACGGTGTCCGCTAGCAAATTTCTGTGAGGCTAAGCGCTTGGGTATTCAGGAAGAGATACCAATCCGCAAGAAAAAAAATGTTCCAATTAAAATCGTTAGCGTTGCGGTATGGATATCTCGAAAAGATCTTGATATCGCGCGAAAGGTTAAGGACTCGCCGGATTTATCAAAGTCGCAAACTTTACGTGAATCCGACGTCTTACTTATTCGACGATCGGACGGAGCGCTTTGGGCCGGATTATGGGATTTCCCAAGATTTGAAGTGGCAAATGAGTTGGCGGCGGCAAAAAATCTAAGCGGCGATCTTGCGCTAAGCGAACGTTTGCAGTTTTTTTTAGAAGAAGAAGTCGGTTCCGAGTCTTATATTGGAAAAGTGGGGCGCGTCTTAACGACAGTCTCGCATTCTGTGACAAAATATCGCGTCGCCTTACGCGTTGCGCGACTCGCGAACGCAAAATTGCGCGTTGGATTAGAGGAAGAAAGAACCCTTTTTAACGCGGCGAATACTGAGTTATTGGACTTGCGGACGAAGAAAAACTTTGTCCCGAACGATTCCCCAGATTCTCGCGTAATGCGTCAATGTTCAGAATTACAGTGGGTTCCGCTGGATTTATTGAACTTGTATCCACTTAGTTCGCCGGCGCGACGCGTCGCTAATTTCATTATTGACGCGTCTCGAGGGAAATAATTACGGTATTTTTTATCTTTTTGTTGCTTTTCTTCCCTATTCTTTTACATGAAACGAGTATATATGGTACAATTATAGAGAGTTATAGAAGAAAGATGATTGCGTCGTTATGTAAGACGCGTTCATTGTTTTTAGTCTGTTTGAAAGGACGACCAAAATGAAAATTTCTTTGACGTCTGTAGTTGCCGCTGTACTTCTTTGCGGTACGCTTGCTTTCGGTCAACAGCCTGACGGGCCAAAAGGTCCTCGCCCCCGCGGTCCTATGCCCATGAATCTGATGAATTCTGAAAAACCGGTTCCGCTCTTTGGGGAAAAGCTTGAAAATGGCGATTTTCCAGAAGGCGTTTGGTATCTTGATGAAGACGGTTGCCTTTGCGCGAAAAAAGACAACGTTATTTGGACGAAAGATAAGTATTCGTCATTTGTCTGCTCTTTCGAATTTTGCCTCTCTGAACACACTAACGGCGGTTTCTTGATTCAATGCACCGATAAGGACAATTGGATTCCGAATACGATTGAAATTCAATTGTTGGACGATTTTGGTCAAGAACCTGATTATCATTCTTGCGCGTCCTTCTACGGATTCCAAGCTCCTCGCGTCAACGCTACTAAAAAACCGGGTGAATGGAATAAGATGACCGTCGTTTGCGTTGGTCGCAACATCATGGTCTTCTTGAACGACAAGTTTGTCAATCGTATTAACACCGCCGAATGGACCAATAACGCGAAAAGCCCGAACGGAACCGACATTGAAGAAAAATTCCATGGTCGTACGCTTGCGTCTTTTGAACCGTACGGATATATCGGTTTCCAAGGTTTGCATGGCAACTCCCCGATGAAAATTCGTAACGCGGTGATCAGCCCGATCAAAAATGCCGACTCCTCGAAAGAAGGATTCGTGTCGCTTTTGGGCGATAAACTTGAAAATGCCGAATATGATCCGCAAGTTTGGTCTGTCGATGAAGAAGGCGTTCTTCACGCTACGAAAGACGAAGTGATCTGGGCGAAGGACAAGTACGAAGATTTTATTCTCGATTTTGAATATAATGTTTCCAAGGGCGCCAATTCCGGTATCGTTATTCAAGCGACCGACAAAGCAAACTGGATTCCTAATTCGTTTGAAGTCCAAATCTTTGACTCGTACGGACGTAATGTCGATATGAGCGATTGCGGCGCCGTCTATGGACGTTGCAAGCCCGAGTTTAATGTCTGTAAACCTGCCGGAGAATGGAACCATATGACGATTGTCTGCCTTGGCAGTACGATCAGCGTCATTCTCAACGACCAAATGACAACTTTCATGGATAAAAAAGCTTGGACCGAAAAGGATAAGAATCCTGACGGTACGGAACCCTACGGCTGGCTTATCAATAAGGCTCCGCGCGATACTGAAAACGCCGGATTCATTGGTATCCAAGGTCTGCATGCGGGTCAACCTGTTGTCTATCGTAATGTTAAGATCCGTAAGCTTCAAAAGCCCGAAAGAAAATAGTTTCTCTTAATTGGTAGCGTTCGCGACCAGTTCGCGTAAACGTTGAATATAGACGCGTTGGTTCTATTGGAGTCAACGCGTTTTTTTCATTTTCGTACGGGGAAAGTTTTTTTCGCAACTACGATTGTAAGAATAAGAAACGCAAGCTCGTAGATATAACAACCTGGGCTATTATTTTTGTGGAGATAATTATTGGGGAAGTAAATAAAAAAGTCCGCAAAATCAAGACGATCTTGCGGACAAAATATATTTAACGAACTAAGTTCGTGTTATTGCTACTCAGAGAGCGGCTTCTTCAGCGGGAGCGGCTTCTTCAGCGGGAGCGGCTTCTTCAGCAGGAGCGGCTTCTTCAGCAGGAGCGGCTTCTTCAGCAGGAGCAGCTTCTTCAGCAGGAGCGGCTTCTTCAGCAGGAGCGGTGGCGTCGGCAGGAGCGGCAGTGTCAGTCGCGGGCTTGCAACCAAACGAGCAGAACGTGGCGCAAGAAGCGATCAACATCAGAGCAATAAACTTTTTCATTTGTACATTCCTTTTAAAGCGCTTTTGTAAAACGTGTCGTTGCGGAAAGTCCGCATGACATAATAATGAGTTTATGTTAAATCGAAAACGCGGTTTGTACAAGCGCCGACAATGGAATTTTTACTTATTTTTTATCTCGATTTGCTTAATAAAACAAATAACTAAAATGGATAAAAATACGAGAATAGAGAATACGACCTAATGTTGAAAACATGGGTGAATGAGTTGGAGGTATTATGAAAATCGCGTTCTCTAATCTTCACTCTGTTATTTTGAGATCTTATGACGTCTACTTTTCCTTGTTTTATAAAAGTAGACATACCGACGAGCGTATGTTGGGACGAAAACGATCGAGTAAGCTTTTGGCGTAGTGAAAAACATAAAATACGTTTAGGCTTAACTACGTTTGAAGGGTAGCGAAATTGCATAGAACAAAGCTACTACAATGATAATCATTGGACCGGTAGAACAATTCAATTTTACGCTTAACCAAACGCCAAGCCACGATCCGACAAAGCACACTGCGATCGACATAATTATCATGGAACTAAGTCTCTTCGTGAAACGACTTGCCGTTGCCGCTGGTAAGGTTAAAAGCGCGACAATCATAGCCATGCCGACCAGACGTAACATTAAAACTACGGCTATTGCCGTTAAAATAAGTAAAAGCCGATTCTGTCGTCCTACGTTTACCCCGCGCAATAACGCGTATTCTTCGTCAAAACAAACCGCTTCAAGACGTTTGAAATTACTGAATACTGTGCAAAGTATGACTGCTCCAAGCGATAACGCAAACCAAACGTCGGTTTTCGTTACTAATAAAATATCGCCAAAAAGATAAGTTGAGGCCGACGAATTATATCCTTTAACGCGTTCCAGGAAGATTAAACCAAGCGCCATTCCTATTGCCCATATCGCGCCTAAAAGCGTTTCTTCACGCTCGCGCGCGTGACGCCGTATCCAGTCGACAAAAAGAGCGGCAAGAATTGCGAATATAAGCGCCGACGATACTGGATTGACGAAGCCGCCGATTTTTTCACAAAGAGCTTTACCTGTGTCTTTGGAACTCAATGATTCCAATAGAGCAAGAAGCCCAAAAGAACCCGTTGTTATCGTTTGTTTGAGCCAGAGTCCAAAACCAACTCCGCCAAACGCGCAATGAGATATTGCGCCGGAAAGATAACCGATACGCCTTGCTACGACAAATGCTCCGATAACGCCAAACGTAATGCTGGCGACGGCGCTGAGAAGATATACGTTTTTCAGAAATTCCGGCATGGACGGAGACTCTAAGACGATGAATACTCGACAAAATTTAAATTAAAAAAAGGAGTCGATTGCCGACGCGAATGCGACGCAAAAGACTCCCATTCTTTTGAAAATCACGAACTCAAATTCATGACTTCACGCGGCGAAAAAAATCGCCGTTTAATCACATATTGCCCATGCGATAGATGAGGTCGGCAGCGCGATTGCTGTAACCCATTTCGTTGTCGTACCAGGAAAGAATCTTGACCATGTTGCCGCCGATAACCATCGTCCATTCAGGAACGAAGATGGAGCTGTAGCTTTGACCAACAACGTCGGAGAGGACGATCGGGTCTTCGCAGTAATCCAAAATGCCCTTCATCTTTTCGGTTTGAGAAGCGGCTTTGACGGCGGCGTTGACTTCTTCAACGGTGACGTCGCGAGAAACTTCGCAAACGAGGTCGACGATAGAACCAGTCGGGGTAGGAACGCGGAGGGAAATACCGGTCAACTTGCCATTAACGGCCGGAATGACAAGGCCGACAGCCTTTGCGGCGCCGGTGGTCGTCGGGATGATGTTGACGGAAGCGGCGCGTCCGCGATAGATGTTCTTATAGGGTTTGTCAAGGGTGACTTGGTCGTTCGTGAAGGAGTGAACCGTCGTCATAAGACCTTTAACAATACCGAAGTTGTCGTTAAGAACTTTGGCAACCGGGGCAAGGCAGTTGGTCGTGCAGGAAGCGTTGGAGACGTATTTCTTATCGGCGGTCAGTTCTTCGTCGTTAACGCCGAGAACACACGTGAAGACGTTGTCGCCTTTCGCAGGAGCGGAAATAACAACCTTCTTAACTTTGTGGCTGTCATAACCTTCTTTATCGCCGGAAGCCGGAGCGGTGAAGAAACCAGTGGATTCGAGAACGATGTCCGCGCCAAGGCTTTCCCACGGAATGCAGGAAGGTTTGGTTTCCTTGCTGACAGGAATCTTTTTGCCGTTGACGATAAGATTGGTTTCATCGTATTCAACGGTGCCGTCGAAGCGACCTTGCGAAGAGTCGTACTTCAGAAGGAGAGCCAAGGTTTTCGTATCGGTGAGGTCGTTGATACCGACGACATTGTACTTCTCAGGAGCCTTCGCCATTTGACGGAAGACGATACGACCAATACGACCAAAACCATTAATACCAACATTAACAGCAGCCACTGTAAATCTCCTTGATTGGTTGTGCAATAAACCTATACGGAACGCTTTTCCCGCGTGAGAGTCGATTCGACGCTCGTGAACCGCGCGAAAGAGCGGATACGTTTTCGTCAAACTGACCGCGCGTCCTGTCGGTCGCTCAAGTCTAATCTGATAAAATTTGTACCCAATTATAAGTAGGGAGGGAACTACGACAAGCCCCCCCAGACAACCTTTAAAGGACAATTTCTAAAATTTTTAAAGACTTTTTTAAATGAAAAACTCTTTATCTTGTGTAATTTCCTTGTCTTGTTTTTTGTCGACTCAAACGACTCTAAGCGGATCGCTTTCGTTGGCGCTCGCGACAACTTTCAATTCGGGAAACTTGCGCGAAAGACGATCGGCAAGAATACACATTGAGAATCGTTCGGTCGCGTAGTGACCCGCGAGAACAAGACCAAGATTTTTCGCGCGAGCTTCTAGACAAGAATGAAATCGCGCTTCGCCAAGCAACATAGCGTCGGCCCCTTCTCGAACCGCTTGATCGATAAAATCGTCGGCGGCCCCGCAACCAATCGCCACTTTTTTAACGAGTTTGTCGTCGGAACCTACTGCGAGTAATCGATCGATTTGCAACATGTTTTTTACTTGTTTGACTAGTTCGGAAAACTTTTTGGGTTTTACAAATCGACCGATTCTTCCGGTTCCCAACATTGGCCCGATGAACTCTTCCGAAGAATTAGAATCGACTTTTTTACTCTCCTTAGACGTCTTGCCGCCAGGACGCGGCGCGTTGAAGTCTTTTGCGACCTCTTGCGCGTCCGCCGCGTCAAGACCATCGAGCATATCGCGCGTGCCTGTGAGCTTGCCTGGATAAAGCGACTTGACGTCCGTCAAACCAAGCCCTACTGCAAGTTGTCGATTGATTCCAAAAAAAGCGGAATCGTGCGCCGTGTGAGGAGAATAAACGGCGATCTTGGCGCCGACAAGCTTGAGAAGAATTTTACCGTCCGTTGTGTCGGTCGTCCACTTTTTCGCCTCATGAAATGGAAAAGGATGGTGGGAAATTATACAATCAACGCCAAGTGCGATCGCTTCGTCAACGACTATCTCGTCAATCGTAAGACAGGTGAGGATTTTCTCGACTTTTTGTTGGCGATCGCCAAGTGACAAACCGACGTTGTCCCAGTCTTCCGCGAGGTCAAGCGGTAAAACTTTTTCAAGATACTCGATCAGCGTTTGGAGTTGCATTGGATATCCTTTGACGTTTGAGGCGTCGTTGGGGCGTTGTAAAAAAGGATGATACCGCTGTTTTGCGTTCTCAGCGCGTCGCCGTCCCCCTTTACAACGACACGCTGAAAATTATAATATAAACAAGTTGCTTTTGCTAGTATTGCGGCCTCTTTTTCACAAACTTGTTTTTCGTCGCTCGCGCGTCGCGTTGGTTATTGGGGAGAGATTGAGTAATGATTTGCGATCTTATGCGGAAGAACTCGCGCGGATTTCTTTGCGCGGCGATAGGTCCTTGCGCGTTCGCTCTCGCGTTTCTGCTTATCTTCTCCGTGTTGGAATCTTCGTACTGGAAAAGTCGTATTTCCCCGGAAGCGGCGGCGCGCGCCTCCGCTAGATATCGTACTTCTGGAAGTTTGCATTTTTTTGTTGAATTTGGAGATTCCGTTAAATTCGAAAAAAATTCGTCCGAGATTCTGGAGTCCGCGCGTTCTTATCGTTCTAATTCATCAGAAAAATGTTCTGAAAATGTCGCGAGTTTTTCTGATATGCGTCAAAACGACGCGCAAGCGACTCTTACCGCAAAAGACGCGTTAGCTCTTTTGGATGAGCTTGAAGAATCCGACGATCCGGGCGTCGTCGCCGCGTTACAATTTTTGAGTGAATTGGACGACGATTGTACTGAATCAGACGAGGTTTTTCTGGCGATTATGCCTGGCGAAGGCAACCCTCTCGACCGTTTGGGGACGTTTGTCGCAACCGACCTTGTCGCGTCCGACGCTTTACAAGCGGCTAGCCGACTCTGTATGGCGTCTTCCAGAATCTTTTTCCTATTGACGCTGGGAATTTTTCTATGCTTTCCAGAAGTTGATTGGGCTTGTGGTTCCGTTTTAGAATCGGTTTGGGATCTTGCTGGAATAGCTCGTTCGTTGCGTATGTTTATCGAACGACTTCAAGCGGTTCTTGCGAGTTTTGTTCCAAATGACGCTTTCCATTTTCCATTTCTTTTTTCTCGCGCTACCTCGCGTTCAAACGAGTTGCTTGCGTTAGATTCTGTTCGACTTCTGATTTGATTCGTTCTTGTTTGTTGTTTAACCTGTAACGTAAGCGGTGAAATTTTTTGTTGGTTTCATGCGCCGTCGTTTCTATGTTTTCTTGTGCTAACAGTATTAGAACTAAGTAAGTTTAAAAGAATCATGTCTGTTTTTATAGTTAGAAAAAATTCCGCGTTTACGCTTGTTGAACTCCTTGTCGTGATCGCGATCATTGGTATTTTGATTGGACTCCTTTTGCCCGCCGTCCAAGCCGCGAGAGAAGCGGCGAGGCGTATGCAATGTTCGAATAATGTAAAACAGTGGTGCCTTGCGTTGACAAACTATGCCGATACGCAAAATGGTCTCCCTATGTTCACAAGTTTCGGAAAGAGCGTAATCTCTGGAACTTCCGGACTTGATACTGGTTTTTCGATTCATGCTCGTATTTTGCCCTATATCGAACAGGGCGCTTTTATGTCGAACATTGATTTTGGAGACTATGATAATTACCGCTTTTGGCAAGTGAAAACATCGATTAATCCAAAGCTCTTTGAAAAATGCGACTTTCCTTGTCCAATGCTTTGGTGCCCAAGCGAAGATCAGGAGAAGAAAGCGCTCCAGCCAAAGAATGATAACCTCTACTGCAATAACGTGAATTACGTATTTTGCGACGGAACGGGAACAGGACAGGGAAATAATTTGAATACGCATAAGAACGACGGCGCGTTCAAATTTATTCCCACTTCATTCGCGACGATGGTCGACGGAACTTCCAATACGATGGTTGTCTCAGAATGTAGGATGCAGATGACTTCCGTTTCAAAAGAAGAAAAATCGATGGATCGTATGTATATGTTAGGGTCGGGAACATGGGAATCGTACGTTTCGCCCGACCTTGAATCGATTAAAACAAAAGTAACCGGCACGCACCGCGGGTCTCCTTGGCTTTGCGGTCGACACTATGCGACTGGTTATTCCGCGTATTCGTTGCCCAACGCCAAAGTTCCGGGAATCTGGCTTCGCGGAACGGAATTGATTTTTGAAGGCGCGGCTTCGAATCATGCCGGAATAGTTGTCGTGGGGTTTGCCGACGGAAGCGTTCATAACGTCCCCGATACTGTCGATCTGGACGTCTGGCGCGCATACGCTACCTGCGCCGGCGGCGAGACTGGGACGTCTTTATAATTGCTTTGCGCGGCGGTTTGTCGCGACGCGTTTTATTTGGCGGAATGTCGGTATTTATTTCTCGATTTTCCGCCTTCTTTGAAAGTGATAACAATGAAAACGAATCTACATAAAAATATGTTTTTTAACGGCGCGCTCGCGAGCGTTGTCGGATTGTTGCTTATAACTTCAAGCGCCCAGGCTCAGCGCGCTAGCGGTCGGTCTGACGTTGATCCGCAAAAAATGCTGGATTTGTGTCGTAACGAGGAAGGATTGATCGAACTTTCGAAACTTCCAACTAACGTTATGCCTGAAAACGTCGTTGAAAAAATTGAAAACGCCGACAAAAATAAGGATGGTTTTCTCGATTCGGCGGAAGAAAAAAATTTGGCGACGGCGTTTGGCAATAGGAAAAACGCGGCGTCGAGAAATGCGCAAACTCAAATGCGAACAGATAATCGCGCTGCTGCTGGCGGCGGATCTGGAAGGGGAGCCGCGGCTCTCGACGCTTTGAGAAATAACGATGGACTTGTCGAGTTGGCAAAAATTTCGAAAGATACGCCCGAGTTCTTTGTGAGTATTATCAAAGACGCCGATAAGGACGCCGACGGAATCCTTTCTACGATTGAAGAAAAAGCGTTGATTCAATCGCTTGCGAATTATGGCGGACAAAGACGTAATCCTGCGCAAGGAGGTTTGGGGAAACAGGGAGGAAACGGAGTTCCTATTACGATTGTAACCAAAAAAAGAGAAGCCTTGACCGACAAAGAGAAAAACGACCTTGACGCGTTGCGACGCGCTATGATGAAAGACGGCGTCGCGTTCTTAACGAAAATACAGGGTGAGAACGGGTCGTTTTCAGCTAATCCGCGTGTTGGAATCGGTCCAACGCTTATCGACGCCGTTGGATTGTTGCGCGCCGGGGTGAGTTTGAACGAGCCAGTCTTGGCGAAAGCCATGAATTTTCTAGAAAATTCAGTGCATGAAGACGGCGGCGTTTATTCGGAAGGAATGCACCTTTCTACCTACGAATCCTGTTTAGGGCTCGTATGTTTCATGTTGGCGAATAAACAAGCTGGCGACGGACGTTACGACGATATCGTCAAAAACGCGGAAACATTTGTTAGAGGATCGCAGTACAATGGAGACAAAGGGTATTCCAGGGACGACGAATATTTCGGCGGCGTTGGGTATGGTAATAACGGTATGACGCGTCCTGACTTATCGAACACCCAATTCTTTATCGAGGCGTTGCGCGAAGTTGGGGCGGGCGAAGACGACCCCGCGATTCAAGACGCTCTTACGTTTGTCTCAAGATGTCAAAATCTCGAATCGCAAGATTCTGTTGGCGTCGGCGCCGCGAATAACAAAGAAAAAACTTCGAACGACGGAGGGTTTATATACACGTTTGTGAACGGCGATCAAAACCCTGCAGGACAAGAGGTTAGCGGTGGACTTCGTAGTTACGGAAGCATTACTTACGCCGGACTTAAAAGCTTAATTTACGCAGGATTAAAAGCGGACGACCCGCGCGTCGCCGCCGCTACTAACTGGATTCGCGATAATTACACGATGGACCAAAATCCGGGACTCGGTAAAAAAGGTCTTTACTACTACTATCATACTTTGTCTAAGTGTTTTAAGATTATTGGCGACGACTTGTTTGAAGATAAAGACGGGGTTAAGCACGAATGGCGTAAAGAACTTGTTGAAAAACTTGCGCTTGCGGAAAATTCCGACGGATCGTGGACTAACGACGACCGCATGTGGTTTGAGAATGACCCGAGTCTCGTTACCGGGTACGTCTTGATTGTTCTCTCCTACTGTTCAAAAGGAGAAAATAATGATTCCAACTGAAAACATAACGGTTAAGACAAAGGATTTGACAAAAAAATATCCGCGAGGAAACGACTATTTCGAAGCGGTTTCTTACTTTGATTTAACGTTAGAACGCGGAGATTTTGTCGCTATTATGGGAGCGTCCGGTTCTGGGAAGAGTACGGCCTTGCATCTCATTTCAGGATTGACTCGTCCTTCTTCTGGCGAAGTTGTTATCGAGGGAAAAGAACTGTCGAAAATGAGTGATCGCGCGTTGACGCTCTTTCGTCGACGACGCATGGGAATTGTTTTTCAGAGTTACAATCTGATACCGCACTTGACCGCCGAGGAAAATATCCTCTTTCCATTGCGCGCGGACGGATGTAAACCTGACTCCGCAAAAATGGAAAAATTACGCGACTTTTGGAACGAACTCGATTTATCAAAACAGCTTAGCCAGTATCCGGATTCTCTTTCTGGCGGGCAGAGTCAACGAGTGGCGTTGGCGCGCGCTTTAAGCGCTGAACCTGCCGTTCTCTTGGCGGACGAACCGACCGGAAATCTGGATTGGACGAGTAGTCAGAACATATGCCGCGTTCTTGATAAACTCAATCGAGAAGAATCGCGTACAATCTTGCTGGTCACGCATGAACCTGCCGTCGCGATTTGGGCGAAACGCGTTGTTGTTTTAAGAGACGGAAAAATTGCCGGAGACTTTAACACAAATCAATTTACCGACGCGGCTGAACTTGCCGCTTCATACCAGGAGATCGCTCGCGCGTCCTCCGAAGACCGATAGGAAAAGGAGGAATGAACTATGAGATTCATTTGGAGAATTACGCTCTCGCGTATGTTGCGGGAGAAGAAACGCCTCCTGTTTGTCCTTTTGGCTATTGCGGCCTCCTCTTGTTTGATCGTGTGGACTATTGGCGGATTTCAAGCTCTCTTTATTGACGCGTCGACGCAAGAAGCGGATTACTTGGGACATTATGATCTTCGTATAGCGCGTTCAACTTCCGATATGGGAATGACGCGTCGCGGAGGCGGGGGAGCCGCGTTTGACGGCCCTTTAAGCCGAGGAAAGAAACCGCCGACAGACGCCGTAGACGATAAGAGTAAGGAAAAGAAAAAGATTGTTCCTGATAACTTGCGTCCTGTTGCGCCCACGAACAACGGCCTAAGAAATGGCGGCGGACGCGGTATGGCGTTGGATCTCGCCCGTAATGACGACGGACTGGTCGAACTTGCTAAATTGCATGAAAACGTTCCGGAACAGTTGCGAAGTCGCTTAACCGCCGCAGACGTCAACGGCGATGGAATACTCGACACGGAGGAAGAAAAGGCGTTGCCGACGCCGAGAAATATGGCGCGGAACGGCGGACCTGGCATGCGCGGCGGTCAAAACCTTGTTTTTCCCGATTCGCTTGTCGCAACGATACGCGCCGACGAGACTGTAGCAATTTGCGATGAGTCCTCGACTTTGCGTATGTTCATATACTCGCCCGGGTCAGTTGCGTCGATCCTTGAAGACGAGGACGCCGACGACGAGGGCGATAAGCCAACGCTCAAACGTTCTCTTGATTTGAGCGACGATGAACTTGCCGAAATTGGCGAAGCGCCCGAAGGTATTGACCCAGAATTACACCGTCGCGCTATGGGCGCCTATCGAGCTACCATGGGAACGCCCATGGGAATGGGGGCTACTTTTCAGGCGACGACCGCGAGAGAAGCGCCTTACGAACTTAGCGACGGACGATGGTTTAGCGCGAAAAAGGAAAATGGTTCTTATCCGCGGGAAGCCGTCATGACGACGCGAGGAAACAAAAAGTATCGGGCGAAAGTTGGCGATTCGATCCTCCTTATGGATAAGTCGTCGCTCATTGGCGCGACGACTGAATATCAACTTAAAGTCGTTGGAATTGTGGAAGATGAAGAAACGGACGGTTTCTATATTTCACGTTCTCTCGCCGAGGAAATATCGACAAATGCCAATGTTGCTACTAGCGCGCTCTTTATAAAACTCCGCGGAAACGCGGACGAATTCAGAAATCGTTTGGCGAAAAAAATCGAAGCGGAGGTTCCCGACGCGGAAATTATAACTGAAGAAGAACTTACAGCGCAAAAAGCCGCCGCCTTTAAAGAAAGCCAATCGTTTAAATATCAAGCCGCAAGCGGTACGCTTCTTGCCGCGTTGGCCGCGTTATTGATTGTCTTTACAGCGTTGAATATGAGCGTCGACGAACAGAAACGACTTATTGCGTTTTATCGCGTCGCCGGTTTAACACGTTCCCAGGTTGGCGCGTCCGTCTTAATTGAAGCCCTGTTATTAGCCGCGCCAGGGTGGTTGGCAGGATTGGCGTCCGGTTGGGGACTTGTTTTAATATGTTCGGGAAAGACTACTGGATTAAACTTTCAAACGATTGGTTTTTCGTTTATCTGTACGTTTATTGGCGCGGTTTTAGCCGCGTTGTACCCGATTTTTCAAAGCGCGCGCGTTAAACCGCTTGACGCAATTAATCAGCCCGAGAAACATTTCATCATTGGCGCCGCGCGGCGGCGTCAGACAAAACGGTTCCTACTTGCCGCAATCGGAGGGCTTGCTTGTACTTGCGCCGACTTGTACTTAGTCTATAATCTGCCGGGCGACGCATCTGCAAAAGCGGCTCTTCATTCCGGATTAGGCGTTCTTTTACTTGCTGTTGGCGTCGTTGGTTGTCTACCGATAGTCATTCGCGTTGCCGAAGCGATCTTACTGCCTATTCTAGCCTGGTTTTTCAGGTTCGATAGGCTTATGCTTGGGCATGAGTTTTCCGGGAACGCAAGTCGCGTCCTTGCGGTGGCCGTCGCCTTAAGCGTTGGCGGTGGACTATTTGTTACGATGCAAATCTGGGGGTATTCGATGCTTGATCCGTTTTTGCCTGGTCGACGAGCTCCAGATGCGTTCGCCGCCTTCTTACCGAACGGATTGCGCCCTGAGATCATCGAAGATGTTAAGAATTTGCCAATGGTAGATTCGAGTTCTTTTTTGCCTGTCGCCGTTGAACAAGCTGCCTTTGCCGAAGGTTCTGTTCCGGAAGACGCTCGTAAAAGTCAGTTTGCAAACGTGGTGTTTTTTGGCGTCGACGTCGCTAAAGCCTTTGAAGGACAAACACCCTTTGTTGGCGTAAGGTTTAGACAGGGCGACCCCGCGCAAGCGTGGCAAGCGATGAAGGCGGGAAGGGGAGTTGTGGTTACCGATTCGCTTTCTGTTGATTATAAACTGAACTACGGCGACGTGTTAAAAGTAATACATCCTCGCGAACCGGATAAAACGCTGGAGTATCCGATTGTGGGCGTGGTCTCGTTCCCAGGTTGGCAATGGCTTTCGAAAACTGGAGGCGTTCGTAGAAACTTCGGAAGATCGGGTGGTATCGCTTTTGCGCGAGAAGGGATTGTTGCAAACGATTTCCAAATTGAGAGAAGGTCTTACTTCTGGTTCAATTCGAAAGATGGGAAGCCGCTCGACTACCAGGAAACTGAATTGGCGTGCGACTTTCTCGCTCGAAAAAATTTGAAATTGGATTTGGCCGACGAAAAAAATCAAGACCATTCGAATGACGCGAGTCGGACCGCATACGTCAAATTGTCGACGCGTGAATCTTTGACAACCTCAATTTCCAGACGCGCTGATTCTGTTATTTGGGGACTGAGTAAAACGCCGTTGACAACTTTAATCGTCGCATCTATCGCGGTGGTTGGCGCTATTGCAAACTCCGTGCGAGCGAGACGATGGCAGTATGGCGTTATGCGCGCCGTCGGCGTTACGCGTTGGGCTTTAATACGAGCAATTTTGGCCGAGGCAATTTTGATCGGACTAGTCGCTTCCTTTGCAAGTTTTGCATTTGGGTTTTTAGCCGCGCAAGGAGCGTTGAAGCTTGGACAAAGTATGTTTGGAACAGTGGATCCGCCTCTAATTTTGCCGATTAAAGGACTGCTTATCGGTTTGAGCGTCACTGTTTCGCTATGCCTTATTGCCGCGCTTTATCCTGCTATTAAAACTGGACGCGCCGAACCCCTTAAGTTGTTGCAGAGCGGACGTTCGTTAGAATAACTGACGTTTGCGACTCTTTGTAATTTGAAAATGCGTTCTTGAAAATAACTGGACAAGAACGTCTTTTCATGTTTGGTAACTCTAATAAATAACGGTAATTGTTGTTATACTTGTTTAATGCTGTTTTTATGTTGATAGATTACAAAGTATATTTTCTTTGACGGCGTTTATAATAGAAAACTAAATTTTGAACGCTTTATCTTCTACGTTAACGGTTTTCTTATGTTGAAATCTATTATGAGTACATAAGTCTGAATATTTGTAAAATATATTTATTTAGTCGTAACTGTCGTTTAGAACGTATAATACAATATTCTATTTGTGGATAAAATTTTTGCCTACGTAGATATGATAACGAGAGCGTTCGGAAAATATCGTTGTCGAGATTCCCTCACGCGTTATCAAGCGCGATTTAATAATCATCCGACGTTATATTTTATAACGACGGATGATCCGCAGAATTAATTTCAAAGGTTGTTCAAAGATTTTCAACGTCGAACCGAACGTTGTCTCTCCATTTCTGAGCGACGCTTTACTTTTTATTTACGACGCTCTTAGGAACGCATAAATTGCCTTCAAACGATTCATTCTGTCGTTTTCATTTCAGTATTAGATGTTTCGTCTTCTTTGTTGCCGTTGATAATTATGTACTTAACGCTGGAAGACGTATCGTTAGTCGATCCAACAACATCGCACTTGAGCTCTAAGGCGCTTTCGCCTGAGTCGGTAAGAGCTTCTACATAATACGATTTTGAATAGACGAGATTATCTGCTGTCAACGTTGTCAACGTCGTTTCATAATCCATTCGCCCGTCGTCGTCCGCGTCCGCTCCGTAATGAATGAGTTTGCCTTTGGTCTTATCCGTCCAAACGGCGAGCGAATCTGTTGAAGTTACAGGCGCTTCAGCGGCAAAAGAACCTCTGGAATCCTTGGTTGGAACAATAGATAGGTACGCGTCGACTTCAATTCCTTTGCCACTGTCAATTGGGGTCAACGAATCGATCCAAACGTAAACCTTTGTTTCTACTAAATCATCTTCGTTCTCTACCGTTATGAAATTATTTCCAGTACGATTTTGTGGAATCGCCGCATTGTCCGGAATCTCTAAAAAATCCGCAACGCCGTTTTCGTTGTCGTCGTCATTGTTGAGTTTAAGGTTACATCCGTGAAAATATTCATCGTCTAATTTAATTGCTTTGTTTGAATTCCAATCTGTTCTTATCTTGCAAATAGCTCCGTCTTTAATTTCAACTTTCACTATTGGTGGTATATTCCTTGATAAGGAGTCCCAAGAGTATCCTTTGCCTTCCCAGTCGACTTTGACGAGCGATAGAAGAACATTTTCGCCGTATTGCTCCGACGGAACGCCTTTAAAGTCAAATTTTTCACCTTCGTCGTACCAATCAAAGATTGGTTCTAAACGGATACATGCGGAGGTTTGTCCAATGGGGATTGTTCCGCGATAATGATCATAGATAAACGTTTGACCGTCTTTCGTCTGCGGTGAAGTTTGACCAAGATATTGGAAGTTGGTAAGATACTCTCGTTCGTCGTTTTCATTAAGTTTTGTCGCGCTTAATTCGTAATCGCTTGTTTTAAGCGCGAATTTGTTACGATTCGATTGTGGCCCAGCGGTAATGAAAAAGTCTACTGTAATTGCGTAACTAAGGTCGCCGCCAACTGCATTTGCGGCAACGTCTGTGAACCAACGGGAAAAAGTATAGTATTCGTAATCCTGAACGACGTTGGGAAGCCGTTCCATCGCAATTGAATCCGTTACGCCGACGCTTACTGTCCATTTATCGTCGTCAACGATAGTAGCCGTCGCCTGCATCGTTATTTCATTAAATGTTATCGCAGAATTTACTTTCGTGTTTTCAGAACAATAGGGAGTTCCAAGAGTCGCGATAATTGTCTCTGCGTATTCCGTGACTGAGTCGTTTAAAGGAACAATATAAATTGTGTGTGAATCTCCGGAGTATTGAAACGCTCGCGTTGACGTCAATTCAAGTGAAGCGTCGTTCTTAGAGACTAATACCTCGTAGTCTACGCCAATTTGCGCCGTACCGGTAAATGTTAGATCTGCTTGATATCCGTCCGGTAACGCGGGAATTGTGAGCTTTAAATAGTCTATTCCATCGAGGCTGTTTACGACGTCGTTTGAGAACGAACGCCTTTCTAATAATGGATTTATGCGTTCGAATTCAAAATTCACATTAGACAGTGAACTCGAAACCGTTGCCGTCATTTCCAAATCGTAAGCGTTTGTAGATTCGCTGGATTCGCAACCTGCTTCCTCGGGCGCTGTTGAGGAATGTAAAACTTCGTCTTTATTATTCGTGGATTGTTCTTCCTTTTGATTTTTTATCTGGTTCAGTAAAAATGCGTCGATTCGATACGCAAGGTCCATACACCCGAAATTTTTATAGGAGCTATGCAGGTGAACAGCAACGTTTCCCCGGGTAAAAATAAGGTCGCGTTCGTCAAGTGGAATCGGATCCTCTTTATAAAACAGTTTCTCATCAACTCTCATAAAGCATGAGTCGCCAGGACCGTCGTCAAGTTGGTAATAAGACAGTAGGTCGTCTGGAACCTCGCTCTTGGGCTCGTAAAAAAGATCCCATGTCGCTAAGTCGAAGAATATACCCGTCTTGGCGTCATTTGCCGTTGGATAACAAAATATTGAACACTCGATTTCTCCCAAACCAGAAGTAATTCTTTGTTGTTCGCCAATTGAAATTTGTAATGAAGATATTGGGGTTGGATTCAAGTCAAGTTCAAAACTGGTAAATGTAACTTTATTTTGTGGAAAAATGTGCGATTTATGAGATGCTTTGCGCGAGATATACCCATGTATAACATTTTCTTTAAGATCAACGCCGTCAATGAACAAGTCTGAAACAGAACTGTTCATTCTCCAAAAACATGTTCTCCATCCTTCTGTAACCTTCTTATAGTATTGTGGTTCTGCGATATACCTGTCGACGTCGAACTGGTTTCGCCAGAAATTAAGGTTGTTAGATAAGTTGATAGACTCGCGTGTAATCTCGTCTTTGTAACTAAATGTGTTAAAATCTTTCCAGTCTTGATGCGCTAGAGTTTGTGAAACATATGGTACGTCGGCGGTTTCTGACGTTTTTTTTTCTTCTTCTTTACGTTCAGTTACTGCGACGTCTACGTTTTCTTCAAGAGAATTTTCCTCATTGTTGGCAAGTTCTCTTTGTTTTAATAGAAAATCGTCGATTCGGTACGCTAGGTCCATACCATCTAAATGCGTATACCTGCCTTTTATTTGAACGGTGACATTACCGCGGACGAAAATTATGTACCTCATACTGCTACTAGCAAGACACGATTCTCCTGGCCCTTCGTCAAGTTGGTAATACCTTAGGCGGTCTTGTATTGGCATAGAACAAACGAGTTTTTTGGTATAACCTATATCACCGAGCAAAACATGTTCTTTCGCTTCCTTACGATCTTTGTAGCAAGAGATTGTACAAACGAAGCCGCGATTGTAATCGCGAATTCTATCGAAATTAATTTTCTCTTGTTCTTGCGGTTCAAATTGCTTTACGTCGACAAAAAAAGAAACCGTAAGTTTATTAGGCTTAACCCCATAAGGATTGTCTTCTGTTTCACGAGTCGACTCTCTTTTAGACGAATGATAACCTGGAATCGCGTTTTTTTCTAACGTTAATCTGTCCAAATGAAAATTGTCGTCGAATTTTTTATTTGCGTCCTTATACCATATCGTATCCATGAAGATTAGAAGTATTTGAAGTTTTTGACTCTGCGTTAGTTCTTTGTGTTTGCTAAAGTGTTCGCTAAAGACGTCGTCGTATAGATACAATTCTTTATAAGGAATTTTGCTGGACGGAAATAAAAAAGGCTCGGTGGGAAGTTGCGTTTGCCAGTCCTGATGTAATAACTTTAGTTTGCCAGTATTAGTTTTCAGGTTTGACGGCGGCGTTTCCGAGTTTTCAGTTAGATCTTTATTGTCGAAACGTTCATTGATTATTTTGGCGCAACGTCGACATTCCTTTGCCATTTGGTCAATGCCGATAAGCTCTAATTCGGAGGTATCGCCAGAAGTTTTCGGTTCGATACAAATATCAAAAAATATATTAGAGTGCTGGATCGCCAATATGTATTGCCGATGACCAAAAGACGAGTGGTAGAAATAGGCGTCTTCATCCTCGTTTAGACCTATTTCCTTTTTAATTCCGCGAGGAACAATTTGAAATTGTATTTCTCTGTTCTTACTCTCTTTTTCTTTACAAAAGGCATATAGACTCTCTCGCGCGCTATCTTGAGTTTTGAAGAGTTGATAATTAACAACCATATACTTATCGGGAATTTTTTGTGAAAATGAACAACAACAACCTGACAAATATTCTGCTACGCCTTTGTCGTTGTCGGTTATGATTTGTGGTTCAAAACGAACGTCATACTTTTCGTCGTCGTTTTTGCCGAAGTCTAACCTCTGTAAGATAAACTTTTCAAAGACGTCCAGCGCTTCATAGGAATCTTTTATCTCTTGTGCGTAAACTGCGTTTGACAAGAGAATGAATGATAAGATTGTCGACAATAACGATTGAATATTCATTTGCGTCCCCTCGTTATATAATGCTTACGAAATAGGAGTAATCAATTTGTATGTCGTTTACTGATTCCGGAAAAGATATGCTGGAATTGAGTAAATTGACCTGAATATTAGAATTGAAATCGATGAGCGTAGTAAAATAAACCGAAAAAGAATCCCCCGTAATAGGCCCGCCGCAAGCGTCGTAGACTTTGTCATTATAAACAGTAAATGCGTGATTGCCAAAGGAAGTTCTTGCGAGGTTGTTTTCCGCAACTAAGGGAGTATCGCAACCTCTATTTTCACTATTGTTAAAGAATGGATTGTTACAATTTCCTATTCCAACAAGATTGACCGAATTTATATATCCAAATGGTTCTACATGTGCATATTTAACGCGTATGCCGAGTAATCTTCCAAACGTGGTAAGCGCCGCGGCTTGATCATAGCAATTTACTAATTTTATCCCTTCATGCGTTTCGGGATCAGCAGTATAGTTGGTGAAATTACGATCCATGTAATTTTCCAAACGGATCTTTAAGGATTTTGACGACGAAGTTAAAAACTTAGACTCACCGTCTACTGTCTCATAGACCAAACCGTGGTTCGAATGTAGATAACGTGTCAACGTTGAAAGCGCGTTGACGTCATTCCCCCGCGCGTTGGCTGTTTTTACGGCAAACTCTAGTGCTGAGACCCAGGGTTGTTTTAAATCGTCGACGGAAGAATTATCGGTTGTGTCCCAAGGACTCGTACAAACGGATGCGTTAAACGAATTAATCGTCGTGATCCCATTATTTATTGCGATAGAACGCGTTGTGATAACGCCGCTTTCAATCGTTTCCACCGTTATTGACGAGGGATCTGTTATTGTTGTGATTCCGTTTTCAGTAGTTGTGGTTCCGCCGATAATCGTAATAGTCGTAGAGACGTCGTGTGATGAGATTGTCGCAACAGTAGTTCCCAACGAACTTGATATTACCGTATTAGCGTTGTTGTTCAAGGTAACGCTTATCGTTGTAGTTCCGCCATAGATAACGCTAGGGGAAGTATTACTGTTAGGCGTTCCACCTGAATTATGAAGCGCGATTTGATAAGAATCCGCGTCGTGTTCAATTGTAACGGCAGACGACGGATCCTCTAAGATTGTGTATAGACCAATGGCGTTGGTAACATTAAATCCTTCAACAGCGCAATTTGAACCTGTCGCTGTTCCGGCAATTTGTACGCCTTCCCATTCGAAGACCGCTTTTTCATAATTGATTTCAGTTCCGGTTGTTCCGGAAGCGTTGAACTTGACGAAATAGTCAACGCCGTTGATTGTCTTTACTTGTGTAGAATCTTGGGGGGTAGCGGGAAGCAACCAACCGTTCTGTTGAACAACCAGAATTTGTTCTTGTAAATTACCAATCGATAGAGCTTCGCCAGTGTCTTTGTTTTTCCCTGTTGCTTTTACCTTAACAATAGTTCCCTCCGGTAAGCTCGTCGTTTTTAATCTGGCGTAGACGTCTACCGTTTGATTGGCAAGATAGAGAACGACGCGTTGATTCTTATTTCCATCGTTCCCTAACACTAATGAATCGGAACCTAACGACCATTCCGGCGCGATGATTTCCGTATTGGCGTTTCCGTCTTTTCGTAGGTTGACGGCGCCGTCAGTGTTGGCGTAGGGATCATGATTAAACGCCATATCGGTGCAGATAACGTTGACTATTGTATATTGCATACAGTCTGACGCATCGTTAGTTGAGCCTATAACGTCGGTGTTGAGCGATAAAGTACTCGTATTTACCTCAGAGAGCGCTTCTACATAATATGTGTTTGAGTAGGTAAGTGTATTCGATGATAATGTAGCTATTGTCGTTTCATAATCTTTTCGTCCGTCGTTATCAGAGTCCTCTCCATAATGAATGCGCTTTCCTTTAGAACTTGCCGTCCAAACAGAAAGAGAATTAGTAGAGGCTAAATACACGTCGACTTCAATTGTTTCATTGGAAACAATAGGCGTCAACGAATCGATCCAGGTGAAAACTTTTGTTTCCGCCAAATCATTTTCATTTTCTACTGTTATAGAATTATTGTTTGACGTACGATTTCTGGGAATATTTGCGTCGACGGGAAGTTCCAAAGAATCAACCGTACCATTTTCGTTATCGTCGTCTTTGTTTGGCGTAAGGTAACGAACAGGAGTGTTGTCGTCTGTTGAATTGATTACCCCGTCGGAATTACTATCCGTTCTTATTTTACAGAGAGCGCCGTCTTTGATTTCAACTTCGGCTGTTAGGGAAGAACCTAACGCGTTCCAATTTTCCGTTTTGCCTCCCCAGTCGGCGTCGACGACTGTCAATCTGACAAATTCCCCAAGTTGTTCCGTTGGATTGCCTTCGAAATCAAACAGCAACTCTCCTTCATCTTCCCAATCAAAAAAAGCTTCCAGACGTAGAGAAGCGGAGGTTTTGTCCGCAGGTATTGTTCCGCGGTAACGATAGAAAAAGAACGTTTTGCCGTCGTCTGCCGTTTGCGTAACTGTCGAACCAAGATATTGCAGGTTCGTAAGATATTCGCGTTCGTCGTTTTCATTGAGTTTTGTTACGCTTAATAAGTAATCGATAGATTTAAGCGCGCAATAATAATCAGCAGAGGTTTTAACATAAACGTTAAAATCGACGGTAATTGCGTAGTTAAGGTCACCGTTAACGGATTCGTTACAATGAGCTCGAGAAAAAGTATAGTATCCATAATCTTGAACGACGTTGGGAAGTCGTTCTGTAGCTGTAGAATCCGTAGCAACGACGTTTACTTCCCATTGATCGTCGTCGACGATAGTAGCCGTCGCTTGCATCGTTATTTCATTAAATGTTACCTGTGGATAACTTTCCCCACCGCTTCCCGGAAAATATGGCGTTCCAAGCGTAGCGACAATAGTCTCGGCGGTTTGTTCCGGCGTCGAGTCGTTTAGCGGAATAATGTAAATAGTGTGAGATCCTCCGGAGTACTGAAACGCTCGCGTTGACGTTAATGTAAATGAAGAACCGCTATTGGCGACCAGAACGTCATAATCCACGCCTAATTGCGCCGTGCCTGTGAACGTTAGATCCGCTTGATAACCGTACGGCAACGCTGGAATAGTAATCGTTAGATAGTCCATCCCCTCTAGACTTATTCCCCCGTTGGAGAGCGAACGGCTTTCTAATAGTGGATTGACGCAACTTGCCGATTCCAAAGAAGATATTGAACTTGACGTCGTAGTCGTTATTTCTAAATCATAGACGGTTGAAGATCCTCCTGAACCGCCTCCCGAACCGCCGCTTGCGGTTGATAAAATTGAAAAGTCATTGGTAGAATTGAATTTGACGGACGAATTGCCGTTGTTAAGAATTTCCTCGTTGACGTAAGATTCGTTTTCGTTGAAAACAATTTTCTGAGGAAAGAGTTGTGTGATCCGCGAATACTCTTGGTTATCAATAATATATTTATCAGGAGATGCTTCCGAGTTGTATACGTTTTCTTCAAGAATCTCAAAATCCAGAACAATAGAATCAGATTCGTTTTCCGTCCCTTGGGTTTCTTTCGTTTCAACCCTGCCGTCGTTTCGTTCTTGTACTGACGTCGCTACATAAACTTCATGGGATGGAGGGCCAACAATTCCCGTGGCGACAAACCAGGGCGTTGAATCAAGAAGTCGACGATCTTCAAGCGTTTCCACTTTTAACTTTTTCATGTGAGGTTGTCGGCGAACTTGTACCCGTCGTTTCTTATCGCGTCGAAACAAATCAAACATTTTAAAATTCTCCTTGTCTTGAAACGGGCGCTTATGTAAACATAACTCATCTTACAATTGTAACAATTTGTTTTCTAATGTCGCGACTGTTATTGTGTTGAATATATTGTTGAAAGTCAAGTTTTTTTATAAAAATTTTTTTAACATTTTATCGGAAACACTGATTATCATGAAACTTAATAATACGACTGCAGAAGTCATACTTCGACAATTATTCATGTAAAGACGATAGGGCGACGCCAAATAATACGTTACAAAGTGGCAATAGTTATACGTATATTCCAAGATTGGCAAGGCAAAGGCGTTTGATCTTCAAATACGGAAAAACGACTTTGGGTTATTACGCGGTAACACGGACTGTAATTATTATTGAGTAATTTCGCCGACGTTATTTTTTATGGACAATTCCTCTTTTTGATTTTCTATCGGGATTCAATAAAATGCGGCGATTTGATACGCAAGGTTTATACGCGCGAAGTTTCTATAGGAGATATTCATGTAAACGACAACGTTTCATCGTGGAAAAATAAGGTCGCGTTCAAAAGGAATCGGATCATTTTGGTAAAACTGTTTCCAATTAATTTTCATAAGACAAAAGCGCCTTGATCGTCGGCAAGTTTTATGAAAAATAAATTTTTAAATCTCTTGTCGTAAACAAAGTACGCTACTATTATAACGTTAAACAAGCCGACGATAAAAGTCAAGCGTTTGCGCTTCAACGATTGAATTAGAGTACTGGAGAATATGCCGTCTAAGTTTTGAACCAATCTCAGTCGCGTAATTTTCATTATCCCAGAGCCGCAAGATAATTTCGACCCATGGTCGCGTTTCTTCCTCAGTTGGAACGAAGTTAGCGCATGCGTGAAAACGGTTGGGAATTGGTAGAATTGTCTGGGGAATACCGCAAACTTCAGGCAAGGCGCCTCGATTGGAATAGAGCGCAGGTATTCCATTGACCCCCGCTTCAACGACGACTCGTCCAAAAGATTCCTCGCATAAAGAGGGAACTAAGAGAATTTTGGTCAGTTCATAGAAATTCCGAGGTTCAGAGGTAGAGTCGATTCGATAGAGATTTGTTAGCAAACGCGCTGTCGTCGACTTTTTTAACGAATCGGTAGTATCGCGAGATTCCACGAGTAAGAATGGAATTTCCGGACGTAACTTTCCAAGTTCGTTTGCAAGTCCGATAAAAAAATACCGCCCTTTTTCAATGGAAGGATTAACGAATGTGATATATCGTTTGGCGTTTTGTGAAACAAGAACTGAATCCTCCTCGACGAGCGGGGGAATGACGACTGAATCGACCCCAAGCTTGTTTTGATAATGTTTCTGAGCGAATGTGGACGGAACGACAATTGCGTCAAACGCGTCGAATAAAACGCGGTCTCGGTACGCGAGGTTATGAAGATGAAAAACGGTTTTAGTCCCGCGTTTACGCGCCTCTTGCGCAAGTTTGACAATACGGGGGTCGCCTCCATAAGTACAAAATATTTCTGGCGAAACCTCTTGAATACGTTGCGAGAACGCATGAAAGAACAACTTGGTCAACGCAATTGGATTATTGGAGACGCGCCGTTGAGGTTCGTCTGGAAGAAAGACCGTCGCGTCGATACCTGAATCGTTAAACTTCGCGAAACGAAACGAGATAGATTGTCCGTCGAGCGTTGTTTTTAATCTTTGTACCGTTATGGACGAGTTAATCTGTCGAGCAATAACTTGTAACGGATCGACGCCAAAGCGCGTTGCGTCAAACGCAGGCCCGTTAAATACTGAAATTTTCCAACCGTTTTGCGCTAACGCCTTAAGCGTTGAACGCGTTGAAATAGCGGCTCCGCTCGAAAAATCAAGATAATTATGATAAGAACCAAACAAAACTCGCATGGATAATGCCGTAAGAAGTCAGCAGATTTAATGACGATAGTCGTTCTGGTTAGACTAAAACGCGACGCCCGTAAACGACGCGCGCCGCGTAATAAACAACAATTAAGACTTCGTCTCATTCTTTAGACGCGTTCGCGGTGGCGCTTTCGACGTTGAGCGCGTCGGTTGGTTTGCTCTCGATTGTCTTCGCCTGGTTTGATTTATCTTCAGTTTCCGCCAGTTTGGCAAATACTTCTGGAAATTCAACTCCTCCAACCTGTTTCATAACTTCAAGCATTGGGGGCAACGTTTGCGCCATATTGCGGAGCCAGTTAGACGTTGCGCTCCCTCCTTTTCCGTCTCCAGCGCCAGCGCCGTCCCAAACGACAACTTTATCAAATTTAATTGAAGAGATAGCTTGCGCCGACGCCGCGACAAGTTCGTCGAAGTGATCGAGCATAAGCATTTGGAACGCTTCTTTGGCTCCGCCGCAGGCTTGAACAATCGCTTGGAGACCTTCGCCTTTCTTCTTCAAAATTTCGAATTGACCGCGCGCTTCCGCCTCTAATTTAGCGTAAATAGCCGCAGCCTCTCCTTCGGCTTCTATACGCTTTTGTTCGGCAATCGCTTCGGCTTCGACTATTGCTCGCGCTTTTTCCGCCTTGGCCGGCGCTTCCAATTCGGCGCGACGTTCCGCTTCCACGCGTTCAGCGCGAGCGGTCGCCGCTATCGCTTGCGCTTTGTGTTCCGCTTCGGCAACCGACGCTTCCGCTTGACGTTTGCGCGTTTCGCTCAACTGATACGCCTCCGCTTTCTTGACGGCAAGTTCCGCGGTCGAGTTGACTACAACTGCTTGCGCAAGGTTTTCGCCTTTAACGGCCTCCGCGTTAGCGTTGGCAAGTTTAACGCGCATTTCTCGTTCCGCGTCTTTGATTTGAGCGTCTTTCTCAAAGGCCGCCGATTGTTGACCGACAAGCTTAACGCGTTCGAGATCCGCTAAGCGAACGGCTTGTTCCTGTTCGATCTCGGCCGTCTTAACTATTTGTTCTCGATCGGCTTCGCGCGTTCCAATTGACTGATCCTTCTTGGCGTTTGCGACTTGAATTGCCTTTTCTTTTTCCGCGTCAGCGACTCTGATTTCGCCCATACGTTCGTTGTCCGCGACGTCGCCCCGCGCCTTTTGAATTGCCTCGGACGCGGCCTTACGACCAATCGCCTCGATATACCCCGATTCGTCTGTGATATCGGTAACGTTTACGTTGATGAGGACTAAACCAAGTTTGCGAAGCTCCGGTTCCAATGAAGTTTGAATATTAGACAAAAACGCTTCGCGGTCGCGATTGATTTCGTCAATCTTCATGGACGCGATTACTTGTCGTAATTGACCGAAAATAACGTCTTCCGCCTGCTTCGCTATGGCCTGTTTCGGCATGCCGAGAAGACGAATCGCAGCGTTTTGCATTAGTTCAGGGGTCGTGCCGATAGCTATCGAAAATACGCTTGGAACATTGACCCGAATATTTTCCATTGAAAGAGCGCCGCGAAGCGGTATCTCAATTTGCATCGGTTCAAGACTTAAAAATGCGTAGTCTTGGAAAAGAGGTACGATAAATTTAGCCCCGCCGTGAATACACATTGCCGACGATTGGCTTGAAGAACGACCAAAGATGACCATGATCTTGTTACTGGGACATCTCTTATAGCGCGTGCTAAACAAGATTAACGTGCCGAATACGATTACTGCCGCCAAAATCGCAGCTGCGGAAATTGCCGCCGCCGATCCAAAGAGCGACGCGGCGCCAAGGGATAAACTTAAATTTGTCATGATTGGTCCTTTTATCCTTTTTGAATTACTTACCGACTAGTAAATTTTACGTATTTAAGGCTATTAGCTTATCTTGTTTATTTTATCAAAAGTTTAAAACAATGTAAAGTATTTGGATAAAAGTTGGTATGATGATTTTAACGAATGACGAGAGCTTTTTTTAGTGAAGAACGCGAATTATGTCAAACGTTAGCTAAATTTTGCATACAGTACAGATAAACACGACGGCGTTTATGCCGCGATTAAGGGATAATTACGTAATTTGGCGGTAAAACTCAATATGAAAAGGATACTATATGTGGGGAAATAACAAGACGTTTTCGAATGTTGTCGCTTGTTTTTTAGCGTTTGTCGTCGCGTTCGTCGGCGGTTTGCTAACAATTTTATTTATTGTTGGTACGTTTGCGATACTTTTGCCTCTACTCTTGATTGGCGCGGGCGCCGCCGCATGGTCGACTTGGAAATTCAAACGCAGTTTTACGAGTTCGAAAAAAGTTTGAACGATCAGGAATTTCAAGACGTCTATGACGGCGATTGCGTTACTTTGGCGCTGGAGCGCGAAGAGTGGCGATAAGTTGCTTATAAGAAAATTTTTTGATTTTGGGGAGCTTGGGAGAAAAATTGGGTTTTGAGAGTGGCGAAAAATTGGTTATAGTACCAACGCTTGGTTTTGTGCGTTGTGACGCTTGGGGCAGGACGGACGCTTTAACCTGGTGTTGAGGAGTTTAAAAATGACGTTGATCATACTTGCTATTTTCGCTGCGTTTTTAGTCGCGTTGAATTGTTTTTATAACCTTTCCGCGCTGGTTTGTTACGTTTGGCATGGCTCTGACGATCGGTTTATTAAAGACGTCGAATCGAAGCTTAGTATTCGTCGTTATGAAGAGGAAAACTACGTCTTTAATGATTCTGACTTCGATATGTAACTTTCGATTACGCCTAACGCGTCGATGTGGAATTGACATGCCGACCTGACCGTATTAGAGGGGCGAGCTCAAATGGAAAAGATCTTTTTATTCTGCGCTATCGTTGGTTCCACGTTTGCCGTCTTGCAGTTCATTATGTCGCTCATTGGACTTGGCGGCGCCGACGTTGACGGAGATTGCGCGAGTTGTGACGATTGCGACGTTGGAGCTGAACATTCAGACGCCAGCGGCTCGGCTTTTTTACGCGCCTTTTCGATTCGAACGGTTACTGCCGGAGTCGCGTTTTTCGGGTTGGGTGGCGTCGCCGCAGTTAGTTATGGTTTGAGTAGCGATCGAGCTTTGGGAATCGCTATTGTTTGCGGCGTGATCGCGCTTTATAGCGTCTATTTCATGATTCGTTCGCTTTCTGCTTTTAACGCGAACGGTTCAATTCGCGCAAATTCCGCTCTTGGCGCCGAAGGAGAGGTCTATTTGACAATTCCCGCCAAACGCCAGGGTTACGGAAAAGTTATGATCATTCAGCAGGAACGAACGATGGAATATGAGGCGACTTCAGATTCCGACGTCGACATTAAAGTTGGCGCGCCAATTGTTGTTGTCGGGGTTCTTTCGTCAACGTTGTTGCTTGTGAAGGAACGCTCCGTTTGAACTTTTGCCTGTTGGATTTTTCGACCCGATCGTTGTGGTATTTATGCGACGATCGGGTTTATTTTTTTTCGGTTTCCTTGAAAATGCGCGCCGGGCGCTTGCGTCGCTCTTTTACGTCAAGTATCATTGTAGGCGACGTGTCTTGGCGTCAGACGAGGGGTAGCTCGTTTTTACATGTCAGTTATATTATGGGGCGGCGCCGCAGATTGGCGGTAAAAAATATGGATAATGGTGAAAAAAATAAATCTAAAAAAAGAAGCGAAAAACAAGGACTACTGAAAAATTATTCGGTAATCATTGCCTCAATATTTATAATTTTGGCGGGTATTCATTGCGCGCGTTCTATATTGGGACCGTTCTTTTTAGCGGTATTCTTTACCGTGTTGCTAATTTTACCGGTTAATTGGTTGAAGTCTAAAGGAATGGTCGCCTGGAAGGCTCTGACAATTGTCGTAATTGGCGTTGTGTTTGTGGGACTTGGCGCTATGGTCGTTGTGGGCGCGCAAATGACCCAGTTTGCTAAGGATATACCCGAATATCGCGATCGATTTAGCGCGACGTTAGAAAATTATAACCTCGATATTGGCGATATTGTTCCTTTTTTGAAGTCTGAAAAGGGAAAAGAAAACGCGCCAACAGAAGAGTTGAACGGGGAGCAGAATGAGGATGAGATAAAGACTTCTTATCGTAAAGCGTGTTCGCAAGAGTCGACTTATGAACGCGTAAATGACGAGCGCGTCGACGATGAGAGTAAAACAGAAAGCGACGATTCGCGTGCGCGAGAACAGGCGACGATTCAATCGTCAACGAAAGACAGTCGTATTGTCGCAGTATCTTTTGCCAATGTAGACGCAAATGTTGAATCTCAAAACAAGACGTCGCGAGATTATGACGAAAACGTCAGCGACGAACTGAACTCTGATAATTTGAATGGATTGATTTTGAGTGATCCGCCTCAATTTCCGCCAAAAAGCGACGAGTTAGCCCAGGATGTGGAGACGTTGGACGATCGCTCGACGAACGAAAAACAAGCGAATTTCGATGAATTCGACGTCCCTGGCACAGAGACTGACGATGTGGACGAGATAGACGAGACGTCTC
Source organism: uncultured Planctomycetaceae bacterium (assembly GCA_964447865.1). GTDB lineage: Bacteria > Planctomycetota > Planctomycetia > Pirellulales > Thermoguttaceae > RUG369. The sequence continues at coordinate 116,774 of CAYUUL010000001.1, read as the reverse complement.
GCGCGAAGCAAAACGCAATGAGCGCAGTCGACGTTAGTTCGAAGGAGTTGTTTCGATTTTTGCGCGGGCTCGCGAGTGAATTGAGCTATCTGGGGAGTAATACCTTCCTGATTATGTTGCTTGTCATTTTCATGTTGATCGAAACTGAATTACTTCCCAAAAAACTTGTCGCTGTCCTTGGACGCCGCCGTTTTACCAATAGTCACATCGAGGGCGTGCTGGCGGATATCCGAAATTATATGGTCATTAAAACGTTTGTGAGCGTGATTGTCGGCGTTTCGGTTACAATTTTGTGTTTTGCGTCGCGAGTTCAATATCCTCTTCTTTGGGGGTTTGTCGCGTTTCTTTTGAATTATATCCCCAATATTGGGTCCGTTGTGGCGGCTATTCCGCCCATTGTGCTTGCGACTGTTGAGCACGGAATCTTTATCGGGTGCGTTGACGCCGTCTTCTTTGTTCTCATTAACTGTACGGTTGGTTACGCGCTCGAACCGCGTTTACTTGGAGACGGATTAGATTTATCTCCCTTGATTGTATTAATCGCGTTGATCTTTTTTGGGTGGTTGCTTGGTCCGGTAGGGATGTTCCTGTCTCCGCCGCTCGCCGTCATCATGAAAATTATCTTTCAGGCTTTTCCGGAAACGAGATGGATCGCTGGTTTGATGGCGAATAAACCCCCGGTTGAGATCGTTGAAGACGATCCGGACGATTCGGAGGATTCGACGGTTATCGCGTAAGTAATGGTTGCCTTTAGCAATTAACCGTTCTACGTGATTAGAATAAAAAACGCGCAGGTTTTGACGAAACTGCGCGTATAATTGATTAACGTTGTGTGGAACGGTGCGTTACCAGGACGGTTTGTCCGCTTCGAGAAATTCGTCCACGGTTTTAGGATCCCTGGAATTTTTGGTCGTTTGGCAACCTGCGGAGGTAAGAAAAATCGAACCGAAAACAACGGCGCACGTAAACGCGGCGATGCGCCTGAACGATTGACGACGAGATACGTCCGGTTCGTGTTGGCTCGATTCTGCGTGATTCGAAACGTGGTTTGGAACGCGCATTGAAGTGTCCTTTGAACAGGCTCCGCACAATGTTTAATCTGTTAGTAGGCGCGGAGACTTGCTTACCAACATACGGAAAAATACTTAAAAACCGTCCTGTTGGAAATATCGGTTTTTTTGTTTGTTTTCTTTAAAGACGTCTTTATTATTTGTCGTCTATTGTCGACTTATAATTATTTTGAGTCGCGGAGCGGCGACTTGAACTTCAAAATGGAGATATAAACAATATGGGTAAAGTCGAACAAGCTTATCAACTTGCAAAAGAACGTTACGCTGAATTGGGCGTCGACGTCGATTCCGCTATTGCCAAAATAGAGAAGACTCCTATTTCTTTGCACTGTTGGCAAGGCGACGACGTCGCCGGGTTCGAAGCCGCCGGCGAAGCGCTCAGCGGTGGAATCCTCTCGACTGGCAACTATCCGGGCAAAGCGCGTACGCCGGATGAATTGCGGCAAGACGCTGAAAAAGCCTTCTCGCTCATTCCCGGTAAACTTCGTTTCAACCTCCATGCGATTTATCTTGAAAATGGCGGAAAGAAAGTCGATCGCGATGAAATTGAACCTTGTCATTTTCAAGGTTGGGTGGACTGGGCGAAAAAATTGGGAATTGGGCTCGACTTCAATCCGACCTTCTTTTCTCATCCAAAGGCGGCCGACGGTTTGACCCTTTCGCATCCGAAAAAAGAAATTCGTGATTTCTGGATTGAACATGATAAGCGATGCCGTAAAATCGCTAACTATATGGGCGAACAACTCGGTTCTGAATGCGTTGTCAATCACTGGACTCCCGATGGAATTAAGGACACGCCGGTTGATCGTCTTGCTCCGCGTCAACGCCTTGCCGCTTCCTATGACGAGATTTTTTCCGTTAAGTACGACAAAAAAAATATTCGCGACGGCGTCGAAAGTAAATTGTTCGGAATTGGCGCCGAAAGTTATACCGTTGGTAGTCACGAATGGTGCATGGGGTACGCCGTCAAGAATAATCTGATTGCGACTCTTGACGCCGGACACTTCCATCCGACCGAATGCATCAGCGACAAGTTAAGTTCGATCTCTATGTTTACCGAGAAATTGTTGCTGCATGTTTCGCGAGGCGTTCGTTGGGACTCCGATCACGTTGTTATTTGGAATGATCAGATGCGCGCTATCGCCGAGGAATTGGTGCGTTGCGATCTGCTCCCGCGTACTTATATCGCGCTGGACTTCTTTGACGGTTCGATCAATCGCCTGGTTGCTTGGGTTGTCGGTACTCGTTCGGCCTTTAAAGCGTTGTTGTGCGCCGCGCTTGAACCAATTCAGCAGTTGCGCGAACTTGAAAATTCCTTCAACTACAGCAAACGTTTGGCTCTACTGGAAGAACTTAAGTCGGCTCCATTCGGACCAGTCTGGGATTACTACTGCGAAAAGAACAATGTGCCGGTCGGGGAAAAATGGCTCGCCGAAGTTGAACAATACGAAAAAGACGTACAGAGCAAGCGCGTCTGAATTTGAGCTAAGAACGCAACGCGTTCTACTTTGAATAAATAACGAAAACGACTTCGCGATTATCCAAAAGCGAGGTCGTTTTCGTTTATTGCGCGTTCGCGCCGACTACCGCTTCTACAAGCCCCGCCATGGTCGTCGAGTTTGCGACAGAATCGACCGCGACGCCCTGTGACAACAACGCTTCGCCCGTTAGAGAACTGAGCGCTATCCAACGCGTCTTGCGCGTCTCGGATCCGAACATTGCGCAAAGCGCCCGAGCGGACGCCGAGCTTGTCGCCGTTGCAAAATCAATCCGCCCTGCTTGTAGCTCTTTTAGCGCCTCAGCCTGCGGCGTCTTAACGTCGACGCTACGATAGACCGCGATTTCAATAACTTTCGCGCCGTACGAAGTAAGACGTTCCGCAAACGTCTTACGCCCGCGGCTTGCGCGGAACGAAACTACGGTGAGACCAACAGGCGAACCTACGCGTTCAACAAGCGCGTCGACAAGTCCGTCCGCGTCGAATTGACGAGGCACAAGATCGACGGTTACGCCGTATTCGCGTAAAGATTCCGCCGTACTTGATCCGACGGACGCTACGCGCGTTTGAGTGTTTATGAAAAAACTACGCGCGTCTTTCCCTATTGCGCGAAGACGATCAAACGCGAAGCGAACCCCGTTGGAACTGGAAAAGACAGCCCAATCTACTTGACGATTCGCGATTTTCTGAAACGCCGCGTCAAGTTCGTCCCAACTTTCTGGGGGGAGTATTTCGATCGCCGGTTGAACGATTGTTCGAGCTCCTTCCGCCTCTAAAAGTTGACAAAGTTCACGCGACTGATCGACTGGACGCGTGACTAAGACCGTTTTTCCAACGAGACGACCTTTCATGACGATTCCTTTTCGATTTAGTAGGGGGTAGTCCTAATATTTTTTATTATTACTTTCTGCGTATATTTTAACAGTAACGCGCGTTTTCTAAATGGAATTTAACGATTTTTCTACGAGCTTTTTGTCAAAAGCAAAGGAACGAGAACAAGCTGAAGAACAGTTTTGATGAATTTCCTTGAAAAGTCCTATTGACCAATAGAAGTTTTTTTAGCAATATTACCCAAGTTCGATGAATGACGCGCGTTCTATCGATTGATGGAACGCTATGTAGAATAAAGGATTATTGTATGAGCTTATCGTTCAGACTTAGCGTCGCTCTGGTCGTGACGTTGACGATTTCATTTGCCGGTTGCGGGCAGAAGAATTGTTGCGAAAATGCTTCGCCTGAAAATCCAACAAATGAATCGAGTGTGGATGCGCAACCGGGCGACGTTCAGGATGAAGGAACTCCTGAAGTCGACGACTCGCCATTGAAGGTAGACGACCCGGCAACTCCGGAAGGCGTTGTCAATGAATTTTTTAAGACCTTTTTTAGCGGTGATGACGACGGCGCTTTTGCTCTGTTGACAACGCGCGCTCAGATTGCGAAAAGAGATAATTTCCTCGCGCAAGAGAGCGATACGGTGCGATGGAGAATCACAAAAAAAATGAAGCCGATTTGTGGACGCGTACTGGTCGTTGTTGACGTCGAAGACTATACCGATTCCGGTTCAATTCAGATGGACGAACTTACCTTCGTCTTGACGAATGATAATTACGCATGGCGTATTGCCGGATTTAGCGTTGGCGACCTTGCCATTAATTTTGAGGACGCTATCCATGAAATCTTCGTACAAGAGGAAGATGAATCTTTTACGCCTCCTCTTAAAACCGCTCGTGTAGTAGATTCTCACAGTATTATTAGATGAGTACCAAATGAGGTTTCTAACGCCTCTTTCGTAAGGATGCGAGTTTTAGAACTGGATTGTTCAGGGCGTTAGGCGTTGGAGACGCGCGCAGGAAGCGCCAACTCGGCAAGGACGCCGGTCGCTCCAACGGACGACTTTCGCTGGTATTTTCGTCGTCGTATTCTATTTATGATTCCAAGCATTGGAGACGCGCGCAGGAAGCGCCAACTCGGCAAGGACGCCGATTGCTCCAACGGACGACTTTCGCTGGTATTTTTGTCGTCGTATTCAGTCTATGATACCAGGCGTTGGAGACGCGCGCAGGAAGCGCTTGCTCGGCAGGGACGCCGGTCGCTCCAACGGACGACTTTCGCTGGTATTTTCGTCGTCGTATTCT
>CAYUUL010000001.1:72398-111971 GCA_964447865.1 uncultured Planctomycetaceae bacterium | reverse complement strand
ATTTATGATTCCAAGCATTGGAGACGCGCGCAGGATGCGTCAACTCGGCAAGGACGCCGATTGTCCAACTTAATTTTTGGTTCGTGTTTTTTGTACTCTTTATACGTTGGTAAAATAACGCTGTTCGCCCGGTCTCAAAAGAGTAGTTTCTCTACTTAGAAAGCTGTTGGCGTTTACTAAAATGTCTTGATATGTAGAACCTGGTTTTCACTAGTCAGTTCAAAGGCGCGTTACTAGAGACCTTATCTAGAGAATCGTGAACTGAAGAAATTTCTATTGTTTGATACAAAAATCCACCTCGCAACGCGCAAAAAAAGATCGTCTAATCATTGCGACCAGACGATCTCATGTTTACGACGTTTAACGTTTGACTATAGCAAAAAGCGCGGCGTTAAAAGAAATCAATCCCACCACCAGTTGGCGGTATCGTTGTTTTCAGCCTTTTCCCGAGCCGCTTCTACGGAACCTTTTTCATCGTACTTCATGTGGTCGACGTCAAGCGCGACTTGAGGCTCAATGGACACTCCGCCGCCAGTCGGATAACTAACCATATTGGCGCTGCGACGAACTGTGTTGACTGCAGTCTCTGCAAATTGAATTTCGTTCAGATTTTCCGTTTGGAATTGCGCTTCGTCGGAGAAAAGCTCGGCGTCCCAATTGGCTTTGGCATAGGCGCCTTCCTTTTGCAAATAGGCGGCGACAATTGTCATGTCGATCAAGTTGCGCAGATTAGCGTAGACCGGAACCTGATCGGCAATCTTTTCAAATTTTTGAGTGAAGCTCTTAGCGTAAGCGCGCGTCGCAGGATTCCCTTTGCCCTTGTTGGCGGAACGAGAACCGTCGGCTCCAACGAGTTCGTCTTCGCCAAGAAGGTTGACTCCATTGCCAATCAGTTGCATCGCGTTGCCGTCTTCCGTTTCAACCACGCAGTCGTAATTCGGTTGGAAGTACCAGCGAACAAGAGCATTAGAAGCGTTGTTACGAGGATTGGATTTATCAACGTAAGTTACAAGTTTGACTGGCGACTCTTCAAGACCGATTCCAATGAGCTTCATACGATAGTCGGCCGCGACGAGCGTAGCGGCAAAATTCGTACGCGGAGAAACGCCCCATACGGTTACATTTTGGAGTCCAAGAGCGTCGCGAATACCGGCGGCATAGTTGACACACTCAACGTCGTTGGCAACGTTCGGTTGGCTTGTTGTATTCAAGTAAGCTTGCATTGAACGAAGACCTTCTTCAGACGGGTCGATCGAGCAACCGACAAGATTCGCGCCTTTCCCTTCGGCTGGATACGCTCGAAGAGCCACGACAAGATCTTCAAGTTTCAAAGTTGGTCGACCGCTTTTCACGCCGACTGTCGCGCCTTCTGCTCCAACTTTCCAACCTTCGGCGGGACCCGCGATTACGATATCACCCGATTCCGGATAAACAAAAACGTTCTCTATTCTCGTTAGACCGGCAAGATTGGCCATTTCGTCCGTGACGACTCCGTTGTTCGCCTTAATTTGCGATTCCAAACGCGTCAACGAAACTTTACGCATCTTGCTGGGAGCGCGTAATTCGCTTGGGATAGACTTGTAGGCTTCGCTACGAGCCGCCGCGAGAACGCCGTCGTCCGTGACTATTCGTTGCAAAACGCCATTCGCGTCAACGATGACTCCGCTACCGTACGAAGAACCGCTTCCACTATTATTATTGTTGTTATTGTTGTTATTATTATTGTTGTTATTGTTGTTGTTATTGTTGTTATTATTGTTGTTATTATTATTGTTGTTGTTGTTGTTGTTGTTCGCTCCGTAAGCCGTCGACATAGGAACGGTAAAGAGGACGATCAGCGCAAGAACCGCGCTCAAACGAAGGACGAAATTGCTCCGACTCATGAATATCTCCTAAATCAAATTAGGCTTGACGGTGAAAATCTTCTATTGGAGTCTGACGACAGTCGACGCGCGCGAAATACGTCAAACGCGTTCGGACAAGAACCGGTTGCGTTATCTTTCCGGGCGTCGTTTCATCGTGAAAAGCCCAATGTGAGATCGAACCTCAAAATTACGACGCCACTACAAAAGTCGACGTGCGAACGACGAACCGTTCGACGTCTTTTAACGTCGAACGTTGGTTGGTAAAATTACGACGAACCGTTCGCAATCCCCCGCGAAATAACGCGAAGATGAGCGCCAACGACTCGACCGTGTCTTAAAATCATAATTTGCGCAGGACTATTCTGCAAGTATTAACTTGATATTTTCCCTTTTTTTGTCCATTTTTTTCACTTCTTTACAATTGAAGTATCAATTGTGACGGCTTAACCGAAAAAGAGAAATGTAAAATCTAGATAACTATGTTTTAGCGACTCTATTTAAAATGCTTTATGCTTATGTTTTGCTTCTTTTGAAAATTTGAATTATTTTCCCCTGTTTGTTAAGACGGCTTAAAGGTTAATCGTCGCGTTCTAATTATGAAATCGTGCTAAGTTATGTTGAAGTCCTAATTAGTTTTCGACGAAAATAGGGAAAGATGCGTTTTGTTTTTTTAGACGACGCTCAAACCGCCGCGCTCTTTTCGGGAAGAGTTTGGCGCGAGTTTTAAAAATATGAATGTTCGATCACAAATTTGAACGTTCCAGCGCGACTTCGTACGTTTGAATACGTGTAACAAGATGTTTATCGATCTTTTATGGTCGATGAATCCCCATGGATTGGGGGTATTGCGACTCCGCGTTAAGATTACGGATTTTAATATGACTATTTTCAAAAATTTGTCGACGTTTCGAGCGACGGCGTGCCTAACTGCAGTAGCCGCGGCGTTAGCTCTCAACGCTCAATCGCGTCTCGCCGCATGGGAAATGCCGCCGACTAATTGGTCTGAGCTTGTTTCGGTTTATCTTTCAGTGGAAGCGACGAATCAAAGCTCGCGAATCGCGCCGTCTTATGGCGCGAGAGCTTCTGTCGCTCAGCCTCAAAGACGAAACGGCGGTTTGGAACGCGCTCCTATTGGGGCTGTTCGTCTTCGTCGTTCAAATAACTTTGACGCGCGCGCTGTCGGCGCTCAAACTGAACAGACGCGCGTTGTCGCGAACGAACAGGAGGATAAGGTAAAAATAGCAGACGTTCCCGCATTGCCAGAGTCGAATGTCGAGCAAAAGGATACGCAAAAAAATCCGAATCCTGATCCCAACGCTCAAACGCCGCAAGTCGACGAGAATACGCGTTTGCTCGAAGAACGACAACAACAGGAAGTGGCGATTCAACAGCGTGAAGACGTTACCGCGGAAGATAAGTCGCGCGCTTTAATTAACGACGATGAAGACGCCCCTGACGCCCGCGTTAGATTGTCCGATATTGACGTTACGAACGCCGACGTGGCCGAACATGTTTCAGATTCCAATTCGGCGCCCGTCGCTAAACCTGTTATTGAAACTCCCGAAGACGTTAAAACTGTTAAAAGAATGTATGGGCATCCGCTAGCGGAAAAAGCTGTGCGCGACATGACCGACGATTTGCTTAACAACCTGCGCGCACATAACGGCGCCGAGCTTTACGCCCGTTGGAGAACATATAACGCGAGTATTCGTAGTCGGACAAATAGTCTTCAGACTGGCAATGAATTGAATAATCGTTGTCGTCTTCGCTGGTATGAAGCGCTTTATCAAGATCCTCTCAATTCTGTCAATAATGTTGAGGCGATGTCGCGAGAATGGGCCTCTTCTTTCATGGGTAAAGGGAGTGAAATTATGGACGGCGTTCGCTTGGCGCGCGTACATATGGACGTTCCGTCTCGTAGCGATAGAAGGTCTATTCCAAAAATCGAAACCCCCGCAAAAGCTTTGGAATATCTAAAAGCGATGCTTGTCGAGGCTGCTTCGTACCATGCAAAAGCGGTTGCGCCAATGAGCAAAAACGATATCGCCGCCGTTATGAACGAGGCGTATCCGATTTTTTGTGGACAAGTTGAAAGCGGTCATACTATCAGAAGTCGAGGACGCGGACAGTATCTTATTGACGCGATGGAAAAAATCAATAAGGGCGCGATGTACGACGCCGGAGAGGCGGTTCTTTCGCTCCTGGATGAAATTTTTCTCGCTCAACTCGCGAAAATAGATTTTAATTCGCTCGAAAAAACCAAAATTGGCGACGAACAAATTGTTGGATTGATACCAACGGAAGCGGGAGATATCCTTATTGGCGATTCTAATCGCACTGTTTGGGATCTCGATAATTATCCGAAAGCGTGTTGCATTATCGATCTCGGAGGGGACGACGTTTATCGTGAAGGATCATGCGTCTTAAATCGCCCTTTACTTGTCGTGATTGACTTCGGAAAAGGGAATGACGAATACGTCGGAAAGAATTACGCGATTCAGGCCGGCGCCGTCCTTGGCGTTACCATGTGGTATGACGACGGCGGAGACGATTCCTATCTTGCAAAAGATATCTGTCAAGGAAGCGCGATCGGTGGATTTGCCGTCCTCGTGAATGACGAGGGAAACGATAAATATATGGGATTCAGACGCGCGCAGGGCGCGGCCCTTTGCGGAATCGGACTCTTAATTGATCGCGCAGGACGCGACGATTACAGAGCGGCGCTTATCGCGCAAGGGTTTGGCGCGCCTGGCGGTTTTGGAGCCCTGGTTGACCGTGAAGGCGACGACCATTACTACGTTGGCGGATACTTCTTTGATTCTTATCCTGAACATCCGGGCTACGACGGTTGGGGACAAGGAATTGGCGCCGGTATTCGACGTTGCGCTTGCGGCGGTATCGGACTTATTCTTGACGGTTCCGGAGACGACGCCTACGAATGCGACTATTTCGGTCATGGCGGAGGTTACTGGATGGGCGTCGGAATCGCGCGAGATTTTGGCGGTAATGATATTCGTTACGGCGCTACCTCTACGATGTACGACGGTTCACGTAGACGTGAAAAACGTTGGACGCGTTTTGTCGGCGGTTTCGGATGCCATTACGCGGTGGGATATCTCTTTGACGACCAGGGAAACGACGTCTATGGCGGTACGATCATGGGACTTGGCATGGGCTGGGATCTTGGAGCCGGCTTCCTGGTTGATCTTGACGGCGACGATTCCTTTGAAGCTACCGGCGGTTTAACGCAAGGCGCCGGCGGAGAGGGAAGTATCGGCGTGATTATGAATTATCGAGGAAACGATACTTACTATGGAAACTACCAGGGGTATTCTAACGGCCAATTAAGCTATCATGCCCAATCGAATTGCGGAGCAAACTTTAGCTTTGTGATAGATCATGGCGGAAACGACAAGTACGGCGGAGTCGATAATTATCGACGACCAATCCAAAATAACGCCATTACCGTCCGCGGGTTTTCGACCGGTTTGATTGTCGATCGACCTTCGCCAGACGAAGAAAAAGCGGCGAAAGGACAACAAGCTCCAATACAACAAGCTCCAATACAACAAGCGAGCGGACAAGGACAACGGTCAACGAGCGGTTTCCAAACGCAAGAGTCTAATATCAAGACAATGGTTGCGCCTCCGCCGCTTTATGATACCAATCCGCATATAACAAGTAGCGGAACTAACGCTTTTAATCCGACGATTGAGTCGGGTACGCCGCAAGGTTTTGGCGGCGGCGGACTTCTGCGCGGGCTTTTTGGCAACTGACAAATAGGCGAAATAACGTGATCTCAGGCGGCGGCGTTCTATTGAAACCGCCGCCTTCTTTATTGGGAAATGACTGAACGGGAAATACAAGTTGCCGACTATGTCTCAAGTTCAAAGTTGAGCGATTTCGTAATCAATCCGTATTGGGGATGTCCCCACGCGTGTCGATATTGTTACGCTTCCGCTATGCCGAGACGTTTCGAACATAGCGAACAGTGGGGAGAATATCTTGACGTTAAACGTTGTTCTAAACCGCTCGGCGTCAAACGCCTTACTGGACGTTCCGTCTTTATGTCTTCCGTCACCGACTGCTATAATCCCCTCGAAAGGAAATACAAAGTTACGCGGAGAATCTTGGAAGAACTTGCCCCAATCGAATGTGAACTTTCGATTCTTACAAAGTCCAAACTCCTTTTGCGCGACCTCGACTTACTTGCGCCGCGTGTAAATATGTTTCAGGAGTCCGCGACGTTGTGGAAGGATAAAAACGAACATAAACGTTACGGAATCCGCGTTCTTACTTCTATCAATACTCTTGACGAAGACTTCCGTTCCGATATGGATCGAGCGTCGACTATTGAGGAAAGACTCGATATGATCAAAACGTGCCATGAAAATGGAATCCCAACCTCGATATTTGTGGCGCCGATCTTTCCTTTGATCACAGACTTTCGCTCTATAGTGGAAAGAGCGGCTCCGTTTGTGGACGAATTTCTTTTTGATAGACTCAACCTTAGACGCGGGTATAAGGAAGATATTTTAGCGTACATTCGAGCTCGGTTTCCGAAATTCTATAAAGTTTATCTGGAGATTTACAGACATGAAAACGACTCGTTTTGGAAATCTCTAAAATATGAAATTGAAAACTTTTGCGATGAAAATAAAATACGTCGCCAAATTTTCTTTAACTCTTGACCTGCCCCTTAAAAAAATGATACGATTAAGTATAATAACCAACCGTTCTGTTCCGTAGACGTTTACGACGTTCGAGACTGCGGAAGTAGCGCAAATGGCAACGTCGAGTGAAAGTTAGGTAAGGTCGAGGAGAGACTCGCTCATGAAATGGTCGCAAACGCTTATCCCAACGATGAAAGAAACTCCAAACGGCGCGGAAATTCCGAGTCATATCTTTATGTTGCGCGCGGGAATGATCTCGCAAGTCATGGCGGGGGCGTATGCGTATTTGCCGTTGGGCTGGCGTTGCCTGCACAAGGCGACGAATATTGTTCGCGACGAAATGAATAAGGCGGGCGCGGTCGAACTCTTTATGACCGCTCTGTGTCCGCAATCTCTGTATGAACAAACAAATCGCGTCGAAGCGTTTGGAAACGTTCTTATTAAGTCGACTCTCAATCGCGGTGGAACGAAAACTCCCGTCGTATTTTGTCCGACGCACGAAGAAGAAATTACAAGCATCGTTTCCCAGTACGTTTCAAGTTACCGTCAACTTCCGCTTGTTCTTTATCAAATTCAAACGAAATTCCGTAACGAAGAACGTCCAAAATTTGGCGTCCTCCGTACCAGCGAATTTCTTATGAAAGACGCGTACAGTTTCAGTACTGATCTTGATTCGCTCGATAAAATTTACAAAAAAATGTACGCGGCTTACTGCAAAATCTTTACGCGGTGCGGCGTCCCGTACCTGGCTGTTGAAGCGGAAACGGGAGCGATTGGCGGCGACGGTTCGCATGAATTCATGATTCCGTCGAAAAATGGCGAAGACGACGTCGTGTATTGTCCAAAGTGTAAGTACGCCGCGAACGTTGAAAAAGCGCAAATCGGAAATATTGAATATGTTCGACCTGCCGACGCGGTTGAAAAACCGCTTACCGAACTCGATACGCCCGGCGCGCACACTATCGAACAAGTTTGCGCTTTCCTCAAGATGAAACCAAAGAAGGTCGTTAAAACTTTGATTTATGAAGTCGACGGAACGCCGGTCGCCGTTCTCGTACGCGGAGATTGCGACGTCAATGAAAATAAATTGCGACGTCTCTTGAACGCGGATAAAGCGGAACTGGCCGACGAAAAAACGATCGAACGCGTTACTGGCGCGCCCGTTGGTTTTGCCGGTCCCGTCGGGTTGAAAGAAAATATTAAAATTATCGCCGACCCGATGATCAAAGAAATGGTCAATGTGATTGTCGGCGCAAATAAGCCGGAAAAACATATCGTCAACGCTAATCTCGGTCGCGATTTTAACGTCGATATGTTCGCCGACGTACGTAATGCGCTGGTTGGAGATCCTTGTCCGCATTGCGGCGCCCCGCTCACAATGGAAAACGCTATTGAAATTGGACATGTTTTCAAACTTGGCACAAAGTATACCGACGCGCTCAATGCAAAGTATCTCGACGAAAACGGCGCTTTGCAGACGATTATTATGGGGTGCTATGGTATTGGCGTGAGCCGTATCGTCGCTGGGCTCGCCGAAACAAGCCATGACGATTCCGGTATTATTTGGCCGGTTGCGCTCGCTCCTTATGAAGTTTGCGTTTGCCCGGTGAAGGCGAACGACCCCGTCGCGATGGACGCCGCGGAAAAAATTACAAATGGACTTGAAGCCGAAGGATGCGACGTCATTCTAGACGACCGCGACGAACGACCCGGCGTGAAATTCAAGGACTCCGACCTCATCGGATTCCCCGTTCGCGTCACAATTGGTAAAAGTTTGGCGGACGGTAAGATTGAAGTTAAATGGCGTTGGGATTCCGCGTCGGAACTCGTCGCCGTCGACGACGTCGTCAAAACGCTTGCCGCGCAAATTAAAGAGGAACGAGAAACTTCCGCCAGATTTAACGCGTCGAAAAAATAACCGCCGCGTTGGGAAACCGCCGGGCTCCTTAGACGCGCCTTGCGGTTCCTATGTAAACCTTTGAGTCGCGTTCGCCATGGACACGCTTGATTTTAACGCGAAAACGAGTCGCGAAATCGCTCTTTCTTCGCTCTTTTAAATGTATTTTAATTCATATCTGTTTTGGATATTTAGATTACAAAATGTTAACGACTAACGAAATTCGTGAAAAGTACTTAACGTTCTTTGAGTCGAAGGGATGCGTTCGGCGTCCAAGCGACGTTCTCGTCCCCTATTGGGATCCCTCGGTCCTATTTACGCCTGCCGGGATGAATCAGTTCAAGGATCATTTCCTCGGACGTTGTAAATTGGATTTCACGCGCGCTACGACCTGTCAGAAGTGCTTGCGAACTGGCGATATCGATAATGTGGGCCGTACGGCGTTTCATCATACCTTCTTTGAAATGCTCGGTAACTTCAGCTTTGGCGATTATTTTAAGCGTGAAGCGATTCACTGGGCCTGGGAATTCCTGACGAGTAAGCAGTGGCTCGCTATCGATCCCGAGATGTTGTCCGCGACCGTCTATAAAGACGACCATGAAGCGGCAAAAATCTGGCTTGAGGAAATTAAATTACCCGCTGAAAAACTTCAATACCTCGACGAAGACGAAAACTTTTGGCCCGCCTCCGCGCCAAGTCAAGGCCCGGACGGAGTCTGCGGTCCCTGCTCTGAAATTTATCACAAGACTCCGCAAGGTGAAGTCGAAATTTGGAATCTCGTTTTTACTCAGTTCAATCGCGTTGGTAATCCGCCCGATAACCTGCGTCCGTTGCCGAGTAAAAATATCGATACTGGTATGGGACTTGAACGCGTTACGTCTGTTTTACAGGGCGTTGAAACGAACTTCCATATCGATTCGCTGAGACCGCTCGTCGACGCCGCCGCCGAAATCTGCTCGCAAAAATACGACGACGTCGACCTGACAAATGAAAATGGTCGTCGTTTGCGTCGTATTGCCGACCACGTTCGCGCTTGTACGTTCGCAATTCATGAAAACGTCTATCCTGGTCCAAAAGAAGAAAAATACGTCATTCGACGTCTGCTCCGTCGCGCGGTGCTTGACGGCGTCCAAATGGGAATGAAGAAACCGTTCCTGAACCTGCTTGTGCCGGTCGTCGCCGACCTTATGAAAGTTCCATATCCGGAATTGCAAGGCACCGTCGAACGAGTGCAAAGCGTTATTGCCGCCGAAGAAGAACGTTTTATGAGCAATATTGACGGCGGTTTGCGACGCTTGAACCACGTCTTTTCTACTATGGAAGAAGAAAAAAGAGCGACCGTTACTGGCGCCGACGCGTTTGAAATGTACCAAACGTACGGTTTCCCCCCGGAACTCTTTGAAACCCTTGCCGGTGAAAAAAATTATGGGTTCGACTGGGACGGTTTTGGAAAAGAAATGGAACGCCACGGAGAGATTTCCGGCTTGACCGAAAAGAATTTACTCTTCAAGCGCGACCCGTTGGAAGGTATCAAGAAAACGACGAATCCACCTGAATTTCTCGGATACAAAACAACGTTTGTCGACGACGCGAAGGTTATTGCGATCCTCGATGGCGAAACGTTGGTCGACTCTGTTAGTACTGCTCCTACTAAAAAATTGCGCGTCGTTCTGGATAAGACTCCGTTTTACGGTGAAAAGGGTGGTCAGGTTGGCGATTCCGGCGTTATTACCGTCGACGCTTCGACTTTCCAGGTTGAGACAGCCCAATACGACGGCGAATTCATCGTTCACATTGGGACCTTGACTTCCGGAACGCTTGAAGTTGGCGATTCCGTGACCGCGATCGTCGACGCTAAACGTCGCGCCGCTATTTCCCGCGCTCACACAGCTACGCACTTGTTGCACGCCGCTTTGCGCGCTCACTTGGGCGAACATGCGAATCAGCAGGGGTCAAAGGTCGACGCCGACGTCCTGCGTTTCGACTTTACTCACCACAAAGGTTTGGATCGAGAAACGCTGGTTAAACTTGAAAAAGACGTCAATGAGATGATTCTAGAGGCTTACCCGGTTTCTTGCGACGAAATGCCAAAAGAGGAAGCGAGTAAGTTAGGCGCCATGATGCTCTTCGGGGAAAAGTATCCCGACGTCGTGCGCGTTGTTAAAATGGGACCGTCTCTAGAATTCTGCGGCGGAACGCACCTGAAAAATGTCGCCCAGGTCGGTTTCTGTAAAATCGTTTCGGAAGAAAGCGTTAGCGCTGGAACTCGCCGTATTACCGCCTATACCGGTCTGGAAGCCCTCAAAAAGATTCAGGAAGCGGATGAAATTGAAACTTGTCTTGCCGCCGATTTGCGCGCGCCTATTGCCGAGATTGTCTCGCGCGTTGAGAACTTGGCGGCAACGAACAAAAAACTGCGTAAGGAGTTGGAAGCCGCTACGAAGAAAGACGCCGTCAATGTAGACGAACTCGTCGCTAAGGCGGAAAAAATTGCCGGTACGAATTTCATTGCCTGCACTGTAAACGACGTTGACGCCGCCGCGCTCCGTGAAGCGATTGATCAAATTCGGCGTAAAACGGAAAACGCCGCGATCTTCTTCGCGAATATTGATACGCAAGCGAAGAAAGTCGCGCTCATGACCGCCGCTACGCGCAATCTCGTCGAGAAAAAATTTAGCTCCGTTGAATGGATCAGAGCCGTCGCCTCCCTGGTTCAAGGAGGAGGGGGAGGACGTCCCGATATGGCGCAAGCCGGCGGTAAGAACCCGGACGGCGTGCCTGCCGCTATCGAAGCCGCGAGAAAATTCCTGATCGAGCGTCTCGGGTGATTCCTGGGTGTTGATCGTTACGTTCTTTTAGGCGTTGCGACTTGGTAAAATAGAAACGCTAGAGTTTGGAGCTCTAGCGTTTTTGTTTAGTGTAAGACGATAGTCTTGGGGACTTTTTATCGTGCGCCGACGATTCTATTATGAATAATAAGTAACGTAATCGTATTAGTTAAGGTCGCTTGCTCAATCGCCTACGGTTCCGGTCGCGCCGACGCGAATCCTTTTCTATCGGCTTCGGGCCGTGAATCGGCGTCCGCTTTTCCTTTAAGAATAGCGTTGTACATAGCCTGCCAATCAGGATCGTCTTTCGATTCAAATATGAACTTAGGATCGTTTGTATTTCCATTAGTGTCTATCGAAAGACCGCGACCTCCTTTGTCTTTGGGTAAGTGAGCTGTCAGGAGCGGACTCTCTTCCGGATGCGTTAAATTTATCCAACTGAAACGACCAATCCAGTCTGTGTCAATAGAATCGTAAACGTCTTCTAAATCGTGATCGCCGCCAAGTAAATTTTGATGACATTCGGCGCATTTGTTGTCGTAAACCGGTTTAAGCTCGTTATTAAACCATTCCGCTTGACCTTCTCCATCGAGCGGGGCCCAACGATCCCGACGACCGGAAGATTGAGGCCGAGCGTGCGCGTAAGTCCCTTGGTAAATTGCGTTTGAATCTAACCAAAAATTGATTCGCGACATAGAGAGACGGTCGACGACGCGTCCGCAATGTTCTGCTGTAAAATAGTCCGGCAAACGACTTGCAAGCGCCCCCGTCGTATAGGGAACGTTGACTGCCGACGTCGTATAGAGAAGCCAATAGAACTGAACCAATGGCTTTTCTAGTTTCTTTTGCGAATCCAAAAGTTCGCCTGTGAGCATATCGCCCTGACGATAGGAGCGACTTTTAAGTAGAAGGTTCTCATAAGACTCGCTAAAATATCTTGTTGCGTCGCCGCTTAAATCATATCCTCCCGCTGGATCGACTCCATCGTGACAAGATATGCAATATTGATCAAGAACCGGTTGGACTAAACTGGGATAATCGACTACTCCCGCGTCAAGAGAAAGATTCCCGCCCTCTTTTTGACGTTCTTCATACGCCGCGTAAATATAGTCGGGCAAAACCGGAATATTGGGCGCTCGCGTCGACGCGATAGGACGTCGACTGGCGTCTTGCGCTGTCGCTGGAATTGAATCGCGATCTTCATGACAGCCAACGCATCCGACGGATTCGCCCGGCATAAATTGCGCCGCGCTTGTCATTCGTTGAATCTCGCGCCCTTCTGAGTCAAGCGCTTGGAAATAAATCTCGCGTAACGCGGGCACGTAAAAATTAGCGCTCCCATCTTCCTCTACCGGTATGACGCCCCAGCAACGTTTGGCATAGTATGTCGCTACACCCATGGACGGAGATTGATCAAACGCTCGCGAATAGAGTTCTTCCGTCTTGCGGATTTGTTCCATAATGCGTATCGATTTGACTTCGCCGCGTTTTACCGTTGGTTCAAGTCCCTGATAAACGTCCGCTAATACGACTTGTCCAACCGGATCGCCTGCAAGAAGATCTTGCCGTTCGGGTATCCCCCAATCTCCTACAGGAACATCTTGCCCGTCAAACGTCAAAGAGTCGACTTCCGGGGATGAATTGTATTTTTGAGCAAGTTGGTTGTAAGACTCGCATGCTTCGACTCCGTCAGTTTGACGTAAACCGGTAAAAATTTCGCGCTGTTTAAGTTGTGGACGCAACTGTACTTTGAGAAAAGGATCGTTGATGCGCGTCGCCGGTTTCGGCGGTCGTTGCGTCTCTTCTAACGCTATTGGGTGAAAACAGTTAAACTCTGGTTCTTCCATAAGAAGACGTTTTTTGCCAGAAGAATCGAGCAACCAGATACGGTATCGAACGTCGCTTCCTGTTGAATTAGGACCAAGCGTTCCGCCGCCGGATCCATACGAACAAAAGGCGCGATCTTCGTCAAGGGGAAAAGGATCGCGGTAGGCGTATTCGCGCGATATATCTTCGACGACGTCGCAGTCTTTTGTCCAAAAAACGAATCCTTTACCTTGTCCGGCTTCTATTCCCGCGGAACGATCTACTACTCCGATTGCGCCGTGAGGATAACCGTGATGGGGCGCAAACGTCGCAAGCGCCTTAGAAGACGGCTGACCGGGAATTGGACGCGCTTGAAGAACCGAACCAAAGTCGCGGATCGTATTCCCGTAGTAGAGTTGATAGAGCGTACCCTCCGGATTTTGTGTCCAGAGAGACTGACGATATGTTAAGTCGCGGTCTACGTATTCCCAACGCGTAAAAATTACGCGTCCGTCTGGAAGAACATGGGGATCAAAGTCGGAAAGCGTATTCATACTGACGCACTTAATGTCGCCGCCGTTTGCGTTCATTCGAAACAAATTAGAAGCTGGACCAGGTTGACATACCGTGCGCCCAAATCGTCGTGACGACACGAAGATAATATCGCCGTCGGGAAGTTCGGCTGGGGAAACGTCAAAAAATGGACCGCTCGTCAATTGTGTTAATCCTTCGCCGTCGACTCCGATTTTCCAGATGTTCCAATATTGAGATTCTTGAGGACGGTAAGAGAAGTAAATTGTCTTGGCGTCGTATGATAAGTTCATGTCGTAGATTGATCCGTCGGGATCTTCAAAGATTGTTTCAATTGGTTTCTTAGGATCTGAAGGATCGACTAAACGAATTGCGCAACCTTGAGCTTGCGGCGTCGATTGCCAAAAATCGTTGCCGACGGAATTCGGACGATTGAGCATATGGCGCGCTAAATAGATAAAAGGAGGAAGATCGTCTAATGAAAGCGTTTCGGGATATCCGCCTGTTAAAGGTTCCGTCGGTTGAAAAGAAACGTCTTTAGCTTGCCCGTTAATCGTCCCATCTGCGTTTTCATCGAGACGAACTTTCAAATTACGATATTCAACGTCGTTTTCCCAGAGACGTAACGCAAATGTTCCCGCTTGCAACGGATCGTTCTCTTTAGGATTTTCCTCGTGGATTTCTCCTGTTTGTTTGCCGTCAATAGAGATCTTGAAACTGGTCGAGTCGAAGTCAACGCGAAGCGTAAAATACTCGCCGACTGGTATGTTACATGGTATACGTTTGAGTTGGACGTAGTTGTGACGATGCGCCCCAAGATTGATCTGTCCGCTGTTTGGGTCAAAACCAATTTCATATCCGTTGAACGCGTCCGCCCCGATTCCTGATTTAGAAATCTTAAAACAGAGTCCGGAAAAACCAGATTGTCGTTTGGGGAAGAGAAGATCGAGTTCAATCGTCCCCTTTGTCGCCGTTTGCCAGGCTAAGTCATTATAAGTTAGCCGCGAACCGGAATCCGCCGCGCCGCGAACGCCGCCGTCCGCCGTTTGCGTCCATGCGCCGCCGTATGCCGTAAAATTCTCAAAGGGGTGAAGCGCCCCGGACGGTTCGAAGGGAAGCGCTTGAATCTTTTCTAACGTTGTCGGCTCGTCTGCTCTTATTAAAGACGCGGACGCGAAATAAGCCGAAGTTATGAAGATTAGCGTCGTCAATATAGATTTTATATTCATTATCTTTCATTCGTAAAACAACTCTTAGGACGACCTGTCGGCAAGAAACGAACAGGATGGTTAATTATCTCACGTTCGAAACCAGCTCCGACGACGGAGGGACAAACGCTTTTCTTTACTCAAAAATATTTTGTAAATACCCGCCGATTGCCGCGGATAATTTTTGAAGATCGGCTTGCGAGGTATTCACGAGCAAATCATAGTTTTCTCTCGCGCCCCACTTCTGTTCACTGAAAAATTCGTAATATTTTGCTCGATTACGGTCGATTTCCGTCATCTTTTTTTTCATTTGAACTTCTGTTAAGTTCTCCTCTTTCGGCATTCGTTTCATGCATCGCTGGAGTTTCCGTTCCGTATTCGCGTAAACAAAAATTCGGAACGGATGCGCGTCGCGAAGAATGTAGTCCGCGCAACGACCTACGATAACGCAGTCCGTCTTTTCTGACAACTCTTTTAAAAGTTTATGCTGTTCCGCGTAAACAGAGATTCCTTGCTGGAACGCCGGATTAGGTATTGGAAAAAAATTATGACGAACGTGGATTGGGAAGGACATGGTCGGTCGACTTTCAGAGAGTTGGCGAACATACTCCTCCGACATGTCCGTCCTTTTGGCTATTTCGGTAATGATCTCCTGGTCGTAGTAGGCTATTTGTAACTTTTCAGAAAGGAGCAGACCAAGCTCGCGCCCCCCGCTTCCAAATTCACGTCCAATGGTTATTATACGTTTCATTTCGCCGCTCCTTTTCGTTTCGTTGGAATAAGTCCGAAGACCGCGTTATACTTCATGTCGGTTAAGACGCTTACTCGACCGCCGCGGTTTCACGTCGCTACAAATACGCTTGGATCGACTCCGCGTCTTGGAGAACCGCGCCCGGTCTACTATAACAAACCGCGTCGCGCCGCTTGTAAAACGGAGCGCCACAACGCAGGTTGGCGCGGAACGTAAGTCCAACTCCATAGCGTGTACCGATATGGTAAACGCAATCTACGTTAATATTATAGCTGGAAAATATAACGATGAAAAGTTTTTTATATGCGAAAGAAAAATGACTTTATTGGATTAGAACAACTTCGCGTACGTAATTGGGTAAAATATTTGACGACGCTTATTGTTTCGGTTAAGATTATCGTATCGGTTCTTTGGTTGACCGACGGTTGCGCGTTATGGCGGCGTCTCTGTACAGGGGTGACGCGCGATCGGAACGTAAGTTTCGCGCCGCGAGCGTTGAGACGACGGTCTCTACGTGTTGCCAACTAAGTTTGAAGGAATAATTATGACCCGCGCGCCTGCCCGTCATGCGTCTATAGTTTTTTACCTGTTGCTTTCGGTTTGCGTTTTGGGTTGCGCGGTAAAGAATGAGGATAAGGCTAAGGAAGACCGTAAAACAGACGAAATTATTCCCGCGCGCGTTGTAAAAGTTATCGCAAGAGACGTCGTCGAATACGCCGAACTTACCGGTCGAACTGCCGCGGTGGAAACTGTCGACGTTCGAGCGCAAGTTTCCGGGTACCTTGAATCAATCCATTTTAAACCGGGATCCATGGTTCGCAAAGGAGATAAGCTGTTTCAACTTGATCCGCGCGTTTATCGCGCCGTACTCGAACAACGCCGCGCCGACGTCGATTCCATCGAAGCGCAACTCAAACAACTAGAGTCCGATCTGCAACGTCAGAGAACGCTCGACTCGCGACAAGCGACCTCGAAACAACAAGTGGAACAAGCTCAAACGGATTACGAGTCTTGCCTGGCGCAACTTGAAGCCGCGCGCGCTAATCTTGAACGAGCGCAAATTGATCTGGATTACGCTACGATTACGTCTCCTATCGATGGGGAAGTTAGTCGAGAAAAAATTACTGTCGGGAACTTAGTCTCGGCTGGAACGACAATCCTTACGACCGTTGTCGCCGTTGATCCTATTCATGTTTTTTTCGACGTCGACGAACGGTCGCTCTTACAATTTCGTGAACAAACGAAAGAGAAAAACGAGGAACTACGCGTTAAATTCGCCGTTGGAGACGGGCGGTTTGAACGCGAGGCGGTTGTCGATTTCGCCGAACCGAGGTTAAACGAAACGACCGGTACGCTCGAGTTTCGCGCCGTTGTCGAAAATAAAGCGAATGAGAACGGAAGACGCGATCTTATGCCCGGCTTACGTTTGCGCGTTCTTTTTCCAACTTCCCCGCAATATAACGCGACCCTCGTTCCAGAAGAAGCGATTGTGACTGATCAAAATGTCAAACGACTCTATCTGCTCGACGAAGGAAATTCAGTAAAATCCGTCCCGATTGAACTAGGGCCTCTACAAGACGATAATATGCGCGTTGTTAAGACCGGAGTTAATGCCGGCGACAGAGTGATTGTCGACAATCTCTTAAAAATTCGTCCAAACTCTATTATTGACCCGATTGAGGCGGAGTCTGTGTCCACGACCAGGATTGTTCGCGAAGACGGAACGATTATCAATCGCGACGGAACGATCGAACACGACGATATCTACGAATGGTCTCTACAACGAGAGAGAGAAAAAAAAGAAAATTTGAATACGGAGAACGCTCGGTCTTGAAATAGGTTAAGTTCGTACTCAATAATAACAATCACTTTAAATAATAAGGACGGATTTCCTTGGCGCGTTTTTTTATCGATCGACCTATTTTAGCGACTGTTTTATCTATCTTGATAGTTCTTATTGGCGGTATCGCTTATTTGGCGCTCCCGTTAGCTCAGTATCCGAACGTCGCGCCGCCGACAATTAACGTTAGCGCGTCTTATTCCGGAGCCAATGCGCGCGCCGTCGCGGATTCCGTCGCAACTTTGATTGAAGAACAGGTCAATGGCGTTGAAGGTATGCTCTATATGGAATCGAGCAGTACAAACGACGGTAAAATGTCGCTTCGCGTTACCTTCGAAACCGGAACCAACTTGGACGACGCGCTTGTGCTTGTGCAAAATAGAGTTGCGCTTGCTACTTCTAAACTTCCGGAATCCGTTAAAAAAGTCGGCGTCACCGTTCGAAAACGTTCCCCGACCGTCTTAATGATGATTAATTTCATCTCGCCGTCAAAGACGTTCAGTCAGGTATATTTAAGTAACTTCGTCTCTCTCCGCGTACGCGACGCGATCTCGCGAGTAGAGGGCGTCGGCGACGTCTCTATCTTTGGGGAAAAAGCTTATAGTATGCGCGTTTGGCTTGATCCTCTTAAAATTGCCGCGAGAAAAATGAACGCCAGCGACGTCGTAAACGCAATTAAAGAACAAAACCAACAGGTGGCCGCTGGTTCTCTGGGCGAGCCCCCTATCGACCAGCCGATTGTCTTTCAGGCCCCTGCCAACATTAAAGGAAGATTAGTTGAACCCGAGGAGTTTGGGGAAATTGTCGTACAGACGGATCAAGAAGGTCGCGTTACGCTACTTAAAGACGTGGCGAGAATTGAACTTGCCGCTCTGGGAACTACCGTTACAAGCGCCTTCAACGGACTGCCTACCGTTACTCTATCCGTTTATCAGTTGCCCGACGCAAACGCCGTGGAAACTTCGAGGCGTATACGCGCGGCAATGAAGGATTTGGCTAAAACTTTTCCCGATGGTATGGAATATATCGTTTCCTACGATACGACTCCCTACGTCGAAGAATCTATTCGAGAAGTTAAAAAAACATTGATTGAAGCGACGGCGCTCGTCGCTATTGTCGTCATACTCTTTTTACAAAGTTGGCGCGCCGCGATTATTCCACTCCTTGCCGTCCCGATTTCTCTTATTGGGACTTGCGCCGCTATGTACGCGCTAGGGTTCAGCTTGAACAATTTGTCGCTCTTTGGACTCATACTAGCCATTGGAATTGTTGTGGACGACGCTATTGTCGTTGTCGAAAACGTTGAACGACATATGAGCGACGGTTTGAACCCAAAGGACGCCGCGTATGCCGCTATGAAAGAGGTTTCAGGCGCGCTCGTCGCTATTGCTCTCGTACTCGCTTCCGTTTTTATTCCCGCCGCGTGCGTCCCAGGCGTTGTAGGGATGTTCTATCGTGAATTCGCTCTGACGATCGCCGTCTCGACGTTAATCTCCTGTTTCGTCTCCTTGACGCTTAGCCCGGCGCTTTGCGCATGCTTCCTATTGCCTAAAGGCGCGCGCCGCGATCCTGTAACTTTTTTAGTCGATCTTTTGTTCGGTTGGCTTTTCAGGTTATTTAACTCGATTTTTAAACTTACGACGAATGTTTACGTTGGCGTCGTTCGGAGACTCTTGCGAGTCGCGCTACTCGTACTGCTTGTGTACGGCGGTTTACTTTATTTAACCGTTCAAGAGTATCAGAATACGCGTACGGGGTTTATTCCTCAGCAGGATAAAGGTATCATGCGCGGCGCCGTTCAGTTGCCCGATTCCGCTTCACTGTTCCGTACGCGGGAGATGATGCGTAAAATCTATCGGTTGGCGTTGGAAACAGAGGGCGTCGCGTATGTGACGGGAATTGAAGGGCGAAGCGCGCTTGTCGACTCCGCCGCTTCAAATGTGGGTTCGTTAAATTTTATTCTGGATCCCTTTGAAGAACGCGCGAAATCCGGGCGCACCGACGTTGTAATACAAAAGGAACTGCTTGAAAAATTCTCAAAACTGACCGAGGGAAAAGCTTTTGTCTTTCGCGCCGCGCCCGTCGACGGCGTGGGGTTCGGGGGATGGAAAGTTCAACTACAGGACAAGAGCGGCGCTAAAGACCTTACGAATCTTCAAGCGGTTGGGGATATGATTGTCGACGAAGGATCGAAACTTCCGCAACTTTATTCCTTGCAAAATGCTTTTCGCGGAGCTACGCCGCAAGTTTACATTGATATTGATCGAAAAAAAGTCAAATCGATGAATGTTTCTCTCGATGAAGTATTTGAGACTCTTAATATCTACCTGGGCTCCGACTACGTCAACGATATTACCTATCTTGAACGAAGCTTTCGCGTTGTCGCTCAAGCCGATTCGCCGCACCGCGCCGTCAAGGACGATATTTACCGACTCTATGTCTTGAATAATAAGGGAGAAGCGGTTCCGCTCGGTTCTTTGCTGACTGTTCGCGATACGACTGGACCTATGTCGATTAAAAGGTTCAATATGTTTCCGGCATGCGCGATTTCGGGCCAAACCTCGCAAGGGTACTCGTCCGGAGAAGCTATCAGAACCATGGAAAAGTTACTTGATGAAAATTTGCCGCCTTCGATGGGATACGAATGGACGGAATTGGCTTTCCTGGAAAAACGCGCGGGGAATACGGCGATATTTGTTTTCACGCTTGCCGTCGTCCTTGTCTTTCTTTTACTCGCCGCGCTCTATGAAAGTTGGACCTTGCCTTTGGCTATTATTCTCGTCGTTCCTATGTGCCTGTTGTGTTCTCTCGTCGGCGTGAATATTGCTGGATCTGATTTGAATGTCTTTACGCAGATAGGGTTCTTTGTACTGATTGGTTTGGCGTGTAAAAACGCCATTTTGATCGTCGCGTTTGCAAAAAATCAACAAGTGAAAAACGGACGGTCGGGAAAAGAGGCTACGATTGAAGCGTGTAAGCTGAGACTTCGTCCGATTGTAATGACGTCTTTGGCGTTCATTCTCGGCGTTATGCCGCTAATGTTTGGAATGGGCGCCGGACATGAAATGCGGGAAGCCCTTGGCGTCGCCGTCTTTTCTGGAATGATCGGCGTTACCATTTTTGGTATTTTTCTTACGCCCGTTTTCTACTATTCTATTCAGAAAGTTAGTCTTTGTATTAGGAAAAGAAATGACAAATAGACAACCTTAAAGCTGGAGTTAAAAAGGGGACGACTGACCTCTGGCAATCGTCCCCTTTTATAAAACGGATCTACAAAACGAACTACCGTTATAATCATTCGCCGGGATCAAAACCGTAATCTTTACTGTCCCAATTGAAACCGGAACCGTCTTCTTTAGGAGTAACGTCCGGGTGACTCAGAAGATTGTCGCTCGATTGATAGGAATAACAAACACAAGACGGAGCTTCATATTTTTCAAGTTTTTTATTTTCGTTATTATATCGCATAGTACCTATCACCCCCGATATTCAAAGGCACGAACTCTTCTCGTTCGATGTAAGGTGAACGAGATTTCCCAAAATTTATTTTTGTATATTCTCAGTTTTTTAGTGTGTTAGTAAATAGGGTGACTTCGCTTTTTGATGTTTTTTTTTACTTTTTATTTGTTTTTTTTGCATTGTAGCGATAAAATTATGTAAAAAAGCTTGCAAAAATTAAGAAAAGGAATTGGGTGGTTCATGAAAAATATTAACTTAATGAATGATAACGATTATTTTGATTTGTTTAATTAGTACGCATTATGCTATAAAGAGTCTTGATTGTCGTCGGCGTATACAAGATACGCGTCGCGCTAATTGTTAAAATGAAAGAACTGAAGCGCCTGTCGCCTTTCTCACGATTCCACCCCCTTGGAATCGCCGCTAACCAGCGTTCTTGGGATAGGAAAACGCGGCGCTTGATTTGGGTCTCACTTTAAAAGGTCGTTTCACATATCCGCAGCCCCCATAAAAAATCTAAATAAGCGCGATATTTTCGCTCTGGAACGAAGTCGACGTCTCGGAGCAACCTCAAGTAATAAACGCAACTCTATTTTAAATAAACTACGCTCTATGTTTAAACGACTTTTTGAAAAAGTAAGAGAGAAAAACTGGCGGAGCCCTTGTGTTGAAGATAAACTTTTTACTAGATGGAATACTTTGTACAAAAGATTCTGTATACAATAAAAGAGCGTCGTTCGATTGTCTCGAACGCCGCTCTCGTCGTCGGAAGCTCAGAAAAAGCTTAGTCGTCGTTAAAATCCGGAATATCTGGGTCACTTCCAGTGTTGCCCCACGACAAAATATTCGCGGCGGACTGACAGGAAAGAACAGTACAATTCGGCGCGCAGTATTCGGCGCGCAGTATTCGGCGCGCAGTATTCGGCGCGCAGTATTCGGCGTTGTTCATAGTCACAGACTCCCTAATAACCTTCCTTACCCCCATTTGCGCCTTCATGATAAGCATTTTTTTATCGACGTCAAGAGACTTTAGGGAAACTTTGAACGTTAATTTTTCTTTTTAGTACACAAGCGTATGATGTTGTGCGATATGTTGTTCTTGTGGAATGTGAGGTTGGATTTTTATCTATTGAAACGCTTGAAACGCCGCTCTCAACGCGCTCGGAAAACGACGCGTTTTACGCCGTTTTTTAGTATGCAATATAGATGGATTCCGCGGCGAATAATTGCCCGTGGAAGCCATAAAAAGACCCAGACGCGAGAATAAGTCCGATAGAATAGCGAACGATAACAATCGATTTTACGAGCGCCGCGTCTAAATTCGCGAACGATCGCAAGAATCTGATCGCGCCGTATTTCGCGTTCAAGAACCGTTTGACCGTCTCCGCAAAATACAAACGTTCCGTCGGAACAGACTTTGACGACGCGGTGTATCGCGTATGTTCCGGAATCCCGACGAAAGAGCGCGACGTCGTATTTACGAATCGGATCGACAGGAAGACCCAAAAGTACCGCGTCGGCGCGATCCCGCAACATCGGAAGCATACTGCGACCGCCCGGCGTGAATTCAACGCGCTTATCGGGCGAATCGAGCGTTTCCAAAACTAACTGGAAAAAATCTGCGGACGGAAGTAAAACAACGTTTTCGGATTTCATTCGTCCAACGCTCCGTTGGCGCGGAGTTGGTCCAGGAATGTTTCTATATCGCGTGTCGCCGTTTGTGCGTCGACTTCAAACTTGTTCACGACCGACTCGACGAGCGATTCGAACGTCGTTTCCTCTTGAAGTTTTTCCGCGACAAACGCGCCGACCTTATTGAGCGAAAGTATGCCGTTGAAATTGGCGCGCTTATTTCCGCAGGGAACGAGTAACGCTGAGTCCACGACGCGGCGATAAATAAAATCTTGGTTAAGTTTCATAAATTTGACTTTCTAATTTTACGCGTCTGCGCGTTCGTTCTCGCGCATGGACGCGTATGCGACGAGCGCCGCGTCCGCGTTCAAGTTACACCCTAATTGGTATATCGGCATGGAGGAAACGAGCGCAAGGGCGCGGTCAAGCAACATTGTCGCGCTTTCGCGTTGGTAAGGAAGAGACTCTTGAAGCATAAACAACGGAAACGCTTGATCCGGCGTTATCCTCCGAATCCAATTGGTCTCGGAACGTTCGAGAAAAGCGATTCCTTGAAGCGGCGCGCAAGCGTTGGCGTTGAGCGCGCTTGACCCGGACCAGGGCGTACCGTAGGCGAGCCAACGACCGTTGAGAAAACGTATGGCGGGCGCGTCGTCGTTCAAAATAAACGCGTCTTTTCCAAACGCTTGGAGCCAAAGCCGCGTATGAGTCGATTTGCCAACTCCGCTATTCGCTGAAAACAGATAAGCGCGACCTTCGTAAACGACCGCGGAAGAATGAAGAACGAGACCGTCGTAGTTTAATATCGCTTGTTGAAAATGGAGCCGATTTTGACAGTAGTCGGCGTCATCGCGACTTATTTGACCTAACGTTTGTAGACGGTCGATCTCTTTTTCCGTCGCTTTAAGGCAAAAGTCCGGTTCTATTTCATCCGAAACGCGATACTTTTCAGCTTGGCGGTAGTTGCGTTCATAGTTGGATTCGATTCCGACTATCAGATCCGCTATCTTATATTTACGCATAATCCTTACTCCTTGTTCCAATCGCGCGCGCTTAACTTGCTCGGGTCGATTCCGGAACGAAGATGAAACGCGGATCTTTTATCTGAAATTGGCTCGTTAGAACTTCGTAAAAAAGCCCAAAGACGCGAGAAGAAATCAAGACGAAAGAATCGCTTGCGCCAGAACGAGAGCCACAGTCCGACGCGATAGAATATTCGCGCCCATGAAGGAACGCCCAAACTGCGCATTTTGAACTCGACAACTCGGTCTGGAACGAAAATTTTATTCCAAACGCGTCGAAGAAGACGACCGCGACGTTTGAAAACGGCGCTTTCTTTTCCGCCAGCGCTTGGCGCGTCCGCCTGACAATCAGAATCAGCGACAAAAAGAGGGTGACGGTGAAAAATATAAAGGAGCATTTCGTCGAGAAGAGGATCGCCGCTCGCGCCGTTGAAACAGACGTCCGCTAAACGTTCCACATTTTTAGCGAATTGTAGAGAACCTCCGGTTGCCAAATCGGCGTCTAGCTTAACGCGATTCAACGTCGAGCCAAATTTGCGGTTATAGAATCCTATGTCGAGAACGTCGCGAATCTTAACGTCGTCGCCCGCCCAGTGCTTGAGAAGGTGTTCCACCATATAGCGGTAAAAGTCCTCCCTGGTGAAACGATATTCCGTTTCGTCGTAAGGTATCAAACTCGCCCACTCGACTTTGCGAACCTCTGTGTACAAATTGAACGTATTAAATAATTTAAAATGAAGCTCGACGGAAAATAAATTCCGCTTATGAAACGCGGCGTGGTGTTCGCACCAATGATCGCATTGGTAACCTAGTTGAACTAAAACTTCTTCCGCGCGCGCAACCGCTTCTTCTTCGACGAGAACGTCGTAGTCGACGCAATACCGGAGGTAAGATTCCGGATAATACTCGCGCATGACGTACCCCTTGAGTGGCAAGTATTTTATATCGGCTCGACGAAAAGCGTCGTTGACTGAATGAGATTCGGCGGTTTGTTGCGTCTCGCGCGCTACCGAGTAATTGAGTTCGTTGACGAATAATCCAAGAAATTGCGCGTCGCATACGCCTGGATTCGACGCCGCCATATAACCGACGATTGCCGCGACTTTATGACGCTTCGCAAGAGAAAGCAACGCCTTTATCGACATTCCCTGGGGCGGCGCTTCGAGCGGACGTTCGTTGAGAAATGCGCCAAGAATCGATAACAAATAATTTTCCTCGACGCGCAACGCCGAAGAACGCGCGAGTTGTTCGTAACCTTTATTCGCGACTGTAACTTGTGCGCACATCTTTCCCAATCCTCTCGTTAGCGCGTCATTCTATCAGCTTATAATCTCTTCGTCAATGAACGAGAGGTTACATTTATCCCAAAAATCTACGCTTGTCGAACTGGAACAATTACCTAATGTCGAAGTTTGACAATTGAAATTCGACGTATCTGCTCTTTTATGTACAGCGCGTTGACGAAACAAACGCTTGCCGCTGGTGGAACCTGCGTAAGTTGACGTTTTTCACCCTACTTCTATAATCTCAATTGACGAGCTTTTAAAAATATCGACTTTGTAACGGGTGGAAAAATGCTAAGAAGATTTCTGCGCGGCGAAAATAAAGACAAAAACATGAATGAAGGGGAAACGCTTCGTTGGCTTGTCGCTCTCTTTCGGCCTATGATCGGATTGTTAATCTTAGCTTCCTTGGGGCAGGCTGTTGTTTCAGGAATGGCTGTCCTGGGAGCGTTTTGTTCCCGCGACGTTGTCGACGCGGCTACTGAAGGATCGAAAGAACGGTTTGTCGTCGCCGCAGTCGTCCTCCTTGGCGTACTTTCATTTGTCGCGCTTGTCGCTCTTTTGAATCAAGCGTGGACAGAACGACTCCGAGCGAAAACCGGCGTCGCTCTGCAAAAACGTTCCTTTGGTATTCTGATGCGGAAAGATTTTTCCGAAGTGACTTCTCGACACTCGGGCGACCTCCTCAATCGTCTTACGAGCGACGTTAAAGTTGTAACCGATGGAGCCTCGACAATTATTCCGTCTCTTGTCTCGTTAATCTCTCGCTTACTTTTCGCCTTTGCCGCGCTCTGTTATTTTGATTGGCGTCTTGCGTCCGTCTTCTTTACAGCCGGAGTATTCATCTTTACGGCGACATTTTTTGTACGAAAAACGCTCAAGACGCTACATAAAGCGATGCAGGAGGCGGAAGGGAAAAAACGTTCATTCTGGCAAGAGGCTTTTGAAAATTTATTTGTTATTAAAGCGTTCTCACGTGAACAAGACGTCGAACGCCGTTCCAACGGTTTACTCGACGCGCATTTTAAAGCGACGATGAAACGTCGTAATTTCGGCTTGATTCTCGGAGGAGCCGTTCGCGCCGTGTTTACTTTTGGTTACTTTGGCGCGATGATCTGGCAAGCCTATCTCGTATTGCTTGGCGAATCGACCTTTGGATCGATGACGGCGGTCTTACTGTTGATCAATAACGTACAGTCGCCCTTTTCCGGTCTCTCCGGACTGATTCCGCGTTATTACAACGCGATGGCTTCCGCCGAACGAATTCGTGAATTAGAAACGTTGCGGGACGAGGATGGTTCAATGGCGAAGAGAATTGAACCGACGCGGATCTATGACGATATTGAATCGATCGTTTTTGAAAATGCCTCGTTTAAATATCGTCGCGGAGAACAGGACGTCAACGTTTTAGAAAATGTCTCTTTTGAAATTCCTGTGAAAAAGCGAGTCGCGATCTCCGGAAGGTCGGGAATTGGAAAGAGTACTATATTTAAGCTCCTTATCGGCGTATACCGACTTGACTCCGGTCGCGTTTTTCTTCGGTTGCGTTCCGGCGATGAAATTCCTATCGACGCGCGTACGCGTCCGCTATTTGCCGTTGTGCCGCAGGGAAATATGCTCTTTAGCGGAACGATTGCCGAAAATCTTGCTTTCTTTCATGAACCTGAAAATGAACAAAAACTTCAGAACGCCGCGAGAATCGCCCGCGCCGAATTTATTGAGGAGACTGCGGGGGCCTATGAAACCGCATTGGGAGAAAACGGAGCTGGACTTTCGGAAGGACAAATTCAACGCTTGGCGATTGCTCGGGCCGTATTGACCGACTCCCCAATTCTGTTGCTCGACGAGGCGACGTCCGCGCTCGACGATAAGACGGAACGAGACGTCTTAACGAGAATTGCCGCCAATACCAATAAAACCCTAGTCTTGATTTCGCATCGGATCGCCGCTTTTGAATTTGCCGACGTCGAAGTGAAACTTGATGGAAAAAATGTGACGGTGAAGGATACGGTGAAAAATATTGCGTAACGTCGCGTTGCGGGAATTATTATGAACGACGTTAGTAAAGAATCTCGGTAACGACCCCGTCGTCGAGTTTAAAGACGCTTGGCGTTCGTACGTTCCACCTGTATTGTGGCGCCAAGCGATCGGATAGTTCGACTTCGTTGTCAAGTCTTTCGACCTTTTCTTCATTAGCCGCGATAACCGCCAAAGAAATCTTTTGCGAACGCGCGATTGAGAGAACTTTCGGAAACGCTTCAAGGCAAGTTCCGCAATTGGATCTGTTTATCATTACAAACCATTGACCTGTTGATAGTTTGTTCTTGTCTCGACAGTATTTAAGCAAAGGACATTTTTTGTGAAGCCAAAGGTTGGGAGTTACGGTAATTATAGAATTGGGACTATAATTTTGTTCTTCACTTATTAAAACGGATGCGTCGCGCGGTAGTAAATTTTTTGACGAAATCATTACGCTTGAAATGACAAAACATGAAATTAGAACGATTGCGAGTTTCTTTTTTGGATTAAAAACAGATTTTGAATTTTGAATTGTAACATTATATTTTGAACAAAGATAAGCGAAAAATACAACGCTGGAGTCGAGTATAAATGTAAAAGAGGGATTAATGCGCCGTTCGCCAAAACAACCGCAACTTTCCTTTCCGGCGATCCATTTTGCGAGAGAAATTCCGGCAAATGCTGTAAATATCGCGATTGTCGCCGTTAGCGTCGATTTAGGAACAAGTCCGCTTAATACCCATATGGCGAACGCAGATTCAAAAATAACCGCAAGATAATTTACAAGCGGAGATTCCAACAATGAGTCGGAACTTGTAATAGAACCGACCGATATTAGTAGTTTGGATTTTTCATACGCAGCGTAGAGAAGAATTCCTGCGACGATTACTCTTATCGAATACCAGGCGAGTACGTTGAATGAATGAGCTTGAAATATCTTACGGAATACCGGTTCATTGTGTTCGTTCATAACTTGGAACTCCTAAGAGAATATAAATATAAAAAATGCCTTTCTGAGAATGTAACTTATGACGAAACTTGCGTTCTGTATTAATGTTATGCTAAATTTTGCGTAACGCCTTTATCCATTCTCCGTCTTATCAAAATTGCTCCAACAATCAATGCAACGCCTAACATACACATTACAATGCGTACCGTTATATTTTCCGCCTCTCTACGTTCCTCCTTTTTTTAGCGGATAATAGGATACAGAGCGTATTAGTTGGACCAGAAAGTTTTTGGTTTCATTTATTACGACTTCTTTATGGGCTAATCCTTCCTTAAATTCCTCTGGAAATATACTTGCCGCTCTCTCGTCTGGAAAAAAATAAAAAGTCCATAAGACGTCGCCAGAAGAATCGATTTGACGAGTTGGGGACGAGGTTGGATACTTCTTCATAATTTCTATAAATGTTAAATTACTATCCGACATGTCTTTTATGATAAAATACAGATATGGCTTATTAAAAAAACAATCGCGGTATGAACTGTTTAATAAGAGACGTTCTATATTAAATGAGTTTAATCTTTCGTGAAGTTGACCAAAGCGTTTCACTTCATCATTATAAAGATAATATTCCCTGGCTGATTTATATTTCTTTTCAAGATCGTAACCATGGTATTCATAAGTATTAGTCCCATCGTAATACCGTTCTCTCTTCTTGATTTTCCCATCTTCGTTTGGTGTTTCCTCGAGCCATTCGCGTTCTTTTGTGGACTTTCTATCTACGATCCAATGAACTTTTGTGGAAAAGGATGATGGGTTTGGGTTTCCTCATTCCAATCGTCGTCCACGAACGTATATGAAAGATCTATTGACGAGATACTGTTCCAAAACTTTTGATTTTCTTCTGCCAACTCAACCACACTATAAGAACATAAAGAAGCGGTTGATTCTGTGGCTTCTGTTGTTAACGTTAGTAAAATTAAACAATAATAAATTAGCTGATGAGTGTTTTTCTTTGCAATAACTGAATCAAATTTTCTATAATAGAAAATTTGTAACCAGACTGTAGATGTTCTTTCATACGATTCATATTGTCTTAAAATACACAAAACTGCCATTGGAGGATATACAACAAATAGTTTAATTTTTTTGTAAAGCAAACAATATTGAATAAATGAGCTTCATTTTGTGGAAACTTACAAAATATTGTTTTAATATCCGCTTATCTTGAATATTTGGAGTTAATTTGTGTAAGATAAATATTATTCAACACAAACGTAGGCTACTACAGGACGCCCTGAAAATAGATTACTATTGACACAATCACCTCTTACAGAATGACTTGTACAAGTTGAAAGCGTAAAGGCCCAGTCGCAAGTTCGTCCCTCAAGATCATCGGCGCAGGTTCCATTGTATACTACACCGTTATATTCAAATGAACAAGGTTGATTCTTTGTAGCTATTCTCTTTACTTCGGAACATCTTTTACAACGAGATACCTTAGTATCTCCTAACGCGTCAATAAGACTAACTGTGAAACTGACGACAAAAATTACAAGAACGATAATTGCTTTACGTTTGGTATTCATTATTATTCTCTTACTTTAAAACATGTAAACGCATATGTTGCGTCGTTAAGTTTTTATATACGTATAATAGAGATTTGGATTAAATATTGATTATTGTAAAAACACATAACACTGAACAATTACCAGGGTAATTATTCAAGTTGCAAATTAAGAACTCTAAAAGTATTAAAGAAGTTGCGCGTTTACCAAATGAGAAGGAATTTATTCTTCAGGCGAGCGCTCACAATGATACCCGATTTCCGTGTTGCCAACACAGACCATGTTTTCTTCGCAACCGCCGCATTCGTCTGTATCAGCTCGTAAAAGATGGGGACTGTGAAGGCGTTATGGAAAAGAGAATCAAAGACAGACCAGTATAGATCAATGTGGCGAACAAATACCGACTCCCAAAAGTCAATTTCGAGAAAAAAGTATTCATAATTGTCTCCTTGTTATAGTTACTCTCTTTCGAGAATAATTAAAAAAAGGCAATTTGCCAAATACTGCTTTCATTATGGTTACATTAAAAATAACGTCAAGGCTTTTTGTTTTATTTTTTTAATGTGAAAAATGTTTGTAATTTGACGTGATTGATTTGTCTCAATTTTGGAAATGTTCCTGGGTATTTTGTGATAAAATATGGTATTTGTATCTGTTATTGTTAAAATGTTGAATAGGTCGAATACTGTTCAGCGTAACCTACTATCGACCAACATATCATTACGTTAGTAACGCGCGCTACTATTGATATTAGCTGAGATATGTTATTGGAGAAAGGTTATTCGTTCCATTCTCCGTCTTATCAAAATCGCTCCTACAATCAAAGTAACGCCTAATAAACACATTACAACGCGTACCGTTATATTTTCCGCTTCTCTGCGTTCTTCCTCTTGCTTTTTATCGCTGTAAATGTCGTAGTACATCTCGTCAATGTATTTATCGTATTCATCTTCCACACCGGACTTTGTTATGAAAATTCGAGCCGGTTTATCGTCCGATCCCCACTGTGCTAACTTATGTTCCTTAGCTCCTGGAGAAAATTGTATAACTTCGGTATATTCCGGAATGTGGAATGATTTAAAATCAAGATTTCGCGAGTTAATTTTAATATCTTTGACTACGTGTCTTTGTACGAGCATTTCGCCGCCAGGATCTATCAGACGACTTTCGGAAACTTTGGGAAAGTATTTATCGCCAACTTTTATATATTCTGTTACTTCGAATTCTACGACGTCTCTAAATGTTCCTCCCTCTTTTTTCGGATGATAAGCTACAGATCTTATTAGCTCTACAAGAAAATTTTTGGTTTCATTAAATACTATTTCTCTATAGGCTAGTCCATTCTCTAGTTCTTTTGGGAATATATCCGCGGCGGTTTCGTTAGGAAAAAGATAAAAAGACCATAATACGTCGCCGGAAGAATTAAGTGTACGTTTGGGGACTGAAGTCGGACTCTTTTGCATGAATTCTTTAAAGGTAAGGTCTTGTTCGGATAATAGATCTTCTATAATAAATATATGGCTTATTGAAAAACCATGCGCGATATGATTCATTTCCGAATCCTTCAATATTAAAGGAATTTAGTCCTTCATGAAATTGACCTGATCGTCTGGCTTCTTTATTATGAAGATAGTATTCCTTAGCTGTTTTGTATTTCTTTTCAGTTTCATAACCACTGTATTTATAAGTATTGGTTCCGTCAAAATAACGTTCTTTTTTCCAAGTCTTGCCATCCTCTTCAGCCGGTTCTTCTATCCACTCTCGTTCCTTCGTTGAGTCTCGGTCAACTATCCATCGATTTTGGGTTAAAAAAGGATGATGCGTTCTAGTTGCTTCGTCCCAATGGTCGTCTTCAAACGTGTATGAAAGGTCTAACGAAGAGAGCTCCAAAACTTTTGGTTTTCCTCTGCTAACTCCTCTGCGTTATAATGTTGGGCATAAAGGTTAGTTGTGTTAATTTCAAAGACTATTATAAATGACAAATAGAGAAATAAAAAAATGAATATTCGTACAATTTGAAGTCTCATTCTAAACAATTGATGAAATTAAGTTATAGGTGTAAAAGTAATAAAATAACATGGTGTGATATCTGTGGCTTTATACACGTAAATATCATGAGACTTTAAAATAAAAGAATCTGCGTAATTATTATTAATGTTTCAATAATATTACGATTCGTTATTAATAATACTGATGGTTAGTTTGTGCAAACATAACCAACGACTATATTACTTGAGTATCTGCCGTCACTGCACGTACATCTTACAGACTGACTTGTACAATTGGAAAGTGTAAAAGCCCACTCGCAAGTTTGCCCTTCTAGGGTATCGACAAACGTTCCATAGTTGGTTTGTCCATTAAATTCAAATGAGCAAGGTTGTCCCTTAACTGCAAGGACTTTTGTTGCAGAACATCTTTTGCAACGAGATACCTTAGTGTCTCCTAACGAGTCAATAAGACCAGCTGTGAAACTGATAACAAAAATTGTAAGAACGATAATTGCTTTACGTTGGGATTTCATTTTATTCTCCCAGACATACTATTTCTCGTATATTTACGCGTGTTAGGAAGGAACAGGTATAACGACAATTTACAAAAAGCGTTCTGTAAATTGCCGTTCAAAACCAACTCGCTTGTAAACGGCGACTAATACGAAACGCTTAGTTAGACCCTAGAGTAAATATGTTGCGTCTCGTATTGCAACCTATTTGTGAATCCGCCGAATCTATAAAAATTCTGTATTGACTCTACATATACCACTAGGATAAATATAAAGTATTTCTTAATTGTGTCAATAGATTGTTTTGGCAAAGCGTAAGAATTTTTGATGGAACAATTTCTTTGTACGGTTGACGAGCTACGTAGTATCGAATAAAATAACAAAAATATTTAGGGACTTTGGAGGAGGCCGAATGTGCTTGAACCTTTGACCTCGTCGCAATCGCGTCTCCAAGATGACCTCCGAGGGGTTGTGAAGGGGGACGTGCGGTGCGATGAATTAACGCGGCAGCTTTATTCGTCAGACGGAAGCCCGTATCAGGAGCGTCCGTTAGGGGTGGTTTGGCCTCGTTCGGAGAGCGACGTCGCGTATACTATTCAATACGCGGCGGAAAAAGGTCTTTCCGTGCATCCGCGAGGTTCTGGTACGAGCGCGGTCGGGGGAGCGATTGGTTCCGGTATTATTCTTGATTTTTCACGTTATATGCGTCGCGTTTTAGAAATAGGCGATGATTATGTTCGCGTAGAGCCGGGCGCTGTGCGGGAACGTCTCAACAAAATATTACGTTCCGATAAGAAACGGTTTTTCGCGCCAAGTTCGGGACATGTCCCTACAAGTACGATTGGCGGAATTCTCGCGATTGACAACATTGGACCGCGTTGGCTACGTTATGGCGCTCCGCATGAAAGCGCGCTTGAATTGACGGTAGTGTCGGCTTCTGGCGCTATTTGTCGGCTTCGTCCCTTTATAGCTCGGCGCGAAGTTGTCGCTGAACGTTCGACTCGTAACGAATCATTGTTTCGACGACGATTTCTCAATGCCGCGATTGCGGAGGCAAACGCTCAATCTTTCGCGACAGACGCGACGCTCTTTGACCCGGACTTTGATTCTGAAACGATTCAATCGGTTGGTTCCCCGGACGCCGAATTCTATGGAATTGATTTTCAAGACGGTTATGGCGTTCGAACTTTTAGATCGGATCGCGTGCGTTATGAATTCTTTAAGCGCGCGTTTGGTTCCGACGCGGAAGAAGTGAGAACGATGGTAGGCTCTAAACCGTGGGCAAACGTTCTGCGCGCGATTCGTTCAGCAGAACCTTATCTTGATGCGGAACAATCACTTGGCGAGCCTTCGCGTTGTGGATATCCGCTTCGAGACATAACGCGTTCCGGGTTTGACCCGATGCGGCTATTTGTTGGTTCGGAAGGTTCGTTGGGCGTCATTACCGAAGCCAAACTTGTCTCTTTTCCTATCGCGAACGCTTCGTGCGCTGTGATTCTACTCTTTGATTCAATTGAAAAAGCCGCTCAGGCTGTGCCCAATATCTTGTTTTATAAACCGACGTTATGCGACTTACTGGACAGTCGCGTCGTAACTCTTGTTAGAGACTGGGACGCTCGATTTGAGTCTGTGTTTCCGCAAATGTCGGAAGCCGCGCTCGTGATTGAACTTGACGCGGAGAATCAAAAGTCGCTTCGCGAACGTTCTAACGCGCTTTGCCAATTGGCGCGTGGAAAGTTAGGTTCGTTTGGATGTTGGACCGCTTTTTCGTTAGACGAACGTTCGCTTTTTCGCGATCTCTTACGAAAATCTAGTTGCGCTAGATTGCGTATGGCTCCGTCGTTTCAGCCTTTTCCATTTTGGGACGACGTTCGCGTTCCCGTCGAATCGACGCTTGACTTTTTACGCGGCGTTCAGGAGCTCTTTAAACGAGAACATATTGTCTATTCTGTGGGCGGTTCGATTGGATTTGGACAACTTTCTATCCAACCGATTCTTCCATATTCGGACGAAGAAGAGCGTCGCGCGTTCGCTTTATCCGACGAATTCGAAGAGCTCGTCCTCTCTCATAACGGTGAAATCGGCGTCGCGAAGGGAAACGGACGCGTTCGAACCGCCGTTTTATCGAAAAGATATCCGTACTTATTGCCGATATTTGTTAAGGTTAAGAATGAATTAGATCCTGAAAATCGCCTCAATCCTGATTGTGTTGTTTCGCCGGAAATGAGACGGCTTTCCGTACTTGAAGTCGATGAGAGACTTGACGAATGTCTCAAGAGAAAAAAAGACGACTCGAATGATGAATTTGGCGATTACCTTGCCCCGGAAACTGACGCCGCGTTG
This sequence comes from uncultured Planctomycetaceae bacterium, assembly GCA_964447865.1. GTDB lineage: Bacteria > Planctomycetota > Planctomycetia > Pirellulales > Thermoguttaceae > RUG369. The sequence continues at coordinate 77,800 of CAYUUL010000001.1, read as the reverse complement.
CGCGAAAGCGCTTTGCATTCTCGTTCGATTGTTCGCCGAGAACCATTCGATCTTGAACGTCTGGAACGCGATTCGCAGATCGACTGGTTCAATCGTCCAAAAAGATCGCAATTAGAATTTCAATTAGCTTGGGATCCAACTCTCATTTACGCGCCGACTTATCAATGTAACGGTTGTGGACATTGTAGAATAAGAACTGCGGAGACGCGTATGTGTCCCGCGTTTCGAAATTTTCCCGACGAACAATTCTCATGCCGCGCTAAGGCTAATTTATTACGCGGAGTTGTTGACGGCGATCTTGAATTAGCCGCGTTGACTAGAGATATGGCGAAAAGAATCGCCGAACGTTGCGTGAGATGTCATTGTTGTTCCCTGGAATGTCCCGCCCAAGTCGACGTCGCAAAACTTGCCTTTCGCTTAACTAGCGCGTACCGCGCCGCTTCCGGTCTGAATTTTGCCGACCTTTTCGCTGTCCGCGCCGGTATTTTTTTAAACGTGGCGACTCTCTGTTCTACTTGGATTATAAAAGCTCTTGGACGCCCTGGTTTCCGATGGGCGTTAGAAAGAACGTTGGGTATCGCGCGGAAAAGAATGTTGCCTAAGATTGAAAAAAGCCCTTACTTACGTCTTGTGGCGAAACGTCGATCTAATTCTGGGAATGTTGGGTACCCCGGTGAGGATAACGTCTCGAAAAATTATCATATCGCCGTGAAACGTCCCTTACGGAAAGTTGCGCTCTTTATCGATTCGTTGGCTAATTTTTTCGACGTCAAGTTAGTCGAAGCGACTATTAAAATACTTGAATGGAACGGAGTTGACGTTATTACGCCGCAACGCCCCGCCACGTCGGGAATGGTTGCCTTCGCGTTGGGCGACGTCGATCGAGCAGGAGAATACGCGACGCGGAATGTCTCTACTTTTAGAGAAATTGTGCGCGATGGAAGTGAAATTGTTACCCTTGAACCTTCGTCCGCTGTTTGCATTAAGCAGGAATACCCGTATTTTTGTAACGACTCCGACGCAAAAGTTGCTTACTCGAATACCACCGACGTTTGTTCGTATCTCGCCAGACTACTCAAAAGAGATGAATTTGATCGCGATTCATTAAAACCGATTGATCCTGATCGAGAAATTACTATCGGATACCATGCGCCCTGCCGGTCAATTGCCTTATCTGGCGCCGCGTTGCAAGCTCCAACGCCCGCGCAAGCTTTACTCGCGTGTATACCTGGGTTAAACGTTCGACGAATTGAACGCGGATGTTGCGGTTTCGCCGGGTATTCTGGATTCACAAAAAGAAGATTTGCGGAAAGCCTTCATATGGGAGGACGACTCATCCTTGCGACTAGAGATGCGGAATTAGATATGTGCGTTTCTGAATGTTCATTTTGTAATATGCAACTTGCGCAAGGGAGCGCGCGTTGTGTTGTTCACGCGCTCAAGCTTCTGGCGGTCTCATATGGTTTCATGACGCTTAATGACGCTAAATTAGAAATGATTGACGTTCGCGCTCGATCGCGTCAACGAAAGTAAACGCGTTAGAATTTTAAAGATAAATCTGTTTATGAGACGCGCGTTAAACGTTTGGAACGAAAACGCGCTTAACATGTGATATTACCAGTGTTTCATTAGATCTTTAGCAATGGTTACACATTCGTTGGCGCTTTGGCTGTATCCGTCCGCTCCTATTGATTCCGCAAATTCGCGAGTGACCGGCGCTCCCCCAATCAACGTCTTGGTATTCGCGTCCAGGCCGGCTTTCGCAAGCGCGTCGATAGTGGTTTTCATTTGCGGTATTGTTGTCGTAAGTAGAGCGGACATCGCGACAAGGGTTTTAGCTCCGTTACGGGCTTGAACCGCTTCTACAAATTTTTCCGGAGATACGTTGCAACCAAGGTCTACGACTTCGAATCCCGCGCCCTCGAGTGTCGCCGCTACAAGGTTTTTACCGACGTCGTGCATATCTCCTTTAACGGTGCCTATAATGACGTAACCTTGACGTTCCGCGCCGCTCGCCTTGATGAGAGGATTGAGAATATTCATCGCTTCTTGCGCCGCTTTCGCCGACATCAGTAACTCGGGAACAAAATACTCGCCCTCGTCAAAAAGTTCTCCGACTTCGCCCATTGCCGGCACTATATTTTCGTCAAGAATTTGTGAAGGGGAAAGACCTTGATCTAAAAGCGCTTGAGTCGCTTCGCCCGCCTCGTCAAAATCCCCGTCGACAATCAACTGATACAATTCTGAATGTTCTTCCGACATGACTGAGACTCCTCTTAATCTATCGCAAATTTTATTGTTGCGTTATCGTTCTGGTTTGGGAATTCGCGTCTGTTTGGAATTCCCGCCTATGCCGCGACGACCTCGCTTTCCTCTTTGCTTTTTTTTCTCTTCTTGTTCAAACTTAAAAATAGTTGTCTTTTGACCAACTTTTTCCCGCATCGCTTCGATTTTGTCGCGTAACCTTGCCGCTTCCTCGAACCGAAACTCTTCCGCGGCTTTAAGCATTTCTTTTTCAAGTTCTTCGAGATATTCGTAGGTTATATATTGTTCAGCGGAAACCCCAATTGCTTCGCCAAGACGTTCGCGCGCGGCAACCTCCGCGTCGATTCCCGCTTTCAGACTGCGTTTAACCGTCTCGGGCGTTATTCCATGCGCCTCGTTATACTCTTGTTGCAACCGGCGACGACGCTCTGTTTCCAATATTGCTTTATTCATTGACTCCGTGACTTTATCGCCATAAAGGATTACTTTAGCGTGGACGTTGCGCGCGCTGCGTCCTATTGTTTGGATGAGCGACGTTTCGCTACGGAGAAAACCTTCTTTGTCGGCGTCTAAAATCGCTACAAGAGAGACTTCTGGTAAGTCGAGTCCTTCTCGAAGTAAGTTGACTCCAACGATTACGTCGACGACTCCTTCGCGAAGGTCGCGAAGAAGTTCTACTCGTTCAAACGCGTCCATTGAACTATGTAGCCATCGACATTTAATACCTCGCTTAAGAAAATACGAAGAAAGAACTTCCGCAAGACGCTTGGTTAACGCCGTGACGAGAACGCGCTCTTTATTCGCGACTCGTTCCAATATCTGTTGATAAAGGTGTTCGATTTGTACGCTTGTTGGAACGACCTCTACGATCGGATCAAGAAGACCCGTTGGACGAATGACCTGCTCGACTACGTGGGAGCCGGAACGTTCGAGTTCGTAATCGTTTGGCGTGGCGCTTACAAACAGAACTTTGTCCACTCGTTCTTCCCATTCTTCAAATTTCAACGGACGATTGTCATAGGCGCTCGGAAGACGATAACCAAATTCGACAAGGTTCTTTTTACGCGCGCGATCGCCTGCGTGCATCGCCCGAATTTGAGGAAGCGTTACATGCGATTCGTCGACTATAAGTAAAAAGTCCTTCGGAAAGAAATCAAAAAGCGTCTCGGGGGGCTCGCCTGGTTTGCGATTCGCGAAAATTGCGCTGTAGTTCTCAATGCCGGGACAATAACCGCATTCCAACATGAGTTCCATATCGTAACGCGTTCTCGCCAACAACTTTTGATATTCGAGTAATTTACCTTCTTTTTGGAACTTTGCTACTTGAACTTTTAATTCTTCGTTGATCTTGACGACTGCCTCTTTTATACGTTCCTCTGGTATGACAAAGTGTTTAGCTGGATAAATATAAGCTTCGTTCAATTTTTGAAGCGACTTGCATGAGTTCGGGTCAATATACGACAACGCTTCGACCTCGTTACCCCAAAGTTCAATTCTGAGGGAGAATTCTTCATAAGGAAGCCGTATGTCGATTGAATCGCCGCGAACGCGAAACGTACCGCGTTCGACCGCCGTGTCTTTGCGCGCGTATTGAATATCGACCAATTTATGCAATAATTCGTCTCGGTCAATTTCGGCGCCGACTCGTAAGGAAATAGAGAGAGCCTTGTAATCCTCCGGTGAGCCAAGACCGTAAATACTACTCACGCTGGCAACTACAATAACGTCTTCGCGACTTACTAACGAACTTGTCGCCGAAAGACGCATACGATCTATTTCATCGTTGACCGCCGAGTCCTTTTCAATATAAATGTCTCTTTGCGGAATATACGCCTCTGGCTGATAGTAGTCGTAGTAACTGACAAAATAAGAAACCGCGTTATTGGGGAAAAAAGCCTTAAATTCGTCGTATAGTTGCGCGGCTAACGTTTTATTGTGCGAAAGAATGAGCGTCGGACGCTGTACCGCCTGAATCACGTTCGCCATGGTAAACGTCTTGCCGGAACCGGTCACTCCCTTGAGAGTTTGACTTTTTACACCTGATCGGAAACCTTCTACAAGTTTAGCTATTGCCTGGGGCTGATCCCCGGACGGTTCAAACGGTTTGCATAATTCGAACACGCAAAATCCCTTTACGTTCTCATTTTTTACAGATTATATCCTTTTCCAATTTCTTGTCGCGGCGGATTCCTTAACTACTTCAAGGGCGTTCTGAACGCGAAGCCCTTGGAAAAGGTCGGGACCTAAAGCGCGACCCATTTCGATCGAACGATAGAATTGCGCTAGAGACGCGACATGCGCGCGAATCCAACCGGTTGTGGACTTGGGAGACGGGAAATCGCTGTCCGGATTCGAGTAACGCGCGCCGCAAGCTATTTGGAGCCAACCGTAATTCCCACCGTTAACGCTTGCCGTTTGAGTACCGTCGAAATACTCAAGATAGTGGGAATTCATTAGTGAGAAACGTACGGATCCGCGAGTTCCGTTAATCTCAAACCGAAGATCGTCTTCCGCTCCCGACGATAATTTGGTCGCCTCAATAACGCCGCTCAACGCGCCGGGAAGCATAGGATCGGCGACCGCAAGCGGAACGCGACCCTCGCCGTCGATTGGCGCTGAAGAAGGATACTCATAAATTTTGTCTGTTCTTTCGAGCGGTATTTTTTTTGCGCCGGATCGCGTATCTAGTCCGCGCGTCAATATTGTTACCGCGTCCTCCGCGTCGACCGGTTTCTTTTCGACGTCGTCAAGCGTTTCGCCTTGCGATAACGCCCTGATGGGACGCGTGGCGCACATAGTTGTCGTCTGAGCGAGAAGTTCGCTGGGTAATCCGACAAGATAATCGACTAAATCAAGTAAATGCGACGCTAAATCTAAAATCGAACCGCCGTCGGAACCGTGTTTCCAGCGATAAACGCCTGTCGGCGAAAGCATGCTCGAATGATAATAACCAACTCGATATTGAATAATCTGCCCAAGTTTTCCCGCGTCAATGAGTTCTTTGGCTCGGCGAATCGCGGTGAATCCGCGAAGATGGAACGCCGTCTGTGTGACGCCAACGTAACGTGGGGAACCGTCGGCGGCTCTGGCTGAGAGAGCTTCCGCGACTTTCGAGGCGTCAGACGCTCTGGAAACTA
>CAYUUL010000001.1:49759-72388 GCA_964447865.1 uncultured Planctomycetaceae bacterium | reverse complement strand
GGAAACTATCGGTTTTTCGCAATAGATGTGCTTTCCAGCGCGTATCGCCGCAATTAAAGCTGGAAAATGTTCTGCGTTGGGCGTGCAAATATGAATAACGTCGATTTCTGGATTGTTGATCAATTCCATGTAATCGGTCGTTGCAATTGGACAACCGAGCGTCTCTTGCGCGCGGCGGCTCGTTTCTTCGCGGCTTGTCGCGACGCCTAGTATTTTGGCTCGTACTTTCAAGCCGGGCGCGTAAAACGGCAACGTCGCGTATCCGAACGCGTGCGCTTTTCCGATCATGCCAAAACCGATCAAGCCAGCGTTTAACGTGTCTTTCATCGCTGTCCTCCTTGCGACTGCGTACAAGTGCAAAGGGAAAAAAAAAGAGTTCCGATCCATATCGAAACTCTTTCCTAGTGGGCGCACATGGATTCGGACCATGGACCTCAGCCTTATCAGGGCTGCGCTCTAACCAAACTGAGCTACGCGCCCAACCCTTGAAACAAAAACAAGCTTTGTCTCAACATTGATAGTGATTCTAACGGAAAAGGTTATTTTGACAAGCGCCTTTTTTCTTTTTTTAAGAAATACTCGCGTCTTTTGCGAACGTTTCTCGCGATCGCGTTAGTTGGCTTGTTCGTACCTGCTCTGACGCTGTTCGCGCGCTTGTCGCAATGCTTCAAGCAATCGTTCGCGTCGAGAATTGCCGCTTGATTCCTCCCCTGCGGTTGCGTTCGGCGTAGACGCGTCTATCGCTGGTTGCGTGTCCGTCGGGTTACTTGTAGACGAGTTGACTTCGGTCGGCGCGTTCTCTGCGATTGCCGAGGATTCGGTCTCCCTAGACGCCTCCTCGTACCTACTCTGACGTTGTTCGCGCGCCTGCTGGAGCGCCGCTATCATACGGTCGCGCCGTGAAGTTCCGCTTGTTTCGCCTGAAACCGCGTTGGACGAGGTTGTTCCCAATGCGCTTGGCGTGTTGACGGACTCGTTTGCAGACGCCGCGCCAAGAGTTTCTCCGCCGCCTAACGTGTTTGTCGCGACATTAAGATTTGCGCCGGTTCCTGTTCCGGTTGCGCCCAACGTTGAGTTGAGAGACGCGTCTATCGACGCAAAAGGATCGCTTGTCCCCACATAACCGGAGGTACGACCGTTTTGAATTTCGAAAAGGTCGGTTGAGACCGAATTCCAATCCGCGTCGGTTCCGCCTCGCTCTTGCGTAGCTCCCGACGCGCCGCCCCCCAGGAGTACGGACGGAGAAAATCCTTTCCCCAATGTCGTAAGGTCTTTGTAAAAAACTTGACGCGGGGGAACCGTAGTGCCGTCAACGACGACTTCGGCGCGCGCCGTCTCGTCTGAACCGTCGAGAAATCCAATGACTTGTCCGCGATAAACGTCGCCGCGACCGCAGATTTTGTCGTAAAATTTACGCATTGCGTCAAGATTGACCAAACCTTGCGTATAGAGCCAGGAAGCGTGACGGAAGTCGCTTGACAACGCCTGAGAAGGATCGGGACGTCTGTTCATTATGTTGTCGACGTCGCCGCTGGAAAGACCAGGAATAGCCGAAAGAACGACGCGCGGGGCCGCGTTAATGTTGACGCGACCTACTATCGTCGTCGAGGAACTTGTCGAACAATAATCTAACAACTGAAATAATTTGTCGTTGTTTGTCTTATTAACGCTTGCGCCTATTGGAGATTCGTAAACGATCGAACCGACTACGACGCGCGCTCCGACAAGATCGAGCGGGGTCGCTAGTTTGACGCTCGCCGAGGTCGTGAAATCAAGATTGACCGAGGATAACGTTCCCTGCGTTAGAGGCGCGCCGTCCGCCGAGACGTTTAACGCGTTAGACGTTGCTTCGGCGTTCCGAAAATAACCGGATCTTCTACGCGAGTTTGCGCGTCGGCTTTGCGCGTTTGACGCGTCGACATTTTCGTCGGTAGACTCTTGGGGACCGTACTGCCTGTATAGTACGATAAATTTGGCAAGTTCCGCGCCGACGCGCGATTCAAGTTCTTCATATAAAAAACTTAAATCGCTTGCGTTAAGATCGACGCGCGCTTCGCCCGAGGGATCGACGTCCTTTTCCGCGCTTAGAACGGTGAGTAATTCCTTCCAGGGAACCGCGCGATTTTGTGTTTGCGAGGTTCGGGACGACAAATTACCAACCGAAGTGAGGGAACCGCCTAAACCGCTTTCTTCCGATGGGTCGAGATTGTTGACTCCGTAAGTGAAATCTTCGTCCGTTCCGTAAAGTTGAGAACGCGTTACGCCTCGAACCAGGAGAAGTTCTTCCAAAAAAACCGGAGTTGCGTTGCGCGGACTATAGGGTAGTTTCTTACCTGCGTAGTATTTTGATTCGCCGCCGTTGGAACGTTGCGTTTCGTCGGGATCAATCCAATCGAGGATTGAGGACGCCGCCGTCAATGTCATACCCGGCAACTTCATGAGCGCGTCGCGACCGGAACCGGGTTCCTCGTTTTCCCAGGCGAGAATTGCTTCAAGGTTAAGACGCGTCGATTCGTCGACCAATCCGTAACGGATTCCGTCTATTCGAGAATCCTCAAATTTGGGCGATACGACGGTGAATCGAGACGTGTCCTCTCCGCCTTCCGTTATCGAGAGAAGTTCTTTTGCGCAAAAATAATTCGGATTATTGTAAAGACCGCCAAAGTTGTTGCGCTCGGAATCGGTCGACTCGACCGCGGCAATTAAAAATTCTACCGCCGAACGGTCGACCCCTTTGACGAGCGCGTCGCGGCCTCGCGTCGTCGTCGCGGAACGTTCCGTTTTCATAAGCGTCAATAACGCGACTCCGCTAAGCGTGAGCGTGGCGAGAACCAACGTTACTATGAGCAACATAACTCCGCGTCGCCGTCCAAGTGGATTTGAGCGCGGCGTCGGCTTAGTTTTGATATGCAAAAATACGCTCCTGTTTCTACGCGCGGCGTTAGTCAAGGTATGCGCGGCGTAAAGCCGCAAGTTTATGAAGCGTCGATTTAGGCGCGTGATGTTCGTCGAATAGACCCGATTGGGGAAAATGCGAACCGTCGCGCAACGCGTAACTCCCCTCTGACGACTCTGAAAAGTCGTTCAGTAACGCGTCGGTGGGCTCTAATAACTCGAGTTCGGTATCGTCGTTTAACGCGATTTCCGCGCCGCCGTCCTGACGCTCCAGACAACAATTCATAGGCGTCGGCGCCGCGTCAAGACTTTTTTGGGTTTGTTCGTCCTCATATGTGTTGGGAATATCCGCCCAACGCGTCCAAAGGATTTCATCGACGCAACGCCTGGAAAGAGCCGACGAAAGGAATCTACGTATCGTTTCCCGTTGTTTCTTTTCGTCCCAAAGTTGCGATTCAATTGCCTTGACGGAGGACGAGGACCATTGAAACTTTGATCGCGCGTCTTCTTGCTCGCGTTCTGACGATTCTTCGTCAAGTTTGTATGGAATGTTGGTCGTCGACTCGGACCGGTCTAATGACTCCGAATGCGCGCTTGGACAGGAAACCGCCAGGCAAAGGGGAACGCCCATGCCGCACCAACGATCAAAGAAACTGTGCGTCTCCATTACGTCGCGAGGAACCGTGGCTTCCCGAGAGAAACCAAAATTCAACTCAAGATAAAATCCGTCAAAAACGTTTTTGCGTACGATTCGAAACGCTAATTCAAATGGATTCATCTCTTGTTGCGAATAACGTCCCGCATCGCCAAACGGTTGCTCAAATCCAAGAAAAACCTGAGTCTTAGGGTAACGCGCTTTAATTACGAAAGCGCTTTGCGCCGCGAGCGTTAAACGCGTCTCAAACTGAGGTCGAACAACCGAGCCTTCAACGTTTGTCGCGACTATCCACCGCTTGCTACGACCTCCGTCGCGTAATACGAGCGCGTCGACGTATCGCCGAAACGCTTCGTTGAGTTCGCGCGTTGTCTTGCCGCGAACGTGATAAGGCGCGTGTTCGCCCCAACGAACAAGAGGTCCGATTGTCGTATGGAGTCCGCGTGAAGACGCAAGATTGAGCGCGGCGTCAAATTGGGTCCAATCGTAGACGCCTTCTTCCTTTTCAATGTCCGACCACGCAAAATTCAGATTGATCGATTGAAAAAGGGGGGAAATCTTGGGGCGCTTACGCCCTTCGTTACGGAGACCAAACGTCTCGTCGTACGGCTTCAGCCACGACTCGTCAAACGTCGTGGAAAAACCAAACCGAGTTGGCCATGGATGCGCAAGATTACGCCGAGCCGCCAGTACCTTATTGAGAAATTGTTCGTTGACGCGCTTGCTCAAATTATAGAGCGATTCAAAAAGGTTCGTTCCCTGACTGTCAAACGATGAAGTATCACGGTCCGACGTCGCTAACTTAGCGAATCGAGAAACGTGTTTACGGATCGCGTTGCGAAACGTTCGCGGTAAATGGAAACCAAGCGCTCGCCAGTCGGCTTGTTTCTGTAAAAGACGGGAAAGTTGCGCGCGGGAAAGCTCGAGAAAAAGGGAAAATGGCTCGGACGAACTGGGGAGCGTCGTCGTAGACGCAAAGAAAAAACAGCCTTCGGAATCCGCGTAAGGAACGTAGAGCGAACCGGAATCGGTCATTGGCGCATGAACTGTTAGAAGGTTGCGCGTATCGGAAATTCTTTCAATTCCAACCTCTGAACGCGCGGGCATACGATTAGGTTGCGCGATAAACGCATTATATGTCAACGCCGAATTTAGTTGTCGGCGAGGATAAAAAAAGTAAAAATCGCCCATCGCGCTCCGTTCGCGCCGACTGAGACGCGCCTTGATATTTCCATGACGCGCTTAAAAGCTCCCGACGTTATACCACGCGCGTCGTTCCTAAAAACTTCACCTAAACTAAAATATAAAGTATTCGTAAAAGAAATCAACAAAACGGACGCGCTATTTACATTTTTTTCGAAAACATGCAATTAATACAATTAACGAATACGAACCATTGGACAAAGAATCAACACGTTAGTATGGGCGCTTTGAAAATAAAAAATAAAAAATTTCCAGAAAAAATAAAAAAATACACAGTTAAGCCTATGAATAAAGATTGTTATTAGATATAATACCGCCAAATGAAATTGGCGAACGTTTGTTCGCGTCTATGTTCGAATGTGTGAAAATACGTTTGAACTGCGTTGAGATTATTCGCGTCGATTTGTCGCCGCGTTCGTTTCCCTATAATGTAATTAGGAGTAATCAATGAGTTTCCAAACTTCTCGTCGTGACTTCCTCAAGACGTCGACCATTGCCGGAGCGGGCTTCCTCGTCGCCGCCGGTTCTACCGCAAAAGTTTCTCGCGCTTCCGCTCTGGAAGGTCTCGCGATTGCCGGTATTGGCGTCGGTGGTAAGGGATCCAGCGATATCCAACAAGCCGGTCTTTACGGTAAGGTCGTCGCGCTCTGCGATACGGACAAAAATACTCTTGAAGGTCAAGCGAAGAACTTCAAAGAAACGAATCCAAAGCTTTACACCGATTACCGCGAACTCTATGCGGAAATGATGGACAAGATCGACGCTGTTACCGTCAGTACCCCTGACCACATGCACACGATCATTACCGCGACCGCTATTAAAGCCGGTAAACACGCCTACACCCAAAAGCCGTTGACTCGTTCGATTGGCGAAGCGCGTTATCTCGGATACCTCGCGAAGAAATACGGCGTCTGCACGCAAATGGGTAACCAGGGGTCCACCCTTGATTCCATGCGTCGTTGCGTCGCCCAAATCAAGGCTGGCGTCCTTGGCGAAATCAAAGCCGTCCACATCTGGACAAACCGTCCTGTTTGGGCTCAAGGTCCTAACCGCGATCTCACGCTTGCGAAGTACGCTGAACAAGTCAAACGCGACGAACCGGACGACGCCGAAGACCTTATCGAAGAAAAGAAAGAACAAATCGAAAAGGCTAAGGCCAAGATCGATTGGGATTGCTGGCTTGGCGTCGCCCCGAAACGCGAATTCTGGCCTGGTATCTATCACGACTTCCAATGGCGCGGTTGGTGGGACTTTGGTTCCGGTTCTCTCGGCGACATGGCTTGCCATACCGCCAACATGCCTTACGGCGCTTGCGATCTGAAATTCCCGACCGAAGTTGTCGCCGAATCCTCTGGCCACGATTTCAACTCCTTCCCGGCTTCCTCCAAGATTTGGTTCCAATTCCCAGCGACCGAAAACCGCGGCGCTATCGAAGTTACCTGGTTCGACGCCAAGACGAAACCGGAAGCCGCTCTCTTCGAAAAGTACGGAATCAAGAATCCGACCGACTCCGGCGCTATCATTATCGGTACCAAAGGTTGCGCTTACAGCCCGGACGACTATGCCCAACGTTATGAACTGCACGCCGAAGGCGGCGCCGCGATTCCCGAAATCGAAGGCGTTGAATGGCGTAAGGCTCCGGAAGATGAACACTCCGGAAACTTTGACGCTCGTAACAAGCTCGAATGGGTCACCGCTATTAAAGAGAACAAGCCGGAACTTTGCTGGTCCAACTTCCCGAACTTCGCCGGCCCGCTCACCGAAACGATCCTCCTCGGCAACCTTGCCGTCTGGACCGCTTCGAAAGCCGGAGAACGCGGCGAAACCATCAAATGGGACGCCAAGAAACTCGAAGTTACCAACCTTGCCGAACTTAAGACTCCTGGCGTCGCCGAACTCGTTCGCCCGGAATATAAGAACGGTTACGAAAAGATCGATTGGTCCTTCATCAACGATACTCTCTGATTTTCAATGTGAAATTAGACGTTGTTTGGCGTGTTAGTTTGCGCTGAACGATAAAATTTGAGGCGGCTCGTCGTTTGGCGAGTCGCCTTACTTATTTATTGGTAAAACTGAAAAAATAAACTTCCCGAACAAAAAAGCGAATAATAAAAAATCTCGACTGTCGTCGAGAAACTGAACTTAACTTATGCAGTTCGACTTTCGTTATTACAAACGACCGTGAAGTTTCACTTACGTCTAAACAATCGCCCAAGCATGCCGTCAAAACGATTGGGTTCGCGTTGTTCGTCGCGAGGACTTGGCGTTCGACGTACGACTCCGTCGTTGCGACGAGTGAGCGTAAGCGTTGGCCTGGGTTTAAGCTCGTTGTTCTTTATCGCGTGTTCGTCGTTTCCATTGGAATTGTCAAAGACGTTCGATTCAGGTTGCGCGCTCGTCTGGTTCAGTCCCGTTGTTTCGACTTCCGACGTATCGACGTCATACTTGTCGTCGGAAGGAAGCGTTTCGCCAGCCAACTTCCTTAAAAGACGTTCGCGGTTAAACTGTGCTTTTTGACCAAAATACGTTTTTATCGCCGCCGGATTCGAGAGAACTTCCAGCGGCGTGCCGGAGCATAGAATCTTGCCCTTAGAGACGATATAACTTCGATCGGTAATAGCGAGCGTCTCGTCGACTTGGTGGTCGGTTATTAGAACAGCGACTCCTGACACGGAAAGTTCGCGAATGACCTTTTGCATTTCTTCGACTGTGAGCGGGTCGACATTTGCGAAAGGTTCGTCTAAAAGCAATATTTTCGGATGCGCAAGTAATGCGCGAGCGATCTCAAGACGACGACGTTCGCCGCCGGAAAGACCGCCGGAACCGCCCATTCCCACCTTGGTTTTACGAATGTGAAGAAGATTGAACTTTTTGAGCATCTCTTCGCAACAACGATCTATTTCCGAACGAGGATACCCGAGAAATTCCATCGCCGCGTACAAGTTTTGTTCTGTGGTGAGAGCTCCAAACGTACTGCGGTCTTGCGGAAGATAACCAAGATGACCTTCTTTAGCGCGACGATACATAGGCCAGTGCGTAACGTCAATCCCATTGAGTATGACTTTGCCTGAGTTGGCGGGAATAAGACCGCAAGCCATACGGAAACTGGTCGTCTTGCCGGCTCCGTTTGAGCCAAGAAGACCGACAACTTCGCCTTCGCGAACTTCGAAACTGACTCCGTCGACTACCGTCCGCTTCTTGTAGATCTTGACGAGATTTTCTACTTTTAAAACCACTTTGCGAGGTTGCTCTCTGGAGGGAGAATACGACGGAGTCTTGGGGGGGGCGCTTAAATTCATATGTCCTCCTTGCGATTTGCGCTCGAGTTGCGATGATTTTCACGCCTTGCCAAACGGCGCGCTATACGCCTGCGCAACTCTTAAATATCCTTATTTATGCGACAAAATACAACGTCAATTTTTACGCCTGCGCTCAAGAATCTTCTTTCGGATCCATCTTGAGAACTCCCTGTAATTCGTCCTCTTCAAGATTTTCGACGCTTTCGGGCGCGGTTATCATTTTATAACAGCACCAGAAGAAAAGACCGAGAACTAACCCAAACGCGATTGTCATACTGATCCAGCCGCCTATTGTCATTGTTAAGTTCCTTTCTTATTAGCGTGTTGCCACGCCGTCTATTGGGGGAGTCGAACTTCATTTGCGACGTCGGTTCCTCTCGGGGAGTCTGCTTGCTTCCATCGCTTAACCGCGCATAGAGACGTGAGGAATATAAATAACGCAACTAGCGAAAGAAAAACCGTCGAATATTGCGCCGAACGATCGCCCGCGAGCGTTTGAATACGATCGGGCGCGTTGTTCCAAAGCCAAAGAAGAAAGATTAATACAAGGTAGGGAAGGGAAACCCATTTAATAAGAGAACCGATAAAACGCGGTAATTTTGCCGCCGCGCCAAGATTGATTTCCGACTCGAGCGCGTTCAGCCCCCAAATGTAAACGATAATTCCCGTTTGTACAATAGCGCAAAGAAATGGCGAAAAATTTGCCGACCAAAAGTCAAATGTATCGAGTCCCGTTAAATTGCCGGTAAACCAACAGACTATTGTTGAACCTGTCAAAATCGCAAGCGCGACCAGAAGTACGCTCGTCTTATGGTTGAAACGAAACGCTTCTTTGAGAAACGCCACGGAAGGTTGGAGTTGGGAAATCGAACTCGTTATGGCTGTGAAAAAAAGGAGCGCAAAAAACACGAATCCAAAGAATTGTCCTGCAGGCATTTGACCGAAAACGTTGGGTAAAACGACGAATCCAAGCGAAAAAGAACTTCCGATTTTGTCCGCGGCGCTTGCCCCCAGGAACATAATTGCGGGCGGAATGATCATTAGTCCGCCAAGGCAGACTTCGCAGAATTCGTTGGCCATGGTCGCCGTAACGCTTGATAACGCTATGTCTTGTTTAGGATGAACATAACTTGCGTACGTTACGACCGCGCTTGTGCAAATTGACGTCGAAAAGAAAATTTGCGACGTCGCCGCAAGCCAAACGTTCGGATCAAGCAATATTTGTTTCGCGTTTTGCGGATTCCACATGAATCCCAAACCGTCGAGAAGACTTTGCCCTTCGAGACCAGTCGGATTCTTGAGTGTTAAAACTCGAATCAACACGATTGCCGAACAAAGTAAAATCAATGGCGCGACCAATTTGCAAAAACGTTCCACGCCCTTTGATACGCCGCGGTAAATCAACCAGAAGTTGACGAATATACAAAACGCCAACGCCGCTAAAAGGTAAAAACAACTCGCGTTAAATAACGTTCCATTTCCCGACATCCCTGTGATTGCGCCGAAGGCTTGACCATACGCTTCGGAAGAACCAAGATCAAATCCCGCGACCGTTACTTCGGGAATAACTGAAAAACCGAGTCCTAAGGGCTTGAGTAAACCTCCAAGATATTGTAGCGCGTAAATTAGACACCAGCTTTCAATCACGAGATAATACATATCGATGACGAAGGCCGTAAAGAGTGAAACGCCGCCCAATACGCCGCAAATTGGCTTGCGCCGACCCGCAACATAGTAGATTCCCATCGGAGAATGAGCCCCGCAACGTCCGCCAAAACGTCCAAGCGCCCATTCCGCTGTCGCAAGAGGTATCGCTACGACAAGAAGCGAGATTAAATAAGGGAACATAAAGGCCCCGCCGCCGTGCATCGCGGCCTGACCTGGAAAGCGTATAAAGTTGCCGAGACCAATCGCGCTCCCGGAAACTGCTAAAACTACTCCAAGACGAGAACCCCAGTGTTCGCCGATTCGATTTGAACGCGCCATTTGGGCGGCTTTCTAGCGTTCCTTTAACGCGTTGATCCTTATTTGGGTTGGGTAAACTGATTAGACGACTGGTTCGCAAGTTGGACGGAGTCCTCTTTACGCCAACGTCGCAACCCGATATACGATACGACGACCATGCCGACCGCGATCAGGCACAAATAACCAATCGACAATTGTGTTATTGGATTATTTTTGACTTCTTCAAGTCTTCCGCCAAGGTTCTTTACGCACCAAAAAATGAAAATTAACGCAAGATAAGGCAATGAACAAAACGCGAGAACGCGCCCAAGCCAACGCGGTAATTTCACTATTGCGCCTCGATCCCATTCTTCATGTAAGTTTGGCAACTTCCAGACGAAAACAATTAGAATCGTTTGGAAAACGCCGCCGAGGAAAGGCGCGAAATTCGCAAACCAGAAATCGAACGCGTCAAGCGCCACAAGATTATGGGTAAACCAACAAACGAATAACGTGCCGGAAAGAACGACTGCGCTGACCAGCGCTATACACGTTTTACGAGGAATACGCAACGCTTCCGTGAAAAGCGACATTGTCGGTTGAACAATCGACATTGAACTTGTAATCGCCGAACAGAAAAGCAACGTAAAAAATAGAAAACCGCATAATTCGCCCGCCGGCATCTTTTCGAAAACGTTGGGCATGACGACGAAGCCCAAAGAGAAAGAACTTTCAAATTTATCCGCGGCTTGCGCTCCTAAAAACATAATTGCGGGCGGAATCGACATAAGACCGCCGAGCGCCACCTCGCAGAATTCGTTCGCCGCCGTCGACGTTACGCTGGAAAGCGCGATATCTTCGCGCGAACGAACGAAACTTGCGTACGTACAAGTGGCTCCAAGGCAAATGGAAGCCGTAAAGAATATCTGCGCCGTCGCCGCAAGCCAAACTTCAGGATTCGCCAGCGACTGCCAAATACTAATGTGCTCAATTGCGCCGTCGGCGCCTACGACGTCGCGTGAAGGATTCCACATAAACCCTAAGCCGTCGAGGAGACTTTGACCTTCAATTCCCGTCGGATTACCAAGAGTAAGCACGCGCGCGATTACTACAAACGAACAGATTAACACAAGCGGCGCGACTATTTTGCTAAAACGTTCGATCCCCTTCGACACGCCCCGATAAATCAAATAAAAATTGACCGCGGCGCAGAAAAGCGTCACGAAAATGAGCGGAGACTCCGGACTTCGAAACAAAGAACCGTCGCCGTGCATTCCTGTGAAACTGGCGAAAAGACCTGAATAAGCCTCCGACTCGTGAAGCTTAAGGCCGGGCTGTACGTTATTCAGTAGGGAAAATCCAAGACCGACGTGATCAAGCAATCCGCCTAAGTACTGTAACGCGTAAAGCAGACACCAGGCTTCTACAAAAATATAGTACATACTGATGATTAACGGCGTCATTGCGGAAAGACCGCCGCAGAATCCCCAGAACGTATTCTTTTTACTAACCGAGTAAAAAACGCCGAGCGTCGAGTGATAACCAAGACGTCCGCCGTAACGACCTATCGCCCATTCCGAACAAGCTATCGGAAAAGCTATGAGTAAAAAAGAAAATATGTAGGGAATCATAAACGCGCCGCCGCCGTAATTTACGACTTGACCCGGAAAGCGTAAAAAATTACCGAGCCCCACCGCTCCGCCGGCCACTGCCAGTACCACGCCAAGTCGAGAGCCCCAATGTTCCTTTGGTTGTCGATCTTGTGACATAGCGATCTTTCTAGCGTCAGGCGACGCGTTTATACGCTCGTTGAACACAATGAGCCTTTTCATTCCTTACCAGTTAAGTTCCGACGCTTCTTCCCAATGCTCGTAGAGTTGTTTGATCGCGTCTTCTTCTTCTTTGAGTTGCGCTTGGAGTTCTTTTATTTTCTCGCCGTTGCGCAAAACTTCAGGCTTAAGCATATCTTCGTTGAGCGTCTGGATATGCGTCTCGCGAACGAATATCTCGTCTTCAATGTCGGACACTTTACGGTACGGATACTTGCGTTTACGTTTTTCAGTCTTCGGTTTGCCCTTAACGCTTCCCTGTTCCGATTTGAAGTTTTGCTCCGCGTATTTTTCTGGATGCGCGCCTTGCTTATAACTGGGAACGCCGTTTGTTCTGTTCGCGTTTGGCGTCGCGTCAAGATTTTGTACGGAGCCGCGATTCTTACCTTTGGACTTAACGGAAACCGGGGAATGTTGCGCTTGAACGTTGTTCTTTTGTCCTGATTTTTGTTGGTTCTTCTGCTGACTCTTTTGGAGCTGTTTCGAAGATTTATGTTCCAAAGACGAACGGTGCGACATATCGGAACTCGCCTTAGTCGCGACGCGCGTCGTTTGTTCGGGTATGAACGGCTCGTCCAACGCGTTGGGTAAGAACGGGTCGGCTATCAAACCTTTGGACACCATATGACGGAAAGTTGAATAATTGCCTTCGACGATTTTGTAGGTCGCGTTCGGCTGAACCACGAGAATTTTGTCCGCGACCTGGTCGACAAAATAACGGTCGTGGCTAATAAATATCACGCTGCCGTCAAAGTCTTTAAGAGCCTTTTCAAGAGCTTTGCGCGCCCACAAATCGAGGTGGTTCGTCGGTTCGTCAAGTATGAGAACGTTAGGGTCGTCCGCCGCCAACTTGGCCAACGCCGCGCGACAACGTTGACCGCCGCTTAAATTGCAAACCTTTAAAAGCTGTTGATCGCCGGTCAGACCGAACATTGCAAGCAACTTACGACGTTGGAGATCCTCGAAGACTTTCTTTTGAGGACGGATCGCGTCGACTACCGGAACCTGGTCGTCCACTACGCGAAGTTGCTGATCGAAATAACCGACCGCAACACCTTGACCAAAACGAACCGAACCGGAGTCGGGAGTTTCTTCTCCCAATAGACAACGGAGAAACGTCGTTTTACCGCAACCGTTTGGACCGAGTATCGCCCACCGTTCGCCGCGTTGGATATCGAAAGTGTAATCCCGGAATAGCGCGCGCTCGCCATAACCTTTACTCAAGCCTTCAATACGAAAAACGAGGTCGCCCGTCCGAGAGGCCGGGGGAAACGTCATTGGCGGAGAAGAAACGTCGCGGGGAAGCTCGGGAGGATCGGCTTCGAGTTTTTCAAGTTTCTTACGGCGATCTTCCGCGCGCGCCGCCGTATCTTTACCGTAGTGGTTCTTACGAATGAAGTCCTTTAACTTCTCAACTTCTTCAACCCACTTCTCGTAGGTCTTCGTTTGAACCGCGAGACGTTCGTCTTTGAGGGTCGCGTATTTAGAAAAATTACCCGGATATTCGTCGATTGTGCCCGCGTAAAGCTCGAACGTGCGGTTCGTTACGCGATCTAGAAAATAGCGGTCGTGGCTTACGAGAATGACCGCGGCGCTCGTCGTCTTCAGGAAATCCTCCAACCACTCCGTTGCGGCCAGATCCAAGTGGTTCGACGGTTCGTCGAGCAACATAATGTCGGGCTCTTCCAAAAGCAACTTTGCCAGCCCAAGACGGTTCAGCTCGCCGCCGCTTAACGACGCAACCGATTTAGTCATGTCCTCGTCGCAGAAACCGACCCCGAGTAAAATTCGTTGAACGCGGTGTTCGATATTATACGCGTCGTGACGCATAAGATACTCGTGCAACTTGTCGTATCGGCGAGCAAGACGATCGCGCTCGTCGTCCGTTAAGGACGCGTCGGCCATCTTCGTCGCTATCTCTTCCGATTCTTGCTGGGCTTCAGTCAAATGCGCAAGCGCGCTGCGACCGGCGTCAAGAACCGTTTCCGACGCGTCGACTGCGGGGCGTTGTTCCAAGTACCCGAGCGTGGAACCGCCGAAACGCTCGACAACGCCCTTTTCCGTTTCTTCTCGACCTGAAAGAATATTGAGTAAGGTCGTTTTGCCGCATCCGTTTGGACCGACAAGACCAATCTTATCGCCCTCGCGAACCTGAAACGTAACGTCGGCTAATACCGGATCGGGACCGAAATGTTTTCGGAGATGTTCGACGTTGAGTATGACTGCCATATAATCTCGTTCCGTTTTGTGAACAAACGATGTGCGCGGCTTATGTCGCCGCCATTTTACAAAAAAACTTCATTTAATTTTAATTGAATTCTTATTTTAGACAATACCGCGAACATAAACTGCGGTTCGTGAAACGAGACGACTGCGATGGAAAATGAAAATATGCTCTTGCGACAAACGATAAAAAAGTGTACTAGCTCTATATTAAGCGTGTTGATCGCGAGATACTTGAAGAAAGATTAAGAGGGAAGAGATTATGTCGAACACCGAGCGCTTGCAATTCCGAGTCGTTGGAACGAATGACGCAAAAGAATGCGTTAGCCAGGCGAGGAATCGTTGCGAAGGAAACTTGGCCTTAGCCCCTCTCGCGCATGAACTTACTCAACGCGAACAGGATTCCCTTTCGTTCGCGAAAGGCGTGCTAAAGGCGGAAAGCGACGCCGTGTTGGCTCAAATTGAGAGACTCGACGATAATTTCATCGCGGCTCTCGACCTTATCGCGGACTGCCATGGTTCTGTGGTTGTGACCGGTATGGGAAAGGCCGGGTTGATCGGGCGAAAAATCTCCGCTACGCTCTCCTCCGTCGGCGTTCCAAGTCACTTTTTACACCCGGGAGAAGCGTATCACGGCGATCTCGGAATGTTGCGCCCCGACGACGTGATTATTGCGCTCTCTTACAGTGGAGAAACTGAGGAAATCAAGCGGTTGTTGGCGCCTGTGAGCGCGCGTAATATCCCTATAATCGCGATCGTATCGACTGCGAAAAGCGCTTTGGGACGCGCCGCGAACGTGGTGTTGGAAATCGGAAAAATCGAAGAAGCAGACGCGCTTAAACTTGCGCCAAGTTCAAGTTCTACCGCTATGTTGGCGGTAGGCGACGCCTTGGCGTTGGCCGCGAGTCGAGAACGCGGGTTCCGTTCGGAGGACTTTGCGCGTTTCCACCCGGGAGGTTCGCTGGGAAGACAGCTCAGTCGAGTCGAAGACTGTATGAGACCCGTTGAACAATGTCGCGTCGCTGAAGATAGCGCCTCGATTCGCAATGTGTTTGTGACCTGTCATAAGCCCGGTCGGAGATCCGGCGCCATTCTGCTCCTGGATAAATCGGGAAAACTCTCCGGTATCTTTACCGATAGCGATCTCGCTAAATTATTTGAAACGCGCGGCGAAGACTCCCTTGAACGACCTATTCGAGAGGCGATGACGAAAGCCCCTACCGTCGTACGCGCCGGAACTTATATGGCGGATGCGATGGCGATTGTCTCCGCGAGAAAATTGAGCGAATTACCCGTACTGGACGACGACGACAGACCGATTGGAATGCTTGACGTTACCGATTTGGTCGACCTCTTTCCTAAAAAAGAAACTCGAATCCGCTAGAACCGTTAAGGATAATGAACGCGCCGGACTTCGTTGCGAAGGACGGCGCGTTTTGACTTTTATACTTTTTAACGTCGCGTTTGAAACGTTGTTCGCTAACTTCAAGGAACGCGTAAGCAAAAATCTATCTTCTACTTCCGGCAAAGTTGTAAAAAACTTCGCCGACTTTCCGTATCCTGTGTTGCGTATATTGCAATTAAAAAAAACTGAAAAAATTTTCGAGATTAGCGTTTTTTTGGGGATTTTCCTGGACAATCGCCTGGTAAAGAATTGAATGTCAAACAAATTGGGTAGGTTGGTCGTTATCTTTGCCTGACGTTTGGATTTTGTTCGTCAAAGATTGGACGGAGGATTTGGAACGTTGATTCAGTCTTGGGAACGACCATTCTCCAGTTCGTTTTGTTCCTCTTCAGCCTCTTGACGCGCTTTGTCGAGCTCTTGAAGACTCTTTTCATGAAATTTCTTCATCTTGTAGTCGAGCGCGAGTTTTTCGGCGCGTTGACGATCGAGTTCGCCCGAATAATGAAGACGTATAGAGACTACGTCGACGAACGCGAGCGCTCCGCCCCAAACCAGAAAGATTAGCGCGATAAGCCAACAGACCGCCCATGCGCGAGGATAAGTCCCGTACGCTTGGAGGTGCATGCCGGCAAGCATGAATACGCCGAATAATCCGACAAGAACAGAAAGTTGGGAACGGCGCGATGCTTGTCGCGTTAAAAACTTGCGTTCGCGATCAGACTCGTCGCGAAAATAATAGTCGGGATTTTTAGCTTTGTCGCGTTGAATTCGGAATTGCCAAAACGCGAAAGAAACGGCGATTACCCCGACCGTAAGGCCAATCAAATCCGCGATAGGAGGAATATCCGCCAGAAGTGTCGGCGTTATAAAAGACGTGGGCGATTTATACATGGCTTCCTCTGTCGCTCTTTTTATTGGTCGCGACTCGATTTTAGTGGAAAACGGCGGTCTTTTTCGCGCGACCCCGCAACTTTCGTGAGACGAATATAACGACAAGCTCGATGTTCCGCCTATTTTTCACCTTGACAGGTCGCGCTCGGTTGTTAAAATGCTAAAAAGTATGTGCGTGATATTGAAACGCGCGCGTTGGGCTGTTAGCTCAGTTTGGTTAGAGCGTCTGGTTTACACCCAGAAGGTCGCTGGTTCGAATCCAACACAGCCCACTCAATAAAGAAAGCCGCAATCGAACTTCGAACGCGGCTTTTTTTATTTCTTGTCGCGAAACGTCAACCTTCGAGAACGTCGCGCTCTTGTTCCGCCAACTTGCGTTTTGCAACAAGGTTGACGTCTGTTAAAAGGTCGACGCGGTCGAACTGGGACGCTACTGCCGGAGAGTGCGTGACCAAAATGAGCGCGACGTTTTCATCGCGGCATGTGTTGCGCAACATGTCCACGACTAATTGCTGATTGCCTACGTCGACGTTTGCGGTTGGTTCGTCGGCAAGCACAAGTTTCGGTTTGTTCGCCAGCGCGCGCGCAACGGATACGCGTTGCTGTTCGCCTACGCTCATCTGACTAGGTTTGTGGTGAAGACGATGACCAAGACCTACGCGCTCCAGAAGATCAATCGCGCGCTTTTTATCGCTCCCGCGTCCCGCGAACGCCATACCAAGTTGAACGTTTTCCAACGCAGTAAAGCTCGGAAGAAGATTGAACGTCTGAAAGACGTAACCAATTCGACGCGCCCGAAATTGGTCGCGCTCTGATTCTGTTAAAATCGCGGTGTTCCAACCGTCGATGAGTACTTGACCCGACGTCGGACGAAGTATGCCCGCTATGATGTGAAGAAGCGTCGTTTTACCGCAACCGCTAGGACCGATTACGACTACCTGTTCGCCCTCGTCTACGCTCCACTTTGGAACGTCCAGGATAGGGAGTTCGCCGCCGTTCGGCTCTTCATACGACTTCTTTAAGTTCTTAAGCTCAAGCATCTTTATTTCCTTGGCCATTCGTTGCGAGGATAAATTTGACGCGTTCACGCGACATATCTTCTTAGACGCGTTTCACCGCCTATTTTATCCCATCTTGTTCATCCTTTCAAGTATTTTTTAACTTTTGAACCTTTTTGAAGTAAGTTTTTTACCATTACGGACGATTAAAGCTTTAGTATTTTACCTATTTTGACTACTGAGAACCGGACAAGGTAGGTTGCTTTCGAAAAAAGAGAGGAACAAACGACGCTGAAAGGCGTCTAATTTGGGGAAATGCTGTGATAAAATAAGAAATAAACGGTGAACTTGACGATTTTATTGACAATAGTGTTGCCCGTTGTAATATAAAGAATAGACGCGATTTTGAATGAATAGACAAAACGCGTGGAAAAATAGGGAATTTATCCGCGACTTAGTTAGAGTTGTGAAGAAGATTACGCGTCGCGGAGGGAAGTGTAGGGAATAAAATGAAATTAACTTCAAAAATCAGTCGCGTTTTATCCGGAAAAGCTTTTCGCGAAAAGGGACGCGAAGCTCGACGCCGCAATCTGATGAAGGACGTCTGCCGACGCCGGACTTTTGAATCATTGGAAGACCGCCAATTGCTCGACGCCGCGTCGCTCTATGAAACTCTTCCTTCCGAGATTACGATTGCGGAACCCGATTCTTACCACTACGCTTACGAGGGTACTCCTAATGATTTTGTCGATACGAGTTCCGTCGACGGTTTGTCCGCGTCCTTTGTAGAGGGAACCCAAGTTGCCTTTACCGTAACGAAAACGACTACCGACGGCGCCGTTTCTACTCTCGGTGAAGTGGTAATTCAGCTTTTCAGTTCCGACGGCGAAGCGCCAAATTCCTCGTCGCATTTCGTTAGTCTTATTTACGGCGACTACTACGAAGGTAAGACGATTCATCGTATTTATAAAGGGTTCATGTTCCAGGGCGGTTCGAGCGACGGTTACGGCTACGAAGGTTCCGGAACGACGATCGCCGACGAACATTCCGATCTGCTTGCGCATAGCTCTCGCGGTATTGTCGCTTACGCTAATAAAGGCGCCGATACGAGCGACGCGCAATTTTACATTACCTTCGACGCAGCTTCGTGGCTCGATGGAAGTTACAACGTCTTTGGATTCGTTGTCGACGGGTACGACGTGATCGAAGAATTGGAAAACGCGACCGTTACGACTAATCCGAAAACGGGCGAGGCCTCTTATCCGACCGATACCTATACGATCTCGAATATGCGCGTTCTTGCCGACGACGACGTCAATCAAAGCGCGTTGCGTATTGTCGCCGAAAAAGGCGACGACGGTAAAGTTGTTTCCGGAGTCTCTACAATCTCGTTCTCCTCGAACGCGGCGGACGATTCGCTCGAATTTCAGACGACGACCGTGTATTCCGGAGCTGAAGGTTTGAGCGAGTACGTTAAGAAATCGCTCGACGAAACTAACTTTGAATTTACCGCCGGAGAAACTGTTGAAGTAAATCTGCCGGAAGAATTTGGCGGTTTGGACGTTACTTACACTATCACGCCCGCTTCCGAACCAGACGGTTACTCGATTGTCTCCGCGAACGACGCCAATTCCAGTTTTAGCATCGTTTCTACCGCTTCCGCCGGTCAGTATGCGACCTTCACGGTCGACGCTGAACTATCCAACGGTTTGACCGCTTCGTTGACAAAAACAATGTATATCTCTCCGTCCACTCCGGAGGCGGAGCTTGTTTCGACGGATGTTACGAGCGTTGGGACGCTTGAAGGCGGCGTCTACGTTATTTCCTCTGATCTCGCTAAGTCTGCGTTGACGATTAACGTCAGTTTCAGCGCTATTGATTCCGGCGCGGCGACTGAAGCCCCGATTAGCGTCTTTGTTGACGATACTGAATACGCGTATACCGTTGAATCGCATACTTACGACGAAGAAACCCGCGTCGCCTCCTACGTCTTGAATCTGCAAATTGGCGATAAAGACGCCCTGGAAGACGGCTTGCATACCATTAAAGTCAGGGAATATATCCCGGTAGACCGCGTTACTTCGCATGAACGGCTCTATAGTGAATTTGTCAATTTCAGTGTGATGGTCGATACCGAATCGTTGGCGATTGTGAACGAGGATACGACGATCGATATCAAATCCGGCGAGTCGGGCGTCTTGCAATTACTCACGAATAAAGCGGATGATTCCGGCGTCAATCGCGCCGACGTTAAATTTACCTTGACGAATCCAACCGCCGGACCGAGCTTCATTTCTCTCACTGAAGACGGCGCGTTAAGTTGGGCCGACGTCGATGAAAACGACTATGGCGTCTACTACGTCAACGTGACCGCGACCGACGCGCTCGGGAATACCGCTACTCAGAAATTCACTTTGAACGTCGGTTTCGTGCCCGTGCTCGACGACTTGACGGGACTCGAGACCGCGACTGGTAAAACCTTTGCCGCGAAAATCTCCGCTTCCGTGCCAAGTTCCGGAAAGGTTACTATCGAATATAAACTCGTCGGCGACGATATTCCGGACGGAATGACGCTCAATTCTAAGACGGGCGACCTGCTATGGAATGTCCCCGACGATTATATTGACGATTCCTCTATACAATCGCAAGTTTACACGTTTACCGTCGAAGCGACTTCCAAAATTGAACAGGAAGACGGAACCAGTGTCGACGGTTATTCCGCGCAAAAATCGTATAATATCGCGATAGCGAACTCCAATTATGATAAGGAAGTCGCCGTTACGCCAGTTTGGTCGGATATTCCCGCGCAGACTGTCGTCGCCGGGAATTCGTTCGAATATAGGGCGACCGCGACTGTTGACGATTCCGCTTACTCCGTTATTTATGAGTTGGTCAACGCTCCGGAAGGAATGACTATCGACGCAAATACCGGTAAAATTTCGTGGAACGTTCCTGCCGATTACTTCCAGTCCGACGCCGTCCCTTACGAGTCCTTAGACGTTGTCGTTAAAGCGACCGCCGCGAAAGTTCTCTCTGACTCGTCCGTCAATTACGGCGGGTCCATCGAAACTACGTTTGAATTGTCCGTGACGAATCCGGATTACGTAGATTACGCGCCCGCTTTTGAGGATTTGTCGTCCTACAATGCGACGACCGGAAAGACCTTTACCGCCGACGTCGTCGCAAAAGATCCAAACGGTTTGGCAGATCGCGTCGCTTTGGAACTCGTTGGCGATAATTATCCCGAATCGCTAAAATTCGACGCTGAAACTGGCAAGTTGACTTGGGACGTTCCCAGCGATTACCTGGATTCCTCTACTTATCCAATCTCGTACCAGGAGATTCAGATCAAGTTCAAGGCGACCGAACAATTCAAAGAGGCGGACGGATCTTATACCGACGGTTTGACCTCGGAAAAAACTTATACGATCTATGTCGCAAACGCTTCCTACGACAAAGATTCCGCCGTAGCTCCGACTTGGAATGAAATTGCCGATCAAACGGTTGTCGCGGGCGAGACGTTCGAATTAACCGTCTCTGCGACCGCAAAGGTTAAAAAGGATAGCGCAACCGATCAGGATAAAACTGAAAGCGATACGAATACTGGCGAGGACGCTGAAAAAGAGGAATACGTCGATCTCGACGTCGCCTACTTCCTTACCGGAGATTATCCGGAGGGAATGACGATTGACTCGGAGACTGGAAAGATCTCCTGGGACGTTCCGGAGGATTATTTTACGGAAAACGTTCGCTCTACTACGCTTAAAATCAGTTTGGAAGCTACGACGATTGTTTCGACAACCGACGACTCCGTCAATTACGGAGAGAGTTCCAATACCTCCTTTAAATTGACGGTTACCAATCCGAACTACAAAACGTCCGCCCCTGTTTTCGCTGAACTTGACAATGCGATCGCTTCGACTGGAAGTGCGTATACCGGTACGATTTCTGCGTCCGATCCGGACGGAGAGGCTGATAGAATCGCGTACGAACTTGTTGGCGACAATTATCCCAAAGGTTTCACGTTTGACGCCGAGACCGGAAAGGTGACTTGGGAAATCCCGGAAGATTACCTTGCCTCAAATATTACCGCCCAGGTATTCAAGTTCACGATCAAAGCGACGGAACAATTTAAGTCGGAGAATGATTCCAGCGTCTATACCGACGGAGAGTCGACCGAGAAGACGTTCGAAATCATGATCGCGAATTCCGCCTATGAGTCTGCAGATTCCGTTGCTCCTGTTTTCGAAGAAATCGATTCGCAAACGGTTGCCACCGGCGAAAAGTTCTCCTTGACCGTTAAAGCGACCGCGACGCAAAAAGTCGAGGAAAAGACGACTGATTCTAAAGGAAAAGAAACGACGACCACGAAAACGGTCGAGTATAAGGTTGAATACGCTCTTACCGGAGATTATCCGGAAGGGATGACTATCAATACGGAAACCGGTGAAATCTCGTGGGACGTGCCCGAGGATTACTTCTCTAGCGTTTCTAAAAAATCGGAAGATTTGACGATTACCGTTCAGGCAAAGACCATTATCAGTTCCGACGACGATTCGACCGAATACGGCGCCGCGACTGCGACGAACTTTACTTTGACTGTTACCAATTCGAAGTATGAACCGGGCGTTTACTCCGATTGGAACGAATGGTTTGACGCTTGGGTTGAAAATGAGCAGACGCGTAACAACGGTCATTCCGCGAATCTCGCGACATATCTTAGCGAGTACCTGGCGGCGGTCGACGCTAGAACCGAAAGCCTGGCAAAGGCCAAATCGGAATATGTTTCCGGAAAGAAATCGATTACCGAGTTCATTAAGGAACGCGAAACGATTGTAAACGACTTTAATACCGCTACGGCGACAGCGCGTCAAACTTTGGCGGAAGCGGACGAGAAAGTCGAGCAAGATTACGCCGATCAACTTGAACGTCTCAACGATTCTTATAAAGATTTGGCTGAGAATACTGAGTTGACTAAGCCCGAAAATGTCAAAGAAGATGCGATAAAAGCCGCTAAGGAAAACGTCAAAAAGGACGTTGAAAAATCGGTTGGAAATTCGAAATTCCGTCTTTCTAACAGTTCGTCCGGCACGAAAGTCGCTACCGACCTTACTTCCGTATTGAAACTTTGGCGCGAAGGTTATTCTTACAGTACCGTTTACGACGAAGTTTATTCCGATTCTACCTTTACTGAATCGCTTGACGATACGACTGGCGATAAGACGGATAGCTCGACTGGCGATAAGACGGATAGCTCGACTGGCGATAAGACGGATAGCTCGACTGG
>CAYUUL010000001.1:0-49659 GCA_964447865.1 uncultured Planctomycetaceae bacterium | reverse complement strand
GGCGATAAGACGGATAGCACGACTGGCGATAAGACGGACAGCACGACTGGCGATAAGACGGCAAAGTCGGAAGATGAGGAATGATAAAGTAAAAGATGAACGTCTAACCTTGGGGTTGGGCGTTTAAATTTAGACTACCTTTTGTTGGGGTTGTTTGAAAAGGGACCGCCGTAACTCTCATGAGATTGGCGGTCTTTTTTTGTGAGAAGTGTAAGAAAGAACTGGAAAATAAAAAACGACGTTTGAACAATGATGATCAAACGCCGTGCATTGCGAAAGTGCGCGAAAGAAAAATCACTTTTTCTTTTCAACGTGCAACGTATGCTTACGAAGACGCGGGCAATACTTACTCAACTTAAGTTTCTCTCCGCCCGGCTTACGACGAACGATGTAGTTGTAATCGCCAGTTTCTTCGCAAACAAGGTAGACGGTTTCCGCCTTTTTCTTACTTTTCCCTGCCATTATTGCTATCCTCTATGTATAGTCCTACAAACGCCTCCAAGGCGACATGTTTATCTACCAATATGGTCTCGCGACTTCGTCAACGCACCTAGAGCAGTGATTGTAATAATATTTAACTTTTTGTCAATCTATCAGCGCTTCTTTTCTTACTTTTTGGATGCTTATTTGTCAAAAATCCGCTTGTTTTATGTAAATAACGTTATTCATATCGAATTAAAAAGGAACTGAACGAGTGAATTTTACGCCTTAATTTTATTGGCGTACATGTGAAAAATTTTATTTTTCTTACAGTTAATGAAATTTGTCAAGTATTTTTTTCTTCTAAGTATATGAATTCAAAGTTTAATTCGTTACAATAGTAAACATGGGCCGCGCAAGACCGCGTTGGGGAGTACGCGCTTGCGAATCTTTTCTTACTCTTATTGGGCGGGGACCTATGACGTCGAACGAAGAACGACACGACGACTCGAATATGCAGTCCGGGCAAAAACCGACCGCTGATCGAACGGCAGATCTCATCCGCGAGGTATTACGGCGGCATAGAGAGGGGGGCGTTGCGCCCTCGACGTCCGCGCAACGTAAAAACGAACCGAATTCCTCCGAACCTGCTCGCGCTACCGAACTAAATTCGTCTAACGACTTGGGCGACGCAGTTGCGCGTGTTTTACGTCAATACCGCGAAGGAAACGCGGCTCGACCTGAACCTGCTGCGGAATGTTACCCGCTTGAGTCCGACGTCAGCGCAAACGAGACGTTGGTTCCGGAACCAACGCCGCAACAGGTTGTGGAACCGCTCGCGCCGCGACCAGGCGCGTCTCGCAAAAAGAAACGCCGACGTTCGGCTCGCGAAGAACAAAACGATTCAGACTCGCCCGATTTGAGTTCTCTATCGACCGTGTTTATCGCGCCGACCGCCGAAGTGGAACCGCGGTCCTGGACGCTCGACGCTCTTGACGACAAATCTAATTTCAACGAACCGCGGTTTGACTCTCTCGCGATAGAGGCTAAAAACGACAAAAATACGTCTCCTACCGAGTTCCTCGAACAGTTGAGCCAGGAGGAAAACGTTTCGAACGAAAGCGGAGAAACCGCCGCCGCTTTACAATTCCTGAAAGAGGAATCCGCCCTCGAAAAAGCCGCAAACGACGCCCCTATGTGGCTCGTAAGTTTATGTTTTCACCTGCTCCTTATTCTGTTATTGGCGTTCTGCGTTATCAATACCGATTTCCGAAAAAATTTCGAGGTTGTCTCTGAACCGGGGTTTAGCGACGAAATTGTTCTCGACGAAGTTTTTGATCCCGACGCCGCTATGGTTGTGGACGACGCCGTCGACGTCGACGCAAACGACGTAGACGTTCAAACCGACGTTGTCGAAGACGTGCCGGACGTCTCCGCTTTTGACGACCCTACCGCCGCGGCTATGACCGTGCTTGACTCCGAAACTTACGCGGGCGCGGCCGACGTCGCAAACGTTGAAAACTTGCTGGGGTCGCTTAACGGCGACGATTTATCCGGTCGAGGCGCTAATAAAGCGGCGATGCTTGTTTCGGGGGGAGGAAGTGAAGGAAGTGAAAAGTCTGTCGCGTTGGCGCTCTCCTGGATCGCGGAACATCAGTTGCCGAACGGGTCTTGGAGCTTTAAAATGACGGATTGTCCGACTTGTCGAGGACAATGCCGCAATAGCGGAAGCGTTGACGCGCGCCTGGCGGCCACTTCTATGGCTTTACTTCCTTTTTTAGCGGCTGGAAATACGCCTACCGTTGGAAAATATAAAAAGGTGGTGGCCGCCGGTATGAACTATTTGACAACTCATGGGGAGTCCTCGCCAAACGGACTTTCTTTCCGCGAAGAAGGCGGCAATATGTATTCGCACGGTTTGGCTACGATTACTCTTTGCGAGACATATTCCATGTTGTCGAAACGAGAACGT
This sequence comes from uncultured Planctomycetaceae bacterium, assembly GCA_964447865.1. Taxonomy (GTDB): domain Bacteria; phylum Planctomycetota; class Planctomycetia; order Pirellulales; family Thermoguttaceae; genus RUG369. Next base: position 47,267 of record CAYUUL010000001.1, on the reverse strand, counting down.
AAACGTTTCGCCGAACTGGGCTATCAAGCGCAAGACGCGATCCATTTCATCGAATACGCGCAAGCTGACGACGGGGGGTGGCGTTATAATCCTAAGCAAGCCGGGGATACCTCCGTTACCGGATGGCAACTCATGGCGCTCAAGAGCGGACAACTTGCAGGATTCCCTATAAATACCGCCGTCATTAGCGACGCGCGAGGTTTCTTACGCGACGTCGTTTCATTTGAGGATGAAAGTAGATACTACTATAGACAGGGAGAATCGGAGTCGAACGCCACGGACAGTATTGGATTGCTGTGCCGACTTTATCTCGACTGGAACATCGAAAATGAAAAGTTGCTTAAAGGAGTCAAACGTCTCGCTTCGATTGGTCCGAATCTCAACATTCCGTACTATACTTACTACGCCGCGCAACTCATGTACAACGTTGGCGGGGAGATTTGGAGTCAATGGAACGCTCGTGTGCGAGACGCCCTTGTAAAGTCGCAAATTATGGATGGTCATGAACGCGGAAGTTGGTATCCGCAAACGCCGGAAGGACACTGCTCGACCGGAGGCCGCCTTTATGTCACCTCCTTGAATTGTATGGTTTTGGAGGTATATTACCGTCATATGCCGCTCTATCAGAAGATGGAACAGAATACAAACTTTCCGATCGACGTCCCCGCGGAATGACGCGGTCGGAACCAGGGAGAGACGCGCGATATGCGTTGCCAATTTTGTCAATCGGAATACGATGAGAACTTGACGCGTTGTCCTAATTGTGGAATGCGTCCAGAATACGTGCAAACGCCAGACAAGTCGACGAAAAATGAAACGACAGAGAGGAAGAAAATCTGGCATAATCCCCTAATATGGTTCTTAATCGGTATGCGAAAATGGGGAAATATTAAAGGACGCGCCTCGCGTTCTGAGTACGTCTGTTTTATGTTTACAGCCTTTTCGCTATGGATCGGGCTTTTTTTCGGAGGCGTTACCCTTTTAGGATATCAAGATAGAATAAGCGACTTGCCTAAGGGCGCGACCTGCGCCTTTGCCGCCGTGGCGCTCGTCTTTGTCCCCGCTATGGTCGCGCTCATTGTGCGGCGCTTGCACGATATCGGACTGAGCGGATGGTACTTCTGGGTTTTATGCGTTATTCAATACTTACTGGGGTCGCTTGATCTTAACGTCTTTACATCCTTGCTTCCTTTGTGTCTCGTTGTGTGGCCGGGTTCGCGCGCTGAAAATAAATTCGGCAAAAATCCGCGATTTCTCGACTAGACGACTTGGCGTAACTGGCGACCTTAACTAAAATCTCGCGCTGAGAACGTTCGACCGACGTTTTCCACTCCGTCGACGCGATTTCGAGGTTCAAAATGAAATATTGTGATATATGCGGCGCAAAAAACGCGACGCGAGCTCAATTCTGTTCGAGGTGCGGGGAAAAGTTCAGAATTGTTGACGCCGAAACGATCGAACGTAGTGAAAGCGAGTCGGAAAACCTTGACGCGCCAAAAAAAAGGCGTCGTTCGCACTCGAGAGAACTTGCCGCAAGACGTACAATCACTACCGTTGCGCGTCGAAAAAACGATGAACAAAACGAAAAGTTAAACGCCGCGACCGTTAAACTTGGCGAGACTTTTTGGGCGTTTATAGTCGCGGGTGGCGCCTTTTTAGTGCGGCTCGTCGCTCCGCTTGTCGCGCCTGTCGGACGTTGGATTTTCGCCTGGTTCAGAGATATCATTGTTCACGCGCTTTCGCCGTCCTCGACGTGGGATCCAAAACGTCCGCCAAATTTCCTGTACTGGGGATTGCTCGACGCTATTATCTTTCAGTTGCCGTTTTCCCTCGTCGGGATCATTTACGCGGTTCTGGCAAATTCCGCAAGAAAAGACGTGGAATTCGCCCGCGCTCGTAAATTGGCCGAATCTGCAAAAAATTGGCTGTTGTTTGATTTGTCCGTAGGTATTATCGTTACCGTTTTTCAAAAGTTGGTCTTTCGTCAATAAGGCTTGGGAATAAAAGCGTATGTCGAGGGAAAACGATGCGTTTATAAAATGTCCAAAATGCGGACGCACTTGTCGCGTCTACGAATGCGTTTGCGCGCGGTGCGGCGCAAATTTGGAACCGATTGAACTCGAGCCGATTGCCCTGGATCCGGATAAACTTGAAGAAAAAAAACAGAAACGCGACGGCGATGTAATCGACCCGCCCGACCCGTTCGGCGATTTTAAACCAGAAATCTCGCCCAACGACGCTCCGCAGATCTTGGAAAACGCCTTCGAACTCGCGAGAAAGGACGAACTTGCGGAAAGACTGGGACAAAATCAACTTGTAAACGATTCTAAAAATAAAACGCGGTCTGAAACGCGGAACGAAAACGACGGTGAAAACGTTGAAAAGTTTACCGCGCTCGACGTCGATCTCGAAAGCAACGACGACTTTCAGGAGACGACGTTTCCGCGAGAAAATAGAACCGACTTAAGCTCCGAACCGACATTGTTTTCTCTCGATAATGAACTGGAACTGACGGAAAACGACCTTGGTAACGTGGAAAAATTTCCGCTTGACGTCGAACTGGACGATCGAGACGCGCAGGAGTCTTCGCTAAGCGTTGAGCAAGCGGAGAACGCGCAGATTCCGGACGCGCGCTTGCTCTTATTGCGGAAACGGCGCTGGCGTTGGGCGCTACTCGCCTTTGTCGAACTCTTGTTATGCCCGCCTTGCGGTCTCTTCGCGCTTTGCGCGTTTAGAAAGACGTTTAAACGTCTAGCCTTGCGCGACTATTCCGGCGCGTTAAGTTCATTTGGAAAAGCGCGACGAACGCTGGCTCTCGGATGCGCGTTTATCGGAGTCGCTACGTTGGCGGCGCTGGGATGGTTCATAAAAAATAAATTAATTTAACCTGGTTCTGCGCGTTACAAAAAAAAGACGGCTCCGCGTTCAAAAGACGCGTTTGCCGTCTGCGGTTACTTACTACGTCGAGTTCAATCCTGGCTTTATTCCTCGTCGTCGCCGGATGGCGCGAATTTCCAACCGCACGCCCCCGCGATTAGACCCAATATAATTCCGCACGCTATGGCTTGGAACCAGGTCGGATGCTTGAGGAAAAGCTTGGATTGGACTCCAAACGCCCCGAGCATTACGCCGAAGTTAAAACATACGAGCGCGATCTTCATTTTATTCTTACGGCCTTCAGACGACAATGGCGCGGTTTCTTTCTCTACCTTAACGCGTTTGGCTTTGACCGGACTCGCTTTCTTAGCTTCTTTGGAACCGCCTTCGTCCGCTCGAACGTAACGCTCTTGAACCGCGTCGCGCGGAAAGTATTTCGCGATTGCGTAGTTTACTTGCTGCGGCATGCAAATCGCGCAACGAACCGGCATTTCGAAAAGCATGCGGAGCTCGTCTTCTACGTCTACCCCAATCGGTTCGGGCGACGCCAATATCAATTTGCCCATATCCGACATGACTGGAACAAAAGAATTTTGACGCGCGGTGGCGGGATTGATAAATCTGACGAAGTATTCGTCGACTGGAACGTCGTCAAGATTGACAAACGGTAAACCAACGGATTCCGCGTAGGCGATCATGACCTGTTCCGCGTCCGTCCCTTTTTGTTGCAAAATCGCTTGATGAAGATCGACTCCAATTGCGTTCGCGAGATTTTTCGCCTTCTTAATCTGGTCGGGCGTGGCGATTCCGTCTTCCAATAAGATTGTCTCAAACGTTCGACGTCCGTACGCGTCCGTTTCCGTCTTGCCCTCGTACTTACGCCCAAGAGTGTGATCGTACTCCGCCTTACGTTCCGCGTCCGTTAGACAAAGCATCGCCTTGGCGAGTTCGTTCAACAACGCTTGGGATTCGTCAATGTAATCGCCCGTCGCGAATTTACGTACGTACGCGTTCAATTCCCGATAACGTTGACGGATAACCGCCGGGTCGTCTTCAAAATTTTTAAATTTGAGGAGCTGATAGTAATTGAGTGGACGGTTAGTCGCTTCAATTTTTAACCAATCCTTATAGACGTCGATGTTCGCCATTTTGCGGTATTCCTAACTGGTTTGCGAAAAGGGCGCCGACGCCACGCGCGTCGGCTTTACGTCTCATTCTATCTTTACGCGATTTAAATATCAAGCGCGGAACTTGGTATTTTCAAAATTAATCGGTAGACGTTTTCTATTTTGGCGGCGTTTTTGTACGCTTGTTCTTCTTTCCTCTTTTTTAAACTCTTTCATGCGCTATAATACCGACCAAGGGATTTTGTGACGCCTCGTTATATTGGCGCGGATAAAACGCTCGGCTTGTCGGGACTGGTTTTGAAACGCCTGGGCGCTCGAGAACGGTTTAAGGTGAAAAGAGGTCGGTTGTCATGCAACGTACTATGTTGAAATCGAAGATTCATCGGGCGACTCTGACCGGGTGTTTCCTGGAATACGAGGGAAGTATTTCGATCGACGCCGATCTCATGAAAGCGGCCGATATCTTGCCCGGAGAGTTAGTTCATGTTTTGAACGTCAATAACGGTAGTCGTATCGTCACTTACGCGCTTGAAGCTCCCGCCGGGTCTGGGACTATCATGTTAAACGGAGCCGCCGCAAGGGAAGGGTACAAGGGCGATATTCTCATTATTATTACTTACGCGGAATTTGAAGATTCGGAACTCGTTAATTATAAGGCGAACGTCGTCAAAGTTGATGAAAATAATCGTATCAAAAAATGAGTCGCCGCTTTGACGCGCTCAATTGGACAGTTGCGTTTTTACAGAAAAGGAGCCAATATGGAGCCAGCCGATTTTTTGCAAAATCTATTTGGAATGCAAGGACAGGTTGCGGTTGTTATTGGCGGCGCCGGCGCGTTAGGAAACGCTCTGTGCGCCGGACTTGGTAAAAACGGAGCAAAAGTAGTCGTCGCCGGTCGTAACGAAAAAAAATGCAAAGAAACGTCTGAAAAACTCGCAGAACAGGGCGTCGACGCAACGTACAAAAGCGTTGATACGACCGATAAAGCGTCGCTCGTCAATTTACGGGATTACGCGCTTTCCTTCACCGGTAAAGTCGATATGCTCGTCAACTGCGCCGGACAAAACGCCGGAAGTTCTTTTCTGGACGTGGATCCCGAAACGTGGGATCGCGTCATGTGCGTCAATTTGAAAGGGACGATGCTCTCTTGTCAGGTATTTATTGAGTCGATGTTGAATAACGCGGACGGCGGTTCCATTTTGAATATCGGAAGCGTCAATTCTGACCGACCCCTTTCGCGCGTCTTTGCGTATGCCGCGTCAAAGGCCGGAGTCGTCAATTTGACAAGAAATATCGCGCAAGAATTTGGGGAAAAGGGGATTCGGTGCAACGCGATTTGTCCTGGCTTTTTCCCTGCGGAACAAAATAGCGCCTTGCTGACCCCCGAGCGCGTTGAACATATTATGTCCGGAACGCCAATGCGACGTTATGGAAAGCCGGAAGAATTGGTCGGCGCCGCGATTTTACTCCTCGCTAAAAACGCGGGAAGTTATATTACCGGTTCTGTTTTTTACGTCGACGGCGGATTTACCGCAAGTTGGTTCTAACTTCCGCCAGGGAATCTTTTGACAAATACTATCGAAAAAACGGTTCGACGAGCTCGCGAGCGCGTCGAACCGTTGCTTGTTAGTTGTTTCGGTTGAACTTGACGGAACTTAACGAAGCGTATTGTAGTCGCGCCAGAGATCAGACGGTTTTATATCAAATTGTTCTAACGCGTTTTTCCACGTCGTCGTGTCGAGTAGCTCCGCGTTGAAATTGTTGGAACCAAACGAAAGTTTCGCGCCCATTTCCAACGCGAGAGCGATGAATTGCGGTTTTGGGAACGCCGAACCCGCCTGGATCTCCAGCGCCACGTTATTCTCGATCGCCTTTTGAATAAGAGACGTCATGCGTTCCTTCGTCCAGAGCTCGTCGTAACGATTCGCGATAAAGGGAGGAAGATACGTCACGTTTGCGAAAATGTCGATCGGTTCGGATACGATTGTCATACAGTGTTGATAATAACGTTCGAACCATTCGTCCTGGTCGACGTCGTAGTCTTTCGGAAGTTGCCAAAGCCGTTCGTCGGATCCGTCCGGACGTTTGCCCATAATCATCGAGTCGGCGAGAACGTAGTCGAGACGACGGTAAATCTTAGGATCGATTACCTTATACCAGTCGCGGTCGTTCACTTGAATCCCGATTCTGAGTTTTTCATTCTCGGGTAATTTCGCGTTGACGCTCTCCACGCTCTTGACGAACGCGTCGAGTTGCTCGTTTGTGGAAATTCCCCATTCGCGACCTGTATTATCGAGTACGCCGCTCTTTATTCCCGTCTTCCTGGCGCGTTCGACCGCCATTTCCGCCGTCATGCCTCCGCGAAGATGGATATGATAGTCGCGAAGCTCGAGCGCCGGGTCTACAAATGGCGCGTATTCCGCGAATGCGCGTTGTTTTTCTTGGGGGGTGGCGCTTTGACCAAATGCGGCGGATACGCTTACGGTTGCGAATAACGCCGCCAAAATAAAGGCGAAGGAAAAACGCATAATCGAGTCCTTGATGAATGGTTAAAAATAATGGCTATTCGGAAACGCGCCAATCTTGAAGACGCAACTCCACTTGTCCAAGGTAGTCGCTATAAACGACTTGGAATGCTATGTCAAATTTTATATCGGGATTTTGATAGACGTATTCGTTAATTTGGTCGACCCAGTCTCCTTTTTGGAACGCGACCGCCCGGCGTTCGTCTTGATATTGACGAAAGCGCGCTTGAAAAATATTGCCGAGAACCGGAGGATCGTTCGGATTGCCGCCCGGTTTGGGCTTGCCGCCGGCTCGGCGCGCCGTTCCAACAAGAGAAACGCCGTACGCAGCGAATATCGGTCGGGGATTGTCCGCTCCAAAAGGCGCCAAACGTTCAAGTTCTGAAAAAGTTTGGATGTTAATCGCGTATAATGGAAATTCTCCGTCGAGCTTGAGTTTCGGCGTCCGTTCTTTTTCCGAAAAATTATTGGCGACGTAATCGCAAAAGACGTCGCGAAACGCGTTTACGTTAGATTCCTTTATGCCGAGACCCGCCGCCGCCGCGTGACCTCCAAAGCGAACGAGATAGTCCGAACAGTGGTTGAGAGCTTCATAAAGATTGAAGTTGGTATCCGGTACGCTGCGAGCGGAACCCGCGTTCGCATCCGCCTCGCGAAGCGCTATCATGATCGTTGGACGGTGATAGTCTTCCGCTATTCGACCCGCCACGATTCCTATTACGCCGGGATGCCAATCGCGACTTGCCAAAACAAAAGCCGGAGAGTCCGAATACTTCTCCTCTATCTCGCGTTTGGCTTCCGAAAGTATTCGACGTTCGAGTTTTTGTCGCGTCGCGTTCAAATTATTGATAAAAGGCGCAAGTTCTCTAGCGCGGTTGGGAGCGTTCGTTATTAGAAGTTCTACGCCGAGACTCGCAAGACCCATTTGACCCGCGCTCGCTAACGACGATGGATTCCGAAGCAACGTCTGTGCTTTTTCCCAATTGAGCCGGTCCTCCTCGTCGCGTACTGATTGTGCGTTGAGAACTTCGCGCCCAGCCGCGTTTAGACGCGGAGCCAGTGTGTAACCGACGTCTTCGCTCGTGAGCTTCTTATGAGGACGCGCTATCGCGTACTCTATGAGAAATTTGAGACCAAGAGGCAAGTTGTTGACAAAACTGTACTCGGTCGCGTAACGGACGAGCGTCCGATTTTCGTCCTTGAGGGGGACGACGTCGGCGATCGTACCGAGCGCGGCAAGACCAAGAGCCTTTAGAAGAAAATTACGCATTTCGGGCGACGACTTGCCGTTCTCGTTCTCGCTCAACGCTTGACCAAGACCCCACGCTAATTTAAACGCGACAAAAGCTCCGCAGATTTCCGGACAAGGATAAGGAGAACGTCCTTCTATCTCGTATTTCGGGTGAACGATCGCCGCCGCGTCCGGCAATATTTGTTTGCCCGTCGCTTCGTCCACGAGCGGCGTATGGTGATCCGTTATGACTAGCGAAAGACCAAGTTCCTTAGCCGCTTTCGCTTCTTTTAAACTTGTAACCCCGCAGTCGACCGTTACGACTACGTCCGCTTCTTCGTCTTCGCGCAGACGGCGCAACGCGTCGCAGTTAAGTCCGTAACCTTCCTCCAAGCGGTTGGGAACGTAGTAACCGCAACGACCGCCGCTCGTTTGTATCGCTTGGAGAAGAATCGCCGTCGCCGTCATGCCGTCAACGTCGTAATCTCCGTAAACAATGATCTTTTTATCGCGGCGAATAGCGTCCGCGAGAAATTCCGCCGCGTGTTTGCAACCTGGTAAACGTTCGGGGGGGTATAGCCCGCGAGAAAGACTGGGCGGCGCAAGGAAGTCGATTAGTTTATTTGGTTCGGATATTCCGCGCGCTATTAGCGTTTGAACCACGATCGGTGAAATCTGCGTCTGTTGAGAGAGACGAGAGACAAGATCCGGGTCGTAACGCCTGGTTGTCCATTCTATATGTTCTTTTTCCTTCATCTTAATCGAACGAGTACCTCTTGATTCGAGACGGCGACCGCCCTGGTATAGCGCGGCGCGGCGCATGCTTCCTGTATTCTAACGCCGGAACGTCGCGCAAAACTCGGCGTTCGGACGTGAAAATACAGCGCCTATTTTACCTCTTTGTGACCGTGCGCGTCAAGGGGCTAATATTGTCGCGACTCTTTTTTGACCCTTTTTCCCAGACTGACGTTGGTTTGTGATTTTGCTAATGAACTTTTCTCGCGACGGTAAATTATACTTTGCGGTGAGACTACTTTGAACTTGGAGAAAGTCGCGCCAACGTCAATTTGCTACTAAAGATGTTTGGGGAATGATTACGTCGGTTTGCCGATTTCATTGATAAACTATAGCTAGAAGACTAATTTATTAAAAAATAAAATATACTAGTTGGGCTGAATTGCAAATATTGACGCCGAATAAGTTTCGAATGAGAAGAAAGGGGCGCGTTGTAATAAAAAAGAAAGCGTTCGACTACGCGATTTCACGAGCGTTTAGGTGTGTTGCGAACGAATCTGTTTCGAGTAACGGTTGTCGCCTGTTCGTTAGTTCTGTTAAGACAAGTTTTTGACGACGTTTTTCATTGAGAACCACTTGCGCGTAACTTTCCAAAATCTTTTTTCATGATATATTAAAGTCGATTGATTTTAATGATTAGGCGACTTGGCGGCGCGACGCCTTTTCGCCGCGTCTAAAATTTGTTTTGGGCGACATGCTTGGCTTCGCAATGTAAAACATACGTCGAAACGATACGTTGGTTAGAGGAGTGGTTACCATGCATATCATGTTTGTCTCGAGCGAAGTGGCTCCGTATTCGAAAACAGGAGGACTGGCCGACGTATGTTGCGCCCTGCCAAAAGCTCTTGCTAAACTTGGACACAAGGTCTCTGTTGTTACGCCTCTCTACAAATGCGTAAGCGAGTATCTCAAACGCAACGGTGAAAATTTCGAGAGAATGTTTGGCGTCACTCTTGACGTAAGCGTCAGGAAAACGACGAAAAAAGCGGGCGTCTGTAAAGCGAAGTTGACCGGTTCCGACGTCGACGTCTATTTTATTGAACACAACGACTATTTTAATCGCGACGGTATCTACAACTTTCAAGGCGTCGACTACCCTGACAACTGTGAACGTTACTCGTTCTTTAGTCGTTGCGCGTTGGAACTGATCCTGAAACTCGATCTCGACGTCGACGTCATTCACGCGAACGATTGGCAAACGAGTCTCGTTCCTGTCTTTCTCGATTCCATGTATAAGTCCCGTTCTCGGTTTGAGTCGGGCGCTAATTTTATCGGAAGCTTCCGCCCGTCGCTCGACGATAAGAAGGATTACGCGAGAATATTCGATAAAATTAAGTCGGTGTTGACAATCCATAACTTGCGGCACCAGGGACGATTCTGGCGCGGAGCCATGGACGTTACCGGCTTGGATTGGAGTCTCTTCACTTACGACAAGATGGAGTTTTACGGCCAGCTCAATCTCTTGAAGTCGGGCGTCGTCTTCAGCGACGCTATTACGACTGTAAGTCCTACGTACGCGAAAGAAATTCAGACTGAAGAGTACGGGGAAAGATTGCAAGGCGTCTTACAATGTCGTTCGAACGATTTGATCGGTATCCTGAATGGTATCGACGTCGACGAATGGAACCCCGCGACGGATCCCGTGCTCGTAGCAAACTACGACGCCGATTCCTTTGAAATTGGTAAGGCAAAGTGTAAAGCGGACTTGCAAGCCAAATTGGGTCTCACGCAAAATCCCGAAACGCCTTTATGCGGAGTCGTTAGCCGTTTCGACGTGCAAAAGGGACTGGATCTGGTCGCGGATTGCGCTTGGGATCTCGTTGAACGCGAGGGCGTGCAATTCGCAGTCTTGGGATCCGGCGACCAGGCGATTGCCAGTCGTTTCTATGAACTACACGACCGTTATCCAAATAACTTTGCCGTACAAGATCGCTTCTCCGTTGAACTTTCGCACCAAATTGAGGCTGGAGCCGACGTCTTTCTTATGCCAAGTCGATACGAACCTTGCGGCTTGAATCAAATGTATAGCTTGCGTTACGGAACCTTGCCGCTTGTGCACGACGTTGGAGGACTACACGATTCTGTCGTCAACGCGTCTGATGAAAATATTGCAAACGGAACTGGCGTCGGTTTCCTGTTCTACTGGGAAAACGTGGAAGACATGAAAAAAGCCCTCGCCTGGGCTCTATATTGTTATCGGTGCCGTCGAGACGACTGGAAAAAAATGGTCCAAGCGGCAATGCGTCTGGATCTTTCGTGGGAACGAAGCGCCAAACAATACCAGGATCTCTATAGCAAATTACTCGAAAATAATTGAGAAACGAACGCGCGTCGTTTCTGCGACGCGACGAGTCTTGTCCTTGCTATATGATCTACCAACGACGATTGGGATGTCATGCCTGATTTCATATATAAAGCGAAAACGCGCGCCGGCGCCAACGTTTCCGGTCATATGACCGCAAATTCCGTTAAAGAAGCGCTCGACCGATTGGCCGCGCAAAAGCTCTTCCCTATTTCTGTTGAGGACGCGCACAAAAACGACGTCGACGTCGGGAAATGGTTTAAAAGTAAACCTCCAACTTCCGCCGTCTCCGCCTTCCTTACGCAATTGGCTGAATTACTTGAAAACGGCGTCCCTGTCTTAACCGCGTTTCAAGCGTTAGGGAAAGAAACGCCAAATCCCGCCTTGCGGGAAGTCGTTCTCGATATTGGAGATCAGGTCGCCGACGGACAGAGCGTCGACGCCGCTTTTGCTACGCACGGTAAAGTCTTTGACGACCTGACGCTTAGCGTTATACGCGCAGGTTCCGAAGGCGCGTTTCTCGAATCCGCCCTTAAAAGAACGGCAAAGTTCTTAGAAGATCAGGCGGAACTCAAATCGAAAATCACCGGCGCGATGATCTATCCGACCGTACTTTGCGTGGTCGGCGTGCTCGTCGTGTCCGTCTTGCTTATCGCTTTCGTGCCAAAATTCGAACCAATGTTCGAGTCGCTTGTCGCAAGCGGTAAAGATTTGCCTATCTGTACCGTTTGGTTGCTTGCCTTTCGCTCATTTTGCGGTAAGTACGGCTTATATGCGCTGGGCGTGCTCTTTATCCTCTTCGTTTGGGCTAAGATTCAACTGAAAACGAAATCGGGAAGACGTTGGCGAGACAAAATGAAGTTGAAGTTGCCGGTGATTGGACCTGTCGCGCAAGCTTCGTGCGTCTCAAAACTTTGTCGCGTCTTAGGAACTCTATTACAGAACGGCGTGCCGATCTTGCGCGCTTTGGAGATTAGTTCGCGTTCTACAGGAAACGCGTTGCTCCAAGACGCCGTTGAAAAAGCGGTCGACGCCGTCTCGGCGGGGGAACCGCTCTCTAGAACTCTTAGCGAGTGTAAGTTGATTCCGCCTAACGCGATGACTATGATTTCAATTGCAGAAGAGTCGAATACCCTGGAAAAGGTTTTGATCAATCTTGCGGATTCGCTCGAACGACAACTGGCGAAAAAAGTCGATATTATGACGAGACTGCTCGAACCGATGATGCTTCTTACTCTGGCGGGCGCGGTCTTTTACATTATTATCGCGTTGTTGCTCCCTGTCTTTATGATGACGGAAGCGGCTTGACGCGGAAAACGCGCCGAGAACTTTTCAATAACTTGAAGATTTTGAAACGAGACGAGTACTGATGAAGAATAGCGAATCGTATTTGAATCCGCGCGTCGTTCAGTCTATTAAACGGCTCGATCTCAAAGCTCAGTTTATCGTTAAGGGGTTTATGCACGGGTTGCACGCCAGCCCGTTGCAAGGGTTTTCCGTTGAGTTTAGCGAACATCGTAAGTATGAACGCGGCGACGACCCAAAAGATATCGATTGGGCACTGTACGCGAGAACCGATAAATACTACGTGCGAAAATACGAGGCGGAAACGAATATGACGGGGTGGCTCGTCGTAGACTCGAGCGCCTCTATGGGCGTCTCGTTTGGAGGAGACGTCTCGAAATTTGACTACGCGATCTCGCTTTCCGCCGCGTTGGCATACTTGATGATTAGTAGACAAGACCCGGTCGGACTAATCGCCTTTGATAAAAAAATTTGCCGCTCCATTCCGCCAAAGTCAAAACGTTCGCAATTTGCTTCGATCCTTTCTACTTTAGTCAACCTTAAGCCGACCGGAGAAACGAACTTGCATGGCGCGCTAACCCAACTTGCCGGTATGCTTAAACGCGCGTCGATCATTATGATCTTTTCCGATCTGTTGGGCGATCCTGAGGAGACCCTGCGCTCTATCTACCGATTGCGGCACGCCGGACACGACGTCATTGTTTTTCATATCTTAGACGACGCCGAAACAAGATTTCCTTTCAAAGGAAACGTGGAATTAGAAGACCCTGAAACAGGGGAATCCGTTACCGTCGACGCGGATTCTATTCGAAAGGAATATGAAAGCGCGTTAGAGAGCTTTCGCGCCAAGTTTAGAAAAGAAGCCTCAAACGCTAAATTTGACTTTGTCGAACTCGACGTCTCCGTTCCTTTCGACAAAGCTCTGTTAGAATACCTGACGGCACGCTCTCAACGTAGGTGATTTTCGTCCTGATCGTCGTAATATGAAGTTGACTCTTCCGTATGATGCGAATGATGTTGACTATCGTACTGACGGCGTTCATATTGACGCTCTGTAAGGTCGATTTCAGAAAGCTCGAAAGATTGACGAACGCCGTCGTCTAAATCGACTACCACGCGTTTGGCGAAAAGCTCTTGCGCGCACACTTTGCCGCGTCCTGCTGGAGTCCATACTACGCGACCTATCGCGGGCGACTGCTCGTGAAGCTCGTTGTACGTGTCAAACTCGTAGCGAAGACAACATTTAAGCCTGCCGCAACGCCCCGATACTTTTGTCGGATCAAGCGTCGCCTTTTGTAACTTGCCCATCTTCATTGACACCGGAAGCATCGCGGTAAGGTACGTATTGCAACAAATTTCGCGTCCGCAATCTCCAACGTCGGCAAGTAATTTCGCCTCGTCGCGAACGCCTATCTGTTTCATTTCGATGCGTGTCTTGAATTCTGCCGCTAATACGCGAACCAATTCGCGGAAATCGACTCGTCCGTCCGCTACGTAATAGACGACTACGCGTTCGCGACTGAATATCTGTTCTACTCGAACAAGCTTTAAATTGACGCGCATGCGCTCGACTATTCGTTGGCAACGATTGAAATCTTCTTTTTCTTGAGACTTAATTTCTGAGAGTTTATCTTCGTCTTCCTGCGTGGTCTTGCGTATAAAAACATTTTTTTCCGCTACAAGGTTCGGAAATTCCGCGAGCTTCTCGTCGGTCGTTTCACAGAGTATGACCGCGGCTTCCAGACCGCGTTGCGTTTTGACAATAGTTGAGACGCCGCGAAAGAGGTCTTGCGTCTGTTCGTCCGGGATCTTGACGATTCCAAGGCAACGCATGGCTCCGTAACGAACGATATATTTCTTCATTGAGTTTCCTGGCTTAGGGATAAAAAAGCCAACGAAACGCGCTAAAACAGGCGCCGCGCTGGCTTCAAGTAATTATTCCGATCCAAAAAGGACGTCGAATTTCGACAAAGGAAATGAACGAAAAAAGACGCGTGGACGCGCCCACTCGTCATCGTGAAAACGAATTGCGGCGCCGCGCGTCTTGAATGTTCTAATTTCCACGGTGAACTGAACTAGAACAATTCATCGATTGGATCGTAACCTTCGCGATAAACCGGTTTGACAAGTTCGGCAACGCCGGGCGTCTTGAGATTGGCAAGGTTCGTGACTTTGAGATTCTTGGCGTCCCATTCGACTTTTTCGCCTTGACCGTTTGCCGCCGTCCAGATGGAAAGATTGCCTAAAAGAATCGTTTCCGTAAGAGGACCCGCGTGGTTCGGGAAGTTCGACCAGCAAATTTCTGGTTTGTTTTCCCAAATCGCGTTGAACCATTCGTACTTATGACGCGCGTCGTCGCCGCGACCCTGGTCGTCAATCGGCGCTATGACAAAGTCCGTTTGGTCTTCCGGAAGCGCGTCGATCTTCTTACCGCCCTCGGCTCGGAAATCGTTCCCATAAGCGGCCCCTTTATCGCCGATTACGAAACAACCGCCGTCGCCGTTCACTTTATCGAAACCGTATTTAGACGTCAGTTCTGTCGCAGGGGTTTGAGACGCGTCGTACCAGGTGAACTTAATCGGTCCGCGCCAATCGTTGCCCGGAAATTCGAATTCGGTCGTCGAACTGGCGGGGAAAGAGTCAAAATCGTGCCCCGAACTCTTCGCGCAGACGCTCGTCGGGTTGCGCAAATCTACCGCCTTGAAGATCATATTGACGTTATGACAAGCCATGTCGCCGAGCGCGCCGGTGCCGAAATCCCACCAACCGCGCCATTTGAAGGAATGATAATCGCCCGGCCAGAATTCGCGCATCGGAGCTACGCCTACCCACGCGTTCCAATTCAACGTCTTGAGCGCGTTCGCCAGTTGTTGTTTCTTGTCTTCGATGAGTTCTTCCGCGTCGTCCGGTTCGTCGCGTTTCACTTGCTCGGAGTATTTGGCAAGCGTCATTGTGCGGTCTTTGCCTTGCGGCCAAATCGGACGATTCGTCCAAACGTGAACTTCTTTTACTTCGCCAATTACGCCCGCCCGGATTTGCGCCGCCAACTTACGAAGGGAATCGTCTACGCTGCCCTGGTTCCCCATCTGCGTGCAAACTCCGTGTTTCTTCGCCAGTTCGCCAAGCCATCGCGCTTCATAAATCGTACGCGTCAACGGCTTTTGCGTATAAACGTGTTTGCCTGCTTTGATCGCCGCCGCCGTAATTATCGCGTGCATATGATCCGGCGTGCTGACCGTTACCGCGTCGATCTTGTCCATCATCTCGGAGAAAAGATCTCGGTAATCGACAAACGTCTTGGCGTCCTTGAATTCCTTTTGTTTACCTTCAAGCGTTGTCGAATCGACGTCGCAAAGCGCGACGACCTTGCCGTAATAACCGGCGTGCGTTATGTCGCCCGCACCTTTACCGCCGATCCCTACGCCGGCTACCGCTACCGATTCCAACGCGGATGCTCGCGCTTGTTTGCGGAAATTACCGGATGCGACCAAAAAACCGGCGCTTGCTACTGCGGACGTCTTGATAAAATCGCGTCGTGAAGTTTTCATGAACGTTTCCTTGATTGATTTTGAATTCTCTAACGCGTTTCGTAAGCGTCTATTACTTAGACGACTACGGATTATACGTATAAATATTGCAAAAAAACGATCTATTCGTTTAACTCTCATTTTGACTGATTTCACGTGAAAAATCAAGCGTTTGAGACTACCCTTTTACTTTTTTTTTTATTTTTTGATCTCGCCCGTTAATTTGATATGTTCGACTATGAACTTAGGGCAATAAAAAAGGCGCGTCTTTGTCGGACGCGCCTCATGATTCTATTGGACTTTTAAGTCGTTAGGGACAATTGTTACAACTTACTTACGAGAATACGGTGAGCGACGTTTACTCGATAGGCAACTCCTTTGACCTAAGGTCGGTTTAACTTGATCCCCCCCGGAATCATTTCAAGCATAAAAAACATTATCGTTGTCAAACGTTTTACGCGTTTGCGTTGTTCTGGTTAGAAGCGTGGACCCATTCCGCGATTGGGACCGCCGTACATGCCGCCGTTCGGAGCCCCGTAACCGCCGCGATTGGGACCGCCGTACATACCGCCGTTCGGAGCCCCGTAACCGCCGCGATTGGATACGCCGCGCACATAGTTGTTAGGACCGTCGTAACCGCGATTGGACGCCCCGCGCATATAGTTGTTAGGACCGTCTTGCGCTTGACCGCGAATTACCATCGGATCGCGAGCGCGATCTGGCGCTTGACCGCGAACCACAGGCGCGGGTGATACTACCTTAGTACGCGGAACCGATTGCTTTACAACAATCGGTTGCGGCGCCGGTTGTTCAACCACGATTGGCTGTGGAGCCGGTTGCTCGACTACGATCGGTTGCGGCGCCGGTTGTTCAACCACGACGGGCTGCGGCGCCGGTTGCTCGACGTACGTTGCTGGGGCTGGATCGCAACAGGGACGATCGTCTCCGCCAATTCCAACTCCAAGAGAAAATCTGCCAATGTTTAACGACAGGCCAATTCCGGCGGCGTTCGCCTCGCGAACGGGCGTGAAGACCAGAAGCGCCGCGAACAACGCCGAGGTCAGATACGCGGCGGTTTTCATATTCTTACGAATTGCGGTCTTTTTCATTTTGATGCTCCTTATTGGAACGAGTTGTGTGAGTTCCATCTCTCTGTTTCGAATGAACTCATTCGAAAAAACAATGTTGTAAAGTACTGACTTATAAAAGGTTGCCTTTCGTTTTGGCGTTTCGTTCGCCGCACAATACTTATTATGCAAAACTTTGCTTTTCTTTACGGTTTTCAAAAAAATTTTTTGCTAAAGTTTTTCAAAATTACTTTCACTCGGGAATTTCCGAGCTCTCTTGAGTAAACGCGAGTCTAATTTTTATTCTCGAGTTAGAAAAATAGATTACTAAAATGTCTCTATTTTGTTTAATTTGTGCAAATGGTATTTTAGGACGATACGAGAGACCAGACGCGCTGTTAGATTGACGCCGTTGGAAAAGACTGCAAAAAAGCGTCGCTATCATGACCTCGAACGTGACGTGAATAGCCTGTTGGAGGAGACTGTTAGATAAATCTGAAAAGAGAAAACAAAACGGCGACGCCAATCAAACACATACAATAACCGTCGTTAAAAGCGCAAGTAGTCCGGGTGAAGTTCGCCGAAAAAGAAACAAGCGAACGCGAAAAACCGACTCCAAACGACAACTCATTGACCGCGTACGACAACGTCGCCGCAAACCCTTGGAGGTTTTACTTACATTATTCTGGTAAAAAAATCGACGTCAAGTCAGATGCGAGGCACGCCTGGACGCGCGCCGCCGGGTTGCGGACCGCTTGGTCGAAGCGCGCCTGGCCGTGGACCGCCGGGTTGCGAACCGCCTGGTCGAAGCGCGCCTGGACGCGGATCTCCTGGTCGAGTTCCGGGAGGCGGAAGTTGACGGACGCCGCGGTGTGGCGGCGGGGGAACGGGATTGAAGCGCGGAGGCGGCGCTGGAACAAATCGTGGTTCCGGACGGTAACGGGGAACGGCGCGATAGACGCGCGGAGGACGCGCCGGAACAAATTCTGGAGGCGGCGCTACGTAGACGCGAGGCGCGGGGTCGATTATGACGGGACTATAATAGTCGTAACCGTCGACGATGCTGAGCCCAAAGCCGCCATTGCTAATGCTGAGTGAAAAAGAATTTCCCGCTTTTGCTTGCGGCGCGTTAAATAACGACGTCGCCGCTACTATGAAACAGACGGCAAGCAAACCGGTACAATTACGGACGGTTTTCTTAGCGATCTTCATTTTTTCTCCTTTTGAACGTTGAAGTAGATTCTGATTGCTGCTGGAACGCGTCAAAGGTCGATTTCGCCGTCATAAAGATGGACGACCGAACGAACGACTGTATAGATTGGATTGGGAAGCGAGTCGTTCGTTCGACCGCCTTTATAATAATTACGTAAAAATTATTGCCTTATTGCCATCTTTTTTGATTTTTTTAACGCTTTTAACCAATTCCGCGTTGAATAAACTATGCGTCAAAAATGTCGACCTCCTATATAGACGCAATGAGAACGCTCGTTTAGCGTTAGAAACGCTTGAATCCTTGACGACGCGTTACGTCCGGATCGAACGGACTGGGTCGATACGGGTCGTGACCCGGCCTAAGACCGTCGGGCGTCACGATTCGAGGACCGGGCGTCGTAGCGGGATAGTTTGAACGTCCTCGGGAAAGGGAAAACGAACCGCCGAGATTAGGATCCGGCGTGTAACTGCTTATCGGCGGAATCGCTACGACTGTGACGCCGGGATAATGATGCGGCGTATAATCTCCCTCTTTAGGAAGATAATGCGGAACGACGCGAGGAGGGGAAACGCTCTCTAGTACCGACATGCCCTTCGCCGGTTCAATGCTTGGCGATAACGTTCGAGGACGTTCTATTATTGCGGAAGGCGCCGTAAAGGAGGGGGGTTCTATCGCCGCGCCGGGACGGAAAGGACGATTCGCAAAAAGAGTCCGACCGCCTACGATAAAAGGACGCGCTCCTTCGCAGGGAACGTTGAGCGTCAATACGCTCGCTAATCCCAAAAGGAAAACTGAAAAAGAGCGAAACGCGAACCCGCGTTGAATATAATTAAACGAGCTTTTCATTTACGCTTCCTGAAAATACTAAAAAATAGCCGACGCAAACGTCAATAGTTGCGTCGACTGATAAGTTTAAAATGGACCGTGATGACCTCCCGGACCTCCCGGACCTCCCGGACCGCTTGGACCGCTTGGACGCGGACCCGCTGGTACTGCCGCAAAACCCGGACGAGGACCAGCCGGAGGCGCCGTAAAACTGGGACGAGGACCAATCGGAGGCGCCGTAAAACTGGGGCGAGGACCAATCGGAGGCGCCGTAAAACTAGGGCGAGGACCAGCCGGGGCCGGTTTTACTACAACAGGTCTAGGCGCAGGTGCATGTCGCGGGGGCGGAGCCAACATGTATGGGTAAGGATGAGGAGCCGTAAGAACAAAGTAAGCGCGAGGACGTACGACTACAGGCGCGGGTTCGACTACAACCGGTTCGGACTCAACTATCACTTCGCCGGAGTCTTCGACAATTGGGTCTTCTACAACTGGATCCTCTACTATCGGATCGGCAAGAACAGGATCTTCAAGAACTTCGTCTTCCACGACTACCGTGGGGCTCGTTACCGTGTAACAGGGCGGCGCTACTCGATAGACTTTGACCGGAGGCGGCGGTAAGACCGGACGCGCGGAGAAGACGATGCGCCCGCCCGCGATAAATAGGTGCGCTGCTTGAGCCGACGCGCTAAACGCGAGCGTCGCAAATAGCCCAATCGCGCAACAGACTATCGGCGTAAGGATACGCCAACGCCGACGTTGCTTGTGTGTCATGTTATTCTCCTTTTCTTTGGAGTCGTATGGGTTCCGGTTGAACGGAACAACCAAATTAACGCAAAATAGACGCCATATATACGCCGTCTGCGTCTAAGGTATGAAAAGACTTCAGAGATTTTTCGCAAAAAACTCGAAAATCAAGTTTATTTCTAGTAAAACTCAATTTTCGAGTCGGTTTGGAGAACTTGTTTTACTGGCGCGGATTACGCGTTCATGTTCCCAACATATTGGATGAAGTACGCCGAAGAATCGACCGGCGCGGTCTCCTCTGTCGATTGGGGCGCCGCTTCTGTCGCTTCGTCCGCGGGCGCGTCAACCGCTTCAACATCGGTCGACGCAACGTCCGCTTGCGTCGTTTGCTTCATCAAGTTACCGTAACCGACAACGATGGTCGAGTAGAGCAACGTAAAGATTGCAACGCCAAGAATGAACTTGGTGAACTTACTCGAACCTTTCCATTCGTGAAGGCAAAGACCCCAGATCGAACTGAAAATAATGATCGACGCCATATGGAGCGTCCAGCTCGAGAACTGGTATTCGCCCATGCGAGTTTCGCCCATCGAATAGAAGAAGAACTGGAAATACCACGTCGTTCCCGCAAGCGCCGCGAAAAACAGGTTCCAGGCGTAATTGATCTTGACCTTTTGACCGGCGTTGTCGGGATCCTTAATCGTCGTCGTAAAGAATTCGTACAACGTGCTGTTTTTCAGCATGAGCAACAGACACCAGACGAAATTCGTCGTAAAACCGCCCAAAAGCACCACGCAGAGTTTAGGAAGACCGACAAAAAGACTGCGTGTTTGTAAATCTTTTTGATCCGCTTGCGCAAGCGTCGGCGTAAGAACCTCAGCGGCTTCCTTCAACGTTTTGCTCGCGTCGCCCGTGCTTTCCGTCTTACTTCTTTCGATGAGAGCCGTTACTTGATTTTGAACTTGCGCGTCCTCCGACTTTTGAACCAGTCGCGTTAGCGACGCGCTATACGATACGTTCGCGATCGGTTCCGCCGTTTGAAGACCAAAAGCCATGCACGCGCTGAAAAGACCGGATATGAGCGCGATTACAATTCCCTTCGGGAAGTTGAATTCCTTAATCGCAGCCTTCTTCATATCTTCAGGGAGCTCGCGCTCTTTGGACATGCCGGCGACTCCCGCCAATACTACGCCAAGCAAGCAGACTCCAAGACCAAGAAGGATCACGCAGTAAGGAGCTTGCGTTTGAATATTATGGATAAGAGTCTTTTGGAAAATATCGGGAAGCAATGTCCCAAGAACCGTGCAAAGACCAAGCGCCACCGCCATTCCGAGCGACATACCCAGGTAACGCATTGTGAGACCGAACGTCAAACCGCCGATCCCCCAGAGCGCCCCAAACATATAGGCGCGACCAACCACTTCTGGATTGCTTTGAAGAACTGACGTGATCGAGGGAATTACGCCGTCCGCAAGCAAAAAGGCCATGATCCAGGGCGCTATGATCCAGGAAAAAAAACCGCCCGCAAGCCAATAGACTTCCCAGGACCATTTGCGTACCGCTTTGTAAGGAACGTAGAACGATCCGGAGGCAAGACCTCCAAGCCAGTGAAAAATTACCCCGTAAACTACCTGAGGCATATAAACGCCCTTTCAATACGTAAGGAAACGATCGACGCGTCCGCTACGCTGGTATCAAAAAGTCATAAGGCTCTCATCAAGCGCGTCGACGCGCTCGAAAAATGGCGCGGACGTTCAATGCGTTGATTTAGTAAGTTCGCGTTCGACAATAAACGCGTTGATCGCGCTATTGTGCTAAACTAAAACTGATTCTAACCGAAAATAATGTTCTTAGCAAGCGCGTGAACCTTCTTCAAGAATATTTTGAAGTAAATTTCCCACGCGCGCGAATGAATTACCCCTCTGTCATATAACTTTGGGTAATCGGAGCGAAGTCGTCGGTATACTTGGGCTTCTTACGGCGATTCAACATTGGTCCAAATTCTTCGTTCAATTTCTTATCGGCTTTCGCTATTGGATCGACCCCCTGGCAAATTGCTCGGAGCGTTCGAACGACCAACCGCCCCTTTTCGTACGCTTCTTCCAATTCCTCTTCATTCCAGGGCGCCCCTAACGCCTCTACTTCGCCAGACTTGGGAAGAATAATATATCCCAACGAAATCTTGTCGTTGCCTACGGCGATACCGACTTCTGATAGTATCTGTCGGAATATGTAGCGATAGAGAGGAAGCTGTAAATCGACCCATTTTAACGTTCCGGAAGGCGTTTTGGTACGGTACTTTTTGTCGACAGTATTGTCGGGACGTTGAGTAAAAAGAGCAAGCTTATTGGCGGTGTCTTGAATTAGTAGTTGCTCGGCTTTATCTTTACTTTTATCTTTACCTTTCTTAATGTCGTCGAACGTCTTGTAGTCGAATACAAACCAACGTTCCAGCTTGGGATTGTAATCGATTCGATCGATGCGTCCGATGATTTTCATCGGTTTTTCTCCGTCTCCTATTGGAAATTCGATCCAACCTGCGTTCGGTCCTTTCTCAATATACTTAATCTCGGCGCCGCTCTTTCTCCATTCGGCTTGCCAATTCGCGAAGGCCCAAAGACGTTTGCGAACTTGCTCTATTTGAACTTTTGCGTATGGCGATGTGTAATCGCCGACGAATTTTTCCAGGTGTTTATCGAGTTGGGAACTAAGATAACCGCCAATCGCGTTCGGATCTCGCGAGTCTCTAAGATCGCTGTTGCCAAAAACGCGGAGAACGTCGTGCGCGATCGTCCCAAAATTCGCGACGTCCAATTCGTTGGTAAAAGGATCGCGCGCGGGCGAAAGTCCAAACGCCTTTTTCAATAAAAATCGGTACGGACTTTCAATAAACGTTTTAAAGTCTGTAACATTTAAGGATGAAAATTCAAGTTTGTCGCGCGTTATCTTGAACGAATCGCTGTCGCGCCCTTGACGAAGTCGAAGATCGGGTACGGCAAAACCCTTGACCAATTCTTCATCGTTTACGCGTTCTTGCGATTCGTTTTGTTTGGGAAAGACGCGTTCTACGCCGTTGCCGTCGAGTTGACGTCTCTGGAGACGTTTGAGGTCGTCGTTTTTACCGTCGAAAAACTTGACGACACGTGCCGGAATTACGTTCGGATCGGTTGCGAAAACAAAACGACTGGGCGTGCAAGGATCGTCCTGAAGCGTGCGTTTGCCAAAAACGACGCAAAAGTTGCGGCGCGATTGAGTCAGCGCGGTCGTCAGATACGCGTCTCGGGCAAATAAGCGGTTCGCGTCGCGGAAACCGACTTTGGAACGCATCTCTTCCGGAAGAAAAAGGTCGCCGGATTGACTTGTTGGAAGTTTGCCCTCGTTGAATCCTGTCAATATAAGGTTGGGGGCGTCGTCGAAAAGGAGATCAAGAACGCCCTGGATTTCAACGAGATCGGAGCCGGGCGCTGGTTCTATTCGCGAGGACGAAAGATCCGACAATACGACGTGAAGAGCTTCCGAACCTTTAGAAACGCTGGAAAGAGAGTCGGGAATCTCGTTTAGCGCGTTGAGCGTCTTATTGAGCGCTTGAAAAAACTGATCGATTTGGTTCTTCGTTTCTCGATCAAGAACATGACCGCGACTCGACGGCGAGACGCTGTAAAGCGCGCAGAGAAATTTAGAAATTGACGAAGCCCAGTCTTTCATCGTTCGCGTCTTTTGGGCCGCGGATATTCGCACTGTTTCTGTAAACGTCGTCTCGATTTCTCGAAGCGCGTCCGTCAACTTGAGCTTGTTGAGATCCGTTGTCTCGTCGACCGGAATATTTGAACGTACAAAAGGCTGCCCGGAATCGTCGCGCCCTAAAAAGTCGCCCAGCGCCTCGTTAAAAATTTTTGCGGCTTGACGAAGATTACTGTAGTAACGATTGCGTTTGGGATTGTCGGCGTCTTTGTATGTAAACCACGCGTCGGTTACGCGCGTCGGCAGAAAACGCGATCTATAATCGTCAAGTTCTCTGATCCAGTTGGCACCGAAACCGGCGCGACGTTTTGGCGTCACGTCGCCGGATATCTCCGAGGATTCTTCGTCCTCGTTGCCTATCGCGTCGTTTTCCGTCTCTAACGCCCTGGCTTCCGCTTCAATTTCGTCCTCGCTTTTCTCTATTGTTACGGACGACCAATTGGCGGTAATATACGCCTCGACGTCCGGTTTGCGTAAAAGTTCGCTGAACGAATCAAAAGAACGTGTGTCAATATATTCAGAGACTGCGCTGAGAATTTTATAGACGCGGTTGTTCACGATTGAGACGCCTTCTCCTACGATCGTTTCGTAACCAAGCTCGTTCATGCGTTGCTCAATAAACGGCGTTACCTCTTCGTTAGGCGAACCGATTGTTAAAGAGGTCGCCGCGATTGGTTGATATTCCCACTTGCCGTTTGCGTCGTATACCTTGGAAAGTTCGCGCGCCAGGTACGCCGTTGCCTGACCTTGATCCGACGGTTTGTCTACCTGGAAAAGTTGTTCGTCGCGAAGAGGAATTTCCTGCGACGACCACTTTTCAGGACAGACGCAACCAAACTCGTCAAAAAGATCCGATTTATCTTCCGGGGCGAAAACCCAAAACTCAACGCGATCGCCAAGTCTCTTGAAAAACGCTTTTTGCATCTCGTTTAAGTCGACGGCGCCAAGAACGCGATATTCGCAAAGTTCGCCGTCGAATCGATCGTTGTCGGAAAAAGGCGCGGAAAGCGCCGAAAGACGCGCCTCGTTAAGTTCCATAAGACCAACGTCGGAAAGCTTCTTCGTATACGATTTAAAAAGCGCGTCTAAGGCGTTCCAACGCGCCGCTTCATCCGGAAGGTCGTCTTGTAAATTGGACGCGATCGCTTGACAGGAACTGCATTCTGAATCGATTTCATTCTTCAGTTTCAAAAACGTTGTCGCCAATTTGAGTCGAGCTTGAGAATTGTCGGGCGCTTTGGGCATGAGTTTTTCCCAGTTCTTTTTGGCGCCGATTACAAAATATTCTTCGATTGTCTGACGCATGGCGTAAAGACGCGTCAAATCGTTGGCTATTGGGTATTGAGGCTGATAGAGTCGTTCAAACGTCGCGCCAAGCGTTGTGTAAGTCGGGGGAATCCATGACGGATCAAGCTCGCCCGCGGCGATTTTACGTTCTACCGCGCGCTGAAGATACGCTTCTAACGTGCGCATCGCTCGTCGACCCGAGAGGACGAAAACGTATTTGCCGAGATTGAGCGTCTTTGAGTAAGACTCGTCTACTATGCGTTGGGAAACGTTGGGAAGAAAGGGACGGTTCCAATCAAAAAATCTTCGGGTCATTACGATTGCTCCATAAGCACGTCGCGTAAGAGCGCGACGCGGAAAGACAAGTCAAATACAAGCGTACAAAAGGGGGGGAAAATTAGATTGCGCGGCTAAACAACCAAAATAATATGGCTCCGACTACAACGAGACTCGCTATGACTATCGCCATCTTGGAAACGTCGACGTCTTCCGCTTCGTCCGCTACTTCGCGTTTACGAGCAAGAAAATCTGATACTCCATTGGCGTCCTCGGATTCCAATTCAACGTCCTCTTCAAGACCGTTTCCGAAATCGTAACCGCACCATTCGCAACGCCGGGGAAATTGCGGAACGAACGCTTCAGAACAAACGTTGCAGACGCAAACTGGAGCGGATTGACCTTGATCCGCGTTACCCTCGGGCCACGCGTCGAGACGTTGGCGTTGTTCCGGAAGATTGTCAAATACGTCAGACGTCTTTTCCTGACAACTGCAAATACGACGCGGACTCGGAACGCCGGGAATCATTTCGCCGTCAAGCGTCGCCGCGCGCTCTGATTCGGCGTACAACGCGTCGTCGTGACGATTTCCGCGAGGACAAACTGGCGTTTTAGCGGACTCGCGGTTATTGTCGAAACTGTCGCAAGCGCAACCGTTGGAACCGCAAGAACACCCGCTGTTTTCGCAGGTGTTGCCCTCGACGTTCGATTCATTGGGGGCGCGCTCGCATTTCGTTTGCGCGTCGCGAGCGGAGGTCTCGTCGGAATTGTCCGACCAAAACGCCGAGTCCCCAAGAGGAAAAATATCCCTGGACGTCTTGCAGACAGGACAACGCGTCGTTCGGCGGCGACCGCATTGAGGACATTTGGGCCAGATTGCCGCCGCCTCTTGGAAATCTTCTTCCGTTTCGAATATAGTCCGATATTCGCTCGACGACTTAATCGGATCTTCTTCGATTGGAGGTTCGTAGGGATTTTCTTCAAGTTCTGATTTAAGAGCCATTTAACAGAAACCTAAGTTGAGAGCCTTTTGGAAAAGTTTCGGTGCGCGAAACGTAGAAATACCGCCGTTGGGGGCATTATAATTCATTTTATATGGGAACGCAAGCGTTGCGAAAGATAAAACGTTAGACTTATTAAAATGTAAAATTAAAACGGATAAAGCGTTTTTAACTGGACTGTTTCACAAATATCGCTGTAAAAAACTTTCAAACTTCTCATGAAAAATGGAGATAGAGCATACTATAGTTGAGGTGGAGCATAGATATATAGAGAAAAAGCGAGCGTCCTGTCGAACGTTCGCTTTGAGATTGTTTGTGTTGACTGCGCGTCAAGATCGTTCCTAAACGATCAAGCGACGCGACGCTTGGAAGGCGGAGGAAGAATACATTCGCCGTTTTCGTCCACGTAGCGCAAAATGACTTCGCGTTCTTCGCCGTTCTCGGATTCGCTCGCGGCGGCGCGAGAATTCCTTTCGGAAGCGGCTTTGGCGGCTTCCCGCGCTTCCGACACCGTTGGCAACACCGAACGTTCGACCGTAACTCCCCGCGTCGTCGTGGCGAGAAAACGCGCCATTTCCAGACCGACCCCTTCGGTGTAATCGTTTTCGATTTTCTCGACGATTTCACGCCAGTTCAAGTTGCTCTTGTAGAGTATGCGATAAATTCCCTTAAGGGTCTTAACGTCCGCCGAGGTAAAGCCTGCCCGACGAAGTCCTACCAGGTTCAAGCCGACGACCTGGCTCGAAAGACCGTCGACCGTAACGTAAGGCGGAACGTCGCGCACAAGGTGCGCTTGACCGCCGACCATAGCGTACGCCCCAATCCGTACAAATTGATGCGCCCCCGCCGCGCCGGAGATAAACGCTCGCGTGCCGACTACCACGTGACCCGCAAGCATCGCGTTGTTCGCCATGATCACCTTGTTCGCCACATGACAATCGTGAGCGACGTGCGCGTTGACCATTAACATACAGTCGTCGCCGACGACCGTGGAATCTTCGCGGTGCATGGAACGATGAATCGTCACGTTTTCGCGAATGACGTTGCCGTCCCCGACAATGACGTTGCCGCATTCTTCCTCGGTCAAGCCAACGCACTGCGGAAGACCGCCGATTGTGGCGCCTTCAAAAATGTGGTTGTTTTTACCGATTATCGTTCCTCTTTTTATCGTTACGCGCGCCTCAAGTATTGTTCCGTCCCCAATAGTAACTCCGTCCTCAACAACGCAAAACGGACCTACTTGAACGTCGCGACCGAGTTTAGCGTTGGGGTCGACTAGGGCTAAGCGATGAATTGGCATTCCTTTGTCCTCTTTTCCGGTGTTGACGTCGCGGCGAGCGGATCCCGTCGCAACCGTGGGTGAAAACTCCGCTGATTTCGTTTAATACTTCTCGCGCGTCGGCTGTTTTTTTACTTCGCTCGAAGAATAGCGAACTTTTTTAAACGAGTAAAGCTGAATTTGGGGATTATCTCCGAGTTTTTTATTTTTTTAGGGAGAGTAATTCAATGGCGAGTTTGAGGATTGCGTACGAAAGCGTCTTGAGTTGCGTGTAATGGGCGCTGTCGAACGACTGGACGTATGAAGGAACGGTCGGTTTTATTAAACTGTCTGAATAATCGTTATATTCCATTCAGAACGAGCCATACTTTTTTAAAAGAAGAAAATGCCTGGCTTTTACTCGCTTAGCGCGGAGAAAAGCCCGAAACGTAAGTAAGACTGTCTTGCGTTGGCGACGCGCGCCGACGTCGACTGTCGTTTAACGATTTTTTCGTTAGTTGAGGAACGTGACGCCGTCGGTTTGGCGTCGGCGGTTTACGGATTATTTAATATGAAAAAGAACTTGTTAGTTTTTGCGGTTTGCTCGGTGTTGATCGCCGGTACGCTAGGGACGAACGTTGGCGTTAGGGCGATTGAAGGCGAACTTGGAAACGTCGTCGGATCTTCTCGCGTTACGTTTCGCGTCGATGAGGAAGTCGCCAGGATCGCCGCTCTGTGCGACGAGGCAAAAGCAAATTATTCGGAAGCTTTTCGCGTTAGAACGAGCGAATCCGTCGCCGAAGAATCCAACGCCGATCTAAAGCGCGCGGAACAGGATTATTTTAATTTAAACTGCGATTTGCTTGCCGCGGCGTTTTCCGACTATAGAGCGACAAATTCTGACGAGTCCTTTGAAGAACTTGTCCGTTCGCTCGGCGAGGTTAAATTTTATCAGGCGAAGTCTCCCGCGGTCGTTAAGTTGGTTGAAACCTTACGGGAGCAGTTTTCTTTGCCGAATTTCTATGTCGAGGCGAGCGAACGTTTCCTTTCCGCGATGGGACGTAGGAAAATCGTGCAGAAATTTTCCGTGCAGGAATACATACGTTCCACTTACGCGCGAGGAAACGGCGTGGCGGAAGGATATACTTCCGTTCAACTGCGTCCTAATCCGACTCGCGCCGAAATGTCCATTGTACTCAATGCGCGCGTTACTACAAATACCATTGGTACGAGCCGCGGAGTTGACGTTTATACCGACAACTTTGGCGACGTCGTCGCGAGTAAAGCGATCTTTATCAATTCCGACGGTCGATTGACGACTTCTTTGGGAACTGCCTCTGGAAATTTGAAGACGAACGTCAATTCGATTACGCCAAACCGTATGACTCCGTTTGGCGGCGCGATTATTCAAAATAAAATCAATCAGGAGCTCCCGTACTCGGAACGCGAATCGACGAATCGGCTAAACCAGCGAGTGGCCTCTGAACTTGAACGCGAGACTAACGCCCAACTTTCGCAACTCAATAACCGTATTGCGCGTATGGCGCAGGGCGGCTCGGATTCGATGATTCGGAATTTCTCGTCTCGGACTTCGGATTCTCGACTCTATCTCTCTTTCGTTCTTGGACGCGGGTGGCAGTTTGCGGCCCCGGTCGTGCAGGAATCGAAAGCGACTGAATACTTAAAGTCTCTCTCCGAACGCTTGAAGATTGCCCGCGATTCCCGCGTCCTGGCGCGCGCCAGGGTAAACGATTCCTGTTCGAGCGAATACGTTGGCAATCGTTCGGTCGCGTCCGTCGCCTCGTCGAATCTGCCGCAAATGTCGTATCGACGTCAAGGTCCTGTCGGCGCCGTGCTCTCCGCTCCTTTCAACGTCGCCGCGGAACTCGCAAGCGCGTTTGTTCCTGGCGTCGCTCCGACAGGTCGCGCTCCTTTTAACGGAAAAACGATTTCAAACGTTGGCGTGAAGCTACGGCAAAAACCTGTTTTGTCCTCGCTCCTCGACACGCTTCCGCCTTCCGACGGTCGACTTGACCTCATCGTCAGAATGCACCAGAGTAGTCCGAACAATATGGTGACGGTCGCGCTTGCCGGCGCCGTCTTTGGCCCAGGTTCCGATACTCTTGACGACGTCGTCGCCAGATTCCCCGCGCTCGACCCGCAAGACGTTAAGACAATTCTGACTCCGTATAAACCAAAAGAAGATCGACCGCTCGAACCCGACGATAATTACAAAAACGTTTCAATTCAATTTGACGACGTTCGTCCATTCATGACGAGGTTCGATTGCGGAAAAATCAATACGACGTTGCGTCTCACCTCATGCGTTGTCGATGGGAAAGAGTATCCCCCTGTTGAAGTTCGCTTGATTTACGACGTACAAAAACGCGGTTCGTCTTACGCCTTCGTGCGCGAAAGCGTCGACGTGTTGCCCGACGGATTCCAGGAAGGGGAAACTGTTTCCGCTCGCTTCCATACTTTTAGACGAATCTTTATGAAGCGGCTTGAAAAGTCGATTTTGGACGAATACGTCGTCGTGCCGATTCCGCTTGACGATCGCGAGTCGGGGGAAAGACGCGGCGCTCTCGTTCCCGAACTTATCGACGTGCAGAATGGTTGGATCACCCTCGGGTTCCGATACGACCCTTCCTACGTGAACGGAACGATCTGATTTCGCTTGAAAAAGACGTTAAAAAACGCGCGATGGTTTATTCCTGACGCGCGTTTTTTCTTTTTTTGTCGAGACTCCTATTGGGAATTTTTTAATCATGCGGATAATTACGAGAACATGATCCGCTTGGGTAGAAGCGTAAGCAATCTTTTGTGAAAATTTTTTGTTTTTTATAACTTTGCGTCGTTTTTGCCTTAATCTTTGTTTAAATTGTTTATTTTACGCCGGTTGACTATTTTGCTCAATTAGTCTAAAACTTTAACATTATTCGATTTGAATAATCATTTCTTACAATTAACGAGCGCGCTAAATTCGGCATATTTAATACAATTCTTCACTAAAAATTTTGAAAAAATCTGTTTTTAGTTGTAAATCTTGGGAGTTTCGGTTAAACTATGATAGAGTCCGGATTTTACGTTTTTATTTTGGGAAAAAGGACGTTTTAGACGGTTTGGGCGGCTTTTTTAGTTAGAAAAAGTTGGCTCGACGTCACTCTGTCGTTGCGGAGGAGCGCGCGTTCGTAGGAACTAATGGCGCGTAGAAACGTCAAATTTTGACGCCAAAATATTAACGACTTTGCGTTTTCCGTGCAAGCGTCTTTCCGAACTGGTCGGATTCCCCTTGATATCTGCGTCGAGGGGCCTTTCGAACGGCAATGGAGGTAAGACGACTATTTGCTGATTAAGAGCGGCGGTTTTCGCTCGCTCGTGAGAAGGCTTCGCGACGTCGGATACGGACGCGACGGAAAGGAAACGCCCAGGCGATCTTGCTATACTAGTCGACGCGAGACGCTAAAAGCGCGTTTCACGCAAAATAAAACGTCACACCCGAACGAATGATCCCTTTACCCCGCTTGCCGCGAGTGCAAGCGCGACAAGCGGAGGGAATGAGGTCGGGAATTTTTTGGAGCCGACTACGTTGTACGGCTCTATTGTTCAGGAGATAAAGATGCGTTTATTCAATCGATTGATCGACGAATTGCGAACAAGCGACGTTAACAATGAAAACAAAATTCGCGCGCGAAAAGAAAACGAGGGGACGCCTCGCGCGAAAGCGGATAGAAAGCGAAACATGTCCGCGAAAAAGTTGGGGTTGGAACCTCTCGAAGAACGACAACTTCTCTCCGTCAACCCGATTGGGACTGCCGAATATAACGAAATTCGAGAAACTTACTCGAATCTCGAACTCCCCGAGTCTATATCCCAAATCAATGTGATCGCCGTTGACGACCTTAGCGCCGAGTCCGTGCAAAACGCGATCAACCAGGCCGCGAAAACGGAAGGCGACGACCTCGTCGTTCTGAGAACAACAAGCGATAATTACGTTCTTAATCTTGATTCTACCGCCGTTACGATCAATCTTGATTCCGAAAAGTTTGGAAAGTTGACCGTTGTCGGAAAGGGTGAAGCCGCTCTCACCGTCGTCACGCAGGACGTCAACGCATTCACCGTGTTGAATGGCGACGTGACTTTTGACGGCGCCGTGCTCTACAACTTCTCCTCCGTCGATATGCAAGGCGGATTGATTAAATCTACTTCCGACGCGAATGTTACGCTCGGCGACTCCCTCGTGATGGTCAACGAGGTCGCGCAGTGCGCTGCCGGCGATGTTGAAGTAAACTACAAATA
Source organism: uncultured Planctomycetaceae bacterium (assembly GCA_964447865.1). GTDB lineage: Bacteria > Planctomycetota > Planctomycetia > Pirellulales > Thermoguttaceae > RUG369. The sequence continues at coordinate 15,864 of CAYUUL010000001.1, read as the reverse complement.
TAACGTGTCCGGCGTTGACGGCGGCGATTTTGTTTTGTCGGAAGTCGACGAAGCTATCGACGATTCCGCCGTGTCTACCAGCGAAATTGTCACGAACGCTCGTTTTGGCGATAGCTTGAATGGAACCTATGACGATATCGTTGACAAAATCAACGCCGATATCCGTCGTCAATACGATTATTTCGGATTCTATCCAGCTACCTATCGCGTTACCAACTCCAATCGTATTTATGACGCCGAGTCGGTAGGTTGCGCAGGCTGGGTTGGCACCATGGCCAATATGCTCTCTTACACCGGTTGGGCGCAAGCCGCGGGGTTCTCGACGTCGATGACCCTTTCCGACGGCTCCGTTAAAAACTACGCGTCAGTTGAGGACGCCGTGGTCGATTATTTGCGTAACGGCTTCATGGCGACTAACTCTACTTCCGTCAATACCGCCCAAATGCTCGACTATTTCTTCTCGGGTAACGATAAGGACTGCCTGGGGAGCGATCTTTCCTCTTTGACGAATACGGTTGAGGGCGGCGGCTTCTTCATGGATATCGACTTTGAAAAGGTCGGCGGCTATGTTCCCGCGAGCGATACGATGCTTGACGATATGCTTGCCGCTTTGCGCGCCGGTTATGCCGTCACCATGGAAGTTCAGACTGTTACTGCTTTAGGGACCGTGCGCGAGTATGTTTCCGTGTGGGGATACGTCTATAGACCGAGCACCCGGGCCGCGAACGGCGCGGCGGATTATTATGGACTCGTTTGTTCCAACCCGCTCGCCAGTACTCATAAGGTGGACGTCTCGTATAACTACTATGCGGATAGTGAATCAAATGGTTCGTATCATGGTACTTATTATTACGACGTTCGGTCGACTGGAAGCGGCTACGATACCTATCATACTTACTTGTTAGATGGAGCTAATTCGCTTTCGCTTGTTACTGAACCAAACACATACAAAGCTCAAAATTGGGTAAATCTAAAGCATTTGCCGGAGGGGTTCCAGTATTATGGCTCTTATACGGACGGCGCCGCCGTTTCCTCGACGATTGTAGGGTTCTCCTGGTTGGCTCAGTATACCGACGCTATTCCCTCGTGCGATATAAACGAGGAGTCCGTCCTGGCGCTCGAAAGTATTCCCGGTAAAACGGATAACGTTATCTACCTGTACTTTGGCGGAACAGATGGAACCGGTTGGGACGGTCTTGCTCACCCGGCTATCGATCTCGATGGAAATACCGCCGGATACAGTGTTTCTGAGTTGCGTATGATCGAAGAAATCTGGCAACGCGTCGCCGAAGATTACGCTCCGTTCAACGTCAACGTTACCACCAATCCGAACGTCTGGGCCTCGGCTAGTAGAGGTATTCGATGCGTTATCGGCGGTCAAAGCCCCTCGGCCGGCGGTTTGTCCGGAGTCGGTTCGTACGGTACGAGTAAGAGCGACAACTATGTCTATCCGTTTAGTTTGGGACTTGGCGCGAAGGCAATCGCGGAAGCGGCCTCGCACGAAATTGGGCACTCTCTCGGTTTGGGACACGACGGTTACGAACACAACGAATATTACACCGGTGAAAATAGTTCGGACTGGGCCCCGATCATGGGCGCTGGTTACTACTGCACTATGACGCAGTGGAGCAACGGAGACTACGTCAACGCCACTAACTTCCAGGACGACGTCGCTGTTATCGCGAGCGTCGTTGGGTATCGTCCGGACGAACATGGCGATACCGCGGCGGACTCCACCGACCTTTCCGACTACTATGTCGACGTCAATTTCAACGAATATGATCCGAACGCCGGCGTTTATCGCGTCGATAGCGTTATTTCTAAGAGTACCGACGTCGACGTCTTCTCGTTCAAGTCTTACGGCGGTACTTACGTCGTAAACGTCGCCGGAGCCGGTTCCGATTCGCGTTGGATCGATAGCGATTTCAGCTGGAACTATCGTCGTCATTCCGATGAAGAAAATCCTGTTTTCGCCGGTCTCTATTACGACTATAGCTACAATTACACGAACTTGAACATTCGCGTCTCCATGTTGGACGAGAACGGCGATAATCTTTTGCTTGACCTTGCCGGCAATATCTTGAAGCTTGGCTATGGCGAAAAAACGCATGCTTTCCACAGCAACGACGCTTATGATTCAAATTATCACTTCTATGTCGTCGACCAGTTTGGCAATCCCGTTTATCTTGACGACGCCAAGACGATCTTGAAGGAAGGGTATTACGCGATCGACGATACCCTTTATTCGACTTTCTCGCACTTTGTTACACCGGAACTTGAGGCCGGAAAGACTTACTACATCGCCGTTGAAGGCGTCGGTCAAGGTTCCTCGACGACCAACGGTTACTCCGACTACGGCAGCTTGGGACAATACACCCTTACTTTGCACGAATCCTACGAAAACTTCTGGATCGACGATACCCAAATGGACGTGCGAGACATGTCGATTTCTACCGCCGTCGACAACGTCCTCAACTGGAAAGAAGCTTTCGTTTACAGCGGTCGTCGACTTGAAGACGGTTCGCGGTACCTCGGAAATACCTTGCGATTTAACGAATCGCTCGCCAATACGACCATTGATCTCGACAGCACCCTGACCTTTACCTATTCTCGCGGGCTTGTCGGACAACCCTGGGCCGCGAAAAGATTCGTTCTTGACGCGCGTCCCGCTTGGGATGCTGAAAACAACGCCCCTGGTATCACGTTCGACGCGAACCAGAAATTCCGCACCGTTTACGTCGATAACACCACGCTCGAAATGTACGGCTTTGTCTTCACCGGCGGCGTCGCTTCGCGAGGAACTTCGACAAAACAAGTCAATAACGGCGGCGGCGTTTACAACAACTACGGATGGCTTACTATTGGAAACTCGATTATCGCTGGTAATACCGCTTTGAAGGCCGGCGCAGGCGTCTATAATTCCGGCGGTGAATACGAAGACGGCAGTCAGCACGACGGGTGGCTGTACATTGTTGATTCGGAAATTATCGGAAACTACGTTACGGAATCCGGCGCGATCGGCGGCGGTCTCTTCAACGAATCCGGCGCGGTCGCCACGTTGGTCAATGTGACTATCGCCGGAAATACCGCCGGTTACTCGGGCGGCGGTATCGAAAACTACGGTATCGTAAACGCGTATAACTCTATTATCGCGAAGAACTACGCCGCGTTCGGCGCCGACGTCTACACCATTGCCGGAAAAGGAACGACTCGCGTTTACTCGACGATTGTCGGCGACGAATCTCGTAATTCGAGACTTGACGCCTATCGCAACGGTACGAATACTCGTGCCGACGCCAACAGCCTGGTTGGAACTTCCGCCGGTTACGACGTCAACGCTACCGTTACCGTTTATGATCCTAACTTCGTGAGCTATCGCGATTACGAGGCCTCCGATTGGTCGTCGGAATTGTGGAAGTTCTGGAACTTGCGCCTTGTCGGCGATTCGATTGCCGTCGATCGCGGCGTCGATGCAAACCTGTCGACGTCCATCGATTTCAATACTGCGCAGGTCAAAGCGAGCGTTTACGCCGTTATGGGCAATACGCGCTACTACGTCTCCGCAGCAGATTTTACGACCGATATGGCGGGTCAAAACCGTATCGAAGGTTCCTCGGTCGACGCGGGCGCGTTCGAAGTGTTGGCGAAGCCAGACCTGACCGGGTTCGTGCCTACCTCCGCTGGTTCCGACGTCGTAAACAACTGGGAAAATTCCATTGTCGTTTCTCGCGCCATTGACGACCAATCCGGATCTGTCGCGCCGTTCCTCGTCGACGAACAGCTCTACTTGAATATGGCGATCATCAATCAGGGCGCCGCCATTACGACCGATTTCGAAACGAACGTCTACATGTGGAAGTACGACCCCTATACTTCCAAGGCGACAATGTTCGCTAACAGTACCAAAGATAACGGCGTCGCTATTATGAACATTAAAGTTCAATTCGATTCGGGCGCCGCTATGCCGGGCGGTTCCGTACCCGCTACCGTGACCTGTACGAACCTTGCCACCGGCGATGTGCAAACCTGTCAATATAACGGGACGGAAAGTTACCTCAGACTTGAAAACGTCAATTTGGGAAGCGTCGAGTCTATTGTCGGCGGTTTGATTGACCAGGGCGCTATCCCCGCTCAAAATGAAGAAGGTTACTTTGTCTTCGGATACGCGGTCGACTTCGGAAATTCTGTTGACGAATACAGCGAATCGAACAACTTCTTCCTGACGACTTCCTATTTTGACGTCGTCGAATCCCCCGTCTCGATCAACGATTCTATTGTCGTGACCACTACGAGCGACGTTGTCGATCCTTACGACGGTTTGATCTCGCTCCGTGAAGCGGTTGAAACGTACGCCGGTAGCTTCTATTACAGCGAAATCGCTCTGCAAGACGGCGACGTCTTCGAAGCAAACGGCGTCACTTACAAGGTTATCGACGGAAAATTCTACGTCGACGTTACTACCGCGTACCAGGTCTACCCCGGCGAACAGTTCACCTTCACGAAAGATATTACCGTTACCGGAAAATGGAGCGCTGCCGAAGGTTCCTTCCTCGACGCCGACGGAAATCAAATCTTCGCGCCGATTGGAACAACTGTCGAACTGGGCGGAATCGAATATACCTACGACGGCTTGGAATGGCTTAATGCCTCCGACGTCGCTTATACCTTTAGTGACGGACAAATCATCCAATGGCAAGATTCGGAACTTGTCGTCGTCACCTATGTCGTCGACGTCTTCTACAATTCCGCTAACCAGATTGTCGACGTCCCGGAAGGAACGGACGCCGTGCTCAATGGCGTTGACGTTGCCTTGTTAGACGACCAATGGGTGCATACGGAAGTCACCGCGCGCTACGACCGCGACGACGTACAAGGTATGGGCGCCTTCAAAATGGCCGACGGCTCTGTCGTCACCGTTGTCAACGGCGTCTTCCGTCGTGAAGCGACCGACGACGTCGCAATCGTTCCCGACAGTTCCGTCGTCACTTTGGCAAATGGAGAAACCGCCGTTTACGACGCCGCGCAAGACAGATTTGTCGTTACCGAGGTTACTTCTTACACCCTTTCCAACGGCGATTCGATCGAGGTTGCCGGAGAGACCCTGACGCTTGTCGCCGACTCTTACGTCGACTCCGCGAATACCCGGTACTATCTCGACGAAGGCACTGTCGTCACGTTGTCGAACGGCTACACGGTGACCTACGATGACGGAAAATTCGTCTATAATTCGGAAGCTGTTTCCGAGACGAAATTGCCCGCCGGTACTACCGTTATTCTCAACGGTGAAGAATATTCCTACAAGGCTGGACGCGCCCTTGTCAAACGCGTCTCCCGCGAGTCCAACGCCGTCGTGTTCGCGCCGAACCTCAATGGCGAAACGTTTGAACTTACCGAAGGTCCTCTCACTCTTAACAAGACCTTCACGCTCGATTGCGTCGATCCGGACGGCGCCTTGATGGATTTGACGATTACGAGCCAAAGCGACGATCCGTGCCTGTTCCTCGTTGAATCCGCCGGCGACGTTACGATCAAACATTTCGCGTTTGCCGACGCTACTTCCAGTCAAGACGGCGCCATTCTTACCAACTATGGTAAGTTGACGATCCAGGAAGTTACCTTCAAGAATAACACCGCGGAACTGGGTTCGTTGATCTACAATGCGAACGGTTCGACTTTGAACGTCGTAAACTCCGCGTTTAGCGACAATAAGGCTCTCAATAGCGCCGTGATTTACAACCTCGGGTCGGCCAATATTAGCGCCGGTACGAAATTCGAAGGCGATTACGGTTTGCAAAGCCCGATCTATACGAAGGGCGTTTTGACTCTCGACTCCGTCTCCTTCACGGAAACGTCCGGCGAGAACGGCGGAGCTATTTACAACGACGGAGGTATTGTCGACGTCGCTCGTTCCGCCTTTACGCAAACGAAAGCGGAATATCGCGGCGGAGCTATCGCGAATATCGGCGCGGCGGATCTCGACGTCTCTGACTCGACCTTTACAAAGACTTCAGCGATTGACGGCGGCGCTATTTTCAATAGTGAAAACGCCAAGTTGACTATCGAAGCGAGCGTCTTTACAAGTTCTTCCGCGTCGGGCGACGGCGGCGCCGTTTACAACGCCGGTATCCTGGAAGATTCCGGTTCGACTTATAACAAGAACAAGGCGAATTCGGGCGCGGCTGTCTATAACGCAGGATCCGCGACCTTTAGCAACGTTAAGTTCACCGCGAACGTCGCGAAAGTTTCGGGCGGCGCCGTTTACGGTACGAAGGACTCCTCGATCAACCTGATTGGCGCTTACCTCGTTAGCAACCGCGCGGTCAACGGCGCGGCGGTATACGCCGACGGAGTCTTGAACGCTTCGAACTCGCTCTTTGCGAAGAACAAGGCCACCGGTTGGGGCGGCGCCGTTTACGCGACCTCCTCAACAACCTTTGTCAACGTCACTATCGCCGACAACACCGCTGAAGAAGGCGCGGGGTTGTATAACGACGGAACCGCGACGATTGACAACTCGATTCTTGCGAATAATACCTCGAATGGGGAAGGGTACGACCTCTACACTTCTTCCTCGGCAATTACCTACCTGCGTAGTTCGCTCCTCAAGAATATTGCGCAAACCGGTCCTAATCAGTATACGGTTCTTGCCGAATATCGAAGCTTACTTGGCGTCGATCCGCAACTCAATTCGGACTACACACTTAAAAAGACCTCCCCGGCTGTCAACGCTGGTTCGAACGCGTTGGATAAAGCTGAGTTTGACCGGGCCGGGAACGCGAGACGCGTCGGCTTGACGATCGAAGGACAAGTCCGTTCCGTCGATATGGGCGCGTACGAATACCAAACTGTCGTCGCCCCGGATCTCGCGATTGTCGACGGTTCTGTCGATTACTGGGGCGCTCAGGTCGTCGATGAAGACGGAAACGCTACCAAACTCGACTACTTCATCGCCGGACAAGACGTTTGCATCGACTTCAACGTTCAAAACGTCGGTACCGCTCGCGTTATCGACAACTTTTACTTCAACGTTAAGTTGGTCGGCGTCGACGATTCCGGAAATACCATTTACGATCAAACGCTCGACTCTCAGTCCTTCGCTTCCTCCTTCACAAATTGCGATTGGCTTAACGTCGCGGACTGGATTGAAGTTGGCGGCGAAGCTGGTTTGATCACGAATTTCGGATCCTTGCCGGAAGGGCGATATACCGTAACCGTTACGCTCGACGTTAACGGCGTTGGAAACGTCTATGAATTCGGCGAAGAAGACGGATACGTCGGAGAAAACAACAACGTTTACGTCGGAACTTTCAACGTATTCTCCGAGCCGAGTACGGTCGTCACTACGGAGAAAGACGTTGTTGATCCTACTGACGGCGAAACCTCGTTGCGCGAAGCTGTCGACGCCGCCGGTTCCTACAAGTACGTTTCTACTTACCTTGTTCCCGACGGGACTACTTTCACCTTGCAGAACGGCGAAGTCCTCACCGTTGTCGACGGTTGGCTCACTCAATCGGTTGACGTCGTTGTAAAGGACGGCGTGCAAATTGACCTGCAAGAAGGCGACGAGTTTATTCTCAACGGTCGTTCTATCTACTATCATTATCAGATGAACGGCGGATACTTCACTTATGGTACGGATCCTGATTCCGCAAGAGTCCCGCAATCCGTTATTGACGCCGGACCGATCACCTATCCCGACGGGTCCGCCGCCAGCTTCCAGCTCCAAACCGATCAATACATTCACTATGTTGAAGATTCCGGTTTGAACGATCAGGAAGGTTCGCACTATACCTATAACGTGTTGCGTACCGCCGACGGCGACGTCATTCTGCAAGACGGTCAGGAATTCACGTATTCCAACGTGAAATTCACTTACTATCAAAACGAAAAATATCCGTCCGGGGCGTTCGTCTTTGAAGACGGCTCGATGATCGAATATGAAGACGGCGCGAATTTGAACTTCGCGAGTTTGGCTATCGGATCGTTGAGCACGCGTACCGCCGTGGTCGAAAAACCGATCACCCTGACAGACGGTTCCGTACTTGAGGTGCGGGACGGCGTTGCGAAACTCACAAAAGAAATCGACGCGGTCGTTACCTTCGATAAGGCGAAGATGCAAGGTAAGACGATCGTTATCGACTCCGCGAAGGGCGCGGTCGAACTTTCCGGCTCTACTACGCTTCTTGGGTCGAACAAGGTCGTTAAGCGCGACCTCGTCATACTTGGCGAAGATCGCGGCGTCTCTATCAGCGGCGATAACGCTACCAATATGTTCGTTATCGATTCCAACACGAACGTTACGATTTCCGACCTGACCTTGAAAGAAGGGTACGCGGAAGCAGGCGGCGCCGTTGTAAACTCCGGTAACTTGACTCTCAAAAACGTCGATTTTACCGACAACGAAGCCTACTGGGCCAAGACGACCGAACATGGAGAACACCTCCGCGCTGGTCTCGGCGGCGCTATTGTCAACTACAGCTCCTTGACGGTTGACGGCGGGTCGTTCACGAACAACAAAGCGACTGAATTCGGCGGCGCTATCTTTGCCGATACCGAAAACGGATCTACCGTCGTTAAGAACGCCAACTTCTCCGGAAACTACGCGTTCGCGGGCGGCGCTATTGCCGCGCAAAACGGCGAACTGGTCGTTGAAAACTCGAACTTTACCAACAACTCCGCCGAACGCGCGGGCGCAATTTACACCCTGGTTGATACCAGCGTTGTCGCCGGCGTCTTCGAGAACAATAAAGCCGCTGCTACCGACTTTGCCTCGCGTAATGTTGTGGGCGGCGCGATCTACGCCTCCAAGACTGCTTCCTTGAACTTTGCCGCCGACCCAACTTCTGAGTCGAACGTCGCCGTTACCTTCAAGGGAAATGAAGCGGAAGCGGGCGGCGCGATCTACGCCGAAATTGGATTCAATGTCGACGGCGATTTTGTCGCGACTGGGAATAAAGCGAACGCCAGTAAGTTTGTCGACGACGTCAAAGGCGACTATGGCGCGTTCTTTGCGAACGGTCCTGTCTCTATCTCTGGAAACGCTACTATTACCGACAATACCGCCGACGGTTCTTACGGCGCCGCGTACGCCAACGGAAAATTCTCCGTTGATCTCGACGCCAATCTGTCCAATAACGAGGCTAAGTCCGGCGATTACGGCGCTCTGTTCTCTAAGGGCTTTGTCGTCGCGGGCGACGCCGAACTCAACTCCAACTCCGCGGGCGGTTCGAACGGCGCGGTCTACGCGAAGGGCGATTTCGTTATTGGTGGCGATTTGACCGCTAACAATAACGTCGCCGGTAAAGCGGTCGGCGCTATTGCCGCGACTGGTTACGTCGACGTCGCCGGTAATCTGACCGCGAATGTCAATAAAGCTGGCGCTTCCGTCGGCGCGATTTCCGCTAACGGCGTCTTGACGGTCGGCGGCGATTTGACCGCGAGTGACAATAAAGCGCTCGGCGGCGATTACGGCGCGATTCGCGCGAAGTCAGTTTCCGCGACCGGTTCAGCGACCTTCAATAACAACTCCGCGAGCGGTTCCTACGGCGCGCTTTATAGCGAAGGCGACGTAACGGTTGGCGCTAATTTGACGGCAGACGCGAATAAGTCCGGCGCGGAAGTCGGCGCGGTTTACGCTGGCGGCGCGGTCGACGCGACTGGCAATGTCGAACTCAATAATAACGAAGCCGCGGCTGGCTACGGCGCCGCGCAAATCCTTGGCTCTTTGACTGTTGGCGGCGATTTGACCGCGAATAGCAACAAAGCGCTCGGCGGCGATTACGGCGCAGTCCGCGCGAAGTCTGTTTCCACGACCGGTTCAGCGACCTTCAATAACAACTCCGCGAGCGGTTCCTACGGCGCGCTTTATAGCGAAGGCGACGTAACGGTTGGCGCTAATTTGACGGCAGACGCGAATAAGTCCGGCGCGGAAGTCGGCGCGGTTTACGCTGGCGGCGCGGTCGACGCGACTGGCAATGTCGAACTCAATAATAACGAAGCCGCGGCTGGCTACGGCGCCGCGCAAATCCTTGGCTCTTTGACTGTTGGCGGCGATTTGACCGCGAATAGCAACAAAGCGCTCGGCGGCGATTACGGCGTTATGAATGTCAATGGCGATCTTACCGTTGCCGGAAACGCTACCGTCGACTCTAACTCCGCGACAGGTTCTTATGGAGCCGCCAGGATTAACGGCGCGTTCAATGTTGCTGGAAACGCCGAAATCAACGCCAATACTGCCGCGACGGTATCGGCGATTGAAGCAAATTCCGTCAAGATCGACGGTTCGCTTACTCTCAACAATAACGCGAATACGACGAACTCCGGAGCCCTTGTTTCTTCCGACGTCACGGTCGCCTCGAACCTTGAAGCGAAAAATAATGTCGGCGGCGCGATCATTGCTTCCGGAAACGTCGTTGTCGGCGGCGAAGCGAATCTCGAAAGTAACTCCGGACTCAAAGGCTCGGCGATTTACGCCGCCGGAGACGTTAAAGTTACCGGAAACGTCGTCGCCAAACAGAACGTCGTGGAAGAAGAAGGCGGCGCGATCTACGCCAATTCCTTTGCGACCGACGGCTCGCTCGTCGCTACTGGAAACCAGGCTGGAAAAGACGGCGGCGCGGTATATTCCAAGTCTTACGTCAAGGTTGGAAACGGCGATTCCAATATCTCGGGCAACAAGGCCGGGTTGAACGGCGGCGCGATTTACGCGATTGATTCCGTAGAAGTCGCCGGGGACGCTACTGTGGCGACAAACGTTGCTGGAACGGTTCCAACCGAAGTCGTTATGACTTCCGCTACCGCTACGGGCGATGAAGGCGAAACCATTGTTACAAAGGTCGTCAAGACGACTTACTCCGCCCTCGGCGGCGCTATCTACGTCGCGGCCGGCGGCGCTGAATTCGGCGCAAACGTCAAGTTTAATAAGAACGAAGCCGGGTCTGTCGGCGCGATTTACGCAAAGGGCGACGTCAATGTCGCTGGAAACGCGACGTTCAACGGCAACAAAGCGACCGGATACGTCCTGACTGAAACTACGACTGAAGTCATTCCCGCCGACGGTTCCGAAGCGACTGTTACGAAAGAATCGACAATTGAAAATATTGGCGATTATGGCTCCGCTTATGTCGATGGAAATTTGGACGTCGACGGCGTTCTCGAGCTGACTGGCAACGCTGCGAATCGAAACTACGGCGGCGTCTATGCGACTGGAAATGTCAATGTTGGATCCGATGCGACTATCGCCGACAACAAGGCGACTGGCGATTTCGGAGCTCTGTATGCCGGCGCGGACGTCGCGGTCGGCGGCGTTGCTACGATAACGGGCAACGAAGCTGGCGGTATGGTCGGCGCGATTTCCGCGGCGAACGTTGCGATTACCGGCGACGCTGAGATTTCCGGCAACAAAGCCGTTGCTGGCGATTTCGGCGCGATCAACGCGACAGGCGACGTAACCTTTGGCGCAAACGCGACGATAACGGGCAACGAAGCCGGCGGCAACGTCGGCGCGATTGGCGCTAACGCCGTTGCGGTAACCGGCGACGCTACGATTACGAACAATAAAGCGACCGGCGATTACGGCGCGGTTAAAGCGGTCGGCGACGTCACGGTCGGCGGCGTTGCTACGATAACGGGCAACGAAGCTGGCGGTATGGTCGGCGCGATTTCCGCGGCGAACGTTGCGATTACCGGCGACGCTGAGATTTCCGGCAACAAAGCCGTTGCTGGCGATTTCGGCGCGATCAACGCGACAGGCGACGTAACCTTTGGCGCAAACGCGACGATAACGGGCAACGAAGCCGGCGGCAACGTCGGCGCGATTGGCGCTAACGCCGTTGCGGTAACCGGCGACGCTACGATTACGAACAATAAAGCGACCGGCGATTACGGCGCGGTCAAAGCGGCAGGCGACGTCACGGTCGGCGGCGTTGCTACGATAACGGGCAACGAAGCTGGCGGCGTCATTGGCGCGATTTCCGCTAAGAACGTCAAAGTGACCGGCGACGCTACTGTTGCCGACAACAAAGCGACAAAAGTCGGCGCGATTTATGCCGACGGCGAACTCAATGTCGGCGGAAACGCGACTATTACTGGTAACGAAGCAGCCGAATATATGGGCGCCGTTTGGGCTAAGAACGTCAAAGTGACCGGCGCCGCTACTATTGCAAACAATAAGGCTGGCGACGATTTCGGCGCGATGTTCGTGAACGAAGACGTTAATATTCAAGGTAACGCGACGATTACCGGCAACGAGGCGGCTGGAAGGGTCGGCGCGTTTGTCGCAAGGAACGTTAATATTTCCGGCGACGCTACCATTGCCGACAACAAAGCGCTCGGCGGCGATTACGGCGCCGTGGTCGCGTCCGGCGATCTTATCATTGGCGGTAAAGCTGTCGTCACTGGCAACGAAGCGGCTGGAAAGGTCGGTGCTATCGACGCTAAGAGCGTCAAAGTGACTGGCGACGCCGAGATAAAGAACAACAAGGCGACCGGCGACTATGGCGCGTTCAACGTTGTCGTTGACGTCACGATTGCTGGAAACGCGACGATTACCGGTAATGAAGCTGGCGGCAACGTCGGCGCTATCGCCGCCAATAGCGTCAAAGTGTCCGGTGACGCTACCATTGCCGGCAACAAAGCGGTCGGCGCGGTCGGCGCGATTGACGCGGTTCTAGACGTTACTATTGATGGCGTGACCAACGTTACCGGAAACGAAGCTGGCGGAAACGTCGGCGCGATTGAAGCCAGAAACGTTGCCTTCGGAGCCGAATCTACGATTTCCTCCAATAAGTCGGGCGCGGACTTTGGCGCGATTTACGCGGCTGGTTCCGTTACGCTCGTCGGTTCCGCGAATGTTTCCGGAAACGAAGCGACTGGCAACGTCGGCGCTATCAAAGCTGCCGGCGCGGTTGTTGCGAACTCGACTCTTACCGTAGCGGACAACAAAGCATCCGGCAACGTTGGCGCCATCGAAGCGTACAGCGTTACGACGTCCGACTCCGCCGCGACCGTCAACGTTACCGGCAACCAGGCGGGCGGTAATTACGGCGCGATCTTCGCTACCGGAAAGGGCGTCGTCGTCTCCGTCGCGGGCTCTTTACTCCTGGCGAATAACAAAGCTGCTGCCAACAGCGACGTCAATCCGACGAACGTTGTCGCCGTCTCCACGACTGAAACCGTCGATTCTGAGACCGGCGTTAAGACTGTCGTTCTCGTCGAACAACTTTCCGGCGTAATGTCGGTCGGCAACGCGGGCGCGCTCGCTACCAATACCGGGTACGTCGAAATTGACGGAGACTTGGAAGCGCGCGGCAACTCCGCCGCCGCTTACGGCGCTATCTACGCCGGAAAACTAACCGTCGATGGAAACGCTACGTTTACCGATAACGAAGCTGTCGCCGCGAAAGAATTCACGCAAGAACGTGTTACGACTCGAGTCTATGACGCCGAAGGAAATATGACTTCCGAGACCGTCGCTCTTGGCGATCTCAATACGACCCCGATCGCGAGCGAGGCAGGCGCGGCTTACGCCATACTTGACGTCACTGTCGGCGGCGCGTTAAAAGCCGAAGACAACGTCGCGGATTCTTACGGCGCTATTTACGTCGGAAGAACGATTTCCGTTGCCGGCGACCTCGTTCTCAATAAGAACGTTGCGAACGATAAGGTCGGCGCGATTTACGCTAAGTTGCTTACTGTCGGAGGAAATTTGAATCTCGAACAGAATGAAGCGACCGGCGATTACGGCGCGATGCAAGTTGCGAATGGCGCGACTGTCGAAGGAAACGCTACGATTCGCGGAAATAAGGCTGGACAAAGTTACGGCGCCGTCGCCGCGGGGACGTTTACCGTCAAGGGATTGGCTACGATTACTGGAAACCAGGCTGGCGTCGACGCGGGCGCTGTCTACGCTTCGAACGTCAACTTGAACAACGCGCTTGTCGCGGATAACCAGGCTGGCGAAAACGCGGGCGGTATCTACGCTAAGAAGGTTACGCTCGTCAACGTTACCGTCGCGGGTAACTCCGCTAAGTTGGGCGGCGGACTCTACGTCCTGACCTCCGCTAAGATCGACAACTCGATAGTCGCTGGAAATACCGCTGAAAACGGCTCCGATATCTTTGCCGCCGCCGACGCGTCTATGTTGCTCCGCAACTCCTTGCTCCAGAACATTGAGTCGACTGGCGATTTGGCCTTCGACGCTTCGTGGATGCTCGCCGATTATCGATGCTTCGTTGGCGTTGACCCGCAATTTAACGACGCGGATAACGGCGATTACTCGCTCAAAGCGAGCTCCCCCGCCGTCAATACCGCTCTTAATTCCCTGGCGAAAGCCGGAGTCGAGACCGATCTCGCGGGTAACGCCCGGTATGTCGGCGTCCTCGTCGGCGAGACTGTTTACGCCATTGATATGGGCGCTTACGAGTTCCAGACCGTCGTGACTCCGGACCTCTCCTTCTCCGATAATCCGGTCAACTTCTGGTTCGCTACGATCGATGGAAAAACGACCGATCATTACATCGTTGGAAACGACGTCGTGCTCGATTACTCGATCGCCAATAACGGCGACGCGACCGTCTACGATAAGTTTGACGTCGTGTTCAAGGTTGAAGGCGTGACGGCGACCGGCGAAGACTACTCCGCGACCGTCGTCGGACGTTATCAAGAGGATTCCGACTACTACGATTGGCTCCAGGTTTCGGATTGGCTCGCCGCGGGCGCGTCGCAAAGCTACGCTCGACAAAACCTCGGCGCGTTGCCGGTCGGTTCCTATACCGTTACCATCTCGTTGGCCGGTTCGGACGACTTCGTCGAAACGTCCAAGGACAACAACGTTTACACGACGTCCTTCCAGGTTTACGAAGCCCCGAGCCTCGTCGTTACCTCTACGGACGACGGGCAATACAACCCGTTGGACGACGTCGTTACGTTGCGTGAAGCTACCGAACTCTACGTCGGTCCATACTGGTACAGCTCCAAGATCCTGATTGATTCCGGAGAATTCGTCCGCGACGACATGGTGGTCGTCTCCGTTGTCGACGGCGTCGCTTCCGTTGGAAGAAACGTCGTTGTGGTTGGAGATTCCGACGTCACGCTCGTCGACGGTATGACGTTCGAATATGGAAAGACTTGCGTCGTCTTCGAAAACGGCGTCTTCACGTATCCGAACGGCGACGTCGTCGCTTACGCGCCGGGAAGATTCGATTATACCTACTCGGTCGATATCAACCTCGCCGACGGTTCGAAAGTTACCGCGCACCGTGAGTCCAAGTTCGATTATCTCGAATCGCAAGGACAAGTTCCGCCGGTCTCCACGAAGTATGAATACGTCGACGTGCTTGAATTCGCCGACGGTTCGAAGACGTTGCTCTCCGACCTGACGGAAGACTCGATCGCGTACTCGAAGACCTACTTGACCTATTACGAATACGCGGCGACTACGGCGACCGGTGAAGTCGTCTCCCTCAAGAACGGTGATAAGATTGTCTACAACGGCAAAGTCGGTTCCTTCATGAACGGCGGGTTTGTAGCGGAAGACGGTTCGCTCAAAGCCGTCTTGAACGGGGCTGTCGCGATTGAACTTGTCGCGGAATCCGGAAATACTTCCGCGACCTACGTCGGCGCCGCGGCGCTCTTGCCGGACGGCTCGCTCGTGAAATTTGTCGACGGAGGATCGATTACTACGGAATTGGGCGTTACCGTTGAAATGGCGGTTCGTCGCGACGCGGTCGATACTGAATTCACGACCGTCGACGGTTCCAAATTCTTGTTCGCGAACGACGGATCTGCCGTTGTGTCGACCTACGTTGGAAACGTCGTTACCGTTGCCGATTCTGTCGCTGGACAGACTATCGTGCTCGACGGAAC